>CALAGQ010000078.1 GCA_937891765.1 uncultured Nitrospina sp.
CTGCCAGCTTTGTAAAATCCACGTCAAACTGTTTGGCAATCGCCCAAAGGCTTTCATTCTTCTCAACGGTATGAACAATCTGTCTTGGCTGGGTGTAATCGTAGCTACCTTGGAAACCACTGGTTCTGGGATAGGCAAAAGCAACCTCGGTGACGAACATTGTCATCACTAGGAAAACCAAAAAAACTATTGTGGAATTTGCTTTCATTTAGCCAGAACCCAGTTATTTAGGAGCAACTTACCTTACGAAGGTACAATTTGTTAAGCAATGCTGTCAATAAAATATGCTTAAACCTAAATTAAATTTCTTTAATGAAACTTGAAAGGCATGCGAATCTTAGACAATGCATTGAAGCGGGTCTGGCCGTAGGATATGATGGCAGGAAGAAAATTATGGACTGGTATGAGTAGGGGAGTCTTATGAAACGATTGTTTCCAGTATTCCTGATATTGGCTCTAATGTCTGGGTCCGTTTATGCGGATGACTTGCAGGAAGGCATTGATGCATATGAAAATCAGGATAATGAAACAGCTAGAGAGAAATTTTTACTCCTCGCCGAGAAAGGGAATGCCGTAGCCCAATATTATTTAGGTTCTACATATATTGTCCAACCCACCAAGGCGATTAAGTGGCTAACACGGTCGGCTAATCAAGGTTATGCAAAAGCTATGGTACGTCTCGCATGGCACCATAAAATGGATAAACCTTGCCGTCGAACAGGATAGTGGCGATGCGTATGATGAATTCGGGGTTTGGCATATGCATGGAGAATGTGTTCCTCAAAATTACCAAGAGGCTATTAGGCTATACCACTTAGCAGCCGAGAAAGGCAGCAACAATGCCCAAGGCAATTTAGGGCAGTCGTACTTTATGGGGACTGCTGTGCCCCAGGATTATGTGTTGGCTCACATGTGGTTCAACATTGCTAATACAACCGTGCGCAAAAAAGACAGTTTGGCCCCAAACTATGTTGAGTTGCGAAGAAAAGTCCAGGAACTTATGACTCCTTCTCAGATTGAAAAAGCACAAGAAATGGCAAGAAGGTGGGTGGATAAATATGGAAATGAGCAATAGTTTCTCTGGATGACTACTCCACGGTGAAGATAAAATGAATAGAGAATTTAAAGTATGGTCACAAGAATGGTCATTAGAGGATGTTTTGTCAATCCTCTTTGGCGAGGAAGCAAAATATATAGCTCAGGTAATACGTGGGGGGAGCATAGAAAACCTTCCAGAAAGCATTTATAAAAATAAAGATATCAAGGATAGAGTTGTAGACGGTTTTACACACCTAGCTGAGAATTGTCACGGTGGCTGCATCGGGGACGAATATTTCCCATCATCAGCTTTAGATGTGGGCCTAAATCCACTTATTGTTACACGCTGGCTTAGAGATGAGGGAATATTCGCTAGTTTATTTTTTTGTGAATCAATGCCAGAAGGCGGAGAAGAAAAAATCGCCAGCTTAAAAGAATCCGTCGCTAAAGACTTTGACTCTATTGATCTGAAAGAACTTTCTAGGGCCGACTATTGGTCTAAGGCAGAATTTTTTGCTTTATTATTTGGTGAGGCTTACTCAGACACCTTCTTCCCCTACATGTTTCAACAATCCCCCTTCAATTTAGATAAAAACATTGCCACAATAGAGAAATTCTTAATCGGTGCGAGCGAAAGGGGTGAACTTGTTGCTACATCATCGGCCACACCAACCTTACTATCCCAATATGATTTATACGAAGATGATGATAAGCGGTTTGAGCCAACCCAACTTTTGGCCGTTCTTGATGCTAAAGGTTACCCAATTCCCGATGGACTGCTGAAGTCAATAGAGGGGGGGGAGTTTGATGAAGCGGGGAAGTTGCTAGGGGGGTTGCGTGAAAACATGCTTTACCTGCTAGAAAGTGGGGGCGTATTTCAAGATCAACCGCCTCAACCTCAAACTAAACTTGAGGCCATAAAAGATGCGGCTGAGGTGCTAGATAAAAATATTTGGATATGCCGTGGGGATTTTTGGTCTATCACTTGGAATGGGAGGCCCGAAATAATCATAAAGGACTCTCTTGGAATGCAGTGCATAGCTCATTTATTATTAAAGGAAAAGGTAGAAATTTCTGCTACCGAATTAGGCAAGATAGCAAATTTTGAACCGCAGGAAATAAAATCAGCTAAATCCAAGCGGCTTAGCCCTGGATCTGTTTCATCAGACAAGGAAGCATCAGATTGGAAAACCCATGGATTGGAAGTCCAAGACAGTGAGTTTTCCGAGCAACAAGTGATGGATGGTGACTACATTAAAGGCATGAAAGAAAGGCTAAAAGACCTCCAAGATATTATGAAGGAAGCTGATATTTCTGGCAATCTGGAGGCTAAGGAGGATTGCGAGGATGAAATCCACAAAATTAATAAACAATTAAGTGCAAATACAGACCGAAAGGGGCAAAGCAAAAAATTTGCCGACACACTAGAGTCAGCCAGGCAGAGAGTGCGACACAACATAACTAATGCTTTGGGAAAAATAAAAAAAGATGACTCTGAATTAGAGAAATATTTGACGGTGACCATTAAATGCGAGAACAAGAAATTTATTTATACCCCCCACCTTGCCGACCCAATTTATTGGAAAGTAATCACTAAATAGCGGTTACCCCCCCCCACACACACAAAGCTTCACCCAAAAAAACTTACCTGTGAAGTCAAATTTCACAGGAATCCTCCCTCTGTGAAGGCAAATTTCACTCTATTTAAGTAGATGCAGAAGTTTTCTTCTAACTTAAATAGGGATTCAAATGAGAAACAAATTGAAACATGTGCTTGTTGACCACCCGGAACCAGCATGGAGGGTTGCCAAGTCAATGAACAAGAGCGACGCATGGATGTCCAAAGTAACAAGAGGGATGATTAATCCAAACACAAAGGACAAAAGGCGGCTAGCTAAAATTCTGGGGCAACCCGTGAGCGAATTATTTCCCGGCTGAGGGGGATGGAAAAAGTCGCGCAGGAGTCAAAAATAAAGGGCTGGATCGTAGACCGGTTGTCCGAAGGGGAATTTCAGGGGGTAAAGGGTTTCTACTATTACGTGGCCCTTTTTACTCGGTCGGCCTGGAATGGTTTCAAAGAAGCATAAGCATAGCAAGCATTTCACCCCAAACAATTTTATAAGGAATACTCAAATGAACGTAGACGAAATTGAACAAACAGAAGAAATTAAACAAAATGTTGGCCAAAAGGGTTTTGATCTATCAAGCCTTCGTTTGTCCCAGGACTTTGGCTCTATGGTAGGCGTCAAGAAAGTGATAACCACCATCCCCGTACACAAACCGCATAAGCAGGAGTTTGTTCGGATTCGCCCAGAGGATGACTACCAATTCTCCACGGCAGTCATTGAAATGAAAGAGGATCGGGAAACTTTTCTGATTGCCCCTGAACTGTGGAGTGAGCTTCCTGGCGAAATAGTTCCAAAAATATTTCTTACCGGGATGACCCGACAAGGTGTCCTCTTTCTTTGGTCTATTCGCCTACCCAATGCGGATGGCAGACATGATAACTGGAACCGTTCTGCTCTTGAGGCCGCTGAACTAGCCAAGAAAAAATGGGTCAAGGTAGTGTCGAACATGGCTCTTGGCGGGTACGAGGTATATGAGGCAACAGGTGAGCTTCCCGATCCAGAATGGCCTGACCTTTCTTTTGGTGAAATCATGGAGATTGCCTTCAAAGACCGATACATCACGGGGATGGATCATCCTGTCATCCGCAGACTCAACGGTGAAATATGATTTCACTTGGTTCAAAGTCTTTTCGGCAAGTCTGGCTTGTTGATTTCGAGTTTGTGGCACCCGATGGGGAGAGGCCGGACCAAGTTGTTTGCCTGGTTGCAAAGGAATTGGTCGGTGGGCATACGATGAGGCTTTGGGAGGATGAGCTTAGAAGGCTTAAGCTACCTCCCTATCCCGTCGGGGCCGACTCACTATTCGTCGCCTATTACGCTAGCGCAGAGTTTAACTGCCATCTATCACTGGGTTGGCCTCTTCCGGAAAATGTCCTCGACCTGTTTACTGAATTTAGGTGCGTTACCAATGGGAAGACTCTATCCAGCGGATCCGGTTTATTGGGGGCTTTGACCCATTTTGGGTTGCCTTGTCTGGATGTTGTAGAAAAGGATGCCATGCGTAATCTGATCTTGAGTGGTGGTCCTTGGTCGCAGAAAGAACAAGAAGATATTTTTGATTATTGCGAGTCAGATGTCGTCGCATTGGAGAAACTTCTCCCGCATATGGCCCCACACTTGAACATACCCCATTCTTTATTGCGTGGTCGGTATATGAAGGCAGCCGCACAGATCGAATATAACGGCATCCCTATTGATGTGGAATCATTGGCGCTACTTGAAAATGGCTGGGACTCCATACAAGAGCAGCTCATCAGAAAAATGGATGCCGATTACGGTGTCTATGAAGGAAAAACTTTTAAACAAAATAAATTTGCAGCGTGGTTGGTTGGGGGAAATATCCCTTGGCCTCATTTGCCAACGGGGAAACTTGACTTGAAGGATGACACTTTCAAAGAAATGTCTCGATCCTATCCTGCTGTCGGCCCATTAAGAGAACTGAGAGTTACCCTATCTCAGATGCGTCTATCTGCCCTTGCTGTTGGCAAAGATGGGCGTAATCGATGCATGCTGTCAGCCTTCAGGGCTAAGACGGGGCGAAACCAACCCAGCAATAAAAGGTTTATCTTTGGACCAGCGGTGTGGTTACGAAGCCTTATTAAGCCAAATACTGACTACGGCCTTGCCTATATTGATTGGTCGCAACAGGAGTTTGGTATTGCAGCAGCATTATCAAAAGATCCGCTGATGATGGAGGCTTACCGGTCCGGTGATCCGTATCTAGCTTTTGCCAAACAAGCGGGTGCAGTACCGGACAATGCAACCAAACAGAGCCACAAATTTGAACGGGAGCAGTTCAAAGCCTGTGTGTTGGCTGTTCAGTATGGCATGGGGGCAGAATCGTTGGCTGTCAGAATCAATCAACCTGTGGTTCAAGCTAGAGAGCTACTCAAACTACACAGGACAACATACAAGGTTTTCTGGGGGTGGTCAGCTGGAGTTTTAAACCACGCCATGCTAATGGGGAAGATCTGGACAGTTTTTGGATGGGAAATCCATATTGGCAAACAAGCCAATCCAAGATCCTTGCAGAATTTCCCCATGCAAGCCAATGGAGCAGAGATGCTCAGATTAGCATGCTGCCTTGCGGTTGAAAGTGGAATACGAGTCTGCGCACCTGTCCATGATGCCATCCTGGTTGAAGCGCCACTGAATGAATTAGACGAGTGTATTGCAAAAACGCAGGAACTTATGGCCCAGGCTAGTGAGATTGTGTTGGATGGATTCCGGTTGCGATCCGACGTCGACATAACCCGCTATCCAGATCGGTACATGGATGAACGAGGAGAGAAGATGTGGAACACAATTTGGGACTGCTTGAATGAAATGGGCAGTCATCAACCTGTGCGCCAGTGAACAGGTAACCTGTGCGCTCATGCAACTTTACCTGGTCATCAGCGCACACCCGTACAGTCTTATATCTTATATATATCTTAAAATAATAGAGTAGGTAACTTCCTTGAATCTTAATAGCCTCAAACTACCAAATACTTCAGTTAAACAAAATTTGCCAAAACCGTCTCCCCTTCCTCCAAAACACAAAAAGGGCGAGAAGTTCTTAAGAGGGCCTATCCCATTGAACTGGATCATAAATGCCTCGAAGCTTCCTGGCATGGCTCTTCATGTGGGTATCGCCCTTTGGCATTTAGCAGGTTTCAAGAACTGCAAAATTGTGAAACTGTCCGGCAAGCTTTTACGGGGTATGGGAGTGAATCGCCATGCAAGCTACAGGGCATTAAAAAAAATGGAAGACGCCAATTTAATAGCGGTTAAGCGCCATCTAGGGAGAAACCCTGTTGTAACAATATTAGAAGCCCCCCGTGAAGACACGATTAAAGGGGATGAAGAAAGGATCGAACTATGACACAGCGATACAAAGGCAAAAAATGCATGCCTCCCGTGAATGCAATGAGGGAAATGTGTATTCAGTGTATGGGCGGCAGAGAGTCTGAAAATTATCGTAGTCGGATTGGGGAATGCGCTTCTGTTGATTGTCCGATATTTGCATTCAGATTTGGCAAGGATCCAAACCGTCGCCCAATCCTGTCTGACGAGCAAAGAAAAAGGATGGCGGACAGGATTAGAAAGATCAATTTAGCACGACAAGCGGTCGGTAAAAGCCAGCCAAATTTAGAAGATCTTGGTTAGGTTGGTACTAGAGTATACCCCCAGGAATAAACGTCGCTTATTTTTTATAATATTGTGAGGAATACAGAGGCAGACTTACTCAATGGAACAATAATGTTATTAAGATTTTGTATACCTGTTTTATATAGCACTAAAAATTATGACCTAAAACCCATCAAATCAAAGATTGAATAAAAGCCGCATCGGCGTACACCCTTTGTTTGCAGGGCTTATATCGAGTTGCTGGGTGGCTTTAAGTGGCAATTAGCCAACTTATGCAGTAATGGATCAATCCAATAAATGTTTAAACCAAATTTAAATAATCAACAAGGAAGAGGCATGGTAAAATCGCCTTGTTGGAAGATCCGGAACGTTCAGGCTCCAAATATGGAGAAGAACATGCCGGAACATATTTTTCCACGTGGTAAACGTGGCATATTCCATGCTGATTGTCGCTACCTGGGACAGAGGATTCGGTGTTCATTTGGAACAACCGATCGTCGGTACGCAGAACGTCAATTAGCAGAACATAAGGCTGCAATCGAAAGGGGGGACTATAAAACATATGTAGGAAAATTTGAAGACTTTGCAAAGCAGTACGTGGATCAAGTACTTCCTAATAAATCTGACCATAGCAAGGAACGGTATAGCCAGATAATAAGAACCCATTTGCTGCCTTTCTTCAAGGGTAAGTCATTAGCTGAAATCGATGATCAGTTGGTGATTGAGTTTAAATTGCACCGGGAAAAAGCCGGGGCAAAACCAAGTACTCTTAAGAAGGAATTTAGGGTTTTAAAGGACATCGTAAGGCTAGCAAACAGAGGCTTTCAGCTGCCAACAGTTCAGGATTACCCTCTGATGAAGTGGGGGAACAAGCCTAAGCAGTTCGATAAAAGCATGATACTTGAGGAAGCGGACTTTCTAAAAATCGTCGGCTTTGTTATGAAAGAGTATCAAAAGATATGCCTGATAGGAATGTATTCAGGTTTACGACTTTCTGATGTTGTTAATCTTTGTCCGAAGGAAGTTGATCTTAGGGAAGGAATAATTGGTACGTATCAAGGCAAGACCACAAACTGGGTTGAAATTCCAATTTGTAAAAAACTGAAGAAGATCTTGAGTTCTTTAGTTTGGCCGCTTGATAAAAGCCAATCCTTTTTCCCTGGAGTTGGCACAAAAGCGGTAACGACGAATGTACTCAGAGCCTGTAAAAAAGCCGGGTTTGGAAAACATTCGTTTAAATCGTCTAGACACTTTGCAGCTACTCAGTTAACCAATAGAGGGATTCCAATTGAGGTTGTTCGGGAATTCATGGGTCATCAAAGCATTAACACAACGATGATTTACTCAAAGGTTAAGAAAAGCACTTTAATGAAGGCGGCTGACGCTTTTGATGAAGATGTAGTGTCCGCAAAGTGTCCGCAAAAACAAAAGTGACATTGCAGGGCGGCGTAACCCATTGAAAAGTATAGCCCCAAGG
>CALAGQ010000079.1 GCA_937891765.1 uncultured Nitrospina sp.
CCTATTTTTTTATCAAATTAATTATATTGGAGTTAAATTATAAATAAAAATCGATTTCAAATTACATTAGAAATCGGATGTAATTATTAATTGAATAAGGGAGACAATTAATTTTGGTTACCACGCTTTCTGCAAACATTAGCAACAAATCTCGAGTCCGTTTAAAGTAATATTGCTTATCAAATATTTCTTCTTGCCTATGGGTAGGTGGTCGATTATAATCGCCAGCTTTCTGAAAATAGATAATCAAAAATGTTTGGTATAGGGCTTAGAAATAAGAAAATTATTTGGATTATTTTTAATATTATTCTTGCCTATCAGTAGGTGGCCGATTATAATCGCCCGCTTTCTGAAAACATAATAAAGAACCCCGCAAAAAAACGAAAATATTTATTCAAATTATGCCAAATATTTAGTTGACAGCCTATACTCCTCAGAGTATAATTGCGGGCTTTCAAAATAAGAAAGTTTTGGGGAATTTTCCCCGTGTTTTTTGACAAAAATGGTGTGCAGGATCAAAGTTAATATGAGCGAAGCTCGTTTGACGAGATTCGATTTTTTACAAAAAATAAACATAAAATAAAATGAGTCAAAATAAACTACAATGGAGAGTTTGATCCTGGCTCAGGATGAACGCTGGCGGCGTGCTTAACACATGCAAGTCTAGGAGAAAGTTGTCTTCGGATGATTATTAAACTGGCGAACGGGTGAGTAACGCGTAGGCAACCTACCTTTAAGTTTGGAATAATCTCGGGAAACTGGGACTAATACCGAATAAGGTATTCATGCATAAGTGTGGATATTAAAGTGGCTTCGGCCACGCTTTTGGATGGGCCTGCGTCTGATTAGCTTGTTGGTGAGGTAATGGCTTACCAAGGCTACGATCAGTAGCTGGTCTGAGAGGATGATCAGCCACACTGGGACTGAGATACGGCCCAGACTCCTACGGGAGGCAGCAGTGGGGAATATTGCGCAATGGGCGAAAGCCTGACGCAGCAACGCCGCGTGATCGATGACGCTTCAAGGAGTGTAAAGATCTGTCCTAAGGGAAGAATGGTTCCAAGTCGAATAGGCTTGATTCGTGACGGTACCTTAGAAGAAAGCGCCGGCTAACTTCGTGCCAGCAGCCGCGGTAATACGAGGGGCGCAAGCGTTATCCGGATTTATTGGGCGTAAAGGGGGCGCAGGCGGAAAATCAAGTTGGAACTTAAAGACCTTGGCTTAACCAAGGGAGTGGTTCCAAAACTGGTTTTCTAGAGTTCGAGAGAGGGAAGTGGAATTCCTGGTGTAGCGGTGGAATGCGTAGATATCAGGAGGAACACCGGTGGCGAAGGCGGCTTCCTGGCTCGATACTGACGCTGAGGCCCGAAAGCGTGGGTAGCAAACAGGATTAGATACCCTGGTAGTCCACGCCGTAAACGATGAGAACTTGGTGACGGAGGCTTCATCCCCTTCGGTGCCGTAGCAAATGCGTTAAGTTCTCCGCCTGGGGACTACGGTCGCAAGGCTGAAACTCAAAGGAATTGACGGGGGCCCGCACAAGCGGTGGAACATGTGGTTTAATTCGATGCAACGCGAAGAACCTTACCTGGCCTTGACATGTTAGTGAAAGTTCCGTGAAAGCGGAATCCTCTGAGAGCTTGCTCGATGACACTATCACAGGTGGTGCATGGCTGTCGTCAGCTCGTGTCGTGAGATGTTGGGTTAAGTCCCGCAACGAGCGCAACCCCTATCCCTATTTGCCATCAGGTTATGCTGGGCACTATATGGAGACTGTACGCGCAAGCGTGAGGAAGGTGGGGATGACGTCAAGTCAGTATGTCCCTTACAGCTAGGGCTACACACGTGTTACAATGGCCGGTACAGAGGGTCGCGAAGCCGCAAGGTGGAGCCAATCTCAAAAAACCGGTCTAAGTTCGGATTGGGGTCTGCAACTCGACCCCATGAAGGTGGAATCGCTAGTAATCCCGGATCAGCACGCCGGGGTGAATACGTTCCCGGGCCTTGTACACACCGCCCGTCACGCCATGGAAGTTGGTAGTGCCGTAAGCCAGTGGCCTAACCCCTCGGGGAAGGAGCTGTCAATGGTAAGACCGATGACTAGGGCGAAGTCGTAACAAGGTAGCCGTACTGGAAAGTGCGGCTGGATCACCTCCTTTCTAAGGAGTAAGTAGTGTTTACACTGCTAGGATGGCATGTTAACTCCGGCACACCTTTTTTTAATATTCTCTTTTGTGGAAAGGGTCTAGTTTTAGATTTCTTTCTCTGGGCCTGTAGCTCAGGTGGTTAGAGCGCACGCCTGATAAGCGTGAGGTCGATAGTTCGAGTCTATCTAGGCCCACTATAACAACAAAGGGGCTTTAGCTCAGTTGGGAGAGCGCCTGGTTTGCAACCAGGAGGTCATCGGTTCGATCCCGTTAAGCTCCACATTGATGATTCTGAGGAATTATCGAGATCTTTGACAAGTTGGGAAAAAGTAATGAATACTAATGTATTTATACATGAGTAGCCGCAATTATGCGCATTAGATATTAGAATACAAATTACAGATATAAAACGATCAGTATTATTTGATCAAGCTACTAAGGGCGTACGGTGGATGCCTAGGCACAAGAAGACGATGAAGGACGTGGTAAGCTGCGATAAGCCTCGGAGAGATGCAAACTATCTTTGATCCGGGGATTTCCGAATGGGGAAACCCAACACAGGTCATGCTGTGTTACTCCCTCCCGAATATATACGGAGGGTAGAGTCAACGGAGGGAATTGAAACATCTTAGTACCTTCAGGAAAAGAAATCAAAATGAGATTTCCGGAGTAGCGGCGAGCGAAACGGAAGCAGTCTAAACTTGAACTGTGTCAAACCTGCAAGTGTTGCAGTTCAGGGGTTGTGGGATAGTTCTAGATGGGTTTGCAGACCCGTCGGGAAGTCAAAAATCCAATTGTTAATAGAAGGACCTGGAAAGGTCCGCCATAGAGGGTGATAGCCCCGTAAATGAAAACATTTGGACTTCCTGGGAATTATTCCCGAGTAGGGCGGAACACGAGAAATTCCGTTTGAATCTGGGTAGACCACTATCCAAGACTAAATACTCTCTTGTGACCGACAGTGAACTAGTACCGTGAGGGAAAGGTGAAAAGTACCTCTGACGAGGAGTGAAATAGAGCCTGAAACCGTATGTCTACAAGCGGTCGAACCGGGATTTAGTTCCGGAACGGCGTGCCTTTTGCATAATGAGCCTGGGAGTTACTCCTATGTTGCAAGGTTAAGGAACATATCCGGAGCCGTAGCGAAAGCGAGTCTTAATAGGGCGAATAGTAACATGGGGTAGACCCGAAGCTGAGTGAGCTTACCATGGTCAGGATGAAGCTGTAGTAAAATACAGTGGAGGTCCGAACCAGGATGGGTTGAAAACCGTTTGGATGAACTGTGGTAAGGGGTGAAAGGCCAATCAAACTCAGCGATATCTGGTTCTCTTCGAAATAGCTTTAGGGCTAGCGTCGGTACCGAGTGTTACGGGGGTAGAGCACTGAATGGGCTAGGGGTCCCACAAGATTACCAAACCCAATCAAACTCCGAATACCGTAACATGCTTACCGGCAGTCAGGCAGTGGGGGATAAGCTTCATTGCCGAAAGGGAAACAGCCCAGACCAACAGCTAAGGTCCCTAAATCTGTGCTAAGTGATAAAGGATGTGAAATTGCTAAAACAGCTAGGAGGTTGGCTTAGAAGCAGCCACCCTTGAAAGAGTGCGTAACAGCTCACTAGTCGAGGAATTTTGCGCCGATAATCGCCGGGACTATAAGCACAGTACCGAAGCTATGGATTCTGAATTTATTCAGAGTGGTAGAAGAGCGTTCTGTTAACCGTTGAAGGCATACCGGAAGGATTGCTGGAGGACACAGAAATGATTATCCAGGCACGAGTAGCGATAAACCAGGTGAGATTCCTGGTCACCGAAAGCCTAAGGTTTCCTGAGTAAAGCAACTCTGCTCAGGGTTAGTCGGACCCTAAGGCGAGGCCGAAAGGCGTAGTCGATGGGAAACGGGTTTAATATTCCCGTACCACTTATATAGCGTTTGAGCTATGGGGAACACAGAAGTGAAAGTTCAGCCAGCGATTGAAAGTGCTGGTTTAAGGTCGTAGGGCGATCCGGTAGGCAAATCCGCTGGATCATTAAACCTGAGAGCCGAATAGGAGGGCCTAGCCCATAAACTGAACCTAATCCCGCTGTCAAGAAAACCCTCTATGTGAGTTATATAGGTGTCCGTACCGCAAACCAACACAGGTAGGCGAGATGAGTATTCTAAGGTGCGCGAGAGAACTCTGGTTAAGGAACTCGGCAAATTAACTCCGTAACTTCGGGAGAAGGAGTGCCCGCCGATGATATCTCTTTACGAGAAAAGATAGGTGGGCCGCAGTGAAATGGCCCAAGCGACTGTTTACCAAAAACACAGGTCTCTGCTAAGTCGTAAGACGAAATATAGGGACTGACACCTGCCCGGTGCTGGAAGGTTAAGGGGAGTGCTTAGACTTCGGTCGAAGGTATGAACTGAAGCCCCAGTAAACGGCGGCCGTAACTATAACGGTCCTAAGGTAGCGAAATTCCTTGTCGGGTAAGTTCCGACCTGCACGAATGGTGTAACGATTTGGGCACTGTCTCGACCAGAGACTCGGCGAAAATGAAGTGTCGGTGAAGATGCCGGCTACCCGCGGCAGGACGGAAAGACCCCGTGAACCTTTACTATAGCTTGACATTGGGTTTTGATTTTCGATGTAGAGGATAGGTGGGAGACTTTGAAGTATCAGCGCCAGTTGGTATGGAGTCAACCTTGGAATACCACCCTTCGTTTGTTGAAATTCTAACTATGCACCTTGAATCAGGTGTTAGGACAGTGTCTGGTGGGTAGTTTGACTGGGGCGGTCTCCTCCAAAACAGTAACGGAGGAGCGCAAAGGTCACCTCAGTACGGTCGGTAATCGTACGTAGAGTGTAAACGCATAAGGTGGCTTAACTGCGAGACATACAGGTCGAGCAGATGCGAAAGCAGGTGTTAGTGATCCGGTGGTTCCGAATGGAAGGGCCATCGCTCAACGGATAAAAGGTACTCCGGGGATAACAGGCTGATCTCCCCCAAGAGCTCATATCGACGGGGAGGTTTGGCACCTCGATGTCGGCTCGTCACATCCTGGGGCTGAAGAAGGTCCCAAGGGTTGGGCTGTTCGCCCATTAAAGTGGCACGCGAGCTGGGT
>CALAGQ010000080.1 GCA_937891765.1 uncultured Nitrospina sp.
CTTCCAGTTTGCTACGGGCATAGCCCCCACCCTCCAATGACGCGGCGCACGAACTGATGTAAATAATTCTTTTTACTCCCGCCAGAACACAGGCATCTATCAGGTTTAGTGTTCCAGAAACATTGGTCAGAAAGTAATCCAACTCCCGGGCACTGTGAGTCAGCGCCGCCATATGAACTACTGTATCGACGCCATCAACGGCCCGCGCCAGCGACTCTGGGTTATCAAGGTCTCCCGGTCTAACTTCGCACCCTGGAATATTCACCGGCGAGCGGTGGACCATGGCCCTGATTTCCAAGCCGGAACAGTCGGACAAATGCCTGACGAGAGCATTTCCCAGTCCGCTCGACGCTCCTGTTAAGAGAATATTCATTGACTGGTATTCGAGGAAAGTCTTTCCTTTTTTTTACCATAAAAATAAAACATGGCTGCCAGTCGGTGGGAACTGCTGTATTTATTCAATAAAATCCGGTCGATGATTTTGAAAGGCTTTAAAAATGGGAGGAATAGAAGATAATTAATCTGGCACAGCTTATCTGAGTTGAAAGAAAAAAGAATGGACAACCAACCATGCAAAGCCTCAACAAGGGTGGCGGTCGGTCCTCCGAGCACGCCGGCCTGGATGGGAGTAAATCCTTGCATGAGGTTCTTAAGTCCCTCCTGAGTCCATCGATTTAAATCAATCGGCGCTTCATGATAAGGATACATGAACGGGACCGTGAGAAACACCTCTCCTTCCGGCTTCAAAGCTCTGCAAATTTCTGATGCCATTTGTCTAGGGTCGTCAACATGCTCCGCCAACTGCATACACTGCACGGCGTCGACCGAGTTTTCTCGAAACGGAAGGTGGTGCACATCGGCGCACAGGGAAACCCCCTTCATAGGATAATAATCCACATTCAGAAAATTATCTCCCATTGAATCTGCGCCCGAGCCTAAATTCAGTTTATGGCTCTTGCCTCGATTGTTTTCAAGAAATACCTTATGAACAGAATAGTCTTCATAGAAGTGGTCAACATAATTGGCGAGAAACCGGGTTAACTTTGGGGATTGTTTAATGAAAGCTTTGATTGGGAGGATGATGGAATCTTTTTGCACTGCGCCCTGCCTCTATTTATATAATGGGTCTATTGAATAAACGGTACCAGAGAAGATTCATGAAAAACTCCCAAACGGATCCGAGTTGAACAAATGAAGGACGATAATTTATCTGGTGAAACACGGTAGGAATTTCGCCAATCTTCAGATTCCTCTTCCCTGCCTGAATCATGATCTCGGCATCAATGAACCAACCGTTGGAATGCAAGTCCATGCGATTGTAAACCTCACGAGTCATGATTTTGGGTTTTGAATTAATATCCCTGCAGTTGAGCCCAGGAAACAGAATATTAAAAATGATATTGTACGCTACAGAAATAGTTTTTCTGTAGAGTCCATCGCCACGTTGAGTGCGAAAGGTTTTTGCCATATCCAGGCCTTCATTCTTGAGCTTTCTGTACACATGGATCACATCTTCGAAAGGCATTTGACCATCGCCATCAATCACTGCGAGGGTTCGTCCGGTGGCGGCCTCCAAACCACTTTTCATATCCCACCCCATCATACCCTCTTTGATCCGGGTCACAGAACGAATACGGGGATGGCTCTGGGCGATTTTGCTGACAATGCTAGGGGTTGGATCTCCATCACCGGAAAAATAGTTTCCGACAAGGATGATCTCCCAATCCGGCTCATTTTCTTCCAAAGACCGGACTATGGACTCAACAAAGGGATAGATACCTTCGCCACTACGGTAGGCGAGAATCACAACCGATATTCCTGGAGTGGTTTCCTTTTCGTCGGGATTCCGGCTAAAGGAAAACTGTCCTTCTGTCGAAGACTTTTTCAGACACTCATGCTCTTTCTGCGTATCCACCATGGTCTATCAAGGAGTGAGGGATGAGAGAAACGGCTCATTTCGGGAAACCTGTGAGATCACTAGCCCCGTAATATATTTCAAATTCTATTACTTATCGAATATAATCTCAAATGGCTTTAGCTTTTTCCGCCCCCGTTCCCACACTAGCAAACCAGCCCATGAACCCGCTCAAACACTTTGGATTCAATCATTTCCCGCTCTTCTTCTTGTTCATTTACACATTCCCGATGGTCTTTTTGGGCCTCGGTGACAGCGTTCTGCAGATCGATGAAGGCATGGACACCTTTATCAGCACAACCATCCTTAAATTTGGATACCCCATGCATTCGGACGGGATCAATTCCTCCATGCTGTTTGCCGATGTGTACGACGGATTGTTTGTCTATCGCCCTTGGATTCCCTTTTACACCCAGGCATTTTCTTTGTCTGTTATTGGCCAAACCACTTTTGCAGCTCGACTCCCGTTTGCTTTAATCGGTGTCCTTTCCGTTATCTTCTTCTATCGGTTCGCTCTGAAATTCACTGGACGAAAGGACATCTCTTTTTTGGCCGCCTTTTTCCTGGCCACCTCCATACCCGCCCTGATTTATTTTCGCACCGCACGGTACGTGGGTGTCCCCATTTTGCTCACCGTTCTGCTTTTGAATTTTTATATAGACATATACCAGAATAAAAAATGGAACCCCTTTCCGCTAACAATGGTTTCCATAATATTTTTTCATACCATGTATGTGGAATTTGTTGGAATGATCGCAGGCGTATTGATACATTTTTTCATTCACATCAAGGAAACTCTTCCTGAAAACCGGCGACGGGCCGCTTGGGCTGCTGGAGTCACAGGGTTGTTCTGCATTCCCTGGTTTATTTTCATTTCGCCAGTATTCTCACATGTCTCGCAACATCTCGCCTCCACCAGCACGCTCATCGACCCCTCATGGCAGGGTTTCCCAAAAAGGTTTTTTGGATTCCTGTTTCAAGTAAACAACTATATCTTCCCTTTTATTTTATTGCCCTTGCTGTTTTTAAAGCAACTGAGACCTTTTGCCAACCAGGTCAGCCTTCTTTTAATTTGCATTCTAACCATGTTGCTCACGGCCCTGCCTCATTCCATGCCACTTCAGCAATATATAATTTCCAGCTTCCCCCTGTTCTTTCTTCTGTTGGCTGTTCTGCTAACAAATATCTTTCCAAAATACCTTTTGCTAAAAAGTCTGTTGGCGCTACTTCTCATCACCACTAATCTGGTTCATGTCGTCCCCCTTATTCCATTAAAAGCGCTGGTCAAGAATCAATCGGAATGGTTCCAAAAAAGCCCGTACCTAGAAAACGTCTATGCCAGCTTAATGAGAGAGGTCCAAATCAAATCAGTCTACTTCGATTATTTATACGAAATCAGCCATGTTTACAGGGGTCCTCTTGACGAGGTTGTAGGATTTTTCAAAACGCATGGAAAGCCCGGCGACTCCTGTTATATCGATAGCGAGTTCGAATCGCTGGCATTTTATACGGGGATGAAAATGTTCTCAAGCCAGGACCTCAGCCAGCAACACCCGCCCGACTGGATCGTCCTTCGAGGCAAAGACCAAATTTTCGCGGAGCCAGAGAATATCTCCGCCGAAGCCATGAACGTAAAAGAAGTCCTCCAAGCCAACGCATACACTCGGATCGAATTGAACGCGCCGGCCATATGGGTCAACAACACCTACGACATCCAAATACACGAGTTTCGATCGCCCACCTCCAGCAGCAAGGTTACCGTATATCAACGGGCCGACTATCCATCAAATCAGTAGTTCAATCCTGTTTGCGAGACAACACGTAATCAATGCCAATCAACGCATAAGGAATCACAAGAGGAAACAAACTATGCAACATACGCCCAATATTAGAGCTTAAAACAGTAAATCCAAATGTTATGGGAATGATCCAAAGGAAAAAACGCGGAATCTGGTAATGCGTATCAATCTTCTTGAATTCAAGCCATGCTCCAAAAAAGGCAATCACCCAGAACACTGAAAAGGGAGAAAAAAGACCATGCCAGCCTGCCAAAGAGAAATAACTTTGACTAAGATTCTCCAGCCCTGACGCCAGATGGCTTGTGATCGTAACCAGGATAGGATCATCCGCCTTGACAACATTGGGCAAAGCATAAGTGACCTTGTTTCTCACCCAAAAGAGAACGACAAAAGAAACCGATAAAGACAGAAGAATAAGTTTTCGGTTCATCGTCTTGACGAAGAACGGAAGGAATAAAAATGGCACCGTTGTCTCTTTGGTTAGAATCAGAAGCGGGTTCAGCACACTGAGGAGTTTTGAGCGCTGAGTCAAACAACAATAGAGGATGGTAATGATTGCCAGATAATATAAAGAGTCCACCATCGGCCCACCTGTCGAGAGAATTGTAATTCGGCTCCCCAAAAATATAAACACTCCCAGCAAAGACCGTTCAGGTTTAAACTTCAACTCAACAAGAAAGAGATATAAAAGCAAACCCGCAAGACTTGTGATGAGGTAATTAACTAGATAGAAGCTAAGCGCATCAATCAAATGTAATTGGTCAGCAGGGATCAAGGGTTGAATCACATCTCGAACAAGATCAGCGAGAAAGGGAATGATGATACGATAACGGTGGATCGAGGCAACATCCTGATCACCGTTTGACATTGCAAGGTAACTGGATGCGTCACTCAGCCCCTTGGGGTCAGCCCAGTCAAAGTGAAGAAATTGCTGGAAACTCACGCCATAGTTAAATCCTAGAATGATAAATAATATCAGGAATATTCTGGCAGTTTTTTGGTTTGTGATATTCATGACCTGCTTCTTCTATCCTTGAAAAGCTTCATGAGCCTCATTGTAGAATTGTTCCCGGCAGTCCTTATGTCGAGATGAAAAATGAAAGACTTCGAGTTTTTTAACGCCCGCCTCCCGGGCCAATGTTCCCGCCTGACGGGATGTGAGATGACAACGCGCCTGCCCTCGTTCTTCTTCATCGGCCAAAAATGGGGATTCACAGAAAAAGACATCAGCAGATTTTACCAATTCCACAATCTTCTTGCTATTACGGTCATTAAAAACCGTATCCACCACATAGCCGATTTTCTGTCCCGGAAAAACCTCCACCAGATCGCTCTTGAGCTGCCCCAGAGGAATGTCTTCCGTACGGGAATCTCTAAACGGTACCGTTATGAATGAAGATTCCGGATCATCCCTCAATACGCTTTGCTTCAATTCGTTCAGCCAGGGCCCGGGCTCGGCCTTCATAGATTCCAACTTATCTTTGTCAATATTGACATGAGGTTTTTCTTCCAGCGCAAACCCCAGACAGGGTACGCGATGCTCCAGGATTGCCGCACGCACAGAGAAAGCGGGATCATCCACGATCAACCCGTCAACAAACGGCTCCTGCCTTTCGTCGCAAAGTTTAAACCGTTCAATGGCCCGGAAGGTGGCTTTCAACAAACCGCTTTCCTGCACTTCAACCACTTCGATGGTGAGCGATTCAGAATACTGCTCAACCAGGTTCCAGGTGAACCCGGCCAGCTTGCCTTCCACGTTCTTAATAATATTTTTTGGGCCAAAAATGGTCAGAGTTTTTTCGTGGCCAAAAAGCGTTCTCAACACCCGGTCGAAGCCAATAAAATGATCGATATGGGTGTGGCTGACAAAAACATGGGAAACCTTGAGCAGGGTTCCGTTCGACACTGCAGACAAATCGCCAAGGTCAAACAACAGTGCTCGCTTTTGCAGAAGAAAATGCACCAACAACCCAGGGTCGCCGAACGGATCATTGATCAACTCTGGTTGGATTGCCGATTTCATGCCTTTCCTACCTCCCCACCGGTTTTATCGAAACGCAAAAAGGCTTGGATAAACGGTTGCAGATCACCCTCCAGCACCGCATCCACATTACCCACCTCCATACCTGTCCTCAGGTCTTTGACCAACTGGTAAGGATGCAGAACGTAAGAGCGAATCTGACTGCCCCACTCGATTTTCTTTTTTTGTTTTTCCATTTCCTTTTTTTCTTCACCCAGTTTTTCCTGTTCCATTTCATACAGACGAGCTTTCAAGACTTTGAGCGCCGATGCCTTGTTTTTATGCTGCGATCGTTCATTTTGACATTGGACCACAATGCCAGACGGAACATGCGTCAGCCGGACTGCTGAATCCGTGGTGTTCACCCCCTGCCCTCCCGGCCCTGAGGCCCGATAGACATCTGTCCTCAAGTCTTCTTCCTTGATTTCGACGTCAATCTCATCATCAACTTCAGGATAAACAAAAACCGATGAGAACGATGTGTGACGTCTTTTGTTGGAGTCGTAGGGAGAAATGCGCACCAGACGATGCACTCCAATTTCCGCCCTCAAATATCCAAAAGCATAATCGCCAGAAATTAAAACCGTCGCGCTTTTTATTCCCGCTTCCTCGCCATACTGAGTATCGAGGACTTCTGTTTTATAACCATTGCGGTCTCCCCAACGCAGGTACATGCGCAACAGCATTTCCGCCCAGTCCTGAGACTCCGTACCACCAGCCCCGGAATTGATGGCCACAAAAGCGTTATTAAAATCCGTTTTGCCCGAAAGCATCGCCTTCAACTCTGCCTGTGCCGCCTGTTCGCCCAACCGGGTTAAAGAAGATCGGATTTCCTCATCCATAGAAGGGTCTTCCTCCTCGGCAGAAAGCTCCAGCATAGCGCCCAGGTCTTCTCTCTCTTTTTCCAGTTTTTGCCAGATTTCTATCGAACGTTGCAGGCCGGACCTTTTTTGCAGAATTTTTTGAGCAGATACATTATCATCCCAGAATCCGGAGCGAGCCGTTTCCGCATCCAGAGACTCAACAGACTTCATATTCTGGTCAACGTCAAAGTAACCTCCGGAGAAGTCCAACCCTGTTTTCTATATCCTTGAAAGCTTTTCCGAAATCTTCTTGCATTTAAATCTCCCTATTCATCGACGTTGATTGACGTTGCAGGTATTTTCCTCAATCTCACGCCGAAAAGCAAGCTGGCCTGACTCCCACGCATAAGACTGGCATTGAAAGGTTGATCCTTAAGGCTCGGCTCTCTATACTCGGGAGGGTCCGGTCCCATCAGGAACACGGCTAAAGAAACCTTAAAAATCAGCCGATCAGTAGAAGACCGGCAAAGTCCGCCCTCTGACGAGGGAGGCCGATAGCAAAAGCATGTTAAGCCGAAATAACTCTTTGCTCGCTAACAAAACTTATTACACGCTGGCCCCACGCCGAGTGGCTGCTCGCCGCAGGGGCAACGGGAAATAATGTTAAGTCGAAATAACTCTTTGCTCGCCAACAAAACTTATTGCACGCTGGCCCCACGCCGAGTGGCACCCAAATTATCATGGACCTGCTGACCCTCACATTTTTAGTCATCATTTCCCTGTCCGCAGTCCTGTTTCGCAGACCATTTCAAAATTTTCCTCTGGACGATGATTTTGCCATCTACACTTATCGGGCGCGTTTTGCGTCACAAGGGTTCCAGTGGAAGAAAGACCTGCAACTTATTGGCATCCCCATGTGGAAAATGCTTTTGTTCGACAGGGTCTATGGTTTCGCCGAGGGTGGAGTTCAGCGCATCCGTCATTTGCAGACCTCCTTCCATGTTGCCGGTTCGCTGGCCATCTATGGAGCCTTGTGGAGTTTCACCCATAATCCCTGGGCCAGTTTCACCGGGGCTTTGCTTTATTCTTTTTATGGCACCTCTCCAGACCTGACCGCAGGCTCTTTCAACTTCGAGCAGTTTTATATTCCTTTCGTCTTTGCCGGACTGGCCCTTTTGCAAGCCGGATCCGAGTGGATGATCCTGGCAGGAATCTGTTTCGGTTTCGCCACCATCCCAAAATACACCACCGCTCTTTTTCCCGGAGCTCTGGCACCTCTGGTCTGGGTTGAGTTTGGCGTACTGGCCTCGGTCCGGTTTGCCATGGCTGCAGCGGCAGTGATGGCACTTACCAACCTGATCGAATGGAAAATGGGATATTGGGATCAGGAATCGCGCCAACAAATGAAAACCCGCATGGCCACCACCCTCAGACTGACCCGAACCAAAAACATGCACTTCAGTGTTTTGTTCGAAATCGGCCAACTGTTCAAGCAGGCCCTGCCTGTCTGGCTGGGTTTCATCCCTCTCGCAATCTATTGCGTTCAAAATCAAAACATCTGGCTGGCCGTTTTTTCATTAATCGTGTTCAGCATGATCGTTTTCCAGCGAGCATTTTCCCGCTACCACTATCTGCCATTATTTGCGCTACTTTCACTAGGCTGTGGTTTGGGTATGGATGCCGTGCTGGCTCTGGAACACACACAGGCCAAGGTGATTCTTGCGGTTTTCGCGGCCTTGTTGGCGTGGAATTTGAAAAGCATGGCTTTCTATTATCTTCGCCCGACAAAACCTGAAACCTTGATCCATTACGAAAAGTTCGACCAATACCTGTATCTGCCTCGGCTGGGGAAAATTCTCAAACGCCTGATGAGGATGCGTGGTGAAAGCGGTGAAAGAATTTTTGTCTGGGGAACTTTTTCACAGCTTTATCATCTGACGGGTTCACCCGCTTCCGATAACTTCCTGCATCACAGCATAGGCCCTTGGGACACCCCGGACCTGGAAGGTTTTTACGATAGTTTCGTAGGTGGCCTCTTGCGCCACAAGCCCATATACCTGATCAAGAGCTTTGCCGATCTGGATGTCGCACGTCTGGAAGAAATCACCGGCCTACGCTACAAACTCCTGAAAGTCGTGCTGGCCCGGTTCCCGGTTTACCGTTTGGAGTCTGTAGAATCCCGGTCAGAAAATCTGCTTTCCCTGAACTGGCGGGAAAAAATGCGCCAGCTGGAATCGCTCACTCAAGCAGACTGGCATGCGCCGGGCCTTGACCGCTCTGACCATGAGCGAGGAAAACCGGCAATCGCCCTCAGAGAATGCAAAAAACTCGTCAAACTGAACAAGCGGGATGTCGAAGGTTATGACTACATGGGGGAAGTTTATGTTTCCATGGGACTCACCGAGCAGGCCGAACAAGCATATGAGAATGTTCTCGAGGTCGCGCCCCATTGGGCTGTCAACCGCTTGAATATCTGCAATCAAAAAATCAAACTGAACA
Source organism: uncultured Nitrospina sp. (assembly GCA_937891765.1). Taxonomy (GTDB): domain Bacteria; phylum Nitrospinota; class Nitrospinia; order Nitrospinales; family VA-1; genus LS-NOB. The sequence goes on from CALAGQ010000080.1 coordinate 9,037, forward strand.
AGTTAGACGAGGCTTCGGCCCTGCTGGATGAGGAAATAAAACTCTTCGGCTATGATTCGAACGTCGCTTTTTCAAAAGGATTACTTTTAAAAGCAAAGAAAGATTTTGTCAATGCCCTGAAAGAATTTGAAAAAGTCCGCCGCGAGAAACCCAACCGGCACGACAGCTGGAAGTTTTCCAGCGAATGCATGCAAAACCGCGAAGATCGCGACGGCCTCAAAAATTTATACACCGAAGCCCGGGATGTTCATGACAAGAAAGATCGTGCATGGCTGCATACTTTGATCGTTAAAAATCTTGCTGAACTCGATTCCAGCCTGAGACCGGAACACGAAACACTCAAACTTTTTCTGCAAAAAGATCCGGAGAATGCGATCATGCGCTACGCCCTCGCCTCTGCCCTGGAAAAATCTGGAGACCGGCCCGGAGCTTATAAATTATTCGAAGAATTGACGACATCCAGCCAGAATTATCCCCATATACAGGCCAATGCCTGGTTCAGGATGGCACTATTGGCTCCCCCGGACAAGCAGACTCAACTTCTTGAACAATGCCTTGAAAGACAACCCTCGCATCAAGGGGCAAAAGATTTACTGAAAAATAAGCCTCAAACAACCCAAGTTATGCAACTCCCTATTCAGAAGTCCGGTAAAAATACCGAAAAGGTGGAGACAAACCCTAATTCTCAAAAGGATTCTCCCTTGAAAGTCAGCATTGTCGTGCCCAATTGGAATGGAATGCGGTTCGTTGGCATGTGCCTCGACTCTCTAGCTCAACTCGACTTCGAGGGCCATGAAGTCATTGTGGTCGATAATGGCTCGGTCGATGGCTCACGCGAAATGATCGAGAAGCAATACCCCTGGGTGAGACTGCTGAAAATGCCCGACAATATGGGGTTTGCCATCGCCTGTAACGAAGGCATTAAAGCTTCGAACGCGGAATATATCGTCCTGCTCAATAATGATATCGAAGTGACTTCCGACTGGCTGAAGGAACTTTATGAAGGCATGGAACGCTATCCCGAATGTGGAATGGGCACCACCAAAATGATGTTTCTGGATAACCGCGATGTTTTTTATAATACAGGTGACCTGTTTCACAGTTGGTCTGCAGGCGGCGGCAGAGGACAAGGAGAGAAAGACACCGGCCAATACGAAGAGGAAGACTATGTTTTCGGTGCCTGTGCCGGAGCCGGAATTTACCGGCGCGAATTCTTCAAGCAGGTGGGACTTTTCGATGAAGACTTTTTTATTTTCGCGGAAGATGTTGATATCAATATGCGCGGGCAGTTAAAAGGTCTCAAAGCTGTCTACCTGCCAAAGGCCAAAGTTTTTCACATCGGCACCGCCACAGTGGGCCTGTACAGCGACCGGTACGTCTACTTATGTAAACGCAACGACATCTGGGTCTTCATCAAAAACTATTCCCTCGGCATGTATTTCAAATATCTCTTTGCCATATGGAAACATCAATTTGCCGACATCAAATACTTCACTTATCGCGGGCAAGGACAAGTACTCTGGAAAAGCAAATGGGATGCATTAAAAATGTTGCCGCAAATGCTTCTTCGCCGATCCCGGATTCAAAGAGCCCGAACCATGCCGGATGCTGAGATCGAAAAACTTATTATCACTGACTAATTGGATCTGGAAACCACAATATGCGCGAAATGAATCTGGAACAAAATATTATTCATTCCGTCCTGACCGATGACCTGAGTAGGGCAAAATCCCTGCTTGAGCAAGGTGAATTCCCCCTCCTCGCCGAGCTGATGGATCGTGCTCACGAAAAAGCTCTGCCATTGAGCCATCTCAAATCAGAGGCCCCTGACTTCGTGGTCTTCTTTCCCGCGTACACATGTGGGGTTGGCTGCAAAATGTGTTGCACCGGGTTTTCCAGCAGCACCCAGCTTTATGAAGATTATCTTTATATGAGTCCTGATCAATTCGACTCCTGCATGCCCTGGGTTCAAAATTCTTCGTATGTGATTTTTTGCGGCTTGGGTGAGACCCTTGAATCTCCGCACATGATCCGTTTTCTGGAAAAGATACAGGATAAGATTTCTATCATTTACACAAGTGGCGTTCCTTTAACGCGGGAAAAAATCCGCGATCTCATTCGGGCCGAACTCAAGATCCTCACCTTTTCATTTGATGGGAAAGCGCCCTTGGGGCACGGTGCTGGAAACCCTGACTATATCAGGAAATTCTGGCAAAAAATCGATTGGGTACAACAGCTGAAATCGGAGATGAATAGCATATTCCCGAAAATTACGCTCAACATAACGGTCAGCCAAGATAATCAGGATGAGCTGAGCGAAATTATAGGCACCGCCCAGCAACACGGGATTCAAGAAATCATGATTGACCCAATGACTTCTTTTGACCAGCACAATTTTGAGAAAACTATTTTTGCTGATTTTGAGAGCTCTAAAAATAAGATCAATCCTATTTTGGACCGATGGAACAGTGAGGGGCTCGATGTAACACAAACAGGGTTCGCCAAGTCTTTTCTGGACTCCAGCTCCTGCCCCTATGTCGACAACTGGTTGACACTTATAGGAACAGGGCCATCCACTATAAAAGCCGGCGTTTGTGAAGGATTATTGGAAATCCCGCAACCTCTTCGGAGCTTTGACAACCAAGAAGATTGGAACTCATTTCCCATACGTTATCTTCGTTATATGCATTTCTGCGCTTCGGAAAAAAGCCGACCTATGCATTGTCAAAACTGCATCCTCACTAACCTGAAAAATTACGCCGACTTATCCATTGCCAGAAATTCAAGCGAAGAAAACACGGAACACAATCCTCTCGCAGAATATAGGTTGGCTTCCAGGTTGAAGGCAGAAAAAAAATGGGAGGAGGCCCGTCAGGGATTTTTAAAGGCCTTGGAAAATAATCACGATTTCGCCCTGACCGGAAAAACCTGTTTTCATTTAGGTGAAATAGAATTAAGCAGGAAGGATTATAAAGAAGCCCGAAAATATTTTGAATTGGCTGTTCAATACTATTATGACCATGGGCTGGCCTTCGCTTACCTTTATTTTCTGTTCATGCTGGACCCGCCATCCCAAATGCCACCAAGAAGAGATAAGTTTGATGCCTCCCGTCTGGTCAGTACCCTTTACGATAAATATCTGGCCATGAACTCCTGACACATTGGGCGAAAACAAGAATCACTCCTCCTTCCTCACTGACAATCACCTCCCGCCGCGGAAAAACAGGTGGCCATGTTCGTATAATGTAGGCTATTGTTATCGGAATCGGATTATGATTAAATGCTGAGAAGTTAGTAAGTCTTCCTACGCCTGAAACTTCACATGACCCCTCAAGACAACCTGTTATCAGCAAAATTATCCGCCACATACAGAGAAGAATCCGAAGAGGAATTATCCCCTCCCTCCGGCTTATGTTTTTCAAGCGAAGGTCATCTTCTGCTTGCCGATGATTTTAATCACCGTATTCAAGTTTACGACTCTCAATTCAACCTTCTGCATAGCTTCGGCAGCAAAGGAAAAGAACCGGGTCAATTTCAATACCCTAAGGGAATCGCGGTTGATTCTGACAAAAATATTTATGTGGCCGATAGCTGGAACCACCGGGTACAAAAGTTCGATGCAAAGGGCATCCCTCTTCTTACCTTCGGTGCTTGCGGAGACAAAAAAGGAGAACTGAACGAACCTTATGACATTCTGGTGGAACCTTCGGGCAACCTGATTGTGGTGGAACGCTACAATCATCGCATTCAGTTTTTCAATCCCCAGGGCGTATCACTGGGATGGGTGGGGGACCGAGGCACTGTTTTAGAAGAACAGTTGGCAGAGCTTCAGGGAACCCCCGCCCATATGCTGAGTCCCCCCTTATTTGAACTGCCCACTTCCATTGCTAAGGACAGCCGTGGAAATTATTTCATCACCGACAGTGGCAATCATCGAATACGTAAGTTTGACCCTCATTGGCGGGAAATAGTATCGTTCGGTGAAAAAGGCTCCGAACCCGGCCAATTCCAGTACCCACTCTGCGTGACGGTTGCCCCCAATGATTTGCTGTATGTCGCTGATTTAAACAATGAACGTGTTCAGGTTTTTTCTCCCTTCGGCCAGTATTTGTTCGCCATTGACGGGACACAGGTTTTCGAAGCCCCCTGCCTGACAGCCATAGACTTGAAAGGTTGCCTGCATATTGGCTCCACCTTCAACACGAAGATAGTCAAATACCTGATTCCACTGGCATCTCAAAATACTCTAGCAGAAAGTTTAGGCGCGCTTCCCAATCCCGACCCTGCCCATATTTTTTACCATGCCCTTTCTCTTGAACAGGAGAATGACAACGCCCAGGCAGCGCTTGAAAAAACTCTTGCCCTTTTAAATGAGAACGCATCGGGAACAACACCGCTTGCCAGTGACCTGAAAATAAATGCCGCGCTTCAGCTCAGCCACCTGTCTAAAAAAGGCGCGACCGACAGCGCCCTTGCCTGCCGGGGAGCAGAAGAACAATTAAAACAGGCCCGAGATAGACTATTAAAATCCTTTCAATCCTGGCAGGAAGCGGCGTTAAAATTCAACGGCCTTTTGCATGAAGAACAACGAAAAATTGTGAAAGACCCCGATGGGGTTCGTGACTTCAACCGTGATCTTCATATCGCTGAACAGGAAGATAAAAAATTCTACCGCCTGACCCGAAACGAAATCTATTGCTACCGAAAAACCGTTCAAAAATTTTCCAGGCTTATCTTCAATTTTATTGTAAGCAAGTCATCCGAAACGCAATTAGAGTCCGACGTTCTGCTCCGGCAGACAGGAGAGAACTTGAGCCTCATGAAAGAATATTTCGGGCAGAAAGAGAAAAGCGAGGAATCCATGGTTCAGATATTGGGGGAATCCCAAGGGGAAGGAGACAAATTGTCTGCTTTTCTCACCCAGTATTATTCCAACTGCAGAATGATGGACCTGCAACAGCACCTACAGTTTGAGTTGCGGTCTCACTGGTTCAACCTGAAAACCCTTGCGCCAAATACCCAAGCGAATGTCAGCTTAGAAAGTTTTGCAGGCAAAGCGCCGGGAGATTCTTCCGCCTTTGAGGATATCCTGAAAACCCTGATCGGATTTCATGAAGATTGGCGAGCCTACACCCAGATGGAACAGCAACTCCTGAACTCATTCGATACTCTTTTAAGAAATCCTGCGTCAGGTAAAACTGTCTGCAAAACGAACCTCGCACTTCAGGACTTCGCTCCCGTCCCTTATGACTCCGAGAACCTGGATTTTGCAGAGGCTCTGACTGCTCTCAAAGTGGAAGGTTCATCTTTAAATAGAGAAAATGACAGGTTGGTTTGGGGACAGGACGAGTTTCAGTTTCCTGGATTTTCAGAGCACAAAAAAGAACTGGGTCACTGCGCTTTAAAGTTAATGGAAACCCATGCCACTTATCAGGAAAAAAGCCAGGAACTCATTCAGCAATTGGAAGAAATGTTGCACAAGCGGAGAGATTTGGATGTCCAACTCAAACGGACAAGGGTGGAAGATAAAGTCTCTCCCATTACCATCAACGACAATATTGCCATCGTGCAGTTTCAAATCAACCTGATTCGCAGAATGATCATGAGCATGGACATCAACCAGTCGCGCAATCTTCATCGTCTTGTCCTCGCGGGCGCTTTTTTAACTCTGGGGGATAATGAAGACACAGAAGCCCGGCAGTTTTTCCAGGCCTTTGAAGACGAAGTTTCTCAAAATATCCCTCTACTCCGTGGACTTTCCAGATCCCGCAAGACAAAAACCTTCAAGGTTTTTGCCCTGCTGAATCAGGCCCAAGAACTGGACTCTAAATATGATCTTTCGGAAATAACCGACTCAATAAGAAGTGAGGAGGAAGCCGCGAAAGAAATCATTGGTCAAGATCGGTCTGAATTTGAATATCAGAGGAGTTCCAGAGTGAAAAATATTCTAGATAAGCTATCTGAATTTCGCAACCGTCTGACCTCTTCAGGGATTTCCCAAAAAACAAGTTTTCGGGAAATCCGGATTCTAGAAGAAGCCGGTTCAGAAATCGGCAAAACCCAGATGCCCCAAGGCATCCACCACAACCGGGATGGCGGCCTGCTGGTTGCTGACTATGAAAACCACCGGGTTCACAGCTATTCCCCGCAAGGGAACTATCAGTTTCATTTTGGCGGATGGGGCAATACGCCTGACAAATTGCAATACCCAAACAATCTAGCCGTTGACAGCAAAGGCTCTATATACGTCATTGAGGAGAGAAACAAACTCATTAAGAAGTTTGATAAAGAAGGAACGTATCTCTTGCAGTTCGGCCTCGGGCAACTGGGTATGCTATTCGGTCTTTCCATTGACAATCAGGATAATATTTGGGCCGCCGATCCAGAACATAACCGAATATTAATTTTTGATGATAATGGAGCCAACGTCCGCACCATTCCCGGTGAGAACTCATCGACAACGTTGAACGAGCCAGTCAGTGTCTTTTGCCTGCCCAATGGAGAATATCTGGTGGGAGACCGGTCAGAAGCTTTGCTGAAACATTTTGACGCACAGGACAATATGATCCGCAAAGTCGATAAAGCGGATCTGGGAGTAGATGAAATTTATTTTCTGACCCGACATCCCAGCCACGGCATTTACGCTTCCGATTTTTGGAACAGCCAGATCGTTCATCTTAACGACCAGCTCGAAGTTCAAAATATTTACCGCATACCGGGCAAAAGAGCAGGGCAGTTAGGAAAAGTGGGCGGGCTCTCCATCTTCAACGACCAATTGGCGGCCGCCAATGTCGATGGAGGCAAAGTGCAGATCTTTGACCTTTCCTCTTAAAAACCCGATTTTTAATAGACGTTGATGATGGGATAGCGGCGCTCTTTGGAGCTTTGTAGATTTTCCCGCTCGACATCGTGCAGGAATCCGTTTCCCGAGACGTGATCTTTAAATGTTGAGACTGACTCTTCCAAAAATTTCCCCGGCCGGTATGCTTTCGCAATATCTTCCATGGAAAAAGGCTCCGGCAGTTTTCGGTATGTTGAAGCCCGATCACGGATTTTTTCTTCGCTCCAGCGTTCACCATCCGTCGCAATGAGCACCGTCGCTACCTGATCATCATCTTCAAAGCAATAAATCTGCGGAAACACCGAAAGAAAAGTTTGAGTATCCCTGGGTTTTAGGGTGTTGCCTTTGCCATAAAGGTTTGAGCCCACCACACCGCCGGGCTTCAGCACCTCGCGAATTTCTTTATAAAACTCACAGGTCTTCAAATGGTAGGGGATCGACCCACTTTTAAACGCATCCAGAATAATCCAGTCATAAGGTTCCTGGCCCTTGCGTTTCTGAATGAACACCCTCCCGTCTTCTTCAAACACCCGGCAGCGGTTCGACTCACGCAGGGAAAAATATTTTTTGGAAACATCAATAACCTTGCCATCCACCTCCACAATATCTATTTTTAAGTTTGGGAACCATTGAGCAAGACAATTGCTGACCGCAGCCCCGCCTAAACCCACCATGAGCATTCTTTCAGGTTCCGGCGAAAACAGCAGGGAAGCCATCATCATGCGCGAGTAAACCAGCGCAAGAGGATTTTGCCCCTGCGTATCCATCCGGCTTTGCAGATAATATTCACCATCACCCTTAAACCAGAGCTCACGATGCTCCCCGTTCTGGATGACATAAATATCGTTATATCGAGTTTTCTCCCGTGCCAGAACCTTCACCTTAGGTTCCTCCTTTTTTTCGCCAAATAATCGAAACATTCTAAGATCCTGAAAATTTATGCTTAAAAGACAGACTTTGGGAACAAAAAGCGGTTTTCATTTGCCGTAAATATGATAAACTTTTATATATGATTAGCGACTTATTCAACGCTTCCGGACTCAAAATCGAGGGAGTTCATCCCCTTTCAAAGGGTTAAACCACACCCTCATATCATAAAGGAATATCACCCATGCAGCAAAAAGTTTTAAAGCATAAAGTCGGGTTAGAAACGCATGGCTTGAAAAATCTGAAAAAGATTCACTGGAATTTATCCACTTCCCATCTTTACGAACACATCATCCAAAACGGAGAAGGGCAACTTTCCCATTTGGGGCCCATGTGCGTGAGCACAGGGGAGCATACCGGACGAGCCCCAAAAGACAAGTTTATTGTTCAAGAGCCTTCCAGTCAGGAAAACATCTGGTGGGGAAAAGTCAACCGGCCTTTTTCCGTTGAACGATTTGAAGCCCTGTACTCCAGAGTGCTGGCGTATCTTCAAGGGAAAGAAGTTTATGTGCAGGATTGTTGCGCCGGTTCCGATCCCAAGCATCAGACTCATATTCGCGTCATCACCGAGCAAGCATGGCACAGCCTGTTCGCGAGAAATATGTTTATCCAGATTCGGGATATGGCCAAACTGGAAACCCATGAACCCGCATTCACCATCATTCAGGTTCCCGGTTTTAAAGCCGTGCCCGCCATTGACGGCACCAACTCAGAGGTTTTCGTCATTGTTGACTTCGGCAAACAGTTGGTTTTGATCGGTGGAACGAGTTATGCCGGGGAAATCAAAAAATCCGTTTTCTCTATTTTGAATTATCTATTGCCGCAAAAACAGTCCGTACTATCTATGCATTGCTCCGCCAATATCGGTAAGAAGGGGGATTCCTCAATATTTTTCGGGCTTTCAGGAACCGGGAAAACCACCTTGTCTGCCGATCCCTTGCGCAAGCTGATTGGTGATGACGAACATGGTTGGAGTGACCGAGGCGTTTTTAATTTTGAAGGCGGCTGTTACGCCAAGGTGATTCACCTGTCCGAGAAATCCGAACCCGAAATTTATGAGTGTACGCGCCGGTTTGGCACCCTGCTTGAAAATGTGGTTATGGATCCGGAGACGCGTCGGCTCAATCTTGATGATGCCAGTCTCACCGAGAACACTCGCGCCAGTTACCCCATCACCCATATTAAAAATGCTGTGCTCAGTGGTATGGGGGGCCACCCGAATAACGTGATCATGCTGACCTGCGATGCTTATGGGGTCATGCCTCCGGTTTCCAAGCTCAGCCCGGAACAGGCCATGTATCATTTCATCTCTGGCTACACCGCAAAAGTGGCCGGCACCGAAAAAGGCATGAGCCGTGAACCCACAGCAATTTTCAGCACCTGTTTTGGTGCTCCATTCATGTCCCTGCACCCTTCCGTTTATGCGGATATGCTGGGTGAAAGAATTGCCAAACACAACGTATCCTGTTGGCTGGTGAATACCGGATGGACAGGCGGACCTTATGGAGTCGGACACCGGGTAGAAATCAAACACACCCGGGCCATGATCAAGGCTATTCTCGAAGGAGAGTTGGATCAGGTGAAAACTCAGGAAGATCCGGTTTTCGGCCTGCATGTCCCGTTTAAGGTCAAAGGCGTCCCGGATGAAATTCTTCAGCCTAGAAACACCTGGAAAAATCCGGAAGCCTACGACAAAAAAGCCCAGGAACTTGCAAACCAGTTTATAGAGAATTTCAAAGAATACGAAAGCAACGTGGACAAAAAAACCCTGGACGCAAGTCCCAGGCCGTCCGGGTTGTCAAAAAAACCCAAGGGAAAAATTCATAAGTTGAGGAAATAACCTTCCTTCAATCCGTGGCATTTTCGTTCTTCAAACAGAGCTATCAATTATGGGTGCAACACCTATTATCGCATTAACGATGGGAGATCCTGCCGGGATCGGACCCGAAGTCATTGTCAAAGCTTTTCAGGATGACACCCTGCCGCTTCAGTCCCGAGCGGTGGTCATAGGTGATGCACGCCTGCTTCAGGAAACTGCAAAAAAGTTTGCCCCGGAAATTCTGGTGCACTCCATTAACCGGCCCGAAGAAGGCTGGTACCAGACCTGCACCATTGATGTCATCGACCTCAAGAACGTTCCCGAAAATATTCCTGTTGGCAGACCCAGCGCCGAGGCAGGCCAGGCCAGTTATGAGGCCATCAAAGTTGCTGTAGACTTGGCTCTCCGCGACGAAGTCTCTGCCATTACAACAGCACCCATTAATAAAAAGAGCCTGCATCTTGCAGGCCATCTGTTTCCCGGGCATACCGAACTACTGGCCGATCTCACAGGTTCCAAACAGGCCGCGCTTATGATGGCGGGCAAAACCCTGAGAGTCGTGCTTGTCACTACTCATGTCCCCTTGGGGCTGGTTCAGCCTCTCATCACTGAAGAAAGAGTGCTCAACATCATTCGGCTGACTCATGAATGGCTGACCCGACATGTGACCGATGTTCCCAATATTGCAGTGACAGGACTCAACCCGCATTGTGGCGATGGAGGAATTTTTGGACAAGAAGAAACCGATTTCATTTTACCCGCACTGAAAATCGTGCAGCAGGAAGGCATCCAGGCAAGCGGTCCCTTCTCTGCCGATGCCCTGTTTGGCAGAGCGGACTCCCAGAAATATGACGCGGTGGTCTGCATGTATCACGATCAAGGTATGATCCCAGTAAAGATGGACTCCGCCGGGCAGGGAGTGAACATCACCTTGGGCCTGCCCATATTGAGAACCTCCGTAGACCATGGCACCGCATTCGACATTGCGGGAAAAGACAGAGCCTGCCCAGAAAATCTTAAAATGGCTTTGAGGACGGCGAGTCGGTTGTCGCAATCCACGCTCTCCATGAAATGAGGAAGAGGCCACTCGGGCAAAACTTCCTGATCGACCTGAACATCGCTCAGAACATCATCCAGTTGGCCCATATCCAGCCCGGCGAACCGGTGGTTGAAATTGGGCCCGGAAAGGGTGTCCTCACCCAACTTCTAATCCGCGAGGCCGATTCGTTGACCGCTATCGAACTCGATCCCCGGCTTTCAAAAGACCTGCAAAACCGTTTTGGTGATACTCCATCTTTTAAACTGATTGAAGGCGATGCAGCAAAGTTTGATTACGCTTCTCTAGGGGGAGGACTTAACGTCGTTTCCAATCTTCCCTATTACGCCGCCACCCATATCATGAAAAAATTGATCCATTACCGGAATCAAATCCGCTCCATGACGTTGATGCTACAAAAAGAAGTGGTAGACCGGTTAACGGCCAAACCCGGCCAAAAGGAATACGGTTCACTCTCCGTCTACGTGCAGTATCATTGTGAGATTGAGCGTTTGCTTGAAATTCCCAACACCGCGTTTTCACCTAAACCCAAAATCGATTCTTCGCTCATCGGTCTAACGCCCCTGCCCCAGCCAAAGGTGCAGGTTGAAAATCCGAAACTGTTTTTTAAGCTGGTGAACTCCGCATTTTTTCATAAACGGAAAATGCTGAAAAATAATTTAAAAGACTGGGAATCTCTGTTCAATGAGGAAAACGGGAAAACTCGATTGGCCGGCATCGATCTTAACCGGAGAGGCGAAACCCTCTCCCTTGAGGATTTCGCAGATCTTGCCAACCATGTTCACACCCTCACGGCTGCCTGAAAGGGTGAACAACTAATTTTATCGGCCCCAAAAACTACCAACTATCAAATCATGACCAACTCAAGTAAAGGGAAAGTGGTTCTCGTCGGCGCCGGACCGGGCGATATCGGCCTGTTGACCTTGAACGGCAAACAGTGGCTGCAAAAGGCCGATGTCATCTTATACGACCACCTGGTCAATCCTGATATGATTCGCTTCACGCAAAATTCAGCGGAAAAAATTTATGTCGGAAAAAAAGAAGGCGTTGCCTCCATGGAACAGGAAGAGATCAATCAACTGCTCGTCAGTAAAGCCCGCGAAGGAAAAATCGTTATCCGCTTAAAAGGCGGAGACCCGTTTCTGTTTGGGCGCGGGGGCGAAGAGATACAAGCCGTCCAGCAAGCCGGCATCCCTTTCATCATCGTTCCCGGCGTGACCTCAGTAACCGGCGTTGCAGCCTATGCTGGCATCCCGCTCACACACCGCGACCTGTCTTCCACCCTTTCTATCATTACCGGGAGTAACGAAAAAAAACAGGGCGACATTCATATCGATTGGGAAAAAATAGCGGCCCGGTCCGGGACTCTGGTTTTTCTCATGGGTGCACGCAAACTTCCTTTGATTGTCGAAAAACTCATGAGTTTCGGCAAAAATCCGGATACCCCTATCGCCGTTGTGCAATGGGGCACGACGGCCCGGCAGAAAACATGGACCGGCACTCTCGGCACCATTGTAGAGATTTCCGCGAAAGATAAAATTTTGCCCCCGGCCCTGACCATAATCGGAGAAGTGGTGAACCTGAAACCCGTCATCGAATGGTATGAACACCTGCCACTGTTCGGTAAAACTATTGTCGTCACGCGAAAAGGCGACCAGGCCGAAACCATGATCGACCGACTGCGAGAACTAGGCGCCGAGCCTTTCTTTTTCCCGGTGATCGAGACCATCGCACCGGATGACTGGGCACCTTTAGATAATGCGCTGAACAACCTCTCTCAATACCATGGACTGATATTCACCAGCGTCAATGGCGTGCGTTTTTTTGCCGAACGACTCAAAGCTGTTGAGCAAGACATCCGCGAGTTGAAAGGACTTCGGGTCTTCACCATCGGACCCAAAACCGCCGAGGCCGTTCGCAACCTGGGAATCCGCGTGGATGTGGTGCCCGAAAATTTTGTCGCCGAATCTCTGATCGAAAGTATCGGCAAAGAAAACATAAATGGGAAGCGGTTTCTTATACCCCGCGCCACCGTCGCTCGCGAAACCCTGCCCGAACAACTGCGGGAAATGGGAGCCATCGTTGATGTTGCTCCGGCTTACCAGACCGTTCTGCCTAACACACCGGTGGATGCACTGAAAAAGAGGCTTGCAGAAGGAAGCATTGATGTCATCACGTTCACCTCCTCCTCCACCGTCAAAAACTTTCTCGCATTGACCGGAGAAGAACTCCTGCCCGCGATTAAAAAAATCACAATCGCCTGCATCGGCCCGGTCACCGGAAAAACCGCCAAAGATGCCGGGTTAAATGTAGAAATCGCACCGGAACAATACACCGTAGCATCTCTCCTGGACGCCATCGAAACCCACCAATCGGGCTAGTGAGCAATAGCCTTTTTTGGCCAGCAACAAGTTATTTCGACCTGACCAAGCCATTTCTATCTGTCTCCCTTGCTAAGGGGCGCCGAGTGGTGGTTGCCCCTGAGGCGAGCAGAGGGTATAATGCCCACATATTACATAAACCCATTTACCAACGTCTATCAAGGACGGGGATGCCGATATGTCGATACGAGCAATTCAAGTCAGCCACATTGTCTTAAGCACCGAAGACCTTGCCAATGTGCTTATTGATCACCTCAGAGAAGATGAGTATAAAGACCGCGAGATACTGTTTAAAGTGTTTGCCAAGATGGCAAAAAAATACAGTGCCTGCGGATCCCGCAATAAAGGCGGTGATCTTGGATATCTTGAGCATAATACCGCCGCTCCCGAACTGGAAAAAGCCGCCATGGCGGCTCCGGTAGGTGAAGTTCAAGGCCCGATCAAAAGCAAGTTTGGATACCATATATTTCTCATAACCAAAGAAGACGAAATGACAGACACTGGCATCGACGGCCTGACGACCACCTCATTCGGAGGGGGTGACGGCATGCTGTGACGGCATGCTGTAACAGTATCCATGCACCTTCAAGGCATCCACCACATTGCCCTCAATGTCAGCGACCTGGACCGCGCCGAGCGTTTTTATACGGACGTGCTCGGATTCAACGTCAGCCACCGGTTTTCCAAAGGACTGAGGCATATCATGCTGGATACCGGCAATTCCCACTTGGCCCTGTTTGAAACTCCCGACCTCGAAATGAAACCAGCACTTGAACAACTCAGCGATAAAGGTTATATGCATTTCGCTTTTGCGACCAGCCGCGATGAATTTATCAAGATCGTTGACGAACTCAAAAACAAGGATGTAACGATCGACAGTGGTCCTGTAGTACGCGGCGAAGGAGAATCCATCTATTTCACAGACCCGGACCGAAATCATCTTGAAATCCGATGCGATGCCAAGACGGAATGATGATTGAATCCATCCTCGAAAAAGCCCTTGCCGGTCAGCGGATACAGCCTGATGAAGCGCTGCAACTGTTTTCCACAACAGATATCCTGCTTCTCGGAAACGTCGCCTCCAAATTGACCCGTAATAAAAGGGCCGATAAAACCATCACCTACATCGTAGACAGAAATATCAATTACACCAATGTCTGCGTTACCGATTGTTCTTTCTGCGCTTTCTACCGTAAGGAATCCGACGCCGACTCTTATGTTCTGCCCTTTGAAACCATCGCGCAAAAAATTGAGGAGACCGTAGCTGCCGGTGGCAACCAGATTCTCCTGCAAGGTGGACATCACCAGAATTTAAAGATCGATTATTTTGAGGAACTGTTTCAGAAAATCAAACAGCAATTTGGCATTCACCTTCATGCCCTGTCCCCTTCAGAAATCATTCACATCAGTCGGGTATCGAAACTCTCACTGGATGAGACTCTCACCCGGCTCAAACAGGCAGGATTGGACTCCATACCTGGCGGCGGCGCAGAGATTCTCGTTGACCGCGTACGCCAGATTATCAGCCCGAAAAAATGCACGGCAGATGAATGGCTGGAGGTCATGGAACACGCCCACGGCATGGGCATCCCCACCACCGCGACCATGATGTTCGGTCATGTCGAAACACTTGAAGAACGCATCGAGCATCTTGAGCGGCTCAGAAAATTACAGGATAAAACCCAGGGCTTCACCGCATTCATCGCTTGGGGCTTTCAACCGGGAAACACACAACTGCAAGGGGACAGCGGAATACAAACCGCTGTTACCGGATTCGAATACTTAAAAACACTTGCCATCAGCCGGATATTCCTCGACAACTTCAATAACCTGCAATCCTCATGGGTGACTCAGGGTCCGAAAATCGGACAGGTGTCGCTTTACTACGGAGCCAACGATATGGGTAGCACCATGATGGAAGAAAACGTAGTTGCCGCCGCAGGAACCGTCTATTGCATGGACGAGGAAGAAATCAAGCGGTTGATCACCGATGGCGGCTTCATCCCCCAACGCCGCAACATGAAATACGATTATCTACCGCACTGAGCATTTTGTAAAAAAATAAATATACCTTTATATTTCAAACCCTTGCGGGAATAAAAAGCACCTTTACATTCTTTGTGTAATATAATACCCTATTGCAAGGGGTTTAGTTCTTAAATATTCCCCATGCCAATCAACTTATCGCTAATTAGAATTTTAAATGTTCATCACGCATAGTTCTTTTCCTTCTATCATATTGAGCCGTGAGGGTTTGCATGAATGGCAGGATGCCGTTAATGGCCTCGCGAACACCCTTAAGGTTCCCTCAGTATCCATAACCCGACACGCACCTCCTTTTTTTGAAATTGTCTGCACCAGTAGTCGGACAAAAATCCATTCTCATCTGGGAGCTATCAGCCCTGTGAAAACTTCTATTGTGAAGCAGTCATCCATTCGGGTGAAACGCTCAGGATCCCCGACGCCACAAAATCCAAGGGCTGGGAAAACAGCTCCGCCGTTAAGAATGAAGTGCTCTCCTACCTCGGGCTTCCGGCATTCATGCCAGATGGAAAAGTATTTGGCACCTTCTTCATCGCGCATACCAAAACAAACTCTTTGCCCGATGAAAGCGAAAAGCTTCTCCGGCAATTCAAGCAAATCATTGAGTCTAATCTGGCTTCCCTCTTGCAGGCTCCCAAAACAAATACGAAAAAATTTATGACCGCGATCACCAAACAGGAAAAAACCGGTAAAACGCTGAAAGAGTACCGAAACCGCATTGAAGAACTGGAAAGGTCAAACCAACGACTCAAAATTTCCATGGAGGGTCTTAAGCGCAGTAATCGGGACTTGGAGGAATTCGCCTTTCTTGCTTCCCATGACCTTCAGGAACCTTTAAGGAAAATAAGAACTCTTAGCACTTTTATCAAAAGTCACTCCGAAAATCTGGATGAAAAATGCAAAGACTATTTCAGCCGTATGATCAAGGCTTCCGCAAGAATGCAGAGTTTTATAGACGACCTTCTGCAACTTGCACGGGTGACCGGACAGACCCGGCAACCTCAAAAAACCGATCTGAACAATCTTTTGCAGGATGTTCTGGTAGATCTTGAGGATCGGATCACAAGTACCTGCGCCGAAATTCAGATTGGCAAACTCCCTGTTCTCAGTGCTGACGCCATCCAGACGAAACAACTCTTTCAGAATCTCTTATCGAACAGCCTCAAATTCCATCAAAAGGGAGTTGCACCGGTAATCAAAGTTAGCAGCCAGCTTTCCAGTAGTGGGAACATGGAAATTGTGGTTGAAGACAACGGCATAGGAATCCGCCCTGAACACAAAGAACGTATTTTTAAACCGTTCGAGAGACTTCACGGACGAGATGAATACGAAGGAAGCGGCATGGGACTCGCCATGTGCCAAAAAATAGTTTCCCTGCATGGATGGGAAATTGAGGTTGAAGGAATCCCTGACCAAGGAACAAAAGTCTTGATCTCCATTCCCTCCGAGCAAACCTGACACCCCACTCGACGTTGAACCAGCGACCACTCGGCGTGGAGCCAATGAGCAATAGCTTGATTTGGCGAACAAAGGTTTTGGCGGCTCAAAATGCTCTTGCCCGGTTTGCCCCTGCGGCGAGCAGCCACCGGGCATGGCCCGGTGCCAGAGGGCGGAGTACCTCCGCTGGTAATGAGCAATGGATTCTTGCTGCTAGCTATCGTGCTCTCGGCTTAACTGGCTGTTGCCATTTGCCTCCCTCGCTAGAGGGCTCGGCGTCCCAGCAAGGTTTGCACCGCGATGCGGTCGGCTCCTTTGGCGAGCATGAATGCCGTGAACGACTGGCGCAGCGAATGTGGTGTGACCTGTTTTTCCACACCGGAGGTGGTCAGTGCGGCTTTAAAAAATTTAGTGACACTGCGAGTGGTCAGCTTTCCTCCCTGTTCGCTGGGGAATAAATAGTCGCCCGGACTTTTATTACCAATCTGCCTTTGCAGGGCATCTTTAAGACTAGCGGAAAATATGGTAGTGCGCGCACCCAACTTGCCGAGCCCTGGCACAAATAGCATCAACTTATCGAGACTCACATGCTGAGCCTTGACCTCTACCAGTTCAGAGACACGCAAACCCGCCGTGTAGGCCAACTCTACCATCAGCCTGTGCTTCAGGTTCTCTAATGAGACCGCTATTTTTCGCACTTCACTGACGGTCAGCACCACGGGTTTTATTTTTTTCTTTCGTGGCCGCTTGAATCCATCCAGAATGAGGTCATGGTTATAGACCGCCTTGTAAAAATAACCGAGAGCGTTATAAGCCTGATCCACCGTTGATCTTGATTTCCCCTCCACAACGAGACCTTCCAGATAACTCCTGATATCGTCCCCCGAAATATTTTGCGGGTTGGTCAAGTCTTTGTCCCGCACAAAATGTCGCAGTTGCCCTAGATAGGCCTTGATGGTTTGCGGACTGTAAGCACGTTGTTCGAGGTTGCCCTGAATAGCGCTGAATAATCTTGTCAGAGATAAGGGCTGGGTGGTGACGCGATTCATGATGAATTCTCCAGATAAGGTCGCCCAACATGATGCTGGACTCAATGGACGCGAAATACTTCCGCTGGTAGTGGTCGGTTAGCAGGATAAAGGGTTCTGCTATTGCAAAACCAATATAATCACTGCGCTACCAAAGGTCAAGCAGAAAGGCGATAAAAAACAGCGGGTTACGTCAGGAGGAGTAAAACGAGGAGGCTTTGTATTGCAAAATACCACGCGACATGAGGACGTTGAGGACAGCGACTCCAGGAACGCCTAGTATCATCCCTGCCAGCCCAAACAGTTCCCCGCCCAGCAAAACAGCAAGGATCACGGCGACTGGATGGAGTCCTATGTTCTCGCCCACCACTCGTGGTGTGATGACCATGCCCTCCAGAGCCTGAACCACACCGAAGACACCGGCGACAGCCAGCACTGGCATCCATTCTTGAGTATGCATATAAGTCAAAAGTGCGGAAGGCACAAAACCTAAAACCAGACCCAGATAAGGAACCAGGTTGACGATTCCGGCCATCATTCCCAGAGACAGACTCATGGGTGTGTCGCACAAATACAGACCGATCGAATACATCGTTCCCATCAAACCGGCGACCATCAATTGTCCACGCACAAAACTTGAGAGCACCTGGTCAATTTCCAGAACAATATCTTTCGTCTTTACCTGAAACCGGGGAGGCACAAGTTTCAACAATTTTTCGTTGATCGAATCAAAATCGCGCAGCAAATAAAACATCACAACGGGAATGATCACCAGATTGGCAAACATCAAAACAATATTGAACAGATTGGAAATTGATCCCCAAATAAATTTACTGGAAAACTGCAGAACTTTTATCGGCAGTTCCCCTATACGCGACATCCCTTCATTGACAAATGCTTCGACTCTTGCCGGATCCAACCCGCTGATCATATCCAGAATAGGACGAAACCACTCCTGAAAGACTCCAACATAGACGGGAATATTTTTTGCGAGACTTTCAGCCTGCATACTAAAAATCGGCACCAGCAAAATTCCAGAACCCAGCACCAGAAAGAAAAAACCCAGCATCAAAACCAAAACAGACAGGGTTCTGGAAAGCTTACAGCCAGCCAACCGGTCTACCAAGGGGTCCAACAGGTAAGCCAGCGCAAACGCGATAAAAAATGGAGCCACCACACGGCGGGAAAAATAAAGCACCACGCAGACCACCAAAGTCACCGCAACGGAAATCAATAACAGGTTTTTATTTTTTTCCTGATTCATAATTTACATGTCCGACATGGATAACGGCGGAGCTTCCGGGACCTTCTTCACCGGCGCCTCGATTCCCTTTTCCCGATAACGGTGAAACGAGGGGATCAAAAAATCTGCCAGCTTTTTGCTGGCTATGTCAAAAGCTTCCAGTTCCGCCTGCAAGGCCTGTTCATGCTTGATCGTGGAAAACTCTGCTTTGGCCGCGATCAACGATGATTCCAAAGTCGACACCACTTTGACACTGATATTGGCTTGGACGGTTTTGATGCCCTCTTTCACATTTGTACCGCGCAGACTGGATACAGCCGTACCCACGATAACGATATCAGCACCCGCTTTCAACCCTATACTCCTCGCAGATTTGAGATCGCCCTTGATGGCGTTGAGAACGGTTGTCTCAGAAACCATTTCGCGCAACCGTTCCCGGCCTATTACTTCTATCCCTTCCTCCATCAGATTTTTGGCCAACTGGGTCTCTGAAATGGGAAAGATATCCCAAAAAGAAGTGACCGGAGCAGCAGTAAAACTTTTCTCGTTGATCAGCACGGCCACTTTACTTTCACTGACCGGACCGGTAATCACCCCCAACCCTGCCAGAGCCTGGCTCACCGCAGAGGGGAAAAAACGCATTTCCAATCTCACCTCACTGGCTTGATTGACCATGTCGTCATAGGCTTCCAAAAAGCGATAACTCTTTACATAGTGAGAGGAACGCCGCAAAATTTTTCGAAGGTCTCTCTGGCTGACTTCAAACTCCTCATCCCCTATCATTTCCTGCAATGCTTCTTCCATGCCATTTTTCAGAGCCAGATCCACGGCTTTTTCCCGGGCGGCCACATAGTCCCCCCCCTTCACCTGAACGGTTGCGGAACCCTGATAAACATCGCCCATCTTTTTTTGCGCAAACACTTCTGTGCTAAAAAATCCGCCCACGCTGAAGAACCAGAAACCCAACAGAAGAGACGGAAAACATCTCGTCATGCTCATGTCCGCTTCTTTCGCCGAACCTTAAGCGGTTCAGGTTCATTCATAACAAGTTTTTTCAACGATTTAATTTCTTTGGAACTGAGAAATCGGCAGGCCCCCAAGGGAAGTCCTGTCAGGCTCAACCCTGCAAAATGAGTGCGCTGGAGTTTGATCACCGGGTGGCCGATATGCTCACACACTCTTTTGATATGGTGATTTTTGCCTTCCACCAGCGTCAAAATGAGGAAACAGTTTTTGCCGCTGACTCTTCCCACCTTTGCCTCCATAGGCTTGAACTTACTATCTTCAAGGTGCACTCCCCGGGCCAGCCTTTTCAAGGTTTTTTCATTCGGCACCCCCGCCACCTTAACCTTATAGGTGCGTGGTACCGCATACTTGGGGTCCAACAGTTTCTTTGCGAGAAGACCATCATTGGTGAACAGCAATGCGCCCTGGGTATTGTAATCCAGACGGCCTACGGGAAAAACCCGGGCCTGCACCACCTTGACATATTCCATAACAGTGGTTCGCCCCCGCTTGTCATCATCCATCGTGGTCAGACAACCCGTAGGCTTGTTCAGAATAATGTAGGCCGATTCCTGGCGACGGGGAATCAGTTTTCCCTGCACCTTGATGTCATCCTTAGCCGGGTCGGCCAGGGACCCCAACTTAATCACAACCTGATCGTTGACACGAACCTTGCCCTCCTCAATCCATCTTTCCGCTTCACGGCGGGAAGCGAGTCCGGCATCAGCAATTATTTTTTGCAAACGAATCTTCATACAGTAACCAATAAATTTATAGAGGGTTAAATGCCTTCAAACTACAAGCAAATGTTCGCTCGGCTTAACGAACTATGCCATTTGCCTGCCTTGCTAGAGGGCGTCGTCTTCGGGCTCAGCCTCGCTGGTCGAGGCCTCGGAAGCCTCCGATGCCGAAAATTCGATTTGAGTTTGAAGTGGTGGGTCTTCCCCTTCCAGTTCTTCCCTCAAATCTTCCAGAGTGGGCAAGTCGCTCAAATCTTTCAGGCCAAAATACTCGAGGAATTTTTGCGTTGTCCGATACATGATGGGTCGGCCTGGAACTTTTTTCCGGCCAGCGGGACCGATCACTTTTTTCTCCAAGAGAGTCTTGAGCACTCCGCTTGAGTCTACCCCGCGAATCTCATCCACTTCCTGACGAGTGAGCGGTTGCTTGTAGGCAATGATCGACAAAGTATCCAGGCTGGGTTGAGACAACCGGGTGGAACGGTCGAGCTTCAAGAACTTCCTGATAAAATCGTTGTACTCATGCCGGGTGCAAAGCTGGTAGCCGTCCGCCACTTGCGTGATCTGCAAGTTGCGCGAGTTATATTCTTCCTGCAATTCGTCAAGAATGGATTGCAGTTGTTCCTTGTCAGTTCCATCCAGAAAAATTTTGCTAAGTTCACTGGCGTTGATCGGCTGGTCTGCCGCCAAAAGAACATTCTCAACAATAGATTTTAATTCTTCACGTTCCATATTTGTTCCTGTCCTCTAGCGAGGGAGTCCCGTTAAGCCGAGATAACTTCTTGTTCGCCCAATAAAAGCTATTGCTAGTCGGCCCCACGCCCAGTGGCTAGTGGTCGGGCTCGAAATATTTGCTTAACGCCAAGCCTTGCGAGTGGTAATTGGAGTTCAGGGATAGACCATACAACTTTTCTGGCCGTTCCACCACTCTTTCAAATTTCAGACGACAAAAGGTCTGACCGTCTTCTACCATAAAAGGGACGTCATGGGGCCGTACTTCCATCACCGCCCGGGTACCCTGATTAGTGAGTTCATCGGTTCCGTTCCAGCCGAACCCGGAATCAAAAAACCCTGCGTAATGAGTCCGTAGTTCGCCGCTGTTGGGTTCATAAGCAATCATTTCCGCCAGCCAGTCGGGCCAGATGCAAACTCTTTCCTTCGACATCATTATATAAAAACTTTCCGGTTCCAGAATCAATCTATTCTTCTTTTTTCTGTAAATCGGCTCCCAGAAATCATCCGCCTTGTAATGCCTGATTTTGGACAGATCAATAACGGTGGAATTGGTCTTGGCCTTGTAGGCGATGATCGATTCCGGCTGATCCCCTGCAACATCGACGCTGACATAGACCCCCTCCTCCACCTTCACCTCATCGACAGGAATGGCATTCCCTTTTTGATCAAATAGAATAGGATTTTTCTCATACTTGATCATCATCTTCTCTTTATCCAGACTCTGCGATGTGACATGCGAGAGCCGCAATTGGTTCAGGGACAACCCAGCGTGAACCTTCACCGGAAAAGAACGCGGAATGATTTCCAGATACAACTTGCCCTGATACCCGAGCGGGATCTCATCAAACCGGTGCCCCCGATCCACAATGACCCGGGTGAACATATCCAGCCTGCCGGTCGAACTTTTAGGGTTGGCCAGCCCATACATGGAGGAAGGCAGATTCAGCTCTTCCATTAGAGGAATCAGATAAATGGCATTTTTTTCCAATATCCCGCCATTGGTAATATCAAGATCATAAAGGCTGACCTCCTTGAGTTTGGTTTCCACCGGTTCATTTTCCGGGAGGAAACTGCATTGGATTCGGTAAGCCTTAGGCCCGAGGCGCAAATCCAGACTCACGGGCTGAATCTGCGAGTCTTCGATCGGCACCTGAGAGAGGATCATTCCCTGACGGTGCACCTGCTCAATCAACTGGCAAGGGAGATATCCAGACTTCCCCTTCAAATAGGCCATCAGGTCTGTTTCCAATATTTTATCTTCCCCTACAGAGTTCATTAATATTAAAAGTTTCAGGGTGCTGTTGGAAAACCCGCAAAAAAACCATTTTTAGCAAAGAAACTGCGCTTTGTCGCCTTTTCGATGGGCTCACCCGGTTGACAGGCGGTTTGAGGCTATGATTTAATCGTATTACTCGAAATAATTCAACCTGATTATTCTGAATCTAAGGAATAAAAATCGTTTTCAGGTGATCTTTATACGATCAGTCTTATTAATGTTCACCCAAGCAAGGTTCCGAAAAAAACTATGCGCCCCAAAAACAATAAAATTAAATCACCAAGCAGTCCCCTGAAACGCTCTGTCATGATGTTTACCTGGCTGAGCGTATTGGCCGTTGGGCTGTGGGCTTTGATGCATTATTCAGCTCCTGAAAGCAACCTGGAACCTTATAAAAATATTCTAGAATCCAAAGTAATACCGGAAAAGAAAGCGGCCAAGCCGGCAGAATCAGCAGAACCCGAATTCACCCTCCCCAGTGATCTAGATACGGGAACCCTGATTAAAACTGCCACATCTCTGCCGACGCCACAACAATCGCAACTGCCCCGGGAGACTCTGGAGCATATCCAAAAAGGCATGCTGTTAACAGAGGAAGGCAAGTTCAACGCTGGAGATATGGAGTTTGAAGAAGCCGCCAAAATCAGCCCCAATTCACCGGAACTGTTTTCTATCTGGGGCGCGGCGCTTCGCATGGCGAAAAAGTTTGAAGGGGCCAAAAGACGTTTTGCCCGAGCCCATGAACTCTCTCCCAACGATGAAGAAATCACTTTCAACTGGGGCATGACCGAACTCGAAGCCGATCACGCGGAAGAAGCTATCCGTCTATTTCAAAAAACCATAAAACTTTCTCCCAACAACTATATGGCCTACAACATGTTGGGCAAATCCTTCGGCCGCAAGAAAATGTACGAAAAGGAACAATCCGCCTACAAGAAGGCCGTGTCTATCAACCCGGATTTTGCCCAGGGACATTTCAATCTGGGTATTGTGTTGGGCATGCAGAAAAAGTTCAAAACCGCCGGACCGCATTTCCTCAAAGCCATTGAGTTGGACAAGCAGTTCGAAAAACCCTTCGTCATTCAGATGCTGACCGCGTTGGGACTTTATGACCCGGCGGCTGAAAAGCCCATCAAGCAAGATACGCCCAAAACCCCGGAACCGGTTCAGCAGGCAAAAGTCGAAACTGCGAACACAAAAGTCGAAAAAGTCAGCGCCGATAAAAAATCCGAAGGCTCCGACTCCGACCACAAGATGGAAGAAGGATCCAAGAAAGTTAAAAACACGACGACGATAAAAGGCAACATTCAAATCAATGGGAAAAAAGCCGGACCCAACACGCTGGTATTTCTGGAAACCAAAAGCAAACTGAGAGTCGCCAACCAGAAACCTCAAAAACTTACCATCCGCCAGAACGGATTGCAGTTCAGCCCGCAACACTCGGTTGTGCTAGTAGGATCTACCGTCACGTTTTCCAATGAAGACCGCGAGGTGCACAATATTTTCTCCAAGTCTCTGAGCAACCAGTTCAACCTCGGGGCCATGGCATCGGGCGCTTTCAAAACCGTCGATTTCACCCAGGCCGGACCCGTGGTGCTGAGATGCAATATGCATAAAGACATGATCGGAACCCTGTTCGTCGTGCCTAATGGTCATTACACCAAACCCAATGCCAACGGAGACTATCAATTCGACAACATCAACAGCGAAGGCTACATCATGCAGGTCTGGGACCCGATACTGGCTCCCGACGAAGTTGAAGCCAATCTCAAGTCCGCCGACCTGACCGGTGTTGACCAGACTTTTGACTTCAATATCAAGTCCGCTTCGGTTGCGGGTGAAATTCATGACATGACCGACCCGACCGATTACAACGCTATTGTGGATAATATCGAAAAAGAAATGTTGCAAGCCATCGAAGACTGGAAAAATGGCAAAAAGTTTATCTCCCGCAAGCGTATGCTGATGGCCATCACCAAACATTATGCCGGAGAAGGCCTGAAAGGTGCGATCGCTAAAAGTTTCAGCTCCAAACGCAGCATCCAACTGGAACAGAAACTGGATGAGATCCGCAAAGAAATTTCCGGATACGGCAAGTCCGAAGACCCCGTTACCGAAAGCTCACTCATCAGCCAGGCTAAGTTCGCCGTCTCACAATTGCGCCTGAACGTCAAAGAACTCGAAGCCCGCCTCCAGCCTACCCCCGTGGGCCAGGAATAGGATCCACCCCCTAGCGGGGGAGGCAATGTGGCGGTGACGCTGACGCGACCGCAACACCGCCCTGAGGGATAGAATAATAGTCCGTCATCGCGAGCCGAAGGTGACGAAGCAACCCAGAAAACCTGGATCGCCAAGCCGCTTTGCGGCTCGCGATGACGTAGAGGAATAATCAACTTGTCCCCTGCGATGATTCACCGTTTCTCACTCCTGACTTTCTACAATCAGAATGCTATATTAGGATCATGAACTTACTCATCTTCAACACTCTGACCCGAAAAAAAGAGGAATTCATTCCTCTTAAAACAAACCAGATCGGCATGTATGTATGCGGGGTCACCGTCTACGACTACTGCCATGTCGGGCATGCCCGCGCCGCCATCGCCTTCGACACATTTTACCGGTATTTCCAGTACCTCGGCTACGAAGTTCGCTTCGTGCGCAACTTCACCGACATCGACGACAAGATCATCAACCGCGCCAACGAAGAAGGTGTGGACTGGCAGGAGGTCAACCGCAAATACATCGAAGCGTTTTATGAAGACATGGGCAAACTGAATATCGCCGCGCCCACCGAAGAACCGAAAGCCACCGACCACATCCCCGAAATGCTCGACATGATCCAGTCTCTGATCGAACAGGACAAAGCTTATGAGGCGGAGGGAGATGTTTATTATTCGGTCAAATCGTTCAAGGACTACGGTCTTCTTTCCGGGAAAAATATCGACGACCTGCAATCGGGAGCCCGCGTAGAGGTCAGCGAAATCAAGCGCGATCCATTGGATTTTGCGTTATGGAAAAAGAGCAAGCCGGGAGAACCTTTTTGGGAGAGCCCGTGGGGGCCGGGTCGACCGGGCTGGCATATTGAATGTTCGGCGATGAGCAAAAAATATCTCGGCGACACCTTCGATATTCATGGAGGAGGTAAGGATCTGGTTTTCCCACATCACGAAAATGAAATCGCACAATCCTGTGGGTGCACCGGGAAACAACCTGTTCGTTACTGGGTGCATAACGGATTCGTCAACATCGACAAGGAAAAGATGTCCAAGTCTCTCGGCAACTTTTTCACCATCCGCGAAGTTTATAAAAAATATCATCCAGAAGTATTACGCTTGTTTCTCATCAGCAGCCATTACCGCAGCCCCATCGACTTTTCGGAAAAAAATCTGGAAGACGCCACCAAAGTGCTTTCCCGGTTTTATGAAGGACTGGCCGGGGCACGCAAAAAAATTGGCGACTTGAATTTAGCATCCATCTCGGATTTTCAGGAAAAAGTGACCAGTCATCCGCTAACGAAAAAGTTTGAAACCGCCATGAACGACGACTTGAACACGGCTGTGGCGATGGCCCACATGAACGAGGAACTGCGCAATCTCAACACCGCTGTGCTGCGCAAAAATGAAACTTCTCTGGAGGGTCTTGCCATCGCAACCACCGCATGGGAAGAGGCCGGTAAAATTCTCGGACTGTTTGCCCGCACTCCTGAAGAATTTGAAAAAGAACTGTTCGAAATCAAAAACAGCGACCTCAATCTGGATGTCAGCAAAATCGAACAGCTGATCGCAGATCGCAACTCGGCGCGCCAATCCAAAAACTGGGCGGAAGCAGACCGGTGCCGGGAGGACCTGACCCAGATGGGAATCCTTATCGAGGACACTCCGAGCGGCACCGAGTGGAAATTGAAATAACGGCAACCTTCTCCGATGCCTACCTGAAGTTCACCCAGATCTACAATCAACTGCAAGTTCGGGAAGAAGACCACACCATCCGGGTCCCGGAAAAAGTCATCCGCTGTATCTGGAACGATCAATTGTTTTGCGCCCCCTCCCTCAAAACCAAAGACGGCCAAAGCCTGGAAATTGCCTATCCCGGATATTGAAATTTCGGCAAAGGCCCCGACTTCACCAGCGCCACCATCAAGGTGAGCGGAAAAGTTTATGAAGGCGATGTCGAGTTGCATGTCTACGCCACCGACTGGAAGGCGCACGGGCACTCGGGGAATCCGGACTTCGACAACGTCATCCTGCATGTTTATATGTGGCAGGGCCGGGGCAAAGCACCTCGGTCACCGTCGAAACAAAAAGATCTTCCTTTTCAATTTGAAATCAAGGATTACCTGACCAAAGGCATTCTTGAGCTTAATGACGAACTCGACTTTGAAGACTACCCGACCTTAAATTCTGGCAATATCGGTCTTTGCCATCAGCCATTGGCGCAACTTTCGGAAGAAAAGCTCACCCACATTTTGAACGCCGCCGGTGAAGCGCGAGTGTTCACCAAAATGGAGCGGTTTCACGACTCAGTCATTATCGAGGGCTATGAACAGACTTTTTATCGGGGCGTTGCCGAGGCGCTGGGTTACCCCGAGAATAAACAACCGTTTCAAACTCTGGCCGACACTTTGCCTTTGACGGAGCTGAATAATCTTGTCACCGCAAAAATCCGCAAGGAAGAACGCGCTCTGCACTATCAGGCTCTACTTTTCGGTGCCTCAGGCCTGATGAATGCCGACGAAGAAAAAAAGCAGGGCTCCGTAAACTCCTGCCAATTTGGAATGCTTACAAAGACAGAGTTCCCCATTCCCCTTTAACGAAAAAGGATTGGAGTTTCGGCGCCATTCGACCCACCAACTATCCTTACAGGCGACTGGCAGGATTAGCCCATTTGCTCGTGCGCCACGAAAAAGCCGGGATGTTCGCTGACTTTATCGGGTCTTATCAAAAGATTCTCATGGCTTCCGGCGAGAACATTCCCGACAAAAAAACTCTAACCGCCTTCAACGATTTCTTTTGTGTGTCCGTCGATGATTATTGGGCCAACCATTACACTCCTGACGGTAAGACTCTGCAGCAATCCCAGCAACTTGTCCGCTCGGCGCGGTCCCGTGAAATTATCATCAACATCGGTCTGCCCATCGGCCTGATTTTTGCGCGTGCGGGGAAATTCAAAGATCTGGAAACGGGACTCAACACCCTTTTTCAAACCGGTCAGAGCGCCAGCGACAATAAGTTACTTCGCTTCATGAAACATTATATTTTTGGCAATCGGGAGGAAATGCTGCGGGTATTGCACTCCGAAAAACAAAATCAGGGGCTGATGCAGATTTATCAGGATTTTTGCACCCAGAACCAGAATAATTGCCTGCATTGTCCGTTTCCCGATGTGGTGAAAAGGTATTTTTCGTAAAAAAACTGCAAAAAACCCATCAATCCCATTGCGCAACCGATCAATTTCCCCTAAAATCGACATCCCCCTTGATTGTATTGAACTTTCGAGATAAAGTGATGGTTACCCCATTCAGCAATAAGGAATACCCGTTTTAATGGATCATTTAGACGAACTGGAAAATCAAAGCATTTTCATCCTGCGTGAGGCCTACAAAAACTTCAAAAACCTGGCAATGCTGTGGTCGATCGGAAAAGACTCCACCATTCTGGTCTGGCTGGCGCGCAAGGCCTTTTTTGGACATTGTCCCATTCCACTGGTTCACATCGACACCACCTACAAGATTCCCGCTATGATTGAATATCGGGACCGAGTCGCCAAAGAGTGGGGACTGAACCTCGTGGTTGGCAAAAATCAGAAGGCTCTCGATGAGGGCATGAACCATGAGAAAGGGCGTATGGTTTGCTGTGAAGCTTTAAAAACTAATGGCCTGCAATGCATCATGGAAGAACATGGTTATACCGGCCTGATTCTGGGTATCCGAAGGGATGAAGAAGGCACCCGCGCCAAGGAACGCTATTTCTCGCCACGGGATAAAAATTTCGAATGGAATTTCAAGGATCAGCCTCCCGAATTATGGGACCAGTATAAAACCAGTTTTGCCGATGACACACATATCCGCATTCACCCGATCCTGCACTGGACGGAACTGAATGTCTGGGAATACATACAACGGGAGAAGATCCCCATCATTGATCTTTACTTCGCCACGCCGGAAGGCAAGCGTTACCGGTCTCTCGGTTGCGCCCCCTGCACTGGCACCATTGACTCCACCGCCAAAAATGTGGACGAGATCGTAGAGGAACTGAAAAACAACACCACCACATCAGAGCGCTCCGGCCGGGCACAGGATCAGGAAAACACCTATGCCATGCAGAAACTGCGAGCCCGAGGATATATGTAAATGGGCGATAACGGCAGCGCACCAGAACTTTCCAGTCGTCTTTTACGGCTGGTCATCGTCGGTCATGTGGATCATGGAAAATCCACTCTGGTCGGACGCCTTCTCTCCGACACCGGAACTCTACCCGATGGCAAGCTCGACTTCATCCGTGATATCTGTAAGCAACAGGGCAAAGAATTTGAGTTCGCCTTTTTGCTAGACGCCCTGGAAGAAGAGCAGGAGCAGGGCATCACCATCGATACCTCACAGATTTTTTTCCATACCGCACAACGCAAATACGTCATCATCGACGCACCCGGTCATAAAGAATTTTTGAAAAATATGGTGACCGGTGCCGCCGATGCCGAGGCCGCCCTCCTGCTGATTGACGCCAAAGAAGGCGTGCAGGAGCAGTCACGCCGACATGGCTACATCTTAAAGCTACTGGGGCTCACACAGGTCGCGGTGGTGATCAATAAGATGGACCTCGTGGGTTATGACGAAAAGGTTTATAGCAAAATTAAAACGGAATACACAGCCTTCCTCGATTCTCTTGGGATTGAAGCGCGGAAGTTCATTCCCGTTTCCGCCAAACTCGGTGTCAACATCGCCGCGATGAAAGATGAAATGCCCTGGTACAAAGGCCCGACTGTTTTGAGCATGCTCGATCAGTTCGAAAAAAAGCCACCACAGGATCATCTCCCGTTCCGGTTTCCGGTTCAGGATGTTTATAAATTTGACGAACGGCGCATCATCGCCGGGCGGGTTGAATCGGGCAAACTCAAGACCGGAGACAGAGTCATCTTCTCCCCTTCAAATAAACAGGCGGTGGTGAAATCCATCGAAGCCTGGAGCGTGCCGGAGCAACCTTCTGTCGCAACTTCTTCCGAGTCCATTGGTTTCACTCTCGATGAACAAATATTTGTCGAGCGTGGCGATGTGTGCACTCTTATGGATCAGTTGCCCATCGTCTCCACCACTTTCGATGCCAATGTTTTCTGGATGGGCAAACGCAATCTGGAAAAAGGCAGAAAGTTCGTCATCAAATTAAACACACAGGAAGTGGAATGTGAAGTGGTTGAATTCAAAAAAGCCATCGATGCCTCTACTTTAGAAACCCTGAGCAATCAGGATTATATCGCCAAGAATGACGTTGCCGAGTTGACCTTGAGGACACGGAATCCGGTAGCCTTCGACCTGTTCGGGTCCATCGCCAACACCGGCCGGTTTGTTCTGGTCGATGAATTTGATGTTTGTGGTGGCGGCATCATCACCACCTACACCCCGACAACCAAATCCGACAAACTCCGGGACGAAGTCCGCACCCGGGATTTCAACTGGATCAAAAGTGAAATCAAGCCTGATGAAAGGGCATACAGGAACGGACATCGGGCAGCACTGATTCTCGTTACTGGTGACCCCGGCACCGGCAAAGGCCCGCTGGCCAGAACTCTCGAACACAGCCTGTTCCAGAATAATTTCCAAAGTTATTTGCTCGACCGCAGAAACGTCAACCTCGGAGTCGGTGCCGATTTGAGTGACCCAAAAAACAGCGGCGAAGGCGAATCAGCAAGACGACTGGGCGAAGTGGCAAAACTTTTTCTCGATGCTGGCCACGTGGTGATCTCCACCTCCAACGCCTTCCATCAGGAAGACCAGGCTGACCTCAGACTATTGGCCAATCCCTATCAGGTTGTAGAAATTCAAGTAGGCAATCAATCGTCCGGAGAACCCGATCTGGTTCTCTCTTTGGATGAAGCGCAGAACGCCAAAGAAGCCTCCCTCAAAATTCAGAATTTCCTCAAAGAAAAGAAAATTCTGTTAGGCCATAACTACTCAATCTAACCCACTCGGCGTGGGGCCAACTGCCATAGCTCTTATTGGCAAGCAGTCGGTTATCTCGGCTTAAAAAGGTTTAGCTCCCTCTTTCTCAAAGAGAGACCTTTGCGTAAGTCGCAAAAGCGTAAAGTCGAGATTCTCACGGAGCCTGTGCTGAGCGAAGCCGAAGTATTCAGAATGACAAGAAACGCCAGCTTGTCATCCTCGAGGAGCCGAAGGCGACGAAGAATCTTGGGTCATGCAAAGCTCTCTCAAAGAGGGCTGGGGTGATTTACATCTATCTGTTTTTCGATTGACATTACCCCTATTATCGGGCATTAATAGCGTTCCTTAAAAGCGGAAAAATCGGAGTTAGCTTCACCATGCCAAAGATCAAGGTCATCAATACAGAAACTGACGAAATCATTGATTTTAAAGCCGGTTATGGTGCCAACCTGCGAAAGGCCTCGCTCTACAACGATGCCGAAGTTTATAAAGGACTCAACAAGTTCTTAAACTGTCGCGGACATGGCTTGTGTGGCAAATGCGTGGTAGAAATTGAGCCGATGGAAAACGTCAACCCACGCACCTTTTTTGAAAATCTTCACAAACTCGAACCCCATCAAAAACTCGGCTGCCGCGTAAAAGTTTACGGCGACATCACCGTCAAAGCCGCCATCGCCGACTGACCCCTTCGAACGTTCCTTCCCCAGAATTTCCGTTTATATCTTTAGAATAATAAGCAGTGGCAGGAGTATCAGTCCCATCGCTCCAATGAAAGCGTGGACCAGCACGTCCCAGCGTTTGCTGAACGGGACGATTATGATACAGTACAGGCAGACCAAATAATCCAACAGGGTGTTGTCGTCGTGGGTCTGATTCATAATCAGGTAATAGACCAGACAAAAGGCGATGGTGTAAAACAGGAGTCTGTGGATTTTCAGGCTCTGGGCCGTCTTCTTCCTGAACGCCATGAACAATCCCATAAAAATATTGAGGATATAAAATCCAATCGCGGCCACCACCCAGATAAGCGAAGGCGACGATGTTATTTTTGGGATGAGAGTGGTTTCCATAAAACAGAAAATCTCAAGAGGATAAATCGCATATTAACATGAATCTACAAAACCGAAAAGTGATCATCACCGGCGCCGGTGACGGCATCGGCAGAGCCCTTGCTCTGGCCTTTGCCAAAGAAGGCGCAAAGGTTGCCGTCTGCGCCCGGAGCCAAGATCGCCTCGACTCCTTGTCCGATAAAATTGAGGGTGCCGGGCATCTTTTCCATTCCTCTGACCTTGGCACGGCGAAAGGTGTCGAGTCCTTTTATGAAAATATAATGAAACAACTGGGTCAGGTCGATGTGCTGGTCAACAATGTCGGTGCGATTTTAAAGCTGGTCGATTTTTTTGCACTGACCGATCAGGACTGGGAAGATTCGTTCCAGATCAATCTGATGTCTGCAGTTCGACTGAGTCGGCACTGCATTCCGTCGCTGAAAAAATCTGCTTGCGCCAGAATCATTAATATCTCATCCATTGCCGCGGCCAGCCCGCAAGAAGCATTCCCCCATTACAGTGCTATGAAGGCAGGGCTTTCCAATTTGACGGTTTCTCTGGCCCAGACCCTTGCGCCGGATAAGATTCTCGTCAACTCCATTTCCCCCGGCCCGGTGTGGAGCAAATCCTGGGAAGACGAAGCGAAAAGTTCCGGGTCTGATTTCGAACAGGTGAAAAAAAAAATCATGGAACAAACCGGAAAAACTATTCCTCTCAATAGAATGGGCATGCCGGAAGATTTGACCGGACTGGTTCTGTTTCTGGCTTCCGAGCAATCCGGTTGGATCACAGCCACAAACTTTAGCGTCGATGGCGGTATCACCCGCAATCCATTTTAGGTCTTATGATGACAGGCAAAACTGAATTTTTATCCAGCCTCGTTATCGGCCTGAGCCTGCTCGCCGGGTGCTCGGTTTCCCGAACCGTCAATGAGGGTAAAATCCTGGTCACTCAAGACTCCCCTATTTTTGACAAACGTTTTGAATCCGTTACGATCAAAGATATTAACCTGAAAAATTTCTGGGTTCAGGGCGATTCATCCGATGAACGTGAACCAGTTCCGTTGGACAACCACACATTTTCCCGCATTACCGAGCAGGTGAAACGGGCGGTGGTGAATATTTACACCATTCGACTGGAGGAACGTGACGCCAAATTTGGCATCGCCCCTAATGATCTTTTACCGATCAGGATTCCTCTTGTTTCCGCCATTCTCGATATCATTCCCTTTCAGGTCCCCATTCCCTTTAAAGAGGAAGGGTACAGCCTGGGTTCTGGTTTCCTGATCAACCGTGAAGGCTACATCCTCACCAATGCTCACGTGATTTCAAATTCTGTCAACATTCGTGTTGTCCTGTCTGAAGGGAAAAAAGAATACCCCGCTACAATTATTGGCATCGACCGCATGACCGATACCGCTCTGATTAAAATTGAGCCGGACTTCACTCCCGCCGTTTTGCCCTTTGGCGATTCGGACAAGCTTAAAATGGGAGAAGTGGTTCTGGCCATGGGGAATCCGCTGGGGTTCCAACATTCGGTAACGTCCGGGCTGATCAGCGCCAAAGAGAGAGTGGCGCCCTCCGCCAGTGACCGTTACGTAAACTTTCTGCAAACCGACTCGGCCATCAACCCCGGTAGCAGTGGCGGGCCTCTTGTCAATCTTCATGGCGAAGTGGTGGGGATCAATACGGCTATTGTTGAACATGCGCAATTGATTGGCTTCGCGATTCCTATCAACACCGTAAAAGATGTCATGGGCATGCTGATCACTGGAAAAACGGAAAGAGGATGGTTCGGAGCCCACGCAGCACCGATATCCCCTGCAGAAGCCTTGGAGTTGAACTACTCGGAGTCTGAAGGCATGATTATCAAGGGCGTGGAAAAAGACAGCCCTGCCGAGCAGTCCGGCCTCAAAATAAATGATGTCATCACCCAGTTAAATAAAATGCCGATCACCAATCTGGCTATTTTGCGGCGAAAACTACTGGCTCTCGTCCCGGGACAGGAAATTCATTTAACTATATTCAGGGATCGGGAAACCCTCGAGATCACAAGCACCCTGGCACGAAAAAAAACCGGGGATGAAATAAAGGCCGAACCAGCCTCCTGATTTTTTTAATAAAAATCGCCCAGCTTGCATTTTAGATCGAGCCACAGTATTCTTCTAATATCAAAATAGATAATCCCGTGTTTTTTTGCGGGACTCTTGGTTAATTTTAAAATGAACGGTATTTATTATGTCCATTAATCCACAAATCTTTCGCGAATACGATATCCGCGGTGTGGTCGGCAAAGACCTCACCCCCGAAACCGTTCAACAAATAGGCCAGGCCATCGGCACCTATATGAGACGCCAGGGCGGAAAATCGCTGGTGGTCGGATGGGATGTTCGCTCCAGCTCCATAGAGTTCCGCGATATTTTATCCAAGGCTTTAAACTCGACCGGATGCGATGTCGTGGACATCGGAATGGTTCCCACCCCCGTTTCCTACTTCGCCCTGCATCATCTTCAGGCTGATGGCGGCGTAATGATCACCGGCAGCCACAATCCGCCGGAGTTTAATGGCTTCAAAATCAGCCAGGGCCAAAGCAGTCTATATGGCGAAAAGATCCAGGAACTGAAAGGCCTGATCGAGTCTAAAGATTTCGAAACGGGATCTGGGAAGATCGAGCAAACAAATGTTATGGAAGCTTATATGGAAAATATCTGCTCCATCATAAAGATCCCCAGAAAAGTGAAAGTTGTGGTCGATGGCGGTAACGGTTGCTTCGGTATTGTAGGACCACAACTCTTGAAAAGACTCGGACTGGAACCCATAGAAATTTTTTGCGCACCGGATGGCACTTTCCCCAACCACCACCCCGACCCGACAGTGGAGGAAAACCTGCAAGGGTTGATCGAAAAAGTCCGATCCGAAAATGCAGAGCTGGGTATCGGGTTTGACGGAGATGCCGACCGTATTGGCATTGTCGATGAAAAGGGTAATATTTTATGGGGCGACCAGTTACTGACCATTTTTGCACGCGACATTTTATCGAGAAACCCCGGCGCCACTATTGTGGGTGAAGTCAAATGTTCCCAGAATCTATACCAGGATATTGAAAAGCATGGCGGCATCCCGGTCATGGCACCGGCGGGGCACTCGCTGATTAAAAAGAAAATGAAAGAGACCGGCGCACTTCTGGCCGGGGAAATGAGCGGCCACGTTTGTTTCGCCGACAATTATTTAGGGTTCGATGACGCAGTGTTTGCCGCCGGCCGAATATTGCAAATTGTCGCGCACTCTAAATTAAAAGTTTCTGAAATGCTCGCCGACCTTCCCAAAACAGCCTACACACCCGAAATTCGCATCGACTGTCCCGACGACAAAAAGTTCGAAATAGTTCGCGAGTTGACAGACTTTTTCAGGAGCCAATACGAAGTCATTGACATTGATGGAGTGCGGGTCAACTTTGGCGATGGCTGGGCCTTGATTCGCGCTTCCAATACCCAGCCAGTACTGGTGCTGAGGTTTGAGGCCGAAACAAAGGGCCGCCTTAAAGAACTGGTCGGCATCATCAAAAAACAAATGGATAAATACCAACCCGTTGTCCAGTTTGACTATCAAGCATGCTAAAGAAATATCTTCACACCCGTTTTCGTGTCTCCGACATGGAGCAGTCCCTTCAGTTTTACAGAGATATTCTGGGCATGGAAGTGCTGGAGCAAAAAACTTCTCCACGAGGTTCAATACTGGTGTTCCTGCGTTTTCCTGATACCAACTGCGAACTCGAGTTGTGCTCGTTTCCCGACTCGGGAAGAGTAGAAGTCCCCGAAGATTTGGTGCATCTCGCCTTTGAAGTCGAAAATCTGGAAAACTGCATCTTTAAGCTGAACCACGCGAGAATCCCCATCACCGAAGGGCCGATCGAAACTTCAAACGGAACCCGTTTCATTTTCACCGAAGATCCGGACAAATACGAAATCGAATTGATGCAGCCGGCGAACCGCCGGCGGTAGCGAGCAAACGCATATCTGGCGAGCAAAAACTATCTCGGCTTGACGGGCCTTTGCCCAGTTGGCCCACGCCCAGTGGTCACCTTATTATCATTCCTGCGTAACCCACGACCTGTTCCATATCGCCGCTGACTTCTCCGGAAGTCATGTACTTGACCAACTCGGCTTCTTTGGCACCCAGACTTTCAGAACAGTACAACATAACGGTGACCGGATTGACCCCGCACATGGAGATCTTTTCTGACTGCACCGTTTCAAACAAAGCAGTTGGATCGCGGTTTTGAATGCAAGTGATGGCCATGCGGTCTTTGGTCCCGGCCTTGTCATGCGATTCATAATGCGTCATGTCCGAACTGGCTACCAGTAACACCGGTCGGCCCAACTTGTTCACCGCCCGCACAATGCCCTCACTGAGTTCTTTACAGGCTGAGATTTTCATCCTCATGAGACAAATCGGAACAATCTGAAATTTATTTTTAAAATATTGCAGGAATGGTAACTGGGTCTCAAGGGAATGCTCAAACTGGTGCGCAGAAGAATCCTTTTTCGCCATGTTCGTTTCTTCGCAGATGGCGTTTGCCAGTTCGTGGTCGATGACAATGTCACCCATCGGCATGGACCATGTTCCCTCTGTCATGACCGCCACCGCCTCGCCCTTACCTGTGTGATTGGGGCCGATCAAGATAACCGTGTCCGGAATTTCTATCCTCGAATACACCGCCCCCGCCACATCGCCGGAATACTTGAACCCGGCATGAGGTGCGACAATGCCAAGAACCCGGCCCTTCTTCGCGTTCCGATCAATATGCGCTTCCACTTCCCGAATCAACGCCTCACGCTGAGCAGGATAAAATCTGCCTGCCACAGCGGGCTGACGATTTTCAGGACTCTCTGGATCCGAAAATATCATTGCCGAATTTCTCCGGTCATCGGTACAAACACAACACCAGTGATGAACCGTTCTTTCAGGCTTCCGTCTTCCTGCTTGGTCAACACCATCAGATCCTGCGGCGATCCGCTTCTCCCCAGAGGAAGCACCATCCTGCCACCGACTTTCAACTGGTCAAGCAGAAGTTGGGGAATTTTGGGCGCCGCCGCGGTGATGAGAATTGCATCGAAAGGAGATTTTTCCGGCCACCCTTGGTAACCGTCGCCATGCCTGACAGTCACATTGTTATAGCCCATCTCTTTCAGCTTACTATCTGCGGTGCGGGCAAGCGATTCCACAATTTCGATGGTGTAGACCTGCTTGACGATTTCCGCCAGCACAGCCGCCTGATACGCCGAACCGGTACCGATTTCCAGAACACGGTCATCGGCCTGCAACATTGCGCTCTGAGTCATCAGCGCAACAATATAAGGTTGCGAAATAGTCTGGTCTTCTTTTATGGGAAGGGCAAAATCGGAATAAGCCCGGTCTAAAAATTCGGGCTCGACAAACAAGTGGCGGGGAACCTTTAGCAGGGCCTGCAAAACAGCGGCATCGTGAATGCCACGATGCTTGATCTGATCTTCGACCATCTCTTTTCGGGCAGACTCAAAATCTTCAGAAAGGACGGACATAGACATAAAGAATGCCGAACAGAAAACGGTAACCAGGCAAGAAAAAAATGCTTTAAAAAATGAGCCCGTTTTTCTTGAGCCATTCATGGGCATCAAACTTTTTGTTGGCAAACTCCTGGAATTCGATTTCTTTTTTAGAAAGTTCCTGTCCATCGATGAACTGCGGCTTTTGCGAAGACTTCTTACTCCTGCGCTTCTTGGGCGCGGGCCGCTCCTCCATGAGTTCCTCTTCAACTTCCAGCTCCAGCGAGTCGGTCAACACTTCCATCTTAAGGACCAATACCATAAAACTCTTGGGGCAGATATTGTCGTCTTTCTGAATTTCAGAAACGATCTTTTTAACTTTAGGTGAAGTCATGACAGCTTCGGTGATTGCCTTGGACAACTTTTCAAAACTTCGCTCACTCCCATCGGAATCACTCACAAAATCCCCCTTTCAGTTTCCTGATAAAAAATACTCGATCAAAAATAATACTTCGTTTCTTCATTCAACCTTAAACCTCTCTCACCACCTTGTCAAGCCGGGTTGCCCCGGAGGCAATTTGCAATGGCCTTTTCTGCTTTCAGATGGCCTTGGAGGCAGATAATTACTAATAAAGAGGGACCGACGAGTCGACTTTCTCCGACCATTCGTTGATGCCGCCCCGCATGCTTTTGAGGTTGCGGAATCCCATTTCTTCCAATGCTTTCAGTGCTTTCATCGAGCGCACCCCGGCCTTGCAGTGCAGCACAATCTCGTCATCGGGATTCAACCCATTCAACCGGGTAAGATCTTTGGCCTCAATATCACCCAATGGAATCAAGGTTGCCCCTTCAATTTTGCAGATGCCGTATTCCGAAGGTTCCCGAACATCGATCAATTTGAAGGCGTGCTTCTTGTCCAGCATTTGTTTGACCTGCTCCACAGCAATTTCCTTTTCCAGATCGGCGGCCGACTCTTCAACCGGCATGATGCCGCAGAACTGCTCGTAGTCGATCAACTCCGTGATAGTCGGGTTGTCGCCACAAATGGGGCAGGCCGGATCCTTGCGCAATTTCATTTCCTTGAACTTCATCGACAAAGCATCAAACAGCAGGAGCCGCCCTACCAGCGATTCGCCGACACCCAGCACCAGTTTGATCACTTCGTTGGCCTGAATCAGCCCGACAATGCCCGGCAGAATTCCCAGCACTCCGCCCTCGGCGCAACTGGGCACCAGTCCCGGTGGCGGCGGTTCCGGATACAGACAACGGTAGCACGGCCCAATGCGGGAATCGAACACCGAGGCCTGGCCTTCAAAGCGCAGGATACATCCATATATATAAGGTTTCTTCAACAACACGCAGGCATCGCTGGCCAGATAACGAGTGGGGAAGTTGTCTGTACCATCAACGATGATATCGTAGTCGGCAAAAATCTCCATCACATTTTCTGAAGTCAAACGCGTGTTGTAAGTGGTAACATTGATGCTGGAATTTAAATCGGCAATACGGTCTTTGGCCGAATCCACTTTCAGTTTTCCGACAGTCGACTCGCCATGCGCCACCTGCCTTTGCAGGTTACTAAAATCAACCACGTCAAAATCGATCAAACCCAGATTCCCCACTCCAGCCGCAGCAAGATACAAAGCCAGCGGCGAACCCAGCCCGCCAGTACCAATCAAAAGCACCTTGGAATCACAAATCTTTTCCTGCCCCTCAACCCCCACCTCCGGCAAAAGCAGGTGCCGACTGTAACGGTTGATCTGATCTTGTGTCAAAGCCATAACGAACCATCCTTTAAAAAACGATCACTATTTTCTCTAATATTGGTTAGATTCAATTGTATCAGAAAAGATTCTCCAATCAACGGGGCTATGCTGGAGGAAGGATTGCGGTGGCTCCTTAAGCCCAGAACAAGGGTTATCAGTAATAACGAGCCATTGCTAGTTGCCCCCCTCGCAGAAGGCCGCCTCAAAACCAGCTATTGAGCCTTCCAAGACTGAATCGGGCAAGCAATAAGAAATGCGAAAATACCCCGGCAGGCCGAATCCCCTGCCCGGCACTACCAGCACCTTTTGCTCAGCCAGCTTTTTGACGAATTCCACCTCATCTTCCAGCGGCGATTTCGGAAAAAAATAAAATGCGCCCTGAGGTTTCACCACCTGATACCCAATCCGGGTCAGTTCCTTATAGAGATAGTCGCGCTTTCGGCGATATTGCTCCACATCCACCGTCACCCCCTGCACCTGTTTCACCACCCGCTGAATGAGTGCCGGGGCGTTGACGAATCCCAATACCCGATTGCAGAATATCAGTCCCGCCATGAGTTCTCCGGCAGACTCGCATTTTGGATGCACCGCCACAAACCCAATGCGCTCACCAGGCAATGCGATGTCTTTTGAATGGGAAGTGATATAAATACTGTTCGTATAAAACTCCATGATGTTCGGTGCCTCGACCCCATCAAAAGTGATTTTTTTATATGGGTCGTCCGAGATCAGATAAACAGCCTTGCCGAGCTTGTCCGAATGCGCTTTTAAAATATTCGACAACTCCTGCAACTCCCGCCGCGAATAAACCACCCCGGTCGGGTTGTTCGGCGAATTGATAATAACGGCTTTGGTTTTTTCGTTGAGCGCGTTTTTCAACGCCAAAAAATCGAGACGAAAATCTTCCAACGTCGGCACTGCCACCGCCTTGCCGCCGTGGTTGTCGGCATAAAACAGGTACTCGACAAAATAAGGCGTGAAGATGATGACCTCATCGCCCGGATCAAACAGAGTTTTTAAAGTGATGTTGAGTCCGCCCGCCGCGCCGCACACCATAACCACATCGTTGGCCGAAAGTTCCACCTTGCATTCAGGAGATAAGGACTCGGCAATCACCGCCCGCACATCGGCGAACCCGGCATTGGGCATATAACGGTGCAAGCCGAGCGACTCATCGCCAGCACTTTCTATCAAGGCTTTACGGACTTCCTCTGGTGGTTCCATCACAGGATTGCCGAGAGACAAATCGAACACG
Organism: uncultured Nitrospina sp.; assembly: GCA_937891765.1. Taxonomy (GTDB): domain Bacteria; phylum Nitrospinota; class Nitrospinia; order Nitrospinales; family VA-1; genus LS-NOB. The sequence goes on from CALAGQ010000080.1 coordinate 49,315, forward strand.
TTGTCCTCACCGAATTCCTTTTTCAGCCGGATACCTTCCTCAAACATTTTACGAATCCATGAAGAATTCTCCATGAACCCGGACACTTTTTGCGATATCGTCATACTAAAACTCCACTATAAAAAACTCACGCACGTCGAGATACTTGATCCGGTCGGATAACAGGCTCATACCTATCATATTCCCCCGAAATGAACAATAAGGATATGATCCGTTGTCTGCGGAGACTCTCCGCGCTATATTGGAATGCATTATGACCACTCCAATCATTCAGTTCATTGATGTATTCAAGTCCTACAAGAGCGGGTCGCAATCGGTGACTGCGCTGGAGGCGGTGAACCTGAGCCTTGAAGCCGGAGACTTCGTCACCATCATGGGCCCCAGCGGAGGCGGAAAAACTACTTTGCTCAACCTTCTTGCAGGACTCGACCTGCCCGACAAGGGACAGATCATCCTCAACGGTCGCAAAATTTCTGACTTCTCCGATCACGAACTGACTCTGCTACGGCGAAAAGAAATCGGTTTCGTGTTCCAGTTTTTCAATCTCATGCCCACGCTCACGGTGATGGAAAATGTAGAACTACCGCTTCTGCTGGCGCATTCATCCCGTACCGCTGGCGAGCGCATTAAAGCCCTGCTCGACTATGTTGGGCTCTGGCACCGTGCCGATTCCTTCCCCGCCGAACTTTCAGGAGGGGAAATGCAACGCGTCGCCATCGCCCGCGCTCTCGTGCACCAACCTGTCATCTTGCTTGCCGACGAACCCACCGGCAACCTCGATTCGGAAAATGGACTAAAAATTATCGACCTCATGCGCCAAGCCGCTACCGATTTTAAAACAACGGTGGTCATGGTCACCCACAACCCACAGGTCGCGGCCATCGGTAACCGTCATTTCGAAATTCGCGACGGCAAACTGACCGACCAGACAGCATGAGCTTTCTGCTTTATTTCAAAGACCTGTTCATCGCACTCATCCTGCGTCCGTTATTGCGCGACCCGTTTCGCACCGCCATCACCATCCTCGGCGTAGCAGTAGGCGTCGCCGTGTTTCTCAGCATTCGTCTCGCCAACCAGCAAACCATGATGTCGTTCACCGAAAGTGTAGACTTGGTGTTAGGCCGAGCCGATGCAGTCATCCGGGTGGAGGGGTTGGATTTCGATGAAACGGTTTTTGAAAAACTCCACACCCTCCGGAAAGAGATCAAAGCCTACCCGGTGATTGAAGGATATGGCGTCGAGTCCACCAGCGGCGAGGTGGTGGAAATTATCGGCACCGATCTATTACAAGATAGTGGCATCCGCGACTTTTCCATTAAGACTGTAGAAGAAGGTCTGAAAGGATTAATCCCGCTCATCACCGATCCAGCGGGAATTATCCTTCCGGAAAAATTCGTACCGGGCACCCGTTTTGCCCCCGGCCATACCATCGAATTCCTGATAAAAGGGAAAGTAAAAACCCTCAACGTCAACGCAATATTGGCAGACGAAGGTATCGCCAAAGCCTTGAACGGCAATTTCGCCTTGATGGATATTGCCGCAGCACAAAACGTGTTCGACAAAGTGGGCCGACTGGATCGCATCGACATTCAGTTTCTAAAATCTGACGACTTCGAATCCATGCAGGAAAAAATTGCCGTCCTGCTTCCCGGACATATGAAGGTCGAACGGCCGCAACGCAAGAACAAACAAGTCGGAAAAATGTTGCAGGCGTTTCAATATAACCTCACGGCCTTAAGTTTCGTCGCCCTGCTAGTCGCCCTTTACCTGATCTATAACATGATCGCCCTTTCAGTAGTACGCCGAAGAGTGGAGATCGGCACCCTGCGTGCGATAGGTGCTACCCCTACCCTGATCGCGCTGATTTTTTTTCTGGAAGCCGGGGTGATCGGCGCTATCGGCTCTGTACTGGGAATCGGATTAGGATATTTCTTCGCGCAGTTTTCCCTCGATGCCGTTTCTCTCACCGTCAACAACCTTTACGCACCGAGCTATGTCACCGAAGTGGATTTCCAATGGAGCCAGATGGGGCCCTATTTCGTTCTAGGTGTGGGGCTTAGTTTTATTTCTGCCCTCATCCCCGCCTGGGACGCAGCCACCACCCCGCCGACCTCGGTCATGCGGCGCGGCAGTTATGACCTGAAACTGTTTCGCGGTAGCCGCGGACTGAACCAGACCGCGGTGGCGGTCGTTCTACTCTCAGCACTTTGCACGCAACTGCCGCCGATCAACCACTTCCCCTATTTCGGATTCTTTTCAGTTTTTTTAATCATTCTCGGTCTTTCCTTATTGTCACCGGCGGTTTTGCTGTGGACCCGCGACCAACTGCATAACTTTTGCAAGAACCGGTTTGGCGGAGAAGGACTCTTGGCCTGCATGAATCTGTCACAAAATGTCGGGCGCAACGCGCTTGCCGTTTCATCACTGGCCATCGCATTCATGATGGTCATCAGCATGTCGATCATGGTGCACAGCTTTCGCCAGACAGTGATTGTGTGGATCGACCAAACATTGCGGGCCGACCTGTTTGCGCGGGTGGCAGGAGGTCGCGATATCGACTACCAACATACCCTGCCCGCAGAATCGGTAGAAAAGTTAAAATCGTTAAAAGGCATTGCCGCAGTCGATCAATTCCGCGCTCTCGATATCACTCATAATGATCTTCCAGTTGTGCTGGCCACCGGCGATTTTTCCGTACTGTCTCGGTATGGTAATCTGGTGATCAAGTCCGGTCCGCCCGCACAGGAACTCGCCCGCGTCATGGTCGGGAATAACAAGGCCATGATTTCGGAAGCGTTTTCTCTCAAGCACAAGGTGGGTATGGGCGATAGTATAGAGTTACAGACCCCCAACGGCCCGGCTCAAATGGAAGTTGCCGCCATCTATTTCGATTATTCCCGCGAGCGCGGTTATATTATTCTCGATCGCACCACGTTTTTAAAATATTACAGGGAAACCGCCATCAACAGTTTTGTTATTTACCTTGAAGATAAAACCCGGCTCGACTCCGTACGCCAGGAAGTCCTCAAAACTTTAAAAGACCATCGGCTAATCATCCGTTCCAATTCCGAATTGAAGCATCAGGTACTCGAAGTGTTCGACAAAACTTTCGCAATCACTTACTCGCTTGAAATCATCGCCATACTGGTGGCGGTGCTGGGACTTTTCAATACTCTGGTTTCGCTGATTCTCGAACGAAAACGGGAGATAGGAATCCTCAGATTCCTCGGCGCATTCACAGGGCAAGTCAAGCGTATGATATTGATCGAAGCGGGAATACTGGGGTTGATCGGCTCGGCAATGGGCTTCATGGCGGGAGTGATAGTTTCCTATATCCTGATCTTTGTGATCAACAAACAATCCTTCGGCTGGACCATTCAGGTGCATTTTCCCGCTCTGTCCATCCTGATGATGGTGGTATTATTCTGGGGACTTTCCTTACTGTCCGGACTTTACCCTGCAAGGCTGGCAGAAAAACTCAACCCCAAAGAAGCGGTGAGAGTGGAGTGACCACCAGGCGTGGAACCTACTACAAAAAGTTTAAGGTCAGGTAGTAAATGCCAGCCAGAGCGAGAACAGGCCCACCAAACAATTTTAATGCGGAAACCCAGTTCATTTTTTTGACCAAGGTGCCTTCTTTCATATTACTGATTATAAAAGGGTGTGGCGGGGTGTGGTGAAAGATCATTTTGACGGCAGGCTTTGGCTTTTCCTCTTCTTTTTCCTGGCTGGTCTGATGATGATATCCTAAAATTTTTGCGCCCCGCTCCAACTCCTCTGGATCGAGGTTTCCATCCCGGTTCTCGTCATAGCGGTCTTTAAGAGACTCGTCTTGTTCAATTTTATTTTTGGCAGACAAAAAATATTTAAACTTTAACTTCTTCCTTTTTTCTGCCTTGAAGCCGGATCTGACAGAACCCAGAACATAGAGCGGCTCTCCAGATACAAAACACCATTCCAGAAACCGGATTCTGTTGGAAAACAGCCATGAAGAGTTTTCCCATTTAAATCGTTTTAATTTATCCCGGTGTTCCGTCAACGCCTGTATCAACGATGGCGGCAACTCGTCCAATCGGTTCGAACGGGTGAGAAATTCTTTATCAGATTTTTCGCGCTTTATCTCGGCTCCCCGCACATAGACCAGAGCTCGGGCGCCACTGCCATCATTTAAATAAAAGCCATCATGGGAATAACACTGATCCAGAGTCTTCCAGTATGAATTGTCCTTGGAACGAACCTCTTGCTGAATTTCGATGGAGAAAAAGAGACAGCCCTTCCCAGAGAGGGGGGCCTGAATGGCGGTTTGCACTTCGCTGTCAATCTGCCCCTTAATCTCGACATTACTGCCTACCGCACCGGTATTAATTTTTGAAGTGGGGATGTTTTCTATGGTGCGCTTGATCCTTAACTCGCGGAATCCGGAATAGAACAGGTACAATCCGCCTCCAATACCTACTGCCGAATGAACCACAAGGTCTATTGTCATAAGGCAATACCTTTGGGGATCAGAATTCAGGCAGGTCGATTTTTATCTCGACATCCTGCCTTTCGGCCTCGCTGACCTGAAACATCTCTACTTCCTGCAAGCGCATAAAGTTAGCGATAAAGACATCAGGAATCTGTTGGATGCGAATATTATGATTGTTGACGCTGTCGTTATAGAATTCGCGCCGGTCTGCGAGAGTTTCCTCCAACTGGGAAATGCGCTCCTGCAACTGCATGAAGTTCTGATTGGTTTTAAGTTCTGGATAGTTTTCTGCCAGAGCGAAAAGCCCTTGCAGTCCGGAGCTGATCTGCCCGCTCGCCACAGCTTTTTCCCCCATGCTTTGAGCCCGCTGATAATTTTCTCGCGCAGACATCAGGCGGTCGAGAATTCCTTTTTCAAATTTAGCGAAGCTTTCACAAACGGAAATCAGTTTAGGCAACTCCTCATATCTTTGTTTTAAGATGACATCGATATTGGCCCAGGCCTTCTTGATATTTTCCTTTAAGGCAACCAGTCCGTTATAGAGCGTAAAAAAATAACCAACCAACGCTGCCAGGACAAATAGAATTCCTCCCAGAAAAACCATATCCATATATTGCCTCCCGAAAAATATGAATTCGTGATGCTATTGGCAATTATTGTAACAGGGGATCTTACGAAATATCGAAAAGATACGTGCGACCACAGCTATATGGAATTACGAGTCGGGGCGACATCGCCCGCCAAACGCAAATCAACCAGCTTTATTTCAAGCTTTTCTCTGCCGTTCCAGCTGTTGAGATTGAGTTCGTAGACAATATCAAAAAGTTCTGTGGCAACATCGACCGACTCAAACACATCGGCGAAACCGAAGCCCACGCCTTCAATCCGACCCTTGCCCTGGCTGGTGCGAAAACGGACATGGGTTTTTTCTTTACCGATCAGCTTCACTTCCTGAAGTTTCACGGCTTGTGACATGAAGCATGGCACCGGATTTTCCGCGCCAAACGGTTCGAGCAAAGCCATCCGACTATAAAGGGAGAGGTTGATTTCTTCCAGACTCAGCACCGCATCCACCCGCACTTCGGGAATCAGGTCGTCTTCGTTCAAATACCGGTGCCCCAACTCATTCATAGCAAGGCGGAACGCATCGACTTGATCTTCTTTAATGGTGAGTCCGGCGGCGTAGGCATGACCGCCAAATTGAACAAGGTGCTCGCCACAATCGGTGAACGCCTTAAACAGATTGAAGCTGGGGATACTGCGACCCGACCCCTTCCCTTGCCCCGCTTCCAAAGCGATGAGAACCGTCGGTCGGTGATATTTATCGACCAAACGGGAAGCGGCGATACCGATCACTCCCGGATGAAAAATTTCTGATGCCAGCACAATCACCCGATCCTTTTGAACATCTATTTCGCTGCGAAAAAGTGATTCTGCTTCTGCTACGGTTTCTTCCTGAATTTCTTTTCGCTCCGTGTTGGTGAGTTCCAGTTCCAATGCTAGAGCTTTGGCTTCTTTTAAATTTGTGGCGGTCAACAAATGCAGGCCGCTATCGGCCCGACCCAGTCTGCCAGCGGCGTTGAGTCGAGGCCCCAAACCGAACCCGACCGAACGCGCATCGACATTGCCGACAATACCTGCGGTTTCTTTTAGAGCAACCAGCCCGGGCTTTGCAGTGGTGGACAACATTTTGAGTCCATGCAAAGTCAAAATATGATTCTCGCCGGTTAACGGCGCGACATCGGCTATGGTACCCAGAGCAAACAAATCCAAATGCCTTTTTAAATTAGGCAGGCGTTCTTTGGACCAGCCTGCCGAATGCAAACCGTTTCGCACCGCAATGGCCAACTTGAAGGCCAGACCCACTCCGCTTAAAAACCGATAAGGGTAATCACAGTCGGCACGATGCGGATTGAGCACCGCAATGGCCGGGGGCAATCCCTCTTCCCCCACTTGATGATGGTCGGTGACTATAACATCCAATCCGATTTCATTGGCCAGCGTCACCTCTTTCACGCCGGTGATGCCACAATCGGCGGTGATCATCAGTCCTGCGCCGCCCTCTCGTATCTTACGAATCGCGTCGGAGTTGAGTCCATAACCTTCCGATTGGCGTTCGGGCAAATAAGCTTTGACCGGACAATTCAGGTCGCGAAAAAAATGCGTGAGAAAAGCGGCGGAGGTCACCCCATCAACATCATAATCGCAGAAAACGGTGATGGCCTCTTTTTGTTCCAGAGCCTGAATCACCCTGTCGACCGCTTGTTGCATGCCGTTCATCAAAAACGGATCGTGCAGGCGGGCGAAATCTGCTTCTATAAAATCTTTCGCAGACTCTTCCGACGTCACCCCGCGATTAACAAGCAGCGTCGCCATCGCAGTGGGAAGCTTAAGTCCACCCTCCAGGAGAGACACCGTTTCTGCAGGCGGTTCGGCCAGACACCATTTTTTATTTGATAGAGAAAGCATAACTTAACGAGTAATGTGTTCTGTGACACCTCTGAATGTTCGGCGATGAATCGGGCAGGGCCCGTGCTCGGCAATCAAGTCCCGATGCAATTGCGTTCCATAACCTTTATGTCTGGCAAATTCATACTGTGGGTACAGGCGATGATAGTCTTCCATGATACGATCACGGGTCACTTTGGCCAGGACCGAAGCGGCGGCTATGGAAAAACTTTTTGCATCCCCTTTCACAATCGCCCACTGTTCGATCTGCGAGTCTATTTTTTGGTTGCCATCAATGAGAAGCAGGTCAGGGTCGGACGATAATTGTTCCACCGCCTGTTTCATCGCCAGCCGCGCCGCCTGAAGAATGTTGATTTCATCAATCACTTCCGGGTTGACCACAGCCACGCCATGAGCCATCGCCTGTATTTTCGGAAACAGTTCCTCACGTTTTGCAGGAGAAAGTTTTTTGGAGTCGTCCAGACCTTCAAGAACCGCATTGAGGGGCAAGACCACAGCAGCGGCAACCACCGGCCCCGCTAAAGGACCGCGCCCGGCCTCATCCACCCCGACCACAAACCGGTATCCCTTGTCACGCGCCTTGGTTTCATAAACCCATAAATCTCGTTCCATGGGCAAAGCATAAGGCATTCCCATTATCGACGCAAGCGGAGAGCCTCTGCTGGCAATGAGCAATAACTGACCCTCCTCCTCTCTTGCACCTTGGCCCCACGCCTTGTGGTTGAAAATTCTGCCGGGGCCTTCTATAATTGATGTATGCCAAAAACAGCAATAATTATTCTTGTGGTTTTTATTTTGACCGCCTGCGCCACCACCCCGGTATCAGACCGGCAGGCCTTGATTCTCATTCCCCTGTCGCAGGAAATTGCACTCGGCAAGCAGGCTTACAAACAAACTCTTAAAGACCAAAAGGATTCGGAAGATGCACATTTGAATCAGGTACTTCAGCGTGTGGGAAAGCGCATCACAGAAGTGAGCGATATGCCCAAGCTCGACTGGGAGTTCCGATTGATCGAGTCGAAAGAAAAAAACGCATTCGCCCTGCCAGGTGGCAAGGTCGCGGTTTATACCGGCATGTTGCGCATCTGTCAAAACGAAGCTGGACTGGCCACCGTATTGAGTCACGAAATCGCTCATGTCATTGCCCGGCACGGGGCTCAGAGAATGTCGCAACAAATGCTTCTGACTGGAGCCATGATGGGCGCCAGCATCAGCCTGAGAAACAATACCCAACGGAACATTATCATGGGCGCCTTGGGGCTGGGAGTTTTGTATGGCATCACCCTGCCTTTTAGCAGAGGCGATGAAGGGGAAGCCGACCAGATCGGACTGGTCTATATGTCTAAAGCGGGATACGATCCGGAAGAGGCAATCCGGTTCTGGCAGCGGTTCAGTCTGGTCAAGGGGGATAAAGCCCCTCCCGAGTGGGCTTCCACCCACCCTACCGACAAGACTCGTGTGCAAGGATTGAAGTCCTACCTCTCCCGCGCCAAATATAAATATCAGAATGTCAAACTACAACACGGTCTGGGCGAAACCTTCAACCTGCCAGCGGAAAAAACGAAGGAGGACGAACCAGAAAAACCGAAACCCGTTCCCGGCGTTTCGGTCGAAACCCTCTCACCCCACTAGGCACCAGCGTGACGCTGGACCCAGCTAGCAATAACGTGAATGAGCTGGCAGTTGGCCAGCGGCGGTACTCCGTCGGGAGTTGTTTAAGCGTTTTTAGCAGCGGCTTTTGCAGCTTTGGCTTTTTTGCCACGACTCTTGACCCTTTTCGCCTTGGTCTCAGGTCGCGGTGCCTTGAGCTCTTTCAGGCGAGCGGCCTTGCCACGCAGTTCGCGCAGATAATAGAGTTTGGCCTGGCGCACTTTGGCACGGCGGACAATCTCAATTTTTTCGACTCTCGGGGAATGGAACGGGAATATGCGTTCCACTCCTACGCCAAAAGAAATTTTGCGGACCGTCAGGGTCTTTCTAGCCCCGCCGCCACGCATTTTGATGACCACACCTTCGATCATCTGAATACGCTCTTTCTCTCCCTCAACAATGCGCATATGCACCTTGACTGTGTCGCCAATATGAACATCGGCAACGTCTTTCTTCATTTCTTTCGCTTCAATCTGGTCTACTAAATTCATGAACCTCTCTCCTTGGGTAACTATATTAACTAATTAATGATTTTCTATTTCGGTTAAAAAAATCTTTATCAAGACCTGCCTAACAGGCGGTCCAATATAATCGCTATCGCTCCTCGTACCGGCAGGTGATTAAACCCGCTATTGCCTTCGATGGGTTCGAGCACATAGTCGGCATTTTTGATCAGGTTTTTTTCCAGCCCCCAGCCGGTACCAAAAACCAGCAGCACGGGCCCACCGCCTTCACTTAGTTGTTCTCTTAACTTTTTAAATCCAATACTGTTCGGCACCAGTTTGGCCCCAGTGACCACGACACGGGGTTTTTCTCCGCATTGTTCCGTCAACTCGTTGACCGCCTCATCCAGGCTTTTTATCACCTTGGTTTTCAGCAGGGCTTCTTTTCGGGTCGGGTTGTATTCCGCCCCATGCCCTTTCAACCAGTGGCCGACCAACCTCTCGACCAGTTCCTGCTGGGTCTTCAAGGGCGTGACCACATAAAAAGTACCGACCCCAAACGTCCGACCGACGCGCGAAATATCATGCACATCCAGAGTGGTGACGGATGATACCACCACTTCTCCGACTTTGTTATAGACGGGAAAATGAACCAGCGCCAGATGAATATTCGAATAGCGCGCCTTATCCAATGCCGACCTGTATCACGCCCGTTTATTTTTTTCGAGCAGGTCGGGCCGAACCTGCGCGGTTTTTTTTAACGACTGAGCTTTTTGCCAGTCGCGTATTTTTTTCGGGTCGCCGGAGACCAAAATTTCCGGAACCTTGAATCCTTCATAATCCTGTGGCCGGGTGTATTGCGGATATTCCAGCAAATCGTTGGAGAAAGATTCTTCCACCACCGATTCGGGATCTCCCAGCACTCCCGGTACCAACCTTGATATGGCCTCAACGAGAACCATCGCCGGAAGTTCTCCTCCGGTCAAAACATAATCGCCGATGGAAATTTCTTCATCGACATAATGCAGTCGCACCCGATCGTCAATGCCTTCGTAACGACCGCAGATCAGAGTCAGGCTTGATAGGCCGGAAAGCTCCCGGGCTTTTTCCTGATCGAAGGGCCGCCCGCCCGGAGATAATAATATCGTTCGGGTGTCGGGAACTTCCTTCTTAATCGCTGCAATGGCGCGGGCAATGGGCTCGACGTTCATGACCATGCCCACTCCGCCTCCGAAAGGCGTGTCATCCACCTTCTTGTGCTTATTCAGACTGTAGTCGCGTAAATCATGAACGCGAATATCCAGCAATCCTTCGTCGCGAGCCCGCTGAATAATGCTGTCCCCTAAAGGAGACTCAAACATCCCCGGAAAAATGCTGACAATGTCAAACCGGAGTGTCGTCAATCAAACCCTCGATACGATGAAAAATCAGTTTCCCCTGTTTCAGGTCGATGGACTTGACCACCGAATCAATCATAGGGAGCATCCATTCCCGATCCCCGTTTCGCACCACATAGACATCGTTACTCCCTGTCGGGATAATGTCTTCGATGACCCCATAGGGTCGGCCCTCTTCATCGAAGACCTCAAGTCCTTCAATCTCGAAGCGGTAATACTCGCCTTCCGGCAGAGGCTTAAGATCCGCACGGTTGGTCAGAACTTCTTTCCCTGTGAAGGATTTTGCCACGTCAATGTCGTCAATTCCCTCTAACTTAATAATGAAAGGAACATTGGCCCCGCGAATCGATTGCACCTTAAATTCTGTTTCTTCCAGCCGCACGGTCTTTCCGCTCAAAAACTCGACCTCTTCCGGGTCATTCGGATAAAACTTCAACTCCCCTTTCAGGCCGTGGGTGCGGGCAAGCTTGCCAATCGAAATCCAATCCATATCACTCGATAATTTCCAGCACAGCTCGTTTTTTTAATTTAGTCGCCGTCGCGTTCAGGATGGTTCGCATGGCCCTGGCGGTTTTCCCCTGTTTGCCAATGACCTTCCCCAAATCTTCTTTCGCGACTCTCAACTCCAGCACCGTTGTTTTTTCACCTTCGACTTCCTGTAAATCCACTTCATCGGGCTTGTCCACCAGCGACTTCGCAATCATCAATATGAGATCTCTCACAATTCCCTCCTAGTCCACAGGAAACGAACTTCAGTATGAGGAGGAGCAACTTATGATTCCAGTTCGCTCAATTGTAAGAATCGCGGTTTTGCGAAATGAATGAGTTAAGCCCCGACCCCTGCCTTTTTGAAGAGGGTCCCTACGGTTTTGCTGGGCTTGGCGCCTTTTTTGATCCAAGCCATAGCTTTATCCGCGTCAACCTTACAACCCTCTGCATCGTTCAGAGGATCATAGGTTCCCAGAATCTCAAGAAATCTACCATCTCTTGGCATTCTGGAGTCCGCCGCAACAATCCGGTAAAAGGGTTTCTTTTTTGCTCCTCGTCGAGTTAATCGAATTACAACTGCCAATGTACTATCTCCTAGGTTACGGGCTTAGCCCGGTATATTCGCGGTTCAATAAACCGCATTAATAAATCCAATAAAAAATTATTTAAAACCGGCCCGGCATACCCCTTCCGCCCATCAGACTGCCGAAGTTCATGCCGCCGCCACGGGCAACTTTTTTCATCATCTTTTGCATTTGCGCAAACTGCTTCAACAATTTATTAACATCGTTCACCCGGGTACCACTGCCTTGAGCGATCCGCCTCTTTCTGCTGGCATTGATGATGTTATGCTTTTCGCGTTCCCTCGCAGTCATGGAATTGATGATCGCTTCGACCTGAACAAAAGCGCTGTTATCGATTTTCAAACCTTTGGTCAGTTTTCCAGCACCAGGGATCATCCCCAACAACTGTTCCATCGACCCCATTTTCTGCACCTGCTTCAACTGGTCGCGAAAATCTTCCAGAGTGAAGGAGTTGGACTTGAGTTTCTTCTGTAATTTTTCCTGTTCCTCCTGCTCAAAATTTTCTTCCGCCTTTTCGACCAGCGACATGACATCGCCCATGCCGAGAATGCGGGAAACAATCCGGTCAGGATGAAACGGTTCCAACGCATCGAGCTTTTCCCCCATTCCTATAAAGCGAATAGGCTTGCCCGTCACCCTCTTGATGGAAAACGCCGCACCACCGCGCGCATCACCGTCCATCTTGGTGAGAACCACGCCATCAATACCAACGGCGTCATTAAACGTCTTGGCGATATCGGCAGACTGCTGGCCCATCATCGCATCCGCGACAAACAACACCTCGTGCGGCTGAACCGTTTTCTTGATCTGCTTTAATTCTTCCATCAAGGCATCATCGACCTGCTGACGACCTGCAGTATCGATGATCACCACCTGACTCATTTTGTTGATGGCTTCATCCAGCGCTTTTTTACAAATTGCTATCGGGTCTTTCTCTTCCCCGGCGTCAAACACCGCCACATCGAGATCCCGTCCTAAAACATGCAACTGCTCAATCGCCGCCGGACGGTAAACATCGGCAGGAACGAGAAGACATTTTTTTCCTTTTTCTTTAAACCGCTTGGCCAGTTTACCAACAGTGGTGGTTTTACCCGACCCCTGAAGTCCCGCCATCAAAATAATGGTCGGCGGCTTTGTAGCCATCGCAATATCGACAAACTCTTCACCGAGCAAATGCGTCAAGTGATCGTTGACGATCTTGACCATCTGGTGTCCCGGTGTCAGGCTTTTTAAAACTTCCTGACCGACAGCTTGCACCCGGACTTCGGCAATAAAATCTTTGATGACCGGCAGACTGACATCCGCTTCGATCAACGCAACCCGAATTTCGCGCAGGGCCTCATCGACATCGGCTTCCTTGAGAACTCCGCGGCCCTTTAATTTTTTGTAGATCGCCTCAAGACGATCGGATAAATTATCAAACATGAAACTGGGCTAAACCCTTTAAATTTAAGGGGACTATCAGGTTTATTGTAAGCCGGGTAGTATATAATAACAAGCCAGAATGCGCAAGGCGATAAGATCGCGGCAAATATAACAAAATCTAACTCGGAAACCTTGGAAAAACCAATGAAATCAGTCATTTTACTCAGTGGGGGATTAGACTCCACCACCACCCTCGCCCTGGCCCAAAAGCAGGGATTTGACCTCTACTGCCTGACCTTCGACTACGGCCAGCGCCATAAAGTGGAACTCGACCGGGCCCGGGACATCGCCAAACACTTTGGCGCGGTTGATCATCAAGTGGTCAAAATCGATTTGCGCCAGTTCGGCGGCTCGGCTTTGACCGCCTCCATCGACGTTCCAATCGGACGGAACCAGCAAGAAATGGCGGCGGAAATTCCCATCACCTATGTTCCGGCGCGTAATACTATTTTTCTTTCATTCTGTCTGGCTTATGCAGAAGTGAAAGAAGCCACTGATATTTTTATCGGCGTCAACGCCGTCGATTACAGCGGCTACCCCGATTGCCGACCCGAGTTTATCAAAGCGTTTGAAAACCTGGCGAACCTCGCCACCAAAGCCGGGGTGGAAGGAAAAAGTCGATTGAAAATCCACACTCCGCTGATCGAACTAAGCAAAGCTGAAATCATAAAGAAAGGTTTTGAGTTGGGTGTGGATTATGCCATGACCCACAGTTGTTATGATCCAAAAGAGGGAGGAGTTTCCTGCGGAGTGTGCGATAGCTGCCAACTACGGCTGAAAGGATTTCAGGAAGCCGGGGTCAAAGACCCTATTAAATACTCCCTTTAACTACAGATAAAAAAACCCCTCCATTTGGAGGGGTTTCAATTTCCTACAAGCGTTGCGTGTTACATTTTGCTGCCTTCTTCTTTGCGTTGATGTTCCATTTCTTTCATTCTCATGGCTTCATCTTTCATGCCGCTACCTTCTTCCATGGCCTCTTTTTTTTCATGCTCGTATTTGCCGTACTTCTTTTCATAATCTTCTTTGGAATGCCCCATAGCGCCAGCACCCTCTTCTTTATATTCATGAGCCATTCCATCGGCTTTGTGACCCATTTCCTCTGCTGCGCCGCCACTGCCTTCTTCATACGCTTTCTTCTCGTGAGATTCACCTTCGTGAGCGATGGCGGTGGAAGAAAACAACATTCCCATCACTAACAATAGAACCGCGAAAAACATCTTTTTCATTTTGATCTCCTGGAATTTATATGTCGGGGATGAAACCTGCTCATAGAATAACAGTTTTCGAATTGCTAAATAAACAAAATAAACCGCAAAGGCAAGATGCTTCGAGAGCCTCAGCATGACAATCTAAACCCCTCCCAACCTACCCTTATCAAGGGAGGAGTTTAACCTTTAGTCCTACACCCAGTAACGCATTAGGTTTTTGGCTGTCGCGGTAGCGTCACCACCCCACTGGCCCCACGCCGAGTGGGCCGCTAGTAGTTATTTTTCCAAGAGGCGTGGCATTAGCTCTACCAGGTTACAGGGTTTGTGGGTGCTATCCAGTTGATGGACGAGGATTTGGTCCCACCCGTCTTTACAGGCGCCGGTCGAGCCTGGCAACGCGAACAGGAAGGTGCCATTGGCAACCCCTGCGGTGCACCGCGATTGCAGGCTGGAAGTGCGGATGCTTTCATAACTCAACATGCGGAACAGTTCACCAAAACCGGGAATGGATTTTTCATACAGTGCCTCAAACGCTTCGGGAGTGATGTCGCGCCCTGTCACGCCTGTTCCACCTGTGGCGATCACGACATCGACATTGGGACTGGCGATCCACTTTTTCAATTGCTCTTGCAGCAGGTCTATTTCATCTTTGATGATTTTCTTTTCCACCATGTTGTGCCCGGCTTGCTGAATCCGGTCGACTAAAACCTGGCCGGATTTATCATCCGCTTCTGTGCGGGTGTCGGAAACTGTCAACACAGCAATGTTCACACATTTTTTCTCGCTCATTTTGTTATCACTCCTGTTTCCTGAAAATACTTCGGGTCTGTAAAGGATCGGTTTCTATAATTGCGGTTTATGGTAGATTGAAGTTAGTGGGTGAGTATACCATAAGCAATTTGTGAGGAACAAAAGTGCCAACAGCCATTGTGACAGGAGGAGCGATCCGCATCGGCCGAGCGATGGCCCTGCATCTGGCCCGCAAGGGATTCAACATCGCTCTCCTTTATCATAGTTCGGGAACGGACAGTGCGGCAACGATTGCCGAGGCCCAAGCGCAAGGGGTTAAGTGCCAAGGCTATGCCGGAGACTTGAGAAACCTAGGCGAGGCCGAATCGGTTATCGGCAAAGTCCTCAAAGACTTTGAAGATGTCGAACTGCTGGTCAATTCCGCTGCCAATTTTATTCAGGAAAATGTCGAGCAAACCGAAGTCGAAACTCTGGTCGACACCCTCAACCTCAATCTCATGGCGCCTTATTTGCTGATGCGTGAGTACAAGCGCAAGGTGAACAAAGGTTTAATCGTTAACATTCTTGACGAACGGGTGGCAAAAACCATCCCCACCTTCGCGGCTTATTCTGTCAGCAAAGTGGGTTTGAAACATTTGACCGAACTGGCGGCAGTGGAATGGGGGAAATCGGTAAGGGTCAATGGCATCGCGCCGGGACTCATCCTCCCTCCCCAAGGCGGCCCGCCTGATTATCTGGAAAAGGCCGCGAAAAAAGTTCCCACCGGAACTCATGGGTATTTGGAAGATATCCTCAAAGCTCTGGACTACCTGATGGAAAACACATTTGTGAACGGAGAAACTCTTTTTGTCGACGGCGGCGCATCCCTCTAGCGATGGAACAATACCAATTCAAAGTAGATGCGGTTTCCAGCAAGGAACGGCTCGATGTTTTTCTCTCTGCCCAGCAGACAGAGCTTAGCCGGTCTCGGTTGAAAAAACTGATTGTTGAAGGCCGGGTGACGGTCAACGATGTGGTGCGGGCTGTTGGATATAAAGTCCGCGAGGGCGATCAGGTCACGGTTCAAGTGCCTGCCCCGGTTCCACTCGACACTCTTGCTGAAGCCATTCCGCTGAATATTATTTTCGAGGATGAGTACATGATCGCGCTGGATAAACAGCCCGGCCTGGTCGTTCACCCAGCACCGGGACATTATACCGGGACGCTGGTCAACGCCTTACTGCATCATTGCAAAGACCTGTCGGGAATAGGCGGGGTCGAGCGGCCCGGCATTGTTCACCGACTCGATAAAGATACTTCGGGATTGGTGATGGTTGCCAAAACCGAAGCCGCCCACAAAAACCTGGCGGCACAATTCAAGAAACGCGAGATCCGCAAAGAGTATCTGGCGATCGTGAAAGGCAATGTTAAAAAGGATACTGGTTCGATCCATGCCGCGATCGGCCGGCATAAAATACATCGTAAAAAAATGGACACAAGAGCCTCAAACGGTCGGGACGCCTCTACCGAATATCAGGTCATTCACCGTTCTAAAGGTTGGTCATACCTTCAGCTCTGGCCCAAAACAGGAAGAACCCATCAGATTCGGGTGCATCTGGCTTCGATCCACCACCCCATAATCGGCGACCAGCTCTATGGCGGGAAATCCGCCGACCTCAAGATGCCGAGGCAGGCTTTACATGCCCATAAACTGGAACTGAAACACCCGATTACAGGTTCGGATCTGGCATTTTGCGCGCCGCTGCCCGAGGATATGGAAGTTTTCCTACAATCTCAGGGGTATGACCCCCCACAAAAAGATTGACGCATTGGGGAATAAAAGAAATTCGTTCAGGGGCCAGACTAAAGCGTAATATTTCAAGCTCTCTCATAGCTCCCAATTGTGAATTATTTGTGGAAAGTTTTTCAGACATCAGAGATCCAATATTTTTATTTTTTAAAAAAAAATCTACCTTTACGCGGTAAAAAAAAATAATTCTTTATTTTCAATGGATTACGATTCGACCGCTGTCTTGTCGAAAAACAAGTGACTTCGAGGGAAGTCTTTGCGGGTTTTCCACAAATTTCAAACCCGAGAGAGTTTTTGAAAGGATAGCTAGAACAGGGACGACAGAAGGGTATCAAAATCCCGTCATGCTTTTCCCTCTATTAACAGGCCGTCAAAAAACATTACGTCATCGACACCGTGACTTGCCCCTCTGAAAGCCTAGTTATAGGGGGAAATAGGAGTGCAAATTTTGACACCTGTTCCGCCCTTAATATATCTGGACTAACCAAAATCAAACCCTTTATCACCCTGATTCAGCCCATGGTTTAAGGGTGCAGAGAAAATACCATCGAGCGCACCTTATGGGACAGGGGGTTGCTTCTTCACTGGCCTCACTTCCCTTGTCTGAAAAGGGTTTCAAGGTAACCCTCGAGAGCAAAATATCTTTTCCACACTGTGTGTGCAAAACCTGTGAAAAACATAGGGTACTCATTCTCTAACACAGCGTAATTAAAGGCTTTTTGGGTTCCCGATTAGAAAGTACGCAACCCAAAAAAACCTTTGTTTTTTAACGCGATTTTAAAGTTCGGATATTACAAGGAAAGGGTGCATCTAAAGGCATTTCCCAGGGCAGGTTTTTTCCCGCTTTCCTGGCGAAGCCCCCCCTAATTTGAGGGGGGCCTTATCCAATTCTATGGGCTAGCCGCAACATTTTTTATATTTTTTCCCGCTGCCACAAGGGCAAGGATCGTTTCTGCCTACTTTGGCTTCGTCACGAACAAAGGTTTTGGGTTTCTTCTGGGGTGAAGACGGGACAGGGGGCAGGGTAGAATCTTTGCGGCTATAGACCCAACGGGCATTGACTTTATAGAAGCGGGAGGATTCCCGTAGGGTTTGTTCGGCACCCTCCTTAGTATAATATGCGACAAAATCCACCTGGCCTTCGGAATCGTCCTGACCTCCGGCACGGGTATCCACGATCTCCAGTCTTTTCCAAACCACTCCTTCTTCGATCAGGTCTGGGCCCAACCTGGCCATTTCCTTTTTTTCTTCCGGATGACTGGTGAGGATCAGGTATTCCCAGTTTTTCTGTGTGAACGCGGTATAACGCGACCGCATTAAATCCTCAGCCGTATCGGGAAAACCAGTGCCCCGAATCAACGGAGCACAACAATCGGTGAACGGGAAATTCGAACCGCAAGGGCAATCTTTCATTTAAACCGGTTTTCTCCTGAAAGGAAATGCAGGGCGCTGGCCTTTACGTTCCGCCAGGCGTGAGGGTTTGACTTCAATGGGGGGATGATTATCTTTATCCTCCTTCTTTGCAGGAGGCTTCTCCTGCTTGGGGCCCTTATCCGGATTGTTCATCATCGCTCTCCAACTCACTCAATCGTTCTCATTCTTTAATAGCATACGCAATCCCGGTGCCGCACCCTAAAAAAATTATCTTCAACTCTATCGGGTTATCAATGGTTTTGAAAATATATGTTTTTATTTCCTCTCGACGGGCTACAGGCTCCACGCTTTTGTTCTTAGACATGCTACAATTCTCACAGCTTACTTGCCCGTTTTTTTAATGCCCACCCAAAGAAACTTCCAGCACACCGGGGCATTTTAAAGAGGTTTCCAATAATTGAATATTTGATCAGCTTGCAACTCGCCACTCTTTAAAAGTAAAAGCCGGCAAACGCTGACTATCGAGTTTTCCTGAAAAATATCGCAGCCAACCATGACACCTTTCCAGCAAAATACATCTGCCGATTCCCCGCACTTTTACAGAAAAAGTTTATTATTTTTTCTTTTTTTTGTGTCCGGGTTTGCCGGGTTGCTCTATCAAATTATCTGGATGCGGATGGCCTTCGCCTCGTTCGGCATTATTCTGCCGATTCTATCTGTTGTCGTATCTGTTTTTATGTTCGGCCTGTCTGTAGGCTCCTGGCTAGGTGGAAAGGGGTTGCCTTATCTGAAAAAGGCAACAAAACGATCCGCCCTTCTATTTTACGCGCTGGCCGAAATCGTCATCGGGTTGGGAGCTTTTGCGGTTCCCCGGTTATTCCGTTTTGGCGAAAAATTGTTGCTCCCATTAGGGGGGATGGATTCACCAGAGTATCTTCTGCTTTCCGCATTGGTCTTGGGCTTGTCAATTTTCCCCTGGTGTTTTGCAATGGGGCTCACGTTTCCTCTGATGATGGATTTCGTCCAGGAGTTAAGATGGCGTGATACAACCAGCTTCAGCTTTCTTTATTTTGCCAACAGTCTCGGGGCCATGTTTGGCACCCTCATAACTGCGCTCTTCCTGATTGAACTACTGGGTTTTTCCGGCAGTTTGATGGTGGGCGCATTATGCAATTTTTCTATCGCAATCATCTGCCTGGGAATCGGAATAAAAAATTCCTTTAAAACAGATCTCGTCCAATCTCCTGAAAATCAGCCAGTCCCATCCGACAGGAGTCAGGAGTCCATCCCAAATTTTCTGACCACTCTGATTCTTTTTGCAACCGGGTTTTGCTCTCTGGCCATGGAGGTCACTTGGGTAAGAGGATTTACACCTGTTTTTGGAACAACCATTTACGCCTTTGCCTCTATTCTGGCGGTCTATCTTTTTGCCACCATTCTTGGCTCGTTGTGGTATCGAAAAAATTCGAAGAGAGGACAAACTTTCACCATCACACAATTGACCGGGGCATGTTTCCTGTTCGCATTTTTTCCTATTTTCATGAGTGATCCCGCCGTTCATCCCCTCATACTATCACTGCTGGCAAGCATTTTCCCTGTTTGCCTGACGCTGGGTTATTTAACACCAAAACTGATAGACCAATATTCAATGGGAAACCCCAGGCATGCAGGACGTGCCTATGCAATCAACATATTTGGAGGAATTATCGGCCCTCTGTTTGCGAGTTACCTTTTGCTTCCTGAGTTCAGCGCAAAACTGACCTTGGTTCTTTCAGCGCTTACTTTCGGAGTATTGTTTTTAGTCTGTCTTGGTTTCCTGAACACTTCATACTTTTTCAAATGGAGCATTGGATTAGCTGGAACCGGTTGCACCCTGGTAGCAATCTTTTTTACCGGGAGTTTTGAAGATCCCGCTCTTCATGGGGAAGGCACGCTGGTGTTGAGAGATCACACTGCCACCATAACGGCTCACGGCCACGGAATGAGAAAAGGTTTAAACATAAACGGCGTAGGAATCACCAAGCTCACCCCCATCACAAAAATGATGGCTCATCTACCTCTTGCCATCCGGAAAGAAAAACCGAAGTCGGGGCTTGTGATCGCCCTTGGAATGGGAACTTCGTTGAGGGCGCTGGCAAGCTGGGGCATTCAGGCCAAATGCATTGAGCTGGTTCCCAGTGTAGTCCAGGCCATGCCTTATTTTTTTCAAGACGCCCATTCGGTTTTAAACCAGCCCAATGTTGAAGTTATCGTTGATGATGGCCGCAGGTTTCTGAAAAGAACGCGTGAGAAATTTGATGTCATTATTATTGACCCCCCTCCTCCTATCGAAAGTGCCAGCACAAGCCTGCTTTATTCCAGGGAGTTTAATAAAATTGTGGCTGAGCGATTGAGTGAAGGAGGAATTTTTCAACAATGGTTCCCCTATGGAGAGGAAAAGACATTGCAGGCGGTTGTACGGTCTCTAACGGATGTCTTTCCGTATGTAAGAAGTTATAAATCCATGGAAGGTTGGGGCTTCCATTTGTTAGCATCGCTGAAGCCCTTTGAAACACCCCAAGCGGAAGAAATGTTATCCCGTCTCCCAGATCGGGCAAAAGTCGACCTGATGGAATGGACCCCTGAAATGGATATCAAGAGTTTTTTAAACCTGACCTTAAAAAGAGAAATACCGGTGGAACCCTTATTGAACCAGCAGGATAAATCCATCTATATTTCTGATGACCAACCCTTTAACGAATATTTTTTGGTGCGCGGGTTTCGGGATATACGCTCCAGAAATTTTCGTTTTGTTCGATAACCCCCCCCAACCGCGTAGCGGCTCAGACTAATTAGAACCGATGGGATATTGGCCCAGCTATCGACGAACGCCCCCTCAACGATCCCGCCACAAAAAGCGCCACCAAATTTGACAATATCGCCGTCACTCCGATCAACTGACTATACCCCCGGGCCCAACCCGATACCATATGAGGCCTGTCAGGGGAGGTACTGCACCATCGCACACTATGTTAGAGGAGCCTTCTACCGAAAAGGAAGAGGAAGCCCGCGAGCGCCAGCTCAAAAAAATTGAAGAGATAGAGAATCTGGATCACAAACCAGAAAGCTGGACCAATGAAGGGTCTCTGAGAAATTGCGGAAAGGCTGAAAAAAGGAGCTGAAAAGTCTGACCAGGAGATCAAGCACTATAAAGAAAGATTAAATCCAACAGCCCCTGGAAACTAACGGGTTTTTCAAAAAATCCAGATCAACGTCAACGCTCCGCTAGCAGAATCCACACCCGTCCTTTCCTTTGTGTTTATACCCTTTTGGAAAGCATTGTCGACAGGTGCATACTTATTCATACAGTTCCCTCTGTTTTAGACGTCCTTCTTTTTTGCTAAATAATTTTTTATCTTTGTAAGTTGTTGAAAAGTAATTTGTAATTTTAATTCTTCTTATTTTTTATAATTTTGGTCTCAATATTGCTGTATAAAAGGCAAGTGATTATTCATAATTTTAGGCGATCCCCCATTCGGGGGGGATTGCGTGACAAGGTTTTTCCGTCATACTTAAAAAAGCAGGCGATTATTGATTTTAGAGATCTGACTATGAATCGTTGGAAAAATAACTCGGGAATGACGCTCATCGAAGTTATCATTGCGGTAGCACTTGCAAGCATAGGTATGCTGGCTTATGCCATGCTTTCAGGTTCGGCCATTGAAAAAAATACGCAAAGCAAGAGATCGACGGTGGCGGTAACTCTGGCTCAGGGTAAAGCAGAAGAACTTAAGGATCTGGGTACCCGGATTCGTTTAGTGGATGCCGATGGTTTGGATTCCCCGGTTTATAGCACTTCAACAAATTCCTGGACACCGACCTCCGGTGGGGAAAGTATTGATGGTGAAGGGAATACGGGAACTGCCAATGCGTATTACAACCGAAGCTGGACGATCACTCCGGTAGGAAGCGCCACATATTTTACCGATGTTGTTGTTACAGTTACTTGGGAAAATGGCGCTAGGTCGAAATCTATTGAGACCCTGGTTACCCAATAAGGCCATGCAAATTAAAAAACCTTTCCATTTCATGAAATTTTTAAAGGGCTCTCGGGGTTTCTCTATGATAGAGATCCTCATCGCGTCGACTTTAGGGGTGATCGTACTTGGGGTGATGGTGAGCATGTTTGTTCAAGAAGACAAAATCATACAAAGACAGAGTGAACATACCGATATTCGGGCAAAGGGTCGGCATCTCATAAAGGTTTTGGCCAAGGAAATCCGCATGGCGGGTTTCGGTCTGCCTCCTGATGTTGGAGTGACCGATATTTCGGCGACCGATTCGGTCACTTTTCTCGTTAATCTGGATGATGTACGAACCTCGACTCCTCCGGGAGCGGCAGGAACCAATGCTGTGACACTGGGTGACAGTACTATAACAGTGGTGAATGGAAGCGGGTTTTCCGATGGCGACGATATAGTTATCTATGATCCCAGCTTCAGAGTCTATGAACTGAATACGGTCAGCGGTTCTCCCGCCGCGACGACCATACCCCTGGGGTCTACGGTCGCTTCAACTTATACCTACACGAGCAATTCGCGTTTGGTGACTGTGAACCAATACAATACCGTCATTATTTATCAGGATGGAACCGCAGTGAAAAAGAGTATTGATGGGACGATTACGACTATCATCAGCGATCCTTCAATTTCCGCACTGACATTCACCTATGATTCCGCGACCGCCGCGGGTGTGGATAAAATCGGCATCACCCTGACAATGGTGGATCCCAATAATGCCAGTTTAGGAGTGATTGAGTTTAACTCGGATGTTTCTTTGAGGAATTCATCATGAAAAATTTCAGGTTTAGCAAAAAAGCCATGGCTGGCTTTAAATGGGTCCACTGTGAAAAGGGCGTCGCTCTTCCTGTAGTACTTTTGCTGTTGATGGTTTTGGGAACTCTGGCCGTGGTGTCTACACAATGGTCTGCGCAGGATATTAGTCGTACCGCTGATTATTATGAATCCCGAGAGGCATTTTATATTGCCGAAGCTGGAATTCATAAGGCCATTAACCTGTTGAACTATGTTGACGCTTCGGGAGGCGATGAAAGTAGTCCGGGTAACGAAATCGCTGCCGGGGGATTTGACAACGTTCTGGCAAATTTTGTTTCCAACAACGCTGCTGATCTGACCGCAGCCAGCTTTAGCGGCGGCACTTACAATGTGACCGTTGCCGATAACGATGATGGAGATAGTGATACGGCTGATGATGATGACAATAATATCGTTCTCACTTCTACCGGAACCAAGGGAGACAAAACAGTCACACTTGAAGCTGTGATCGTGCGCCGTCTTTATAAAGGCGACCACGCGCTAACTACCGAAGGCGATCTCGGGGGTAGCGGGTCTTTCACTATCAACGGCACAAACGGGAGCATCCATTCCAACAACTCGGTAAGCATCAGTGGTGGAAGTGCAACCATTACTGAAGGGGCGACCGCGTCAGGGAGTTGCAGTGGAACCGGTTGCGTGTCAGGGGGCGTCGCACCTGAGGACATCCCCATCCTCACTCCTTCAGACTATCAAAGCTTTGCCGATTACATCCTGAAGAGTGATGGAACCATTCAGGAGGTTTCTTCAGGAGACATCTACACCTTCACCAACCCAGGCGGAGGCCATTGGTCGACCTCCACTACAGGTGATGGCGATGCTAATTTTGGGGGATTGGGTTATAGCTCTGCTCAAAGTAAATGGTCTGCTGGAAATGAGTTATAGTCAAATGTGGTGTATGGGAACATGATCAAGCGGCGTTCCTTT
>CALAGQ010000081.1 GCA_937891765.1 uncultured Nitrospina sp.
ATTAGTTGCACAGCAATGGACATTCCTAGCGTGGAATCTACCTTTTGAAAATCTGAGTTGAGGTGGAATAAAACTGACTTACTCGTTTATTTAGACCGTCAAATAACGATTAATGATTTCTTCTCCCAGGTTTTCCATGTCATCCGCTGCAACGTCCCGACCTTTGTCCAGAACGCAAAACTTTTGCGCTACACGACGCGCAAAGGGTAGTTTTTGCTCCACCAATAATATGGTCAGTCCCTTTTCTCGATTGAGACGAATGATAATATCCCCAATCTCATGAACAATATTTGGCTGAATACCTTCTGTAGGCTCATCTAAAATTAAGAGTTTAGGATTGAGAATCAAAGCCCTTCCTATCGCCAATTGCTGTTGCTGACCCCCAGAAAGATCTCCCCCCCTCCGACTGAGCATTTGTTTTAATACAGGGAAGATTTCAAATATGAATTTGGGAATTTCTCGCAACCCATCTCGACGAGCCAGAAGTCCTACACGGAGATTTTCTTCAACACTTAATTGAGTGAAAATTTCCCGACCTTGAGGAACATAACCTATCCCCTGATGGGCTCTTTTTTCTACAGGTTGATTTGAAAGATCGCAATCTTCTAATTTAATAGAACCAGAGGTTACCGGTAAAAGCCCCATAATAGCTTTAAGCAATGTTGTCTTTCCGACTCCATTTCTTCCCATCAAACAGGTACAAGTCCCAGGAAGAACATTCAGGTTCACGTCCCAAAGAGTGTGGCTTTCCCCATAAAATTGATTTAGTTTTTGAACTTTTAACACCCCTAACTCCCTAAATAAACCTCTATGACTTTTGGGTCGTTCTGAACATCTTCCATTTTCCCGTCTGCCAATACATGCCCTTCATGCAAAACAGTTACTCTATTTGCTATCGAACGAATAAAATCCATTTCGTGCTCGACCACCACAATAGAGTGTTTTCCTGCAAGTGATTTCAATAGCTCTGCCGTGTGCTCGGTTTCCTGGTGTGTCATTCCCGCAACAGGTTCATCGATCAATAAAAGTCGTGGATCTTGAACTAACAACATTCCAATTTCGAGCCATTGTTTTTGACCATGAGATAACAAACCAGCTCGAAGATATTTTTGTTCTTTTAATCCAATGGTTTCCATATCCTCATCAATGATATCTCTTTGCTCTCCAGTCAAAGACTGCGTGAGGGATTGCCAAACATCTTTTTGGGTATGAAGAGCCAGCTCGAGATTTTCAAAAACAGTATGGTTAAGAAAAACCGTTGGTTTTTGAAATTTACGACCTATGCCTGCATGTGAAATTTCATATTCTGTCATTTTAGTGAGATCATGGTTTTGCCCGAAAAAAACGGTACCATAATCCGGGCGTGTTTTTCCCGTAATTACGTCCATCATGGTGGTTTTACCTGCACCGTTAGGCCCTATGATGCAACGGAGCTCGCCATCATCAATGTAAAGATTTAAATCATTAAGTGCTTTAAAGCCATCAAAGCTGACGGTAACCTCCTCCAAATAAAGAATACAACCGTGCGTTGTATCGATTGAATCATCCTTGATATGGACTCCGGTCATTAAGTAGACTCCTTCGATTTTTCTTTTGAATTAAAACGAGCAAATATTCCGGTAAACCCTTTTGGAAAATATAAGGTTACGACAATAAATAAAGTGCCTAAAAAATAGAGCCAATAGTCTGGAGCCGCTACGGTAAACCAACTTTTTGCTCCATTCACCAAGCCCGCCCCAACCAAAGCTCCACTCAAAGTTCCACGTCCACCAACGGCTACCCAAATTGCCATTTCAATCGAATTAGAAGGTTGCATTTCACTGGGATTGATAATTCCAACCTGCGGAACGTAGAGGGCTCCAGCAATCCCACATAAGAATGCCGATAGAGTCCAGATAAATAGTTTGTAGTGAACCGTATTGTACCCTGAAAACATTACACGACTTTCAGCATCACGAATTGCGGTAAGCACTCGACCCAATTTGGATTGAACTACGTATCGGGAAAGGATGTAGCTCAAAAATAATATGATTGCAGTAATGATATACAAGCTCATTTTGGTAGATGGCTCTTGCAACGAATACCCTAAAATTCTTTTAAAATCGGTGAGTCCATTATTGCCACCAAAACCTGTTTCATTTCTAAAAAATAAAAGCATGAGAGCAAATGTCATCGCCTGAGTAATGATGGCAAAGTAGACTCCTTTGATTCTCGACTTGAACGCAAAATAGCCGAAGGTAAAAGCGAAAAGAGCAGGTAATATCAAAATGACTAATAAAGTGAAAATAAAACTATCAAAACCATACCAGTACCAAGGTAGCTCTTTCCAATCTAGAAAGACCATAAAGTCAGGCAGGTCACTTTTGTAAACACCTTCTTTCCCGACACTCCTCATCAGATACATGCCCATTGCATATCCGCCCGCAGAGAAGAAGACCCCATGCCCTAAACTAAGAATGCCTGTGTAACCCCAGATTAAATCTATAGCTAAAGCTACCAAGGCATAACACAAATATTTACCCATTAGAGCAAACATATAATTCGGAACATGCAAAACAGATTCTTCAGGTACTAATATATTGAAAAGAGGAAGAAGAACCGTAGCAATGGCTAGTATAGTAAAAATGAAAAGCCATTCTCTAAGGGAATGTAAATGGATAAATTTTCTAATCATTTGCCTAGTTATCCATCATCCGACCTTTGGGGGCGAACAAACCCTGCGGTCGTTTTTGAATTAAAATAACAATAAGAATCAGAACTATAATTTTACCCAATACTGCGCCCGCAACAGGTTCAAGGAATTTATTTAGAATCCCTAACCCTAATGCTCCCGCCACAGTACCAGCTATTTTCCCAACTCCACCTGTCACAACAACCATGAAAGAATCAACAATATATAGCTGCCCTAATTCGGGGCCAACATTTCCAATTTGTGACAAGGCAAGCCCACCCAATCCTGCCACTCCGGACCCCAATCCAAATGTATACATATCAATTTTGTGAGTTGAAATTCCCATGCAGGACGCCATTTCTCTATTTTGTGTTACAGCGCGTACTTGCAATCCGAGGGAGGTTTTTTGTAGCAACATCCAAATCGAAATAACTACAAACACCACAAACATTATGATAGCTATTCGATTATAGGGAAGAACAACCCCATGAAATACTTCGATTCCCCCAGAAAGATAAGAGGGATTGGCAACCTTTACATTTTGAGCTCCAAATAGGAGCCTCACACTTTGAATCAAAATTAAACTGATTCCCCATGTGGCCAAAAGAGTTTCCAAAGGCCTTCCATAAAGATGCCTGATGATGGTTCTTTCTAAAATAATTCCGATAATAGCGCTTACAATAAATGAGATAGGTATTGCTATAACTAAATACCAATCAAAAATACCTGGTAAATATTCTCTGAATAGATTTTGCACCAAAAAAGTGGCATACGCGCCAAGCATTAACATTTCGCCATGAGCCATGTTGATGATTCCCATAAGCCCAAAAGTTATGGCCAATCCTAAAGCGGCTAGAAGTAAGATACTTCCGAGACTCAAGCCATAAAACAAATTTGCAGCTTGGTTAATGAAGAACTGACGATTTTCAATAGTAGAAATTGCTTTGGCGGCATGATCGCGAATTTCCGAATCACCTTCCAAAAAATTACCAGTATCATCTTTTTCCAGCAAAGCTTCTAGGTCTGTTTTGAAATCGTTATTTCCAAATTCATTGATAATGTTTAGCGATTTCAGGCGTCTATTTTTATCATCACTTTTTAATCCTTCTTTAGCCAAAACCAATATGAATATCTTTCGAACTTCATCGTTGTCCTCTCTATCCAAGGTCTTCTCCACTAACTCCACTAAATCAGTTGAGGGCATTTTTAGTAGTTGTCCTGCCGCCTGCAAACGAACCTGGGGTGAATCCGATGTCAATTTCAATTTCCCTATAGCCATTGACAAAACCCTTCGAACAGAATTGTTGATTCGGGGTTTATGAAGAGTTAGAGAGCTTAAATCTACAGGGTTTCCGCTAAGCGCATAACGACCTTGGTCCTCGGACTCATTTAGAATTATAAGTGACCCATCCGAGCTGATTTGCAGGTGATTGTCTTTAAGGGCCTCCAAGGCAGGTAGTGCAGCAGGGTTTCCTATATTTCCCAGACGCTTCACCGCTAGCTTTATTTTGGAGCGGCTTTTGTTACCCAAGTCTTTGATGGACGACTCAAAATCATTTGCCTCGGCTATAGAAAATGAAAAAATCCCTACAATTAAAAAAACAAAAACACCAAAAAGCTGCACAATGACTTTGCAGCCCCTAATGGTAGTTTTTGATTTTCGGGATTTAATTAGCAGGCAGGTCTGTTTCATTCGTAAAAACTTTCTCAAAACAAAAATTCTCATTCATCAAATTTTGTTCTTTTAGACAATAAACATTAAAAGAAGTTCCTTCCCCAAGCTCCGCAAACTGATCTTGGAACAGACTGAAATAAAAATGGAGCTGGAGAAGGATCTTTTAGTAAATTAAAACTTAGCTTTTTTGCAATTGCCACATACCCAAGGGTATGTCCAATCAGCCTTTTTTTCAGCGCTATCAGGTATAAAAGGACTCCACGCCTGCGCACGAATCGGTCCATCTGTTTTCCAAACTATATCAAACTGACCATCTTTCTGGATTTCGCCAATAACAACAGGCTTGTGCAAGTGATGGTTTTTGGCATCCATGGTGATCTTAAAACCAGATGGAGATTGAACCGTTTGGCCGCCCATAGCTTGTCGAACAGCATCAACGTTCGTTGTACCAGCTTGTTCCACGGCTTGAGCCCACATTTTAATTCCAATATATGTAGCTTCCATAGGATCATTAGTAACCCGTTTGCTCCCGCCGGGAAGTTTATGTTTTTTCACATACGCGTTCCATTTCTTGATGAAAGCTTTGTTTTCGGGCGTTTCTATGGACATGAAATAATTCCAGGCTGCCAAATGACCCACCAAAGGTTTAGCATCGATACCCCTCAATTCTTCTTCCCCGACTGAAAATGCAACTACTGGAATATCTTCAGCCTTGAGACCTTGATTAGCAAGTTCCTTGTAAAAGGGAACGTTAGAATCACCGTTAATGGTCGATATAACCGCAGTCGGCTTTCCCGCCGCAAACTTTTTAATGTTCGCTACGATGGTCTGGTAATCACTGTGACCAAAAGGTGTATAGGTTTCCATGATATCTTTTTCTGATATACCTTTTGACTTAAGAAAATAGTTGAGGATTTTGTTAGTCGTTCGTGGATATACATAATCTGTTCCCAACAAGACAAACCTTTTAGCACCACCGCCATCTTTACTCATTAAATATTCAACCGCAGGAATAGCTTGTTGGTTGGGAGCTGCTCCAGTATAAAAGACATTGTATGAGGATTCTTCACCTTCATATTGAACAGGATAAAATAGTAATCCGTTCAGTTCTTCAAAAACCGGAAGTACTGATTTCCGAGAAACAGAAGTCCAACAACCAAATGTGACAACGACTTTTTGTTTTTGAATCAATTCGCGTGCTTTTTCTGCAAACAAGGGCCAGTCTGATGCTGGATCAACAACGACTGCTTCAAGCTGTTTACCTAATACTCCACCTTTAGCATTTATCTCTTCAATGGTCATCAGAGCCACATCTTTTAATGATGTTTCACTGATTGCCATGGTGCCCGAAAGAGAATGTAGTATCCCTACTTTAATAGTCTCAGCCGCTTGTGCTTGAACAGCTATGGTGAACAACAAAGAAGCCAATATTATTGACTTAATAGTTACGGCAAAAGTCCCTCGTTGTGATTTTAACAATCCCATTTCTAACCTTCCTTTCTTAAACAGTTTTATGGAAACTTAATTTTCTGTCCAACCTTGAACTCTAACTTTTGCAATAGTAATGCCAAAGTTATTTGTTGAGGTAAATGCTGTCAACTAAGGTAGTTAAGCCCGTCGGCCTAATTGTTTAGACCAGTGTATGCTCATAAATGAGCATTTTAAAATCTGGACGCTTAAAACTATTGCTTAATAACCTGCATAATTAAATGGAACAAAATAGAAGGGGAGGGGACAAAAGGAGGGAATTATAAGCGAGACTAGATTCTGTCTATCATAATATTATGATGTGCTTAAAATAAATAAAGGAGAGAGGTAGAACACCTCTCTCCTTTATTGTTGGTTGTTTATTTGTAAATTAAGAGCAAATTACAATAATTGGAACTGCATACCAATCTTGAAAGTGTCTACAGTGGCAGCATTAGAACCATTTTTATCGCCAGAGTAAAATACCATCATTTTTGCGTTATGGCCGTCAATAATGTAATTAAACCCTCCCTCTGTAACAGATCGAGTCCCTCTGGCAGCACCTAATTCTCGGTCAAAATGCTGATAACGAACGTAGGGCTGAAACTTACCCCAGCCAATTGGATTGGGTAGTAGATAACTTGCTAAAGCAAGATAACCATCGCCCTGAATTAGGGTCCCATCTGCAATATCATCTGTGTCGTAATCGTAATAGGCTCCTTCTAAATTAACTACTCCACCATTTGAGAGTTTTTTCTCCATTAGAAGGTCTAAATTCCAACCCGTGAAGTCTCCCTGTGTAGTACCGGTGGTCCCGGTACCTGCCCCATCACTCTCATATTGATATACAAAAGCAAGTGCCAGCACATCCTTGGCGCCATAATATGAGCTAGTTGTATAATACCCCGGCTCTGGAGTCCAAAAATTATAAGTAAAACGTGCTGCATGAAGCAGATTGTCAGTGTCGTCAGGGCTAGTATCACTATTAGTTGCAGCGGTTCTCCCTTCAAACATGCCATAAGACCATTTGAATTTTCCACCTCCATATTCTTTCATTATCGCAACACCAAGGTCTCTTCCGGCTGCAATAGCCGGATAATTCTGAACAACTGGAAAATCGTATACATTTAGAAAGTAAGGACCATTCAGATTGGATCTGTCACTTGGGGGAAGAAATTTACCTGCCCAAACATCAAAACCTTTAATAGAAAACTTTGCTACTGCATCAAGAACAAAAATGTCATGCCTGTCTTTAGCATTAAGATCTGTTGTCCTTTCATTGGTCTCCCTTACTTCAGTATTAAATTCAAAGACAATATTTTTATGTACTTTGGTTAACGTATAAACCCTCATGTTATCCAAGGCGAAATCAGTAGCAGACCCTGTAGCGGTGCCAGTGGCACTATTTGAAGTAGAAAAAGAACTCCTGATACCTGCACCAATTTTAAACCATTTATCATCATCCACTTTGATGGTTCCAAAAGCTCCGGCCAAAGAAGGCAAAGCCATGCAGAGAAAAAGCACAGCAAATAATCTAAAAAACTTACTTTTAAAATAATTAAACAATTTTTTCTCCTCCTGTTTTTTCTGTACTGAGTTAAAGTTAACTAGACTTATTGGCGTCGCCATAAGGCGGTGGTCCTATAGAAATAATTTTTTCATATAAAATTTAAGTAAGACCTTCTAGATCAAATATCTTTAAAGTCTGAACTTTTTATTGTTCGCGTCATCTGAACCTTACCTACATTACCCTTGTGAAAATTTACTGTCAATTTTCCGGTAAAAAATATTTTGGCTAGTTTGTTCAAAAGATCGAATAAATCCTTCACGCTTGTTCCTTAACGAGATTAATAAATCCTCAAGATGTTTAATTATTCCCTTTAAACACATCTAACTCCTAAAGCAAAACCTGTGCCATGAAGATTAATTTCAAGTAAGTTTATAGTATACAACAACTTATTGGTTTTAGATCCAGTTCTCGAACTCCGATCAAACAAAAAAATGCTCTAATTTTCAGCATTTGCACTTATGGGTGTTTAACTTAAAGGCAAAATTTAACTTATGAATAATATGGAGTATGGTTTTTCAGGAGATTTAAGGTTTACAGTGATTTCCTATTGCTCTAAAGCAACATATGTATGGGGGGGGGTCCTGTTTAAAATAATTTTTCAAAAAGATATTTTTGCTGAACTTTATATTCCTCTTCCTCGATGAGTCCTTGATCATAAATGTGCTTCAGGTGTCTGAGTTTCCTTTCTAGTTCTTGATTCGTTTTTTCATCTATATTACCACTCTCAATAAGACCAGACGACTCTCTATTTGATCCATCCGTTGTTTTAGAAACAGGAAGATACAATTTCACAACCATCCAGTTTTTGTGTAGGCGTTTATTTTCACTAGACTTGAAATAGAGCTGACCTTTTTGAGGAATCAGTTTCCATGCAAAAATATTCCATGCACGGGCATCGTTTTTTTGAAAATACGTTTCTCCATGGATAGACTCAAAACGCCAATTTAAATAATTTCTAAAGGAAAAAACATCACCAACGGTTGTTCCGGTTTTGCTTTTTAATTCAAAATGGATAATTTTTTTATGGTTCACACTCGCAAAAGCTTTCACGAAAAGTGGGGCTAATTTTTTAATTTCAGCAGGAAAGAAGACTCCCTCTTCCTTACTCCCCATAATTGTTTTCTTATATCTTAACGAAACAAGGTGGTTAACTATTTCCTTCTGCGAGATATTTATAGGATGATTTAATTTGAATTTCTTGACATTAAAGTTTCCGTGGCGCTTTGATATATAGCTAACCTTAATGTCATTGTTTCCTAAACCCGCACCTTCCGCGACCCCAAACATAAAAGGAACATATAAAAACAAAAACATCATTACTGTTAAATATCGGCGAATTAAATCCATATCTTTGAAACTACTTTTAAGGTGCTGGAATGAGGTTCATAGTAATCCTTCATTAACAATAAACCTTTCTATTTGATCTGTTCCAATGCCATTTTTTAAGTTAGTGAAGGTGAAAGGTTTTTCACCGCGCATTTTTTTAGTATCCCGCTTCATGATGTCCAGGGAAGCACCCACATGAGAAGCCAGGTCAATTTTGTTAATGACCAGTAAATCGGACTTGGTTATACCTGGCCCCCCTTTACGGGGAATTTTATCCCCGGCGGCCACATCGATCACATAAATAGTTAGATCCGCGAGTTCAGGGCTAAATGTTGCAGCAAGATTATCACCTCCACTTTCCACAATGATCATATCCAAGCTTGGATATTTATGGCACAGGTCATCAATTGCAGACAAGTTTATGGAGGCATCTTCCCGAATAGCTGTATGCGGGCAACCACCGGTTTCTACACCGATAATTCGTCCTTCTTCCAAAGCTTCATTTTGGATTAAGAACTGAGCATCCTCTTTGGTATAAATATCGTTAGTCACAACAGCAATTTGATACTTACCCTTCATTTGTTTGCATAAGACGTTGATCAAAGCCGTCTTCCCAGAACCTACGGGCCCTCCAATTCCAACGCGTAATACTTGCTTATTCGTTGTATTCATTTTTTAGAACTTTTAAGATCGGAATATCCGAGTGTATTGGGTTTCATGAAGAGCGCTGGCTATTCCTTGGCCTGGCGCTGTATAGCCTATGTCCTCATCTTTTAACGATAAACCTGTTGAAACCAGTTTTGGGATAATTTCAATAGCAGACGACAATATTTTCTGACCGCTGGTTTGTCCTATTGGAACCAACTTTATTGCAGCCAGAACTTGATTTTCTGCCCACATCCATAAATACCCCCAAGAAGCATCATTAATCGGTATTTTCCAATGCGCTAGCCCTAAAGAGAATAGGGTTATAAAACATACTCTAGAATTTTTCTTCCACACCATCGCTTCTGGAACGCCTAAGTCTCCCAACAAACGTGCCAAAGCATGAGCTAGTTGTTGATCTTCTGCCTGAAGCTCTCCTGAATCACGACTTGCAAATAAATAATCATTCCAATAGAGAACTTTTTTTTTATCATTGACCAACCATGCTTTATGTAAGCGCGACAAAATAGGAATATCTAAATTCGTCAAGGTGTTTCCCAAAAGCCCTTTAATCCATATTGAAGCTGTGTTGTCATCTTTTACCCAACCCGAAGAAACCGCAAATTCCAAGCCCTGTGAATAGGCGTAAGCTCCAACAGGAAGCATTGGGCTACATAGCTGCATTAAACGTAAAGTTGCCTTTGGTTGTTCAGAGGTCATTTTTTCACTTACGCTTCGTTATGCTTAGAATGCGAATGGCTGGACTGCCCACCATACGCTCCTCCTTCCGGCTCAAAGGGGGATAATTCGTGTTTCACAACAAGTCCCAAAGATTGAACCATTTCTTCCAATACATGGTCTCTTTGAAAGCGCAACCAGTTTACCCCTATTTGAAGTGGAACGTGACGGTTTCCCAGGTGATAGCAAGCCCGAGCAAAAAGAAAAGAGTCCTTTGTGTAAATGACGGCAACTTCTTCATCGGCTGCACAAACTTCAATAATCAAACCATTTTCAGCACGCAATAAATCACCATGACGCAAAACGCTTCCGCGTTCAAAAATTAATGCTGCTTCCTGCTTATCATCCAAAGAAACTCGTAAACGACTCTTTTGCCTTTTTTCAAATGGCAGAGTCAGGCTTACAGAGGGTGTGGCCGGGGCATCCTGTTTTTTTGTGATCTGCAACATTTCAATAATTCTCAATTAAAAAAGAAAATAACGTTGGGCCAGTGGTAATTCAATTGCGGGCTCACATGTTAAGAGTTCACCATCAGCCCTAACTTCATATGTTTGCGAGTCTACTTCTATTTTTGGGAGATAGTTATTG
Organism: uncultured Nitrospina sp.; assembly: GCA_937891765.1. Taxonomy (GTDB): domain Bacteria; phylum Nitrospinota; class Nitrospinia; order Nitrospinales; family VA-1; genus LS-NOB. Next base: position 10,681 of record CALAGQ010000081.1, read on the forward strand.
TGGATAAGATCCTTTTTAGTAACGCTGCGTGTATCACGGACTGCAACCAACCTTTTATTTAACTTAAGTTTCTCACTCATCCCAGTTTCAGATGCGGCTTTTGAGACAAAGCTTACGCAGGTTTCGCTCCGAGCACCTCCAAGTGCCCCAAACATCGGACGATAGTGAACAGGTTGTGGGGTTGGAATCGAAGCATTTGGATCTCCCATGGGAGCAGCTACAATCATGCCTCCCTTAATAATCAAGGCTGGTTTGGCTCCAAAAAAGGCGGGTTTCCACAATACAATATCCGCGAGCTTGCCCACTTCGATGGAACCGACCTCGTGGCTGATACCATGGGTGATGGCAGGGTTTATCGTATACTTGGCCACATAGCGCTTGACGCGAAAATTATCATTATCGGAGGTGTCCGGACTTAAGGGCCCTCGTTGCACTTTCATTTTATGTGCGGTTTGCCAAGTTCGGCAGATCACTTCTCCAATACGACCCATCGCCTGAGAATCCGAAGCGATCATGCTAAAAGCTCCTAAATCATGAAGAATGTCTTCGGCTGCAATTGTCTCTCGCCTTATACGCGATTCAGCAAAAGCGACATCTTCAGGAATTTTTGGGTCCAGGTGGTGACATACCATAAGCATGTCCAAATGTTCATCAATAGTGTTAACCGTATAAGGGCGGGTAGGGTTAGTGGATGAAGGCAATACATTCGCCACACCACAGGCTTTTATGATATCCGGAGCATGTCCACCACCGGCACCTTCTGTATGGTAAGTATGAATGGTCCGACCTTTAAACGCTGCTAAAGTATTTTCAACAAAACCAGATTCATTCAAAGTGTCGGTATGAATGGCAACTTGCACATCATAATTGTCCGCAACGGTCAAACAATTATCGATCGATGCGGGGGTCGTCCCCCAGTCTTCGTGCAATTTTAATCCCATAGCACCTGCGAGGACCTGCTCTTCAAGAGCGGCGGGCAGACTGGCATTGCCTTTACCCATAAGCCCAAAGTTCATTGGTAATTCTTCAACCGCCTGATACATGCGCTGAATATTCCAAGGTCCTGGCGTACAAGTTGTTGCATTGGTACCCGCAGCTGGCCCTGTTCCTCCACCCAGCATGGTTGTAACTCCAGACATGAGTGCTTCGTCCACTTGCTGCGGACAAATAAAATGGACATGAGCATCCAGGGCTCCAGCAGTTGTTATAAGACCTTCCCCTGCAATTGCTTCCGTTCCAGGACCGATAATGATGTCAACATCAGGTTGTATGTCAGGGTTCCCGGCTTTTCCAATTCCAACAATCCGACCGGATTTAATTCCAATATCAGCCTTGACGATGCCCCAGTGATCTAAGATCAAAGCATTCGTTATGACTACATCAACCGATTCCTTGGAGGTTCTTTGGCTCTGCCCCATTCCATCCCTAATGACCTTACCACCACCAAACTTGACTTCCTCGCCGTAGGAAGTTTTATCCTGTTCCACTTCAATCCAGAGTTCTGTGTCTCCTAGACGTACACGATCACCGGTTGTCGGGCCGTACATATCTGCGTATGCTCGTCTACTGATCTCAATCATTGCTCACTCTCCAACTGTCCCATAATTTTCCCATTGAATCCATAAACCTGTCTGGAACCTGAATAGGAAACCAATTCAACTTCCCGTTTTTGGCCCGGCTCAAATCTGGTAGCTGTGCCTGCAGGAATATTGAGCCGGAAGCCTTTTGTCTCTTCACGATCAAATTTCAAAGCGTCATTTGTTTCAAAAAAATGATAATGAGATCCCACTTGAACCGGCCTGTCCCCAGAATTTGCAACCATCATATGAATCGTTTTACCATTTTTATTGAGGGTAATATTTCCTTCTTTTATTTTTAATTCACCGGGAATCATTTGCATTCTCCATTTACGGAATTGGGTTGTGAACGGTAACCAACTTGGTGCCATCAGGGAAAGTGGCTTCCACCTGCACTTCAGGTATCATTTCTGGAATACCTTCCATAACTTCTTCACGTTTTAGCAGGGTAGTTCCATAGCTCATTAAATCAGCAACACTTCTGCCATCCCGTGCGGCTTCCAAAATGGCTGCTGAAATAAAGGCAACGGCTTCAGGGTAATTAAGTTTTACCCCCCGAGCCAACCTTCTTTCCGCCAATAACCCTGCCGTAAAAATCATTAATTTATCTTTTTCCCTAGGGGTAAGCTCCATCTTTTTCCTCTCTTTACATAGATAACTAAATACTTATATTCAAAGTAAATTGTTACTTAATATCAAGTCTTCCAAATGCGTGGTTCTACTGCTTCAAAACCAATGACTTCCTGACGTAATATTTTCCAAGCACTAATAAAACAATTTCTAGCTCTCTCCACACTATCTCCTAAAAAATAGCAGAGGATAGCACCATCCACCTGAGTTACTGAAAAAAATTCTTCTCCAATTGCAACATTTGTTATCGTTCTTAATGAATCTATCAATTCTGTTTTATCTGTCACGCAAACCATGCTACCAATTACCGGAAAGCCAAGTAACCCCCATTTGGCCTGGAGAGCAGGATCCCCTCCTCTTAACTTTAGACGCTCAATCCGTAAAGGTTTTCCATCCCGCCAAACTTCAAAACGTTGATCCAACTCACCCTGACTAAAAATTTCTTCCGAAGCGGGTCGTCCCAGACATAAAATCTCCCAGCCTACAAAATGACTATCATGAGCAAGTTCAACTTTAGTTTGAATCTGAGCCTTCGAACCGGAGAATAAAATATTCTCCGATGGGAACCACTCCAATATTGCCTTGGATGCGACTTTAATTATCTGTTTTTGTACAGCGATCGGCCCAGCACTCCGGTAAAACTTTCCCGCCGCCGGAGTTGTGATTAGCGCATGTGCATTTGAGTCTACATCGATACTTATATTTAGACGATCCCCCCCGACTACTCCTCCGGGTGGATGTAATATATAAACGTGGCAAGTTCCATTTATCTCTGGATAAAAGGGTTTCTGAACTTGCAAAGGACCGAAGTGTTTCCGATGTCTAAGTATTGTCCTATTGTTAGACTTTGAAAACTCCAAGTCCAGCTGAGCTCTCCATTCTTTATGCGATTCTTTTTCTTTCAATTGAGCCACAAGCATAAACCTACTAATGGTGAGGAGATCTCTTTAACTAAAATCAGTTATGTAATAAGCAGAGTTTACGTCAACAAAGAGATGTAAAAATAACATTTAAAAGTTCAATTTTATTAAAGGGAAAATTCAAGTGTAAGGTGCAATAGTTAGTAAAGTGTTCTTTTTGAAGAATAGCTCATATGGCGTTTTGAAACCAAGGGTTTTTCTGGGTGACATTATTCAAGGGCTTTGATTTTGGTAAGTATTGTCGAATGAACCCATTAGTGTTTTCATTTTTTATAAAAACCGAGGTGTTGAGTGTAAGTAAAAACCCTGAATAACTAGCTGCTATAGCCGCGTAAACAATTAAACGAGAAGGCCATTGGTGACACTCGTCTCATACATAATAATCATGCCAAGAAATAGTGTTACCAACCCAATGAACACCTGCAAACTTTGGTAAGTACGATTTGCGGCATATTCAGAGTGTCGAAGGGGAATTATCATTAAAAGGGAAAGCAGGGCCATACCGATCACTGATCCAACCCCAAATAAGAATATATAAACAAGTCTTGTTTCAATGGATGAAACGGAGTCGAGAGTCAGTACTATTAAAGCCGCTGAGCCTGCCATTCCGTGCATCATTCCTACCAATAATGCTCGAATTGAAAACTGTTGTGTGTGTGTATGTTGATGCTCGACATTATCTTGTACATGAGAGTGAAAGTGCAGGTGGGTAGTTCCATCTAAATGATTATGCATGTGAAGATGAATTCGTTTCTTGACAATATTTTTTATAATGGCTCCGCCCATGAACACCAACATACAACCGACAAAAAATTCTAATGTAAGAGCCAACTGCGCCGAAATCACAGTGTCTAAGATCAAGACAATCGAGCTAAAAATAAATAATGTGATCGTGTGCCCCAAGCCCCATGTAGCTCCCAGCGTAAGGCCTTCTCGGATTGACGTCGTCTTCGACGCTAAAGAGGCGACAGCCGCAACATGATCAACTTCCAATGCATGTTTAAGACCTATTAGAAACCCCAGTAATAATGTGTTTATCATTGTCATTGGTGCTCGATCCAAGGGATGATTGTTTTATTAAACTATCTAGAAGATTTTTGGTTGTTGGACACCCACCATGATATCCACAATCCGATCTCCGCCAAAACCTGTTTTTAAAAGAACTTTTTTTTCTTGAGCCACAATCCCTTTTCCAATATCCGCGGAATATGGGCCTTCAGGTAATAACCAAATGGCCTCCTTAACGCGCTCCACATAATGGTCGTTACCTTGACCCGATCTCTGAAAAGTAGTCCAAATATTAAATTTGTACAAACATATTTTGTGAGAGGGTGGGAGTTATGGGTAGGAAACGAATTATTGCAGAGCAGATCATTGTAAAGTTTCGAGAAGTAGAGATTATTGAATCTAAAGGTTTGACTCAGTTGGAAGTAGCAAAGAAGCTGGGTATTTGTGAGAAGACATTGATTCGCTGGCGTAAAGAGTGTGGTGGATTGCGAGTAGACCAGCCCAAGCTGTTTAAGTAGTTG
>CALAGQ010000082.1 GCA_937891765.1 uncultured Nitrospina sp.
ATCTTAAAGAATGTGAGTTTAGGTTCAATCATAGAGGTCAGAACCTCTACAAATTGCTATTAAAAATTATCAAAAAAACGTCTCTTAACTAGTCATGAACCTTCATTTAAATAATCAACAATATTTGAGTTCAGCCTTTTGGTAGGATTGATCTCGAAGGGGGGGGCGGGTTATGGAGCCGAATGATCAAGAGGTGAATTGGAAAGAGGTGGCCTCTTTGCTAAATGGGGCTAATGAAGTGCTGGTGGAAAAAATTCATAAATTGACTCAGAACTATACCAAGCTCCAGGAGCAATACGAAAAAATGCAGAGTCCAGCGTTATTGGTCAAAAAAAGTTTGAACCAGAACAATTGACCGGTGCTCTAGAATAAAAGGATTACCTGTGGGAATTGACTTTCCGCAACTGATATTTTTGTACTGCACGGTTATGTTCTATCAGAGTGGAAGAAAAATGGTGGCTGCCATCTTGTCGGGAAACAAAATACAGGTGATCCGACTCAACGGGGGATATCGCCGCGACGATGGATTTAATTCCCGGGCTGGCGATAGGGCCGGGTGGCAGTCCTTTATGCCGGTAGGTGTTGTAAGGTGAATCAATTTTCAAATCGCGTTTGCGGATATTGCCGTCGAATTTCTCTATTGCGTAAATCACGGTGGGGTCGGTTTGCAGACGCATATTTTTTCTTAACCGGTTATGAAAGACGGATGAGATTATTTTACGTTCCGAGTCCAACCCGGTTTCCTTTTCTATCAGGGAAGCCAGAGTGATGATTTCGTGCCATGAGAGGGAGCTTCCCTTGGCTCTCTTTAAGATCTGAGATTTTGAAACTTGCTCCTTAAAAGTATCCACCATCTTCTGTACAATTTTTGTTTCTGGTGTGAATTTACTGAAATGGTAGGTTTCTGGGAATAAATAACCTTCCAGGCTATCAGTGGGTATGCCCAGCGACCGTATCAAATTTTCATCCCGGGTTTCGCGAATAAAAATTTCCGGGTCTGCCAGTCCTTGCGAGTGAAGAAGCGCGGCGATTTCTGTTATTCGGTAACCCTCTGGGATGGTGACAGGGTAGAGAACTGTTTTTCCTGAGGTAATCCTAAGTATAATCTCGGCAGGGAGCATAGAAGGTGACAGGCTGAACTCCCCGACCATGACTTGCTTTTGTTTGCTCTGAATGTAGGCGATGGCTTGAAAAGCGCTGGCACTGCGAATGAGTCCTTGACGGGAAAGTGCCACCGCCACCTGCTTTAAGGTCATCCCCGGTTGAACCTCAAAGACTTGGGTCTCGCTATCCTCACTGGCTGGGCGAGAGCCCTGATAGTAGAACACACCTATGATGATCCAAGTCAGCGCTAAAAACCCCCAGAAACCAGTGACGAAAATTCTTTTTATCCAGCGCTGCATAAGCTTACAAATTTCTATTTATGATGAGACTTTTCGTAACTGATCGAGGAACTGGTTGTTTTCCTGCCTCGTTCCTATAGTAACGCGCAGGCAGTTCTTTAACCTAGGGTGAGAATTCAAATTCCGCAACAGGGTTCCATTTTGTTTGAGGACATTAAACAATTTTTCTCCACCTTCAGAGGCCTGAAACAAAATAAAATTGGAGTTTGAGGGGTACACGTTTATGGCGGGCAGTTTCGATAATTCACCCATCAGTCGATTCCGCTCTGCCACAATAGAGTGGATTTGATTTTGCACATAGCCAAAGTCATTGAGAAGTTCTGTCGCGACCCATTGTGATACGGAGTTCGAGTTATAAGGCAGACGGACTTTGTTAACCTGTTCTGCAAGCATAACCGGGAAAATTCCATAACCTATTCGGAGTCCCGCCAGACCGATTTTTGACAAACTCCGCAGAATAACCAGATTGTTATGTTTTTCCATTTGATTGAAAAAACTTTTCCCCGCAAAGTCGTGGTAGGCCTCATCGAGAACCACGATGCCTTCGAACTGTTCAATGACCTGCTGAATTTCCTGTGCAGAAAAGCAGTTTCCCGTTGGGTTGTTGGGATAACTGATGAAAACAATGCGAGCCTTATGTTCAGCGAGAACTTGCAACGCCGACTGGGCTTCGAAATCCCAATTGTCATTGAGGGGAAAGCTGACAGGGTTCAACCCCAGGCATTGCGCCGTGATGCCGTACATGGCAAATGTCGGATCCGGAAAGGCGATCGCGTCCCCTTCATCGCATAGAACCTGCATCAGATATTGAATCAACTCATCTGAACCGTTTCCGATGATGATTTGTTCGGGAAGAGCGCCAGTGGTGTTGGCGATAGCTTGTTTCAGGTTTCTGCAATCGGGGTCGGGGTAACGATTAAGCTCCAGCTCATCCAGCCGTTGAAATGTTTTTTTCAGTAACTCAGGTGAAGGGGGATACGGGTTCTCGTTAGCGTGTAGCTTGGTGCCCTCGTCCAGATTTTCCACCTGATAGGCTTTCAGTCCTTTTATCTTGTCTCGGACCAGTTCCATGAGATCGACGTGCGACATAGTTAATCAATCCCATCTTTTAATAATGCTTCAATATCGGGTGAGGTTGGGCAGTAATGGGAAACTCTGAGTTTTTCTGCCTGCATGATGGCGAGGATAGCATTCACCGTATCTTCGACGACATGATTGGTGATGACGTAATCGTACATTTTATATTTCTTGATTTCTTTTTTCCCGGTTTCAAGTCGTAGATAGATGCGCTCTTCCGAGTCGGTCCCCCTTTTATTGAGCCGGGCTTCCAGTTCCTGAATAGACGGGGGGAAGATGATAAGATAAACCCCCTGATATTTCATTTTGCGTAAATTTTCCACGCCCTGAACATCCAGTTCCAAAAGAGTGTCGTGCCCGTTTTTCAGAGGTATTTCAGCGGACTGAAAAGAGGTGCCATAATAACAATTGTGGACCTCGGCCCATTCGAGGAAATCATTGTTTTTAATTTTATCCTCGAACTCTTCCTTGGATATGAAGATGTAATCCACACCATCCTTTTCCCCTTTGCGAATTTCCCGGGTAGTGTGAGAAACTGCGATTTTTAAATCGGGCAACTTTTCACGCAAAATTTTACAGGTGGCAGTTTTTCCTGTCCCGGACGGGGCGGAAAGTATCAGGGAAAATCCTTTAGGCATTGTAGACATCCCAAAAAGTTATAAAAATTTGCAGTGAAAATTGAGAAAACCAATCATTCAATATTTTGCAACTGTTCTCGTATCTTCTCAAGGGTGCTTTTTATTTCTATTACCAGATTGGACAACTCGGTATCGCTGGATTTTGAGCCCATTGTGTTGACCTCCCGGTTGATCTCCTGGGTGATGAACTCCAGCTTCCTGCCTATGGGCTCTGACGATTCAAACAATTTTCTGAATTGATTGAGGTGACTGTTGAACCGCGTGACTTCTTCGGTGATGTCGCACCGGTCTGCCAGAATAGCCGTTTCCTGAGCCAGACGGCTATCGTCAATTTCAATGCCATCGTTGAGCAGTTTAACTTTTTCCTTAAGCCGGGCCTTGTACTCCTGAATGACTTCCGGTTGCCGCTTTTCTATCTCCTGCGCGTGCTTTGCGATACTGTCAATGCGCTCTAAAAGATCCTTTTTTAAATGCTCGCCTTCTTCCTCCCGCATTTTCTGTAAAGAGATGAGGGCAGACTCCGCCATGTTCAAGACCAGGCTTTCTTTAGCCGGGTCGATGGCAACCGGTTCTATTTTTAGAACATCCCGCAGTCCGAGCACAGACTCAATATTCACCTTGCCTTCGATCCCCAACGAAGTTTGAATTTCTTTCGCCGCGTCTAGATACTGAGTGGCAAGAGGGATGTTGGGTTTGATTTCCCATTCACCGGAATTACCATTGGAGTTAGCCAAGGTAATGGTGACGCTGATGGAGCCCCGTGCGCAATGCGATTTGACAAGCTTCTTCAGCGGAAGCTCCAAATCCAGAAAGGCTTTAGGCAGGCGGGTATTAATTTCTATAAAACGGTTGTTCACTGAGCGGATTTCAGCCTTGTAAGAATAATCTCCATCCTGGCATTCCGCCCGGCCGAACCCGGTCATGCTGATCAGCATTAATTCTTTTCCACGGTCAGTTTGTAATGGCCGTTTTCTTCAGTCAGGGAAACAACCTTGTGTCCATCATTTTTAATACTTCGAGGAACATTCTCAGAAGGTTCGCCGGCATCCAGCAACACTTCCAACACGCTTCCCGATGCCATGGTTTCCAGCTTGATTTTTGTTTTGACGTAATTGAACGGACATTTGACTCCGAGCAGATCAATGCTCTGCTTGCCACCACCGTTTGAGGTTTTGGCTTTTTCTTTCGGATTGTCTCCGCCGACACGCATTCTTAAAGTTTTTTCCGATTGCATGGTGCCCTGAATGTTTTTACTTTCCTCGACCAGTTCTCCGGCGTCGGTCAGCCACCATTCTGCTGTCTTGGCATCGGTGGCTTCGGGAGTGGCCTCAAGGTTGTCTATCAGCTTGGCAAACTTCGCCGATACAATTTCCATATCGATCACCAACGACTGAAATTTTTTCAGGCACTCCCAGTCATCGTTAAAGTCCATGCCCTCAGTAACCAGCAAGGCGCGGGCAGAAGCAATGATCGACCGTTTGGCGTACTCGCCAGTCTCTTTGAATGCTTTTTTCTCCAGACTGAGCTTGCCCTGAAAGTGGGCCCGCTCTGCTTCGGTGATGCGGTCGGTGATCATGTCGGTGACGGCACCGGCACACTCGCCCTGGCCACGGTCTTCGAGGCTGAACTTTTCCGTCGAGCCGTAATCGATATAAGATTCAGGGGATGCCTCAATCTCCGGCAAATATTTAAGCGGATCAAGCAAGTCGCGGAAATGAATTTTACCCTTGCGGTCAAAATATTCGCCAAACGTTTCATTATCTTGCTTGCCGGCTTTATAATCTTCGAGCGTCAACTTCGTGGCCGCAGGCGCATTCTTAGCAGGAATTTTAATGACCGAGGTGCCGAACACCACATCATCTTCCGAAACCCTTCCACCAAGCAAAACTTCATAGTGCGGGGTTAGAATGCCATTCAGTTTTTTTGCCCCGCCATGAAATCCGATCGAGGCGATATGATGCTGTCCGCAGGAGTTCGGGCAACCGCTGGCCTTGATAGAAACATGGTCAAGATCCTTCGAGGTCGCAATTCCGCTTTCCATTTGCATGTTGAGTTCCTGCACAAGTCCGCGAGACGCCGTGATACCCAGGTTGCAGGTTTCCGAACCCGGACAACAAGTGATATCGCGAATCTCTTCCGTGCCGGCTTTGTGGAGCTCGATATTTTTGAGTTCGTGATAGACAGCACCGAAGGCATCTTCTTTCACCCAGGGGATCATTACGTTCTGGTTGACCGTGCAGAGAATCATCCCTCCAGCATATTTCTCGGCGATACTTGCCAGCGTCTTCGCCTGCGAGACATTGAAGTCACCGAGGACCAACTTGATCTGGACGTTGCTGAATCCTTCTTGCTTTTGCGCTTCAATGTTGCGGTTTTTCCAAAGCACAAACTCCGGGTCAGCGTCATGGTGGCTATTAGGCTGATACGCGGGGATCTCCGGAATGCCACTGTCTAAATTTTCAATAGACGGGTAGGTCTTCCCATCGAGTGCCGCATACTCTTCTTCATAGAGTTCTTTAATTTTATCCATGCCAAGCTTGTCGACCACAAACTTGAATCGGGCTTTGTTGCGGTTTCTTTTGTCGCCGTATTTGTCGAAGATGCTGACAATCGCCTCACACATCCGCAACAGGTTGTCAGCGGGAATGAAATCCATTAAAGGTTTTGCAGCATGGGGGAACGAGCCCAACCCACCACCAACCATAACCCGGAACCCACGCACATCATTTTGAATGACAGCCTTGAGTCCGATATCGTGGATGGGTGCCAGCCCACATCCGTTGCAACCACCGAAAGTGATCTTGAACTTGCGCGGCAGATTTTGTGTCAGGTCTTTGCGCAGAAGATATTTGTAGGTGGCGAACGCATAAGGAGCCACATCAAACACCTCGGTGGCACAAGTGCCGGCTTTGTGACACGCCGTTACGTTACGCACCGTGTTGCCACAAGCTTCACGAGTGGTGATGCCCGCCTGCGCGAGGTCTTCTAGACCCTGCGGAACGTTTTGAATGTTTACATAATGCAGTTGAATGTCCTGTCGGGTGGTGACGTGCAGAACGCCGTGAGAATATTTATCAGCAAAATCCGCCAGACATTTCATCTGGTCGCTGGTAATTCTTCCGGCAGGCAGCTTGGTTCGCACCATCTGTTCCCCATCCTGTCGTTGACCATAAATTCCCTGTTGCAAACGGAACCGTTTGAAATCGTCATCGCTGACTTCACCCCGGTTCAGGCGTTCCACCTCTGCGGCGAAAGCATCAATTTCCTGCCGGACCTCGTCCGGAATATTTAGTGTTTTTGTATCCATTATTTACCTTCAACTCCTATCTATATAGGCCACCAGGAGTGGGCCAGCTACTCGGCGTAGGGCCTGTGTAGGCACTCCGCCTGCCAAAAATTAGTATAATTAGTATATTGAACCCCAAATTCACAAAATTGGGGGTACGGGTTCGAATATTACTTCATCTTATATTAAAACTGCCCTGAAAAACAGTACAATAGCAGATTCTGGACATTATTAGGCTGGGGAAGGTGCACAGGCGAGATCCTTCGTCGCCTTCGGCTCCTCGAGGATGACAAAGCAGGGATTTTCGGGTGTCATTCTGAGCGTTATCGAAGAATCTCGGGCTTATGCAAAGCTCTCCCTCTAGGGGAGAAGGGATTTTTTACTTCCCCTCCAGGGGTAAGGGGAGGGTTGGCTCACGAATTTAGTCAGTAAAATCCACACCCCTCCGCGGCTACGCCTTGCCTCCCCTCATGAGAGGGGAGGACTAATTTTTTATATGTATTAATAGGAGCCGTTGTGGGCATTGACGCTGTTTTACTGCTCAAGATTAATTTTGCCGTTTATTGCGTGGTTTTTATCGCTTGTCTGATCAAGAACTACAATTTCAATATTATTCTGGTCGGGTTGACCTATCTGGCACCCCTCGCGCCACTCGGCATGACCGATTTAAATATAGAACGCTTCCTCATCGTCTCCTACTGCAACATGATCTTCGGCATAATTGAAGTGCTCTTCTTCGTCCTGACCGAAAAGCCGGAAGACACTACATTTGACAAACCCTATCTGCAACAACTCGGGGGCCATGTTCTGCCCATCGTCATAGCATTGGTCGGCATGTCGTTCGTCTCCCGCGCCGGCATAGCGCCGGTGGCCGTTTGGGAACTCAGCCTGATAGCTCTGCTGTTCATATCCGGTTCGGTCATGCGCGTCTGGGCCGTGGCCCAACTGGGGGTGCTGCGGTTCAAGTTCAATATCGCCTTCCGCGCAAAACAGACGCTTAAAACCGATGGACTGCATGGCCTCATGCGCCACCCGACTTATACCGCGATGATGCTGGTGGTTCTCGCCTATGCCATCACCACCCATTCGTGGGTGGCAGGGGTGCTTGGTGTGCTTTCAGCTTTATTTGGGTTCCAGTTCCGCATTCATTTTGAAGAACTGGCCCTGCAGGAACAATTTGGTGAAGAGTATAAGAGATATAGAGCAAACACCCCAATGTGGTTCCCACTAGGCGTGGGGCCGGCTACTCGGCGTAGGGCCAGTAAAAAAACTTAACGGCGAGATTCTTCACTGCGTTCAGAATGACAAGAAATGCCTGTTTGTCATCCTCGAGGAGCTGAAGGCGACGAAGGATCTGGGGTTATGCAAAGCTCTCCCCGTAAAGGGGTATAGCCGTGTTCTTTTGGCCAGTTAGCGTTCTCTATGTGGCTGTCGTTTTTGCATTAAATAAAACCATATCTTGAGCGGCAGTCCATCCTGTTGTCCAGGCATTCTGAAAGTTGAAGCCCCCGGTTATGCCATCCACATCTAATATTTCCCCGGCGAAATAGAGCCCAGGGCAAACTTTGCTGGCCAGGGTCTTGAAATCTATTTCAGGAAGAGCGACTCCCCCACATTCTACAAACTCGTCTTTAAACCGATTCTGCCCGGTTATTTTCAACTGTGAAGCCACTAACGCCTGAGCAATCGTTGCAATCTCTTTTTTAGAGATCCGCGACCACTGTTTGTCGTGATCAATAGAACACGTGTCTAACAAACTGAGCCAGAACCGTTTTGGCAGAATATTGGGGTAAACATTTTTTAAATAACTTTTCGCATTTTCGGACTTCATGACGTTCAATCTTTTTTCTACATCATTGAGTTTCTCAACGCCCATCCAATTGACGGTCAAAATTCCGTTGTAATCAGCGAGCTTCATTTCGCGAGCCGCCCAGGCAGAAAGCTTTAAAATGGCGGGCCCACTCAATCCCCAATGCGTGATAAGAACCGGCCCCTGCTGCTTGAAAACCTTTTTTCCGGGCAGGGCGGGGAAAGTGAGCGTGAGCGACGCATCCACAAAACTCAAACCGGTCAACTCAGATATTAATAAATCATTAATTATAAAGCTGAATAAAGAGGGGGCCCTTTCCGTAATCGTGTGCCCCAAAGACTCAGCAAGCCGGTAGCCCGCCGGGGTACTCCCCGTAGCCACAAGAACAGCATCTGCCGTGAAAGATTCTTTATCACCCATTTTCAGTTTTAACCGACCGGGCGAAACCACTTCAATAGCTTTTACCGGGCTCTTGAGCATGAGTTTGATGTGGAATTTTTCTATTAAGTTCAGAAAACAATCGATGATAGTTTCAGAGCTGTTTGTATCGGGGAACATTCGACCATCCGCTTCAGCAACGAGTTGCACACCGGCGTCTTTAAACCAGTCAACCGTGTCACTAGCCTGAAACCGAAGCATGGGGGAAAGTAATTCGCGCGACCCACGCGGGTAGTTTTGGCAAAACGTTTTAACGTCAAAACAATTATGGGTTACGTTGCAGCGACCGCCGCCAGAAATTCTAACTTTTTTCAGGACCTGGCCTGAGGACTCAAAAATCCGGATATCTACCGAGAGCCCTTTTTGCCTAGCCAACTGCGCCGCAGAAATAGCCGCAAAGAACCCCGCCGCACCACCCCCAATAATAGCAATCGCTTTACTTGCGCTCATGCGGGGACCCAAATGGATAATTCATAATTGCCATGGTTTAAGAGATAGTGGGGGAGTTGACCAAAAATCGGATTATAACTTGCCGGGTAGGGGAATGAAAGAAAGAGAGTTGCCATCGTTGAGAGCCGTTGAAAATGGCGCGGGCTGGGTATTGTTTATCCCCTCCCTTCATAGGGAGGGGGTTAGGGGAGGGCTGGCTAATGCCCGTCTTTGCGAGGAGGCTTTAGCAAAAGTGGCCGTGATATTCTTCCTAAATCTTCGTGCCCCGGAGGGGTAGAAGGGTAGCGAGTGGTGAATTGACATTTTCGATTTATAGTTTCTATAATCTATCGGTTCAGCAATGTTGCATTTCTCTTAAGGGTTCCTCCCATGCAAAACTGTCCCCACACCATTAAGCCACCATTTTTAAAGTGGGTGGGAAATTGGTTTCTACTATTTCTGCTGTTGTTTTCTCCTGCCCATGCCGAGGACGGTGCAAAGGAGTTGGATAAAAAGGAGCATCAGGAGGTAACCGATGACTCCGATAATTTTATTACATTTGTCTTTGAAAACGATTCAATCGGAAGCGGTACCGACCAGAACTATACCAATGGTGTCCGGCTGACTTATCTTGACCTCAATGATGCAGTTCCAGACTTCTTCTACAAAGTAACGGATTATCTACCAACCCTGCCGGATTATTTGTCAACCTTTGATAAAAAAAATAAATCGACTGTTTATTATTCTGCTGGCCAGAATCTTTACACCCCAGATGATATTAGCAGTCCCGTGCAGGACCCGAATGACAGGCCGTGGGCAGCTTTTATATATGGCTCCATTGGCATTTTCACAGAGACCGAAAATTACATTGACGAAATGGAAGTCACCTTTGGCATTGTTGGTCCATTGGCTTTAGGCAGGCAGATACAAACGATTGTGCATAGACATGTGACCAACAGCACAATACCGGAGGGTTGGGATAACCAACTCGAAAACGAACCGGGGCTGATCTTGTCATGGCAACGCCGCTGGTCGGATGCCCTTCCTTTGGATGGGCTAAAAATTTCTGAAACGAAAAAGCTAAGGCTGGCAGTTGACCCTTATTTTGGGATCAGCCTGGGTAATATTTATACCTATGCCAGTGCAGGGTTTTCTTTCCGTATTAGTACGCAAAAATCCAGATCGAGCAATACGCCTCTGCGGGTCAGGCCCGCTCTACCCGGAACAGGTTATTTTAAGGCGTCGGAAGAGGGTTGGGGCTGGTCAATTTTTGGCGGGATAGAAGGCCGCGCCGTAGCCCGCAATATTTTCCTTGATGGCAGCACATTTGTGAGCAGCCACAATGTTACTAAATATCCGGTGGTTGGCGATGCCAATTTAGGCATTGCCTTTGATGTGAGCCGAGTGCGCCTGAGCTACACGCTTGTACTCCGCTCCAAAGAATTTAAAACACAGGACCGCTCCGATCTGTTTGGAGCAATCAGTCTGGCTTATAGGTTTTAACCAGCATCGAGAAATTAAATTGCCTCCCGGTATCATGGTGACTCTACGAGTTTTTCTTTATTTTCATATTTTATTGTCACCCTTCGAGGGCCTCAGGGTGACACAGGAAAAGCAAAGGCGCGATTCTTCACTTCGTTCAGAATGACAGCATTGGCTCTACGCCTAGTAGCGCCGAGTGGTCAAATTGCGACCTTATCGATTTGATCGTCACCGATTTGGTCACTCTTCCTTCGGGATTTTGATGGGTCCTGACTCCGTTTCCTCTTAACTTGAAGCAGGATATTTGAATACCAGTCCTCTTTTTTATTTCCTTCCCGGACAAAACTGAAAGTCCGCATTTTTTTGCAGGCAAGGCACTCGGACATATAGGAAAGCCCCAACGGAGAGGGGGTAGAGGTGACGTGCTTCTGTTGATGCTGGCATTCGGAACATTCAAATACATGGAGAATCATCGGTAACCCTATATAAAACAGATAGTTATATAGGATTAATATAATGTCGGCCGGTAATAATGTCAATAACTATTTAAAA
This sequence comes from uncultured Nitrospina sp., assembly GCA_937891765.1. Classification (GTDB taxonomy): domain Bacteria; phylum Nitrospinota; class Nitrospinia; order Nitrospinales; family VA-1; genus LS-NOB. The sequence goes on from CALAGQ010000082.1 coordinate 11,116, forward strand.
ATCAATCAGTTATGGCGGCGAGGCGCCAGCGTGACGCTGGGCCCAGTGAAAGGCATAACCATCACCCCAACTCCAAATCCCCCTGGCCCCTTCGTGGAAGGGGGAGCAAGCCAACCCTTCCTCAGTCCCTCCCTATGAAGGACGGGAAGTTTAGGTTTTGGCGGTCGCGGTAGCGTCACCGCCACACTGGCCCCACGCCTAGTGGGTGAAGTCGAGGGTAGGGATATAAATTGCCAGGGCTATGAGTAGAAAGATATAGGCGTAACTTGCGGCATAAAACAGCGGTTGGTTTATTTTAATGTCTTTCCATTTCTTTGATGCGGGCAGGGTCCGCACTCGGTAGAAGTTCATCACACACATGAGCGCGCCGAGGGCGAAGGGTTTGTAGTGGAAGATGGCCATGAGCCCGGCTGCTGGGATCGCAGCTATGAGCATGGCCGGGATTTTCAGCAGGCTATTTTTGGTCTGGTCGTCGAGTACATTGAGCACGGCTAAGTAGCAGACCAGATAATACAAACCGGACAGCGCCAACCAGATGAGAAAAGAGGCGAGGGGTGTGCCGCCGGGAATGTCTTCGAGACCTAGTATCATCTGGCGTTGTTTTATCCTGCAATAAATGTTTAACCCCCCTGGCACCCTTGTCAGGGGGGAACTATATTGACCTCCCACTGACAAGGGTGCCAGGGGGTTGTTTTTCTGTTTGGGCTCAG
>CALAGQ010000083.1 GCA_937891765.1 uncultured Nitrospina sp.
TTCTGGTCCTCAGCGGCTAATCCTGCGGGCAGAATGAGAAACAGCAGAAGTAATAGAGTGGTGAGTGATTTTAGTTTCATGAGGCCTTATTCAAATGAGAAGTCATGTCTCTCATTATACTCGATAGTGGTTGGGGGGAAAGTGAGTTGAAACATTAAGGTAAAAAAAAACCCCCGGCCAAAAGGCCGGGGGTTTTAAGAAAAGCTAACTTAGAACTTTACGTCAAACATGACATAGGCCCAATTTGCATCGTCACCGCTAGTAGACCTTAAGGTTCTAAAAGCAGAGCTCGATGTATAGTTGGAATAACCGATAGAAATGTTGGTGTTAGCGTTGTACTTGTTAATGAGCGTCAAATCCAACTCATTACCAAGGCTATTGCTATCATGTCTGTCAGTTCCTGCCAATGTTCTACCATGGACAGAGGTATTGGAAACACCTTCTGCAGTGTAGAACCAGTGGTAGTCGGCTTTCAAGGTCCAACCTGCCATCGGAGAAACCTTGGCTTTAATAGCCAGATCCTGCAGACCGAGACCACGAGTAGCGGCATCTTGTCCGCCCCCACCAACTGCCCCAAAATTGTCCATCAAACCATAGAACTTATGGCCGGTGTCAAACAAGGTGTTGAAACCTTTGTATTCATTATTTCTGGCATCTTCATCAGATGTTCCAGAAAGATAATCATACCAAAGTGTCAGGCTGGGTTTCATCATGACATTGTTGAAAGCCTTACCAACACGAATTCCAAACATGTAAGCTTCACGGTCAACATCACCGCCAGCGGTACCGAGGGTTGCAACCGAGTCGTCATTCGCGTCACCAAACTGGTAGTAATACTCACCGCGGTAGTCAATCCCGAAGAGCTGACCGGCTTGACGACCACCAATGGTGTGAATGTCATTAGGAAGTGAGTTACAAGCGGTTGTTGCACCGGTACCCGCGCCAGATGCACCTGCAGTGCTTGTGGTGCTTGAACAACCATCATGCAACCAAGCATAGGTAGCGGAAAAAGTACCGCCGAGAATGCCTTTGTAGCTACCGTATACGATATGAACTTCTACATCTTCCTGATTGTCAGCAGCGCCCGTGGTGCTTTCGTTTGCTGTGACCCAGAGATACGCGAGAGCCATATTGTCATGTGCGTGGGTCAGGCGAAGCGCATCATGAGTCTGCGCGCCCTGTGCCCAGCCGGTGTTGCCGAACAGACGGTGACCATCGAGAACCACTTCCTGGCGTCCAAATTTCAGGTCGACAGGCAGGGTGGCAAAGTTTTTCAAGGTGAAATACGCCTGATGTAGGCCAACGCTTGAATCGGCATCACTGTTAGTTAAAGAAGCGTTGCCGGAACCGCCTGAGGTTGAGTCGATAGCGTCACCCCAAGTGCGGACACTTTGCATCTGGATGAAAGCTGAGGTGCTGTCGTTGACATTGACATTGGCATTGAGCCTGACGCGTGTGGTCATAAAATCTGCCGCTTCGGTCGTGTCAGTGAAGTCACTTTGCTCGTTGACTTCATAACGTGTACGGATTTGGCCACTGAATGTAACATCGGCCGCTTTTGCAATCTCAGTTGCTGCGAAGAACGCAGTGACCATGAGAGCACCTACCATTAAAAAATTCTTTTTCATGCTTGTCTCCTCCAAGTTTTGTTTAATGACTAACTACTTTGGTAACTATTTATATATTTCCAGCAAATTCAAATACTAAACTTTGCGCTTAGATCAAAGCTCATGAAACTAACAAAAATGCACATAAAATCCCGAGTAAGATACCATCAAACAAATTAAAAATCAAAGGTTATTTGGCGTTTTCGCCAAATTTATCCCGATTTCTGAACCTGCCTGTTTTACTCGCCGGGCCACTCATAAGTGGACAAGGTGCTGAACACGTTGTTGGTCAAAATGTCCTTGTCAACCCGGAGTATATAGACGCCTGCTCCGGCCCCTTTTTTATGGGGAATGACCCTGTATGTCGCCAGGAAACCCTTTTGTTTGCTGGACTCAAAGGCCTTTGCAAAACCTTCGCCGGTCAGTCTCAACAGGGCCAGACCCGAGTTTTCCACCACCACCAGTCGGTCGAGAAAACCATCACCCATGGCGTGGTTCATGGGCAACACGAGATACCGATTAGTGCCCATTTTGACAAATTCCAGCCGCCCTTTAAAGCGCACCGGTTCGCCCTGCTGGACAATGCCCACAATGTCTTCTTTGACCCCAACATCAATCAGGCGCGGATCGTGACCGTAGTAATCGTCTGATTTTACGACCAATCGTCCGTTCGGGGAATATACTCGCAAATGATATTTATTGTCAAGCACGATTGTTTCCGGAGTACCGTTGCCATTCAGGTCCTGTTGCGTCAGGCCATATAGGATGAAGTGGGTTCCATATATATCCGGGGTGTTCAGCTCGGGGCCCTGCTGGTATTTTCCGTTTTTGAACAGTACTTCTTTGATCGGTCCTTGAAACGGGTTTTCAAATCCCGCGCTTTGCGACATCAACAGAGGCCGTTTTCCCATCGGTCGGATAACGCGAAAATAAAGGTTGGCGTCTTTCCATATATAGTGGAACTTTTTCTGTTTCGGGTCGCTTTCCAAGGCGAACGATTGCAGTTTGCCACCGACCTGATTGGTGACGAAAATTTCAGCCCGGCCGTTGCCGTTGATGTCTGCCACATCGACGGCGAGAAAATGGTTGGCGGTTTTGCTGGTCTTGATCTGGGCGATCTGCCTCAAATGACCTTTTTTGTTTTCAAAGATCATTACCCGGTAGCGATCGATGAGTACGAATTCATTTTTGCCGTTGCCGTTCAAATCGCCGACATCCATATCGACCATCTCATAAGAAAATTCCTGCTTGGCGACAAACTTGAACAAGTCAGTTTTCTGTTTGAAGCTGGACTGCGTTCCGCGCTCTCGTTCTCTCGGGGCATCCGGCGCGGGCAGACCTTCGGACAGGATGTCCGCCTGTTTTTTCAGGGAACCGTCTACCGCCGATACCAGCTTGTAGTTCAGCGCCATTTTTCCTTTTACAGAGCGAATGCTGGGAACCAGAATGAAGTCGGCCTCGACCTTGCTATGCAGTTTGTCCAGGTTCTTTGATTGCAGGGCAGACTGGATGTTGAGTTTTTCATCGGCCATCCACAATCCTAAATCGAAGGAAGGGACTTCAAACCTGGGGTGTTTGTTCAAGCGGGACTCCAGGTTGTAACGCAGGCGGTTGGCATCGACTTTGTTTTTAGTTTTGATTTGCGGTGGCGCGACGACGAACGAAAGTTTCTGGAACGCGCTTCTCACTCCGTCGCCTTCTTTCGGGAGCACTGTCGGGTCCAGAGCCTTGGCGCGGGAAAAATCTTTTCTCACTTCTAAAACTTCCACTTGACCGAGATCGGTTTCTTTGCGGCCTATTTTTTTCTTGGTCACAGGGTGAAACAGTTCTCGACCATAGCGGATGAGTTTTAACTTGTCACCGGCTTCAACAGGCATGCCCTGTTTGAGATCGAGAGTCAGGCCGGAACCTTCCACAGCGATCACATATCCTTCAAGAGGTGGGAACAGCGACTCGATCTGGCTGACCATCCGGTCGAGAGACGCGCTCGACTGAGCCAGAGCATTGCCGGGCACGACCAAGATCAAGGTAATAAGAAAGAAGAGCTTTGCGTATGCCAAAAAAGTGCAAAGGCGAGATTCTTCACTGCGTTCAGAATGACAATACAAATTCTTCTTGTCATTCTGAGGAGCTCCTGCGACGAAGAATCTCAGGTTTTGCAAAGGTCTCATTGGAAAAAATTTAAGAATAGAATTGCGTAACAATTTCATAAGCACCGATTTATTCCAATAGTTGAACGGCCACTTCCTGACCTTGTTGGATCTCTGTGGCCTCCAGCGGAAAGATCAGCAGGCCGTTAGCGTTAGCGGCAGATTTTAAAATTCCTGAACCTTGTTCCCCTGCCGGGGTGACGGTGTATTCGCCATTGGCCCAGGACACAATAGAACTGAGAAAATGCAGGCGCCCCGGTTTCTTGTGGATGGTTCGTGTCAGTTTGGCCTGCACCGTTTTGTGGGTCAGGTCGGAACAGCCCAGCACCTTTCGCAAGGACGGGCGCACAAATTGTTCGAATGAAACGAAGGAGGATACAGGGTTGCCCGGCAACCCAAAAATGGGGGTCTCGCCGATGCGGCCGAAGGCCAGGGGTTTGCCCGGTTTCATCGCCACTTTCCAGAACAGCATTTCCTGACCCATCTTCTGCAGACTGGACTTGACCAGATCATAGTCTCCCACACTGACGCCGCCGGATGAAACGACGATATCGGATTTCAGAGCCCAGGCGAATTTTTCCATCAGGTCTTCTTCGGTATCCTTGGCGATGCCCAGGTAAATGGGAATGCCGCCAGCGGATTTGATTTGCGCCGCCAGCATGTGACCGTTGCTGTTGAAGATCTGTGGGCCTTGGGGCGTTTCATCCAGTTCAAGGATTTCATCACCGGTGGATAAAATAGCTACCGTCGGGCGTTGGCTGACGGCGATCTGCGAGCGGCCTATCACTGCCAACATGCCGATATGGGCCGGGGTCAGGGTGGTTCCTTTTTTGAGGACGGTTTCACCGGCCTTCACATCTTCTCCGGCTTCGCGGATATTTTCCTGGTCGTCGGCTTTATCCATACAGAGGATGGAGGTGCCGTCTTTTTCAGTGTCTTCCTGCATGAGCACGGCAGTGGCGCCGGGTGGGATGGGCGCGCCTGTCATGATGCGCATGGCCTGACCCGGTTTCAATGTGCCTTTGGCCGTGTACCCGGCGGCGATTTCTTCGACCACCTCAAGCTTGACCGGGTTTTCCGGAGTGGCGGATTGAATGTCTCGGGCAATCAGGGCATAGCCATCCATCGCCGAGTTATCGAGCGGTGGGTTGTTGATCCGGGAGACGACATCTTCCGTCAGCACTCTGCCCAGAGCCTGGTCGAGAGAAACTTTCTCCACCCCTTTGAATTTAATTTTTGAAAGAATGTTGTCCAGCGCTTCCTGGACTTGAATCATGCTCATGATGGTTCCTTCTTTTGATACAGGATTATTCTTTTGTTCCTCTTCTCATAATCTTCCGTTGTGTTGATGTTCATAAACTTTGACCGGTCCGCTTCGTCGATCTTTAATTTTTTAAATGGGAGAGCCTCAATAATCCTGGACAAGGAAAGCTCTCGTCTTGACATGGCTTCAAAAAGAGGAACGATGAATTTTGGTTCGTAAATGGCGCACATTGGCTCATAACCGAAACTGCCTTTTTGAACATAGCAGGTACCATATCTTAATGGGTCTCGCTTTTGTAATATTGTCTCGAAATCATCTTCTTTTAAAAAGGGCATATCGCATGCGGTTATCATCCACGCCTTATCTGGGAATTGTCCCATCAAAGTCGCCAGTCCTCCTACAGGTCCCAGTTGGATGTGTTCATCATTGACACGCTCGACATTACTGATTTTTGTCAAAGAACCCATATCTAGATCGGCCCGCGAGGAAAGAAATACTTTATTGCAAAATTTACTCAACAGTTTGACCGCCTTCTCTGTTCCCGATATGCCATCATAGGTTAGCGAAAACTTTGGTTTTCCCATTCGCTTGCTTTCACCTCCTACAAAAACAGCTCCAAAAAGTTCGCTGGCACATCTTCTGAAATGGTCGCGCGCAAACTGGTAGATGGGCTCGATTTCATCCCGATGAAAACGCGGGACATCGGGTAGGCCTTCGCCGATGATTCCTTGATGGACAACGGCCTTGATGCCGGGGGTTTCTGAAGGAATGGGCAACTTTCCCTCCGGATCGAGAAAAACGATCTTGTCAAAGGGAGATTGTTTGTACCCTTCGATCAGGATACAGTCGCATTGTTCCAGGGCATGGGTGATCGAACGTTTCTTAAAGGCGTTGTCGGCGACGATGGCAAAGTGTCGGGGATCATTAATGGCGATAATGCCGGCACCGGCCTGGGTGGCCCGGGCTGTGTCCTTGCCCTCTTTGTCGATTGAAAAACGGTGGGCATCGTGTTTGTAATAGCCAACACGCATGTCTTCTTCAGCAAACCGCTTGATCAGCCGTTCCAGCAGGGTGGTCTTGCCCACCCCGGAAAACCCGGCAAAACAAAGGAAAGGGGTTTTGAACTGTTCCCAGTAAACGTCCATAGACAGGATTTATTTCAATATAAAGCGCCGAACCGCAATGTCTCGGCTCGGCTTATATAAGTGCTTAAAAAATAGTGAATTAGCCTATTATTTCGCAGGCGGGGTGGCCTGTCAACCCCTTTTATGTCCCGGAAAACCCGGAAACGGGTATCAGTACATGTTAGTAATGTAAAGACCCGGTTTGAAGCGGCGGGCGCTTTCTCTAAAATAAAGGGGCTTGTGCTAACCTTTTCACCGCCGTTAAGACCCGTACAGGGTATTGCTACAGGTAAGGAAAAACATTCTATTCGTCGCCGGAGCCTGCCCTGAGCGATGCCGAAGGGGCTGCTCTCAATGACGGTTTATGCACAAATTTTATTTTGACTGGAGTTTTAATGCGAGGGTTTTGGACAATTTTGTTTATTCTTTCCGCCATTCCTGCGTATGCGCTGGAGGCTGAGGTCACTACTGCACCCGATGTTCCTGCTTATATCACCCGTATCCAGCCGGAAACGGTGGTGGTTAATTTTGAGGCGAAAGAATTTGTAGGGCCCTTGGCCGACGGCAAGCACTATAAGTTCTGGAGTTTTAATGGAACCGTCCCTGGCCCTATGATACGGGTCCGTCATGGAGATACGGTGGAATTTCATCTGTCCAATCATTCATCCAGTCAGTTTCCTCATAACATTGATCTCCATGCGGTGAGCGGCCCGGGGGGCGGCGCTTCGGTGACCCTGGTGGCGCCGGGGGAAGAGAAAGTTTTCCGCTTCAAGACATTGCATCCGGGACTTTATGTTTATCACTGCGCTTCTCCGATACCCGGCATCCCGGCGCATATTGCTAACGGCATGTATGGATTGCTTCTTGTGGAGCCTAAACATGGTTTTCCCCGTGTCGATCATGAGTTTTACGTTTTTGAGAGCGAGTTCTACACTCAGGACTCGGGTGAAGAAGTTTTGCCAGAGCCGGTAGCTCCTGAGAAAGGCGAGGTGGCCTCAGAAAAAAATGCATCGAAATCTCCCGCAGAAAAAGTGGAGACTGGCGAAAAAGAAGGTTTTATGGATTCTTTGGTGAATACATTCTTTGGAGAAGCCTCTGATTCTACCGAGCCGGATAAAAAATCTATTCAGAAAGACCTTCTGAATTCTTTAGTGGACACAGCCTCCAATGAGCCTGTGGATTCACCCGAGATAAATAATATACTGGAGCTTTCTCTTGAAAAAGGTTTGAAAGAGCAACCGGACTACGTGGTCTTTAACGGCAGGCAGGGGGCTTTGTTGGGGCCAAACGCACTGAAGGTGAACGTGGGAGAAAAGGTGCGAATATTTTTTGGCAATATTGGCCCCAATGGAATTTCTTCGTTCCATATTATTGGAGAAATTTTTGATCAGGTCTATCTTGAAGGCGCGGTCAATGGCATCACCAACAAAAATGTGCAGACCACACTGGTTCCCTCAGCCGGGGCCACGATCGTGGAGTTCACCATCGATGTTCCGGGCGACTACCTCATGGTCGACCACAGCATCTTCCGCATCGATAAAGGGGCCATCGGCCTTATCACGGCGATCGGTGATGACAACCCTGAGATTTTTGAATCCATCAAATAAATAGAAAGCCGGATCAAAGCGATTCGATCAGCCCACGAATTTCTTTTTCCTTGGCTGGCAGAATGGGGGAATTGCTGAACCGGTGTTTTTCATAAAATTCCGTGACGCGGCGAATCAGATCGCGCTTGGCATCCGGCAGGCTGGCAATAGATTGCAGAAATTCCCGCGCCGTCCAGGATGGATTTTTTACCAACCCCGATTTTTCCAACCGTCTCAACATATCCTGATAAAGCATGACTGAAAGAGGTGGGCGTGTGGAGAAGAAAAACCTGCCATAACGGCGCTTGGCGACGATGATAAATATCGCGGCCAGAATCAGAGCCAGAATCATCGGGCCGGACTTGCGCACCTCCTTCGCCAGCGTATGCCAGTTCAGCAGGCTCTTGAATTTTAGTGTGATGTCGCGGCTACTGGTTCTGAAAAACTGGATGACCTCAACCTGATCATGTACGGAATAACGAATGACATATCGCTGCCAGTTCATTCTGAGATAGTCCAGAGATTTTGCTAGCGGGTGAAGCGAGCTTGGGTTGACGAGAGCGGGGTCGGGAGGAGTGGGATCATACACCGTCCAGCCTTTTCCCGGAATAAAAGCCTCGACCCAGGAGTGGGCGTGGTTTTGACGGATGATCAGGTAGTTCCCCCATTCGTTCCACTCAACCCCAACAAAACCGTTAACAAGGCGAGCGGGAACCCCTGCAGAACGGAGCAGGATGACCATAGCGGAAGCGAAATATTCACAATGGCCGGCTTTTCTTTCAAATAAAAAATGTTCCAACGCGGTTTTGTCAGGATTGTTCTCCATTTTCAGTGTGTACCTGAAATCGGCGAAATGATGCAAAATATTCTCTGCCTTTTCTTGGTCGGAGCGGGCGTTCCGGCTCAGGCTCTCGGCCAATTGTTGGGTTTTTGGCGAGATGTCAGGAAGCTGAAGAAACCGCTTTGGAAACAGGAGCGGTTCAGGTTCGGGCATGTCGAGATTGTAGCTGATGCCGGGGTTTGAAATATCCGAAATCAGTGTGTATTTTCTCGGGCCCGACCGGGTATCGCCAGTTTTAAACACGAAATGTTTATCCATCTGTAGATGAATGAAATTGCCATCCATGAACAGAGGTACCCCGTGTGTGAAAAGGTAAGGGGCGTCGAACGATTCCATATAAACATTTTGTTGCACCACCTCGGTTGGGTTAGATACCTTAAACATGTTGAGTCCCATTCCGGGACGGTTACGGGCTTCAAATTCTGTGCCCAAGGTGGAGGCCCAGGTTCTGCCGTCGTAATGGTCCAGCACCACCCCTCGCCATAAAATTCGGGATTTCGGCTTATAATTTTTTCCGCCCTGCGTGTATTCCACCCGCATGACTACTGCCGGATTAGATTTGATTTTTCCGACATCCCCCAAAGTAACTGTGTCGGAAAATCCGGTGATGGGAGAAGAGTGGGTATTCAGAGAGAGGAAGCCGAGTCCGAACCGGGGAAAGGAAATGAAGATCACGGCGGTCATGGCAAAACTGAGAATAATAAGACCCGAAGACCACGCCATCAGGGCGGAGCCCGGCTTTTCGCTTTTCCCTGCGGGTTTGAAATCGGCAGGGGGACTTTTGCTTCCGACGCGCTCCGCCATTAGGGTATAAAAAATCAGGCACCAGCTTAAGATCAGGTAAAAGCAGAGAAAGATCACGCCGAAGGCCAGGCTTTGCTGGAAAATGGCGCCAACCAGCAAGCAGACGATGGCTATGAGGTAACCGTATAAATAATCGTTAAACTCCGATTTAAAGATGAACCGGGCGAATATCAGGTAAACCAGAAACCCGGCGACAAGGTCTAACAGGGGCAGGTTGAAGGCGATGTATAAAAAAGGCAGCAGTAGAAAAACCCAGGTAGAGCCTAAAAACCGGGTTGCGGGCTGGAGTGGGATGCGTTCTGACTGTTCCAGAATAAAGCAGAGGATGATGCCAGCAGAAAATATCAGGGCGGACAGGGGAGAATAGATCTCGCTCAAAACCAGACAGGTCAGGGCCAGTCCGGCCAAAAGGTAATTGCAAATGAGAAATGCGGATTTAAGACTCATGACATTTATTGAGACTTTCCCGGCAACCTGTTAGAATGCGTCCCTTAAAAATCATCTCGATTGAATCATGTCTCCCGGCGAGGCACTGAGAAAAACCGGGATTCATAGATCTGATTATTATCCCTTTTTTTTGGAGGTTTCATGAATTTTTTTGTTAAAGGAATTGCCGCAGGGCTGATGGGTGTCCTGATGACGGGAACGGCGGCACAGTCTGGTGAAATTGCAGTGATCGAAACGACGCTTGGAAACATTGAGCTGGAGTTTCTGAATGATAAGGCACCGGGGCATGTCAAAAACTTTAAAGACCTGGCCAACAAAGGTTTTTATGATGGCACTACGTTCCATCGGGTGATTCCCGGTTTTATGATTCAGGGCGGAGACCCCAACACCAAGAGTGATGACCGTTCCACGCATGGAATGGGGGGGCCGGGCTATACCATTAAAGCGGAATTCAGCAGCACGCCGCATACAAGGGGCGTTCTATCGATGGCGCGGTCTCAGGACCCTGACAGTGCCGGTTCGCAGTTTTTCGTTGTTGTTAAAGACTCATCTTTTCTGGACAACCAGTACACCGTTTTTGGCCGGGTGACTAAGGGAATGGACGTCGTCGACAAGATCGTCAGCGTACCGCGTGATTCCCGGGATAACCCCGACGAAAAAGTGGAAATGAAGTCCGTTAAAATTGTTAACCAATAGGGGAAAGCACTCCCGTTAGGACAGGATAAATATGGAAGACGAATTCAAAATCAATCTTTATGAAATAATGGGCACCTCAACTCCGGCGGGAAGAACGTCGGAGGAGGGGGGGCCTGCTGGGGATACGATCAGAAACCTCATCCATGAAAACTGGGATAAGTACGAAAAAGTTTCTGTCTATTTTGAGGGTGTGGTGCAGATGACTCGGCCTTTTGTGGACGAGGCGTTTGGCAAGCTGCTTGAAAACCACTCACTGGATGAGTTTAACCAGAAACTGTATTTCCCGGATGCTAACGATCGTACTGTCAAAAGTTTGAATGAGGCGATCAAGCTCAGGTTGAAAATCATCAAAACTCAGGAAGAAAGACGGAGCCAAGCCTGAGAAGAGGTGGGGAAGGTTTGCCGTTTATTTGAAGGGCGTTTTTGCCACTTCTTCTATGAAGAGGTCGAGAAAAGCAGGAACAGCACTTGCGTCCCGCACCGTGAAAATGCGCTCGGAGGCGGTCATCGGCTCATCCACCAGAATGGCTTTGGAATCTTCCAGTTCTGCGATGGCTTTTGTGTTGCCGGGTTCGGTGGTGACTTCGAGGCTTTGCAGGAGCCCGGCTTTCCCAAGGCAGGGAACAGCGCTACCGATGGCCGCAATAACCATCTGGGAACGGTAGCGGTCGTTGATTAGAAGTCGTAGAAGTTCATCTTTCCACAGATAGGATCTGGCCCCATTCCCTCCTATTACAATAACGCCGTGAAAAACCCCTTTGATCTGGCGCACTCCTTTACCGGCGGAAACATAACTGTCGCCGGTGATGCCTTCTATCGCGTCAACAATCAAAACATCTGGGGTGGTTTTGCCACCCTTCATTCCGACCGCATCTTTCAACTTGTTGGAGGCCACTAAGACCGTGGCTCCTTCCGCATTCATGGATTCGAGAATTGGATCGAATTCGCTCTCCATGTAATAGTCTTTGGGGATGACGATCAGTATGTTTTTGCCAGCGAGTCGTTCCATATTTCTTTTTCCTTCAAATAGAAAAGCCTGCCCTCTAACGAGGGAGGCAAATTGTAAAAGTTTTCGAGCAAAGAGTTTACTCGGCTTAACGGGCCAATGTCCTATTCCTTCGGGCGTGGCCCGGAGTGGTCGAGGGAAATGGGGGCGTTGTTCGGATTCTCAAGATCCAAGTCTAGCACAAAGCGGTACAGGAAAAACTCGTTTTTTACCAGTATGCGTTGGGCGTGGCGGGCCAGAAAATTTTTCAGGATACCCCTTTCCCCCGGTGACAATGCCGAGTATTCCCCAAAAACAAACTTATTGTTGAACAGGATATGGGTGATGCCCATGGACTTCAACCGGTTGATGATATCCCCCGCATAAACTTCTTCGTCGATGATTTTTTTCAACGTATGGGCTTCAAAAATAGAATCGCTCAAAAAGGGTTTGTCCATTAGGAAGCCCAGGTTTCTCATGTAGACCAGTAATATTTTTTCATCTCGCTCGACGATGTGATTGGCGGACAGGTAGACCGGATAAGCCGGGATTTGCCGCATTAGAAAAGGCTCCCGGCTTTCTTTCTGGAAGATATAGGGCAAGGGTTGAATCTTCGCCCAGCTTTTTGCGATCAGGAAAGTGTTGAATATGAGCGCAAGCACCAGGATTGCGAGCAGAAAGTTTTTTTCTTTTTTCCTAACGGTGCTTTTTTGTGAGGAAAACAATTCTTCCAGTCCTTGTATCGACAAAATGGCGAGAAAAGCGAAAGGGGTGCTCAGAAAACGGGCCTGCTGGGTTTGGGTGAACCAGAACACCATGAGTATTAAAAATGTGACGACCATAGGCATCGATTGCCTCCGAAGTCCAAACAGAGCGGGAAGTAGCAGGAGATAAAGAATGCCGATCTGGCCATCAAATTTAAGGGAATGGGGCTGGCCGAAAAACGTCAGGTTGATGGGCAACAATAAAAAGTCCAGAATTCCATGTCCCATTCCGTAGGAAGAAAAATATTGGAAATGTTGCAGGGAGCGTGTGATGTCCCAATTCATTCCATCTTCCCCGCCAAAAAATGTCATGAAAAAAGGGGCGAGAGGATTTCCGGTGAAAAAATAATTCCTCCCCCACCAAGGCAAGATAAAAAGCAGGGTTCCCAGTGCAAAGATAAAACATTTTCCAAAAACTTTTTTTGTAGACGTCTCGCCTTGCAGGGCAACGCCGAGTAATGCCATGGGTAAGACGATTACAGCAGAGAGTTTGGTGGCCAAGGCTGTCCCCGCGAACACGGTCATCAGGTAAAACCAGCCGGTCTGTTTTCGGCTTCGCCAATTCTCCCAGGCGTAGAAGGCCATAAAGACATACGCCGCTGCCTGCAGGTCCACATAGGCGGAGTAGGCCACAGTGAAAAAAGCGGGAGTCGAAAGAAACATTGCCGGAACCAGAAGTGCGTAAGTTGCAGAACCTTTTTGCCGGTAATACTGGTGCAGGGCGACAAGAAGCAGGAAAACGATTTCCAACCCTGTCAACTGAGCTAAGTGATCCGTTCCCAATGCCAGGGCAAACAGGTACAGCATCTCCATATGCTGTGAATAAAATGAAAAGATATTGTTCGGCAGGTTGATGATGCCACCTGCTTCAAGGAATGCTTTAGGCACCGCCAGATGGTAAACCAGAGTGTCGATGGCAAATGCCGGGGCCAGAGCGAGACTCAATGACAAGAGAACAAGAACTCCTAAAATAATCTGGATAGAAGTTTTTAACGGAGATAAAGGAAAAAAAACTGTTTTGAATTCCCATGACTTCCACTCTCTAAGAGAACTCAGTCCGGATGTAAGCAGGATGACCAGCACGACCCAGCATGTTGAAGAAGAAACTTGACCGATAAATGCCAGGCCGGTTACCAGCACCGAGGTGATGACCGAACCTAAAGCAGAGGAAAAAACAAAGGCTTCAGCAGAGCTGGTAAAATTCAAATGCCATAATTTTTGGGTGACGGTTCTCCCGACACTCAGAAACGCCAGCATGATGAGAAGGAATAAAAGGGCATCCATTTTAAGGAAATGAATAGAGGGTTTTTATAATGGGCAGGTTATGGTTTTCTTGTTTCAGGCGTGGACCTCAAGATTCAGAGGCAACCGACTTTAGCTGTTTCGGAAAACAAGGAAAATTCATCCAGTGCTTCATGGTAATCATCAAACCAGCAGGCCTCGGGGTTTCTGTAAAAGGCCAGAAACCGGGCGTCGTTGCCATTTTCTGCGGCACGGGCATACTTGAAAAAAATCTGGTCTTCGGACATTCCGATCACTTCAATTTTACCAGACTCATGCGACATGACCAGGCGGGCACGCTTGGCCAGACCTGAGCAAAGAGTTTTGGCTTTTTCAAATATTTCGTAACCACGCTCAACCGGCACAGAATAAGTTTCGTTGCCCAGAGTGGGGCGGCACAGAAAAAGATAATACGGCGGAACGCCAATATAAGAAAGTTTGGAAAACAAATCGGCAAGCACCTGAGGGTCATCGTTGACACCTTGCACCAACGGGGTCTGGTTGACGAGTAAAACTCCTGACTGCATCAGCAGGTTCAGCCCTTCAATGGCTTCGGGGGTGAGCTCCCTCGGGTGATTGAAATGTGCCATGACGTAGATTTTCTTTTCGTTCGTGCTATAGGTTTTGAACATTTCCAGCAAAGACGGGTCGTTCAAAATTCTGAAAGGATTGAACGCCGGAACCTTGGTGCCGATACGAATGATCTGGACATGGTCAATCTCGCGAAGCTGCTTGATGATGGGTTCGAGCTTGCTGGTGGACATGACCAGAGGATCGCCCCCGGTCAATAGTACATTATTGATCTGCTTGTTATTTTTGATGTACTCCACTCCCTCAGAGATGTCTTTGGTCACCTCGTCGTTTTCATTCATGAACAGGCGTTTGCGAAAACAGAATCGGCAATAGGCGGCGCAAACCTCGTTGACCAAAAGCAGGGCAGTGGAGGCGTATTTATGCTCCAGGCCGCGAACTTTGGTGTATTTTTCTTCGTTGGAGGCATCCAGTTGGCCCCATTCGTTGAGCTCCTGAATATCTGGCATGATGATCCGTTTGATCGGATCATTGGGATCGCCCCAATCAATCAGGGACTGATAATAATCATTGGTGCGGAATACAAATTTATCGTTAACTTTCTGCAGTTCCCGCTTCTCGGATTCGGTCAGCTGGGGAATCTGGTCCAGTTTGGTTAAATATTTAGGTTTTTTCTTATCGGGATTGAGGTGTTTAAATAAAACATTCATCCGTCACCTCCAAATAAAACAATTAATATTTTACAACTTACTGATATCTGGCGAGTTTTCTAAACCAGAACATCTCGGCCCGCCACTTCCTAAAGATAAAAAATCCCCGTACTTCTCAAGTTGAAAAGCTGTGAGGACACTTGTATTGGGGGGGGATTATTTGAAGAAGACCTTTGAAAGCAATGACTTTTTTCTATGAACCAAGAGAAAGGCCCCCTCAATACAGACTGTTTTGAGGCCCCATATCAGGCCATCGTCGCGATAGCCAAATTCCAAGAACGCTGAAACCATGAAATTCTCAATTAATCTTGGCTATGGTCTAGATCATACGTGAATGAGGCAGGGCTATCAAGAGAAATTGCCTCGATGCCAGGGTATGGAACCCTGCAATTATAAAATTACTTCTAGCTTTTCAATAGATTAAAGCGCTCGTCGAAAAAATGGGACAACGCCTGTGATTTGATCTGAAACGAAGAAAAAAGTATTGGGTTTTCGACGAATGCCAAGGCCCGCCCCGGGCGTTTTTAGCCCGGGAATTTTCTGTTGACAGGGTATTGGAATGGACTATAATGCGATGCTCTTTTTTCAAATGCGAATATTTGCGCACGCAATTTACAGGCGAAGGCTTAAGGCTTTGAATTTTTAGACTTTCCGCTCGCATGCCTTGGGCCCAGTTGGTAATAATTTGGTAAGTCAGACCCGATTTTAAGGTTGGAGTGATAGTTTCAGGTTCAATTCACAATTTAAGAGGAGATTGTTTGATGAAAAAGGCTTTGATACTGAGTGTGATGGTTATTTTCAGTCTGGTTGCAGTGAACTCTTCGTTTGCTGCAGGTGCCGCATGTCCGCAACCGCGGAAAACCAAAGCAGCACCGGGTGGTGTTGCTGGCAAAGATGAGACCGGGAAAGCGGATGCGGCTAATGGTGAAGCGATTTACACCAAGAAAGCCAAGCCGATGGCTTGTAAAATGTGTCATGGTGACAAGGGCGATGGCGGCGGAAAACTGGGTAAAGCCCTGAAACCTGCTCCGCGTAACTTCACCTGTGCGGAAACCATGAAAGATGTTTCCGCTGGTCAGATGTTCCATGTCATCAAAAATGGTTCTAAAGGAACCGGTATGGTGGCTCATGGTAAAACTTTGAAAGACAAAGAAATCTGGGATGTTGTTAAATACATCCGCAGCACCTTTGTAAAATAAGCATAGTTCCTTCAAAAGGGGTGAGCCGCGAAAGCGGTTCACCCCTTTTTTTTTGCCATTTTTTCCGGATCTGGCAGCTATAATAAACCCGACTTAATTCTTCGCCGGAGACTTCCTTGTCCATCCGTCCCCTGTTATTGCAAATTGTTCTTCTGCTCTGGTTTCCCCTTGCCTCCGAGGCGCAAACTTTAGGCAGTGCTGAAAATCCGCTTCGCATGATGTTCGTGCCTTCCGGCGATGCGCAGGTGATCCTGAAAGGTGGCCAGGAAATCGGCCAGCTCTTGCAAAATGTTACCGGGCTACATTTTAAAACTTCGGTCGCCACCAGTTATGCGGCGGTCATAGAAGCGATGGGGGCAGGCAAGGTGGATATTGGCTGGCTGGCGACTTTCAGTTATGTTCTGGCACATGATAAATATGGGGTGGAACTTTTACTGGTGGTGCAAAGGTTTGGCAGTCCGTTTTACCGGGGCCAGATCATGGTGCGGACCGACAGCGGCATTCAGGATCTGGCCGGACTGAAAGGAAAACGTTTCGCCTTTGTCGACCCGGCTTCCACATCCGGGCATTTGTATCCCAAAACTCTGCTTCTCTCGCAAGGGTTTGATCCTGAAAAGTTTTTTAAGAAAAATGTTTTTGTTGGCTCGCACAACGCCGTGGTTCTTTCCATATATAAAGGAGAGGTCGATGGCGGGGCGGCTTATGATGGTTCCCGTTCAGCGGTGGCGAAAACTTTTCCGGATGTGTTTGACAAGGTTAAGGTCATTGCATACACCAAAGAGATTCCCAACGACACGGTTTCTGTCCGCAAGGAACTGGCAGAGGATTTAAAAATAAAAATCCGTGAAGGACTTAAAAACATATCGCATTCGCCCAAGGGCAGTAAGATTCTCAAGAAACTGTATGGCATCAGTGGATTCACCGATCTCGATGGTTTGTTCGATCCGGTTCGGGAAGCGGGGCGTTTATTGAATTTGAACCTCGGTGACAAATGACGATGTTGAAAATAGTCGGACTCAGTAAAACTTATGAGAATGGCAGCGTCGCTTTGAGGGAAGTTTCCTTTTCTGTCGAGCAGGGAGAGTTTGTCGTGGTGCTGGGTAAAAGCGGTTCAGGGAAATCCACCCTCATGCGATGTATCAATCGGTTGGTGGAGCCCAGCTCCGGTAGGATTTTTTTGGATGGAGAAGAAGTCACCGGTGCCTCGCCGAAGCGCTTGAGGGAACTCAGAAAAAAGACCGGAATGATTTTCCAGCAGTACAACCTCATCCCGCGTTACTCGGTTCAAAATAATGCCTTGATGGGTCGGCTCGCCTCGACAGCTACGATATCCTCAATGATGACTTGTTTTTCAGACGAAGATGTAGAGCGTTCGAGTCAGGTTCTTAATCGACTGGGTCTTGCCGACAAATGTTCTCACAGGTCAGAAGAACTCAGCGGCGGGCAACAGCAACGGGTGGGACTGGCCCGTGCCTTGATGCAGGGGCCAGAGCTGATTCTTGCCGACGAGCCAGTGTCCAGTCTGGACCCGGTGTCATCAAAACAGATCATGGAACTGCTGGCGGAATTCAATGAAAAAGATGGCGTGACCCTGTTGTGCAACCTGCACCTGCCCGCACTGGCCCGTGAGTTCGGCTCAAGAATTCTTGCCCTGAGCGAGGGCCGAATCGTTTATGATGGCCCGGCAGGTGACCTGAGTGAGACAGAGTTAAATTCTCTCTATGATTCAAACCCATAAAAATGTTCTGATTAGATTATAGCAGATATCCTATAATGGCCTTGTCTATGAACTGGACTGTTGAAACGAGCTGGACTGTTGAAACACTTGGCGAAACTGTGGACGAAGAGTTAGAGTCTTTGCCTCTTGATATGCAGGCCCGATTCAGTCATGTGGTTAATTTGATTGAAACTTTTGGGCTGAGTCATGTCGGCTCTCCTCATGTGAGGCATTTGGAAGGCGCACTTTGGGAAATTCGCTTGGCTGGAAAGTCGGGCATTTAGCGAGCTCTTTATGTCACGGTGAAAAAACGCAGAGTGGTCGTTGTCCGGGTATTTATTAAGAAAACTCAAAAGACACCGCGTCGAGAAATCAGGCTTGCCCTTGAACGGGCAAAGGAGATAAGGGAATGACCAGAGCCAAGGATTTACATAAAAAATGGATGAAGAATCCCAAGTATAAGGACGAGTATGAAAAACTCGCACCTGAATTTAAACTGGCCGGTATCATTGTCGAAGCTCGAACTAAAGCCGGATTAACACAAGCTCAATTGGCGAAACGGATGAAGACCACCCAGTCTGTGATTGCCCGGTTGGAAGGCGGGCGGGTGCATCCATCCACTGAAACTTTAGAACGCTTTGCAAAAGCTACAGGCTCACGCCTGAAAATTGGTTTTGAGTTTGCCGGTGCCTAAACCCTTAATCCGATACACTCATTCAGGAATTGAAAACTAGTGACTATGAATTCTATTGACCCTACCGAAAAAGAGTTGAAGCAATACGGCTTGATGATGGGGGGTGTGCTTTCTTTTTTTGTGGCGGTTTTTCTTTATAAGGCCTGGCACACGGCGGCCATGGCTCTGGCAGTATGGGTTCTGTTTTTCCTGATATTGGGGTTGCTGGCTCCCGTTCGGCTGACACCGGTTTACCGAGCCTGGATGAAGTTCGCAGAAGTGATCGGCAACTTTAATCTCAAGTTGATTCTGGGGCTGGTGTATCTGGTCTTTTTCACTCTGATTCGTATGGTCTCTTCATTATTTCGGGAAGATCCATTAACGCGCAAAATTGAGCCGGAAAAGAAAAGCTATTGGCAAGACTGCGAGCCTCGTGACCCAGACCCGAAACGCTTTGAAAAACAGTTTTGATTTATTGTTAGAACTTTCTAAATCTAAGGGTTGTTATGGAAAAAATACATAAAGAGATTCTGGGGTTGATGGGGAAAATCGATATCGATTGCCGGGATGAAAAAGACACCATCATCATCGACCTTGCCGGTCAATTGGATGTTTACAATTCTCAGGAACTCAACCTGCTTGTGGATGCGTACCGAGAAAGAGGGTTCCACAAATTCATCATGAATCTGGAAAAAGTCACCTACCTAGACAGTTCCACCATCAGCATTTTTATCCATTGTTATCAAATGCTTAAAGATGAGGGCCGATTCGTCCTGGCCGGACTTCAAGGTTCCCCCAAAGAAGTCTTCGACATGGCCAAACTGCACGATGTTTTTGAAATCTTCCCGGATGTCACCTCCGCTACGGAATAGCCCATTAAGCCGAGATAGCTCTTTGCCAGCCAAATAGAGCCATTGCCAGTTCGCCCCACGCGGAGTGGGGATTAGGCTTTTGATTGATTCCTGAAATGTGTTAGGTTAAGTGTATTAAACCTTTATAAAAGAAGGTAGGGCGGCTCTTAGCGTCCGATCAATGTAGGTGGGATATTGAGAAAGTCAGCTCTACTCATTGCCTTGATTATATTTGTTTTCGGGCCGGTTCTGGTCTGGGCGCAAGATGATACCGGTGTATCGAGTTTGGGAATTCCCAAAGAGCCCGGTTGGAATCACCCTTCCTATCGCGGTTGGGAATCGATGAGTGTGCCGGGTTTGATTTCCACTTACTACGATCTGGATCGGGACGGCAAGTTGGATTATATGGTCATTCGAAAAGTGATCCGCAAGGGCTCGGCTGAAGAAACTACGATAGAACAGGCCATTGAGATCGCCAAGTTCGATAACCTGAGTGTTTTCTTTTCCCATCCAGTGGTTTTTTTCGCCAATCGCAATCCGCTCTTTTATTGCAAAGGTGTTGATTCGAGACATAACTGCAGTGATATCTGGGTGGATATCGCGGAAGATGGTTTAAATGGTAATGAAGAACTTTATTCGCTTTCAACCCCGAGTTTGGGTGTGCGTTAAACAGAAAAGCAGGGTCTTCCTCCTGATCCTGTTTTGGGGGGTGTTTGGAATAACGCCTTTGTATGCCCATGATAAGGGGGAAAATGCTCATGGTTCTTCACCCGGTCAGGAGAAGGATCTTCTGCGCGTGGGCTCCACGGTTTACAAACATATGTGCGTGTATTGCCATGGTGCTGACGGCAATGGTGGTGGCAAGGCCATGGCGTATCTATATCCATGGCCGAGAGATTTCCGGCAGGGTGTGTTTAAATATCGAACCACGCCGTTTGGCTCGATTCCTCTTGATAAGGATATTCACAGGACCATCCGTCGAGGGGTTCCGGGTACCTCCATGCCCTCATGGGGTGGGGCTCTGACGGAAGAGGAAATCTCGGGTGCTGTCGAGTATATCAAGACGTTTTCAAAAAAGTTTGAAAAGGAAAAACCAAAAGAGGCAATAACGATACCCGCGGTTCCTGCATCCACTCCCGAATCTGTTGCAAAGGGTAAGAAGCTTTACCAGGAAACGAGTTGCGCCCGGTGTCACGGGACAGATTTGAAGGGCGATGGCCCTATCGCCGCAGAACTTTATGACATCTGGGATCATCGAGTGTTCGTTTATGACCTGACCGACCCCAACACGATTAAATTTGGATTCGAAAAGAAAGACCTGTTCCTGATTTTGACAACGGGGATCGATGGTACCCCGATGAAGTCCTACAACCACCTGACGGACGAAGAACGGTGGGATCTGGCTTCCTATATTGAATCTAATATCCGGAAAGAGGACTTCAAACCGGCTAAATATGAAACAGATCTGACCACGCACCGTATTAATCAGGAAATCGACGTAGACCCGGAGAACCCATTGTGGGAGAATGTCCCGGTTCAGAACATACACTTGATGCCGCTTAATGCGCGCCGGGATCCGATTGACCAGATTCAGTTCCAGTCTGTCGTGAACGATGATGGAATCGCCTTCCGCTTGCAGTGGGAAGATTCTCAACCGGACCGGACTTCGAGCCGTCATCAGGACTTTAAGGACGCCATCGCCATGGAATTTGCCCTGGGCGAGGTGCTGTTGCACAAGCACGGTCACAATGAGCCGTTCTTTGGCATGGGCGACCGGGGCAAAGTGGTCAATATCTGGCAGTGGCGGGCGGACTGGCAAACGGAAATTGAAACCAAGGAAAAGCTCGAACACGCGACCCAGGACATGGATATGGATACCATGATCTTCGGAGGCGAGGTCAACCCGGTCGATGCGCTTAATCCGTTCAGGGAAGTTCCTGTCGAAGAATTGAACGCAGAAGGGTTTGGGACGTTGACTCCCCAGCCTCGAACCAAGCAGAATGTGCTGGGAAAAGGGGTGTGGAAAGAAGGGAAATGGAGCGTGGTGTTCTTTCGCACCTTGGATTCTTTGAATAAATGGGATATAAAGTTTGAAAGCAAAAATCCCGTGCTGGTGGCGTTTGCCATTTGGGACGGAAAACATCAGGATCGCAATGGCCGAAAAGTCATTTCCATGTGGCAAAGGCTTAAGGCTTTGGAGTTACCTTAAAAGATCAGCTACCTGTTAGGGTGCGTTTTTTTTGCTGGCAAGAGTTGTCTTGGCTTGCTGAGCCCAGTGCTTCCCCCGCAAGGGGTAATACAGAAATTAAAAGTTTGAATTTGTAATTAATATACTTGGAGAATTGCTTCATGTCAGATGATAAAGAAATGGAAGATGCTGAAGATTCGTTGGGTGTATCCGAAGACGAAGAATTGGAATTGGATGAAGTCGACGAAGATGATGAATTAGACGCAGAGGATGATGTCGCAGTCGTAGAGGAAGTGCCGGAAACAGGTGCTTATCTGGTTATCGGTCAGGGAGATTTTTCCATGTCCCAGTCCAATCGGGGGGCGGATGACCCTGGCGACAACACGCTTTGTGAACCTCAATTTGTCGAGTTGTTTGGCGATATGCTGTTTGTCTCTGACAGGGGCAATCACCGGGTACTGATTTGGGAGCAGTTCCCCGAAGAAAATGGTGAGCCGTCATCACTGGTTCTCGGACAGGAGGATTTTGCCGACTGTCTTGAAAACCGGGGTATGACCACAACTTTGGATGAAATGACTTCGGGGTTGGGCGACGAAAATCTGGATGGATTCACCATCAGTAAGGCGGAAGAAGACACTCTCTCCCAGCCTTCTGGCATTGCGGTGATCGATGGAAAACTTTATGTGGTGGATAGCGGTAACCATCGAGTATTGAGGTGGAGTGGAATTCCTTCAGACGATGGCGAGGCACCGAGTCTGGTGCTCGGGCAGGACAACCTCGACGACAACGAAGCTAACCGCCGGGGATTTGTCGGTTCCGGTTCGCTGTTTTTCTCCATGGGTATTCATTCTGGCGATGACCAGCATGTGTTTGTCGCGGATAAGGATAATCATAGAGTATTAATCTGGAACAAAATTCCTTTTAGTGACGGTTGGAACGCAGACGTTTCTCTCGGACAAAAAGGAATGGATGAGCGCTGGCCCAATCAGGGTGAATTCGACAATGTCGGTCAGGATACCCTCAGTTTTCCCACAGGCGTGCACTTTGATGCCGAGGGCGAGCGAGTGCTCGTGGTGGACCAGGGTAACAACCGGGTGTTGATCTGGAATAAGCTTCCCAGAGAGACAGGAGTTCCCGCCGATGTGGTGATTGGACAAAAAGATTTTTTCAGCCGCGAACCGAATCGGGGCAATGGGCATCACCGCCCTTCCTCAGAGGGTTTGTATTTCCCCACTGATGTGGTGTTCGGCAAAGCCGGGTTGTTTATCTCCGATACCGGTAATAACCGTGTCTTGTATTGGAAAGAGCTTCCCACCGAAAACGGACAGCCCGCCGATCTGGTAATTGGTCAGAGCACGTTCACTGAGAATCAGGTGAACCGTGGTATGGATGATGCCTCTAACTGCACTTTGAACGATCCTTATGGTTTGTTGTTGATCGATGAGGAAGAGGAAGAGGAAGAATTTCGCGGTATTCCAATGCCGGATGATGATGACGACGATGATAATGAAGAAGCATCCCTGGTAGCCGCCGAAGGCGAGGCTGTCGAAGAAGAGCCGCAGCCTAAATTCAAACTTTTTATCTGTGACCGGAGTAACTCTCGCATTGTGGTCTGGAACGAACTTCCTTATCCGAAAGAAGAAAAAGAGGAAGAAGAGTTTGATGAGCTCAAGGTCGATGACGAAAATACGTTGATTGGTGATGAAGAAGACGACGACGATTTCTTCGAGGAAGAAGAGGAAGAAACACCGACAGGAGAGCTTCCCTCAGCTTAACCGGTTGCCGTGGTATTCTTCCTCAGCATTCGTGCCCCGAAGGGGTAGACCGGTGGCCGTGAAAGGCCCTTTCCTGCATAAATCAGTTTAAAACCCCCCGGCCCATTGGGCCGGGGGGTTTTCTTTTTCCTCCCCCTTGCCAGGGAGCCCTTTGCATAACCCGAGATCCTTCGTCGCCTTCGGCTCCTCGAGGATGACAAACTTGCGTTTCTTGTTATTCTGAATACTTCGGCTTCGCTCTCAGCACAGGCTCCGTCAAGAATCTCGCCTTTACGCTTTTTTGGTCCTGGTGCAGGACAAAAAATCACTGTGCTAGCTGAACTGAATATGCACAAATGAAACTGGCGGTGGAGGGGATTGAAAAGCGGACTGTATATCCTTTTCCCGGTAACCCAGTTTTCTAAGCGGTTTCAGAGCGGCGAGAACTTCGTCGCGAGTGACATAGGCGACAGTGTCGGGAACACCCTGGCTACTAAGGTTTTTAGCCAGTTGGGCGATTTGCTTTCTTTGTTTTTTTGGCGTTCCTTCCATGGCCGGGTAGTTGAGTTTCCCGGAGTAGGGGCTTCGATAAACGGTGTTGAGAGCCGTGAGCGTGCTGAGCATCAGAATGTCTCTGTCCCACGGAGCCATGTTGACCACCTGCGGATGGTTTTGCACCAGATCCACCAGGCTGAGAACTGCCGATCCCAGGTCCTTCTCGACAAATTGATTCTGGTATTCCCGAGTGACTTCGGTGAATCCCAAAGACCTCCCAATATTTTCCAGCAGGGGAAAGTTCACCATGAACGTGTATTGTCCGCCGTATAAATTGAAGTAAGGCCGTCCTTCCTGATTGAGATCCTTCATCTCTTTCATGCCGTAGTCAAAACTGGTGTAACCAAAATTTCCCGGCCCTAAAAGTTCTTTTGCTTTTGCGATGGCGGAAAAAGCCCCGGTGTTAATGGGCATGGGAACTTCATCTTTAAATTCTTCGGCGTGAGCTTTTAAGATTTCGGCAAAGGGCCAGTCACTAAGATCGACCCTTTGAAAATCCCGTTCCCAGTGAATGGTGTTGAGAAAGTCGGGATACTGGCAGAGTTTTTCCAGATCCCTGTTTTCAAATTGTTCAACGAAAGCCTCTGCTGGCAGTGCCTGCGGGTTCATAAAGGGACACAGGTATTCCTCATAATAAAGTCCCTGATGTTTCAGTAGAACTTTGGTTGCGAGGTCGTCCCAGATTTCGTTGGAGATGATTTTTGCGACGGAGTGGGGCCGAAAACAGTCCAGATGTTCGGCGTGAACGCGAACGGTAGAAAATTTTCCGGTGTGGTCCTCAAGGCGGGGGTTGGCCCGCACGCCTTTTAAAATTTCTTCGGACTCATCGCAAAGGATGTAATAGATGAAAGGATAGACTTCATTCTCGCTGTCTATCTCACGCAGGTGGCTGAGAAAACACGCGGCCAGGTTGCCATTGCCCACACCCCATTCCTGCACCACCCACCGGTTATTTTCAGGGCGCTCACTACTTTGAGCTTGGGCATAAAAATCATTGGCGAGTGCGTGAGCCAGACGGTAGTCCAGACTCACATAAGTTTGAAAATGGTTGTGGATTTCAGGACCCTTGATGCCATAGAAAATGGCATTGACATGGGTCGCCCAATAATCGGAAGGCTTGAAATCCCCAAGCGCAATCAGATTTTGGGGAGGACGGGTCATGAGATTTCAGAAGAGTCTACCTGGACTCTCCCTCATCGTCGGTATCAGCTAACGATTCCATGCCCGGCGCGTTTCCTTCCATGTCTCCGCCACCGGAATATTTGCTGGTTTGGGAAACACCGCCAGGGATATTTGATGGGTTGGCCCCCTCTGTTGTCGCGGATGGGGGAGCCTCGTTCATCAATGCTTCATACTTCTGATACGCCGCCTGCGACTCTTCTGCCAACCCGACTTCTTTGTAGTAGATGTACAGGTTCATCCAGGCTCCTATGTCTGCCGCATTCAGGCTCACTGCTGTTTTGAACGACTTGATAGCAGTTTCTGACCGCCCCATATTGGCATAAAGAGTGCCTAAATTAGTGTGCGGCAGAGAATAGTCCGGTGCCAGTTCGCTGGCTTTTTTGAAAGCCGCGATGGCATCATCGATCATATTGCACACGGAATAACAACTGCCCAGGTTGCAATAGGCCTGTGGGTCTTTTTCGTCGATATCCACCACGCATAGTGCGGCGTCGATGGCCTCCTCATGACGTCCAGCGTGAAAATAAGCGTTAGACAGTGCTGCGCGTAGTTCCTTGTTTTCCGGATCGAACATCAACACTTTTCTGAGCGCGACGATTTCCTTGTCATAAAGTTTGAGCATGTCATAAGCTGCCGCAACGTTGGCATAGGCCGTTGTGTCGGTAGGGTCCATCTCAATGACTTTTTCAAACGCATCCGCTGCGTTCGAAAACATGTCACGCAGCAAATAGAGTCCGCCGAGGTTGAAATGGTTTTCTACATCGGTGGGGTCGAGCTCGCAAGCCCGGTTCAATTCGATCAGAGCTTCCTCTTCATGATTGAACAATACGTATGCGGTGCCGAGCAGTTTGTAGACCCGGGCATTTTTCGGAGCTTTGTTGCGAATGGCTCTGAGTTGTTTGATGGCTTCCTCATAATTAGCGCCATCTATCATCAACGTGGCCATCTCTAACTGAAGATCAATATTGTCGGGGTCGGTTTTCAACTCCTTGGTGACCTGGCGGGTTTTTTTAGTGATCGCCATTTCCAACTTGGTCTCTTCAGGGTCGCGGACCCCTAATTCTTCAAAAATCTCCGGATCGATTTTCATCGTGATCCAGTCTGTTGGTTTGCCGGCTTCGCCCATAATAGGATAGCTCTCTCTAAAAGGTTCTAAATTCAGTTTGTTCGCTGTGCCTAGAATTCTAGGCTATCGCTCATAATGTGTCAACTGCCACTCGGCGTGGGGCCTACTGCAATGGCTTTATCTGGCTGGCAAAGAGTTATCTCGGCTTGTGATGAGTCCTTGCCAATTGCCTCCCCCGCTAGGGGGCAGCGTGACGCTGGACCCAATGTGGCGGTGACGCTAGCGCGACCGCCAAAGGCTTGGGGCCCCAATCTGTGTCTATCTGTGGCTAGGGGGTTACTGCTGTTTTAGCCATGTTGAGGATTTCTTCTTTGCCGAAGTGGTCGAGGTAGAGCAGGAAATGCTCGCGTGACAGATAATTCCAGATATTGCGGGAAGGAAAAGTTTCATCGATCACGGTATTGAATTGTTCGTAGACTTCCATCACCTCATCCCGTGGCATACCCTCTTTGATATCGAAATCGAACACGATGGCCATATCCCGATCAGGGTCATGAATGATGCGGTCAATTTTGAACTTGGCCGGATTGTGATAAATGGCGGAATCTTTTTCCAGTGCGAAGATGGACTGGCCGACGGAATGGATCGTGCCGGTGCCGACTTCCGAGTTTTCCACGGTGAACTGGATGGTGTCTTCCGCTTCTTCGCGCTCTTCGGTCGGGAACCCGAAAAACAGGTAGAGGTGGTTCCAGATACCGGCGTCGGAACTGTTTTTCAGCACGCTCCGTTCGGTGTCCTGGTCGCAACCCTTGTCGATGATTTTAAGGATGCGATCGTTGGCGCTTTCCAGCCCGAAGAATAGCATGAGGAATCCGGCCTTATGGATATCTTCAAACAGTTCGGGAGTTTCCTTGTCTCCCGACTCAAATTTAAGCATTCCCAACGCGCGCATTTCAACACCTTGTTTCAGGATGGCCTTCGACATGCGGTTGAAGGCGTTGGGCGAGATGGCTTCGTCAGAAAACGTGAAATATTTGGTGTTGTATTTTTCCCCGAGATAACCGAGTTCTTCGGCCACCCGGGTTTCGTTTTCTTTGCGGTAATAGGAATCGTAGATAAAACTATGGGTGCAGAAAGTACACTTCCCCCAATAACAACCCCGGCTCGACATATAGGGCAGTACAGGATAAGGCATTAAATATTTTTCCAGTGGCAACTGGTCGAAGGTCGGGCATACCAACTGCTCATAAGGCAGGGCTTCGGCTTTGGGGTTATGAATAACTTTTTGCCCTTCCATATAGATCAGGTTGGGAACCGTTGCCAGAGGTTTGTTGGCTTTGAGATGGCTGACCAACTCTTCCAGCGGTTTTTCGCCTTCCGAGACGATGGCGCTGTGAAAAAATTCTTCGAACAAAGCCTGCTTGTTGTCGAGCAGGTCGGCGTGACGGTTGAACACGCTGCCGCCGATGACGATGTGCAGATGCTCAAACTTTTTGCGCAACAGCCGCGCCAGCGTCAAGCCGGGTATGACTTGTCCGATATGGATGATGGAGATGCCGACGAGCCCATAATCGTTCCAAGGGACTTTCCCTATCAGAGTGTCTTCATACAGGCGGATGAAAGGATTCCTAACTGTGTCCGCCGTGGCTGACAGAATGCCGGAAAGGTTTTCTTCCGGATTTCCCATCATGAAAAAGGAGTCTAGATCCAGCCGACTGGGGTGATGGGCGTAAGAAATGAGCTTCATCGCTATTTTCAGCGTGGTGTAGGCTTTTTTATAAGTTTCAAACTGGAAGAAGCGTTCTTCATCGCGCAGAACATTTTTGGCGTCTTCCACTTCACCCAGAACCGAGTCGAGAAACCCGGTATCCGCCAGGATATCGCGATACACGGTTTTGACTTCCTGCTCGTCGGTTGTGTAGGCCGGGGCCGACAGCCGTTGCCGCACGATTTCCACACATTGTTCCAGATAGCCCCGTGACAGAAAAATCTCGTAGGTTTCTATATTGAAATCGAACTGGTCCACCTCATGGCCTTTCGATTCCAGATGGGCCTTCAAAGCGGGCAGGGCAAGATAGGGCTGGCTGGGGTACCACTGCGGCGGAAAAATGAGCGCGGTTTTCATAATCTACAAACTCTCTTAAGTTCCAGCAGGGCCTTCGTGGAACTGATTGTTTAAATAAGGTCTTGATAGAAAAGAATTATACCACCACTAGCCGTGGGGGCAGTGAAAACCTTTATTTTAGTCAGATAAAGTCATTGCTAGTCGGCCCCCACGCCGAGTGGCCCCTTGGCAGGGGATGCAATTAGCAGGGGCTGGTTTAATAGCCGAGTTAACCCGTTGTTTGCCCGCGAAAGTAGTGCTCATTCGCCCCACGCGGAGTGGTGGTTGACACTTTCTGGGTAAAAGGATTATACTTACGGTCGATTCCCAGAACTCTTTTAAAAGTATTGGTTTATTGTTTTACCCTTGTCAGGAAGGAGACTTGCGTTGAGCGAACAGGATACAGAAACTAAGGAAAACCCGGGGTCCGATGACGCCGCTGAAGAGAAAGAGGTTGATCATCTTTCTGATTTGAGTGAGTTGGAAAAGATCAAACTAGAGCTTCAAAAGGAAAAAGAAAAAGCCACCCAGGAACTGGCTGCAGGTGAAGAAGAAGAAGAGGATTTGCGTGAAGTTGATTATCTACAAAAGCTGATCACTCTTGCCGTAAAATTTGATCACCATGTCGGGATGTATCTCATGCCAGCATATATTGACTGCGGTTTGAAATATGACCACAGGTTGGCTGAAAGCTATACGGTTCAGATCACCACGATCCAGTCGTTTCTGCGCCTTCTCGAAAAGGTCGATGGTGTGACCCGCGAAGAGGTGACCAAGCAATGTATTCTTAATCTTCGGAACATCATTCAACTGGTCCATAAGAATATGGTGAAGCCGCTATTTCGTGAAGTGGGCCTGATGAAAAAGAAACCCAAGTCTGAAAGCCTGGACAATTTCAAGGTGAACTGGAATGAAAGGCTCGAAGAACTTCAGAAAACCTGTAATTTCGAATACCAGATTCTCGATGTAAAAGGCTTCCTGGTTAAATAAACAAACGTTGTTTGTTTGGATAACCTCAGGGTTGCCGGGAACGATAAGTGTAATGTGTAGTACGGAAGAGCCCCTTTCGGGGCTCTTTCTTATTTTGGAGTCTATTCTTTTCCCGGCTTGGGGCGGAGGAGTACCTCCGCAGGAAAATGCGATATTTTCTGTCGCTGGCAACGGTGTTCGCGGCTCAACGAGTCATTGCTCATTGGCCCCACGCCGAGTGGCTGCGGCTAGCAGAAAGAGAGGTTTGTTTTGGTGGAAGAAAATACAGAAAACAGTGAGGACGCTCCATCTCAGGCGCTGGAAGTAGCCGTTGTCGAAGAGACTCTGCCTGAAGAGAGCCCTAAGATTGATCATAGCCAGCTTTATGTCTGGGTGGCGGATTCGGGCAATGACCGGATCCAGAAATTCGACGGTAATGGAAAATTCCTGATGTGTTTTGGGAAATCCGGCGGCACCCGCCCCCCTTACATTCCCGGAGAGTTTAAGACTCCGAGTGGAGTGGCGGTGGATAACGAGGGTTATATCTGGGTTGTTGATACCGGTTGTCACCGCATGCAAAAGTTTGACCCGGATGGGGATTTCTTTTTGGAGTTTGGCAATGAAGGCTGGGGTCAGGAAAAGTTTTATATGCCGGAAGAAATTGTCGCGGAACCTACCGGGACCATTCTGGTGGCGGACACTTCCAATCATTGCGTCAAAAGGTATGACAGCGATGGTAACTTTATCCTCAGCTTTGGGTTTGCCGGGAACTTCGACGGATTCATGAAATTCCCCGTGGGTCTGGCGTTAGATCGGGAGGGCAATATTTATGTGGCCGATCGGGACAACCAGCGTATTCAGATTTTCAATGAGGACGGACAATTCATGTCCAAGTTCGGCGAGTATGGATTCGAGCCGGGCCGATTGAACTTCCCCACCGGCATTGCCGTGCGCCGCGATGGCACCATCATGGTGGCCGAAAAAAGCCAGAACCGGTTACAGCTTTTTGACCGGGAGGGACACCCGTTAGACATTCTTGGCGAGTCGGGTAAGCGCGACGGTCAGTTCAACTGCCCCGTTTCGGTGGTGGAAGATCCTTATGGCTATGTGTTTGTCGTCGATACTTTGAACCAGAGAATCCAGAAGTTTGATCCGGACTTGAACTTTGTTTCCAAGTGGGGCATTGTCGGTAAGGACCCTGGGCAGTTTTTGAATCCATCCGGAATTTGCTTGTCTTGGGAGCCAGACTGGGCACCGCAGGAAGAGTAATATTTTTAGCAGGTCTGATTTTAGAAAACCCTTTGATGATCCCAAAAAACATGATTTGTCTTTTTCGCCTTTTGATCCAACCCCTGCAGCTTGCTTTTTTGCTGTTGGCAGTGTGTGGGGTGAGTATGGCGCAGGCCGATTCTGGTACCGATGAGATTTTTGGTGGCCAGATTCTTTCAATGACTGAAGAAAAGCCGCCTTTGCCACCTTCTAATGATCCGAGATTCCGGGATAATAAAGATGGTACTGTCACCGACTTTAAACAAAAGTTGATGTGGAAGCAGATTGACATCTATCAGGAAAAAAAGATTTGGATCAACTGGGATGATTCGCAAACCTATCTCGAAAAATTTAATAAAGAGGCCTTCGCTGGTTTTTCGAACTGGCGCCTGCCGACCCGCGAAGAACTGAAATCTCTTTATGAGGAAGGCAAAGACGTCCCATGGAAATATTATTGGACCGAGAATGTGATTCATATTGACCCCATCTTTGGTTATTCCAGTTGTTGTTTCTGGTCCAGCGAAGTTTATAAAGATCAATATGCCTGGGGATTTAACTATATCCGAGGCAGAACCTATCCCAGCATGAGAGGCGGGCCGGGTCTTTCTTTGTCGACCATCAGGCCGGTTCGGTCTCTTGCAGAGAATGCTGCTCAGTAGCATAAGTTTGCTGGGCCAATATTTTTCGGCAAGGCAGGCGTAGGTTATGAGGTAAGGCTATGATAAATATTTTTGCCGAAGCCAATTGTAATCGCTATGTGCGAGACGAATGTCAGTACTGTCATGTCTACGAACCGCTTAGCCAGATACCCAAGAGCGATTGGCATTTAATGCCGGAGCAGGCCCAGATCATGGTGGACAAAATTCTCCAGATGGAGGTGTTCCACGAGCTGGCCAAGCGGGAAATTAATCTGACCGGCGGAGAACCTTCACAAAACCCTTATATT
This sequence comes from uncultured Nitrospina sp., assembly GCA_937891765.1. Lineage (GTDB taxonomy): Bacteria > Nitrospinota > Nitrospinia > Nitrospinales > VA-1 > LS-NOB. The sequence goes on from CALAGQ010000083.1 coordinate 31,264, forward strand.
GTTGAAATTTTCAAGATATTCAAAAAGCTGACGCCAAACGTACGCATCCACACCAATCTCGACATCAACTCAGCAAAATCTCAGCGTTGGGAGAGGCTGGTTGAGATCATGAAATTATCCGGGCGGGTGGACTTCACGTTGTACCCAACTGTTTGGGAGTCGCGGCAAAAACCACTTCTTACAGAGATTCTCAGGCTGCAGAACGAATTGATCGTCAACATGATCTTCGAAAAAGTGCCGGACTTGTTGAGTCAGATCGAAATTTTGATCACGTTTTTTAGCGAGCAGGAAAAGAAATTTCAGTCCGTTCTGTCCCTGCTTGGGACCTATCGCACAAAGCTTGAAAATCTTTTGCGAGAAAACCCCGAATGCGATGAAGCCGCATTTTTAAAGCACATGGAAGGCGTTGAAAATTATGTCTGTACGGACAATTTTACCTTTGGGCTGAATATGATTCCGGGATTTTATGTCGATAAAAAGGGCGAGCGGGCTATGAATGCCCAGCCCTTTCCTAAGGATATTAACTTTCTGGAATGTACCATTCCCCGTGGTACTATTGAGATTGTCACCGTTCAGCAAACCGGGGAGATAACTCCTTGTTGTGATGTCGGCAACCTGAAGTGTCAGCCCAAGTTCGGCAACCTCTTAAACGATTCGCCAGATGAAATTATGAGTCAGATAGAGGTGTCTCGGGCAAAGATGGTTGCAGGCGCGTTAAAAAATCACCAGAACATTAACAATGGCAAATCCGGAGAATGGGTGGAGGAAGGCATCCCCCCGTACTGTGTTTGATTATGAGTGAAGACGAAATAGAAGCTGCAGAAGAAGTCGAACAACCGCAGGAAAATGCTGAAGATTCTTCCCATGAGACTGACCAGTCTCTTGAGGCTGAAGACTCTGAAGAAGCTTCGGAGTTTGACGAGGAGGAAGAAGAGGTAGAGTTTGACCTCGAAGCTCAGGTCCAGGAGTTCAGGAACCAGATTGAGGAAGAGCCGGATAACTGTGTTCATTTCTACAATCTGGGTGAAGCCCTCGCGGAACTGGGGCAGATCGATGACGCCCATGAATCTTTTCAGCAGGCTTTGTTGCTGGATGTGAACCAGGAGTTCAAGGCCATCATACATTTTGGCATCGGCAACCTTTATTATCACCAGTTGATGTCGGGGATTCAATCCAACGTGGTGTTTAGTTCTGTCGGTCTGCATTCTGCACATAGGGCGGGGAGTACGATTACATCGGTGGCGGATGAGGATTATGCCGTTCCCCTGCGCGAGTTTGAGGCGGCTGTCCAGAACATTCCGAATTTGAAGGGGGATGAGGAAATTGTCGAATATATCAGCAAGAATGCCCCTGCACAAATCGCTACGATTTATTACAAGTGGGCCTCGGACTTGTTTGACAAAGCCCGGCAAATTGAAAATTATGGTGAGGAAGTCAAGGACATCAAAGCGGGATTGAAACATCTGAAGAAAACCATTGATATTGATCCTAGTCATGGCCAGGCCAGCCTGATGGTTAAATATGGCAAAAAGATGCTTCAGGAAGGTTTCAGCATCTACGATGAATATGGATTTGTAGCTAAGGAAATCCCGGGTACCGGGTAAAGGGAGTGTGTTATGGCAGATTTGGATGAGTTGATCCGGAACCGGTTGAGCAAGGACGGACAAGTGCTGAACTTGAAGGCGCAATTCCTGCGAGAGGTGGGTGCGCGCGAGTTGGCTCTGCATGAAACTATGAAAGGCGTCCAGGCTTTGGATCTTTCGCAGAACGGCATTGGCGATGAAGGGGTCAAGGCCATTGCCGAGTCAGCAATGTTTGCCAATTTAAGAACTCTTAATCTGGCTTCAAATAGTATCAGTGATGTGGGCGCCAACTATCTTGCGACGTCGAAAAATTTACCCAGCCTGCGTAGTCTGCAGTTGGTGGTCAATGACATTTCCGAGGAAGGTGAAAAAGCCCTCAGAAATTCTACGGACTTGGTAAAACTGGCATCCTTGAAGTTCAGGGTTTAAGAGCCGCAAAAATATTGCGGTCCGACACAAAAACAGGATCCCAAAATCGGGCCGGAATCAGGATTTTCCTGTTTTATAGAACATTGATATTTAAGGGGTTTCTGGCTCAATGTCCAGGTCGAGATTAAAGGCTTGACTTCCTCAGGGGCTTTTGATATTTTCAGGCCACCCTAGCCAGACTCAGAGGTTTTGCGGGGAAAATCCGCTGATTTGCCGCAGTTGCAAAGTCGTCGGAATTTAGGATGTTAAGTATGAATCGCCGAAGAGGTTGATGAATTAAATAAAGTTTTTTAGGTTGTTTAAAGTTTTATCGTTTAAAGATTTATCTTTTAATTACGCTTCGAAAGGGGGAGCCACATGAGAAAGACCGTTGTTGCAGTATTGGCAGTATTATTTGTATTTTCCGTGTCTGTTGCCAGCGCAAACGTATCAACCGTTAAAGCTGGAAGTAGCTCGACTTGCCTCAATGCTAGCTGGGTTATTGAGAACTTGAGCGAGACGGCTGAAACTGTTGTTCACATCCATTTTGGAATTATGAGTTATGCATGGGACAAGAGTATTGACCGGACTCTTGAGCCGGGCGGATTCTTGGCAAATGCTTTGGAGCCGAAGTCTACTTTCGACAACAAAGGTCCGGGAGACGTTAAGCTGAATTGTCAAGCTCATCGTGTTGAAAGCTCTAGTCGCGTTGATTGGAAAAAAGATCCAGGCCGTCAACAGACCTACCAGAGCAACTATCACTTGGACCATGTTAAGCCTGGAACATATATTGAACCAGGAATGGGCCAGCCTCAAGGTACTGAGCGTGGACTTTTCAGCCAGAATGGTGGCGGTAGTCAGGGCGCAACAGCTGAGGCCAATCGTTAAGCTTTGATTTGTGTTTTATGCCGGGGGGCTTAGCCCCCCGGCTTTTTTTTTGGATTTTATCTGGCAGGAAGCATAAAATAGTGCCATCCGTTGAATTTGGAATAGGACAATTATGAGCGAGAACAGGTTTGTGGATAATGGGGATGACACGGTGACCGACACCCTGACCCAGTTGATGTGGAAGAAAAAAGATTCTTATCTGGACCTCATGAAGTTTGTCAGTTACACGGCGGCTTTAAAATATTTGGTAAAACAAAATGCGGCCTCTTTTGCCGGTTATCAGGACTGGCGGTTTCCCAATAAGAGAGAGGCGCACTCCCTTTTTGATGCAGAAAAAAACCTGAAAGACAAGTATGACATGTCGATACATATTGATTCGGCCTTCACCGAAGGCTGTGGTCACGATACCTGGACCAGCAATATCCGGGGTAAGGTCACGGCCTATGTTTATTCCTTCAATTGTGGTGCCGGCGGACATAAGGAGGTGGATGATATCCTCAATTCCAGTGTCCGGCTTGTGCGTGGTGAATTTGATAACTCAAAAGCTAACATCACCCATGTTCCGGAAGTTAGGGATAAAGTCACTCAGGGTGGCGGTTGGCGATAGACCCCAAACTTGGCCCTGCATGACGGGATAGAGTTGTACTTTGAAGGGCTGGAGGGTGTCTGTCCAGTTTGCGGTTTTCATGTAGATATTCAGGGGTTTCCGGCTAGAAAGCTTCTTGAATTTGGCTTGAAAACCCGGTGTCCGAGTGGTACTTTAAAAGAAAAGAAAAGAAAATTTCTGGTTTATTCATATAGGTGAAAGAGAGGAACACTCTTCTCCTTGTCTCATATATTCAGGTCAATGTTTGTCCTGCTTTTTCCGCTGGTGGGATGGGAAATGTTCAATCAGGATAGAATGAATGAGCGAGAAGCACAGGGTGTTTTTTATTTTGCTGACAGGTTCGAGGCTTAGGCGTGACAGAAACGAAATGTAGTTGGATCAAGAATGATGGTGGTACGGTCGAAGATCCGGATAATGATTTGATGTGGGCGTTGAGAGACTCCCGGCAGGAATTGGGAAAATGGCTCAACTGGGATGAGGGCCATGCTTATGTGAAGGCCTGCAATGAACAAAATTATTTGGGTTATAACGACTGGCGGCTCCCGACCAAAAGTGAGGTTCGTTCGTTATTCCGCAACCAAAATGATTACCAGGGAGTGTTCCTGAACTTACCCAAAAAGCCGGCACGGCGGGTTTCCAATTATCAGGCCGGCGGTGAAACCTGTGTGTGGACTTCTGAAACCCGATACGATTCTTATGCATGGAAAAGCTATTTTCCGAATATGAAAGAGGTTTGTGTGGACCAGTCGGTGTCGACCACCGGCACTTCGGTGCGTATGGTCAGGGACCTGGATTGATAAATGTTTGCTCGAAAAGTTGAGGATTAAAATGTCTGAAAATGATGACCCAACCGAATTTGATGATGCTGCAGATCCGGAGATTTTAGAGGGTGAGCCGGAGACTGAATGGGTTGGCGCAGATGAATGGGGCGATGAGGAGGAAGAAGATGTTGCTGTGGTGGAGGAGGAAGTTCCTAACCTCATTGATAACGGTGATGGCACCATCAGCGATACCTATTCCAACCTGATGTGGAAAAAGGATGATTCATATAAAGAGTACAGTTATGGAATCACCTGGTTTGAGGCCCATGATTATTGCGAAATGTTGAATGACAAAAAGTTCGCAGGCTTTGATGATTGGCGGCTGCCCAGTGGCGAAGAGGCCAAAAGCCTTTTTTCGTTTACCCAGTCGAATAATGATAAAGATGGGGCCGAACTCCATATTTCAGATCTGTTTGAGCCGGGAGGCGGTCACAATACATGGACCTATGAAGAAAAGCCGGAGTACCAACAGTATGCACAAAAATTCAGTTTTGTGACGGGTAACGATATGTGGGAGCATAAGGACAACGAATATTCTCATTGTCGGGTGACCCGTGATGTGGTTCAGGAAGAGTGGGAGCCAGAGTGGCGCAAGGACACCAAGACATTCGAACGTTAATCCCGGCCCCGGTGTAGGGGCATTTCGACTGGAGTGTTATGAACCATTATATGATTTTTGGCAAGGATGACTGTCCCCACACACAGAAAGCCTTGGCTGATTTTAAAAAGAAACACAGGTCTTTTGTTTACGTTAATGTTGATAAAGACCCGCAGGGTTTAAAACAATTATTGGATTATTCCAATGACCAGTATATCGTTCCGGTCATTGTCAATGTCGATGAAGACAGTGTGGAAATAGGATACACTGGCGAGATAAATATATAATTACGGAAGTTGTTACAAAGTTTTCAACTTGCCAATGTGATCGGAAAATTACAACCTGCCGGTGTGACCGGCCATTTGAGAAACAGGAAAAAATGACAGAAGAACTTACCGAAAATTCAGAACAATCTCTGGTCAAGCCGACAGAACAGTCTCCGGTCAAGAAGGATGACAAACCTAAAAGGTTTGTGGAGAAGGGCCGTGACGTTATTTTTGATAACAAAACCCGTCTTTACTGGTTGAAAAAAGATTCATGGCAGGACAAGGGTAAGTTTTTCAACTGGCATGAAGCTGTGGATTTTGCCGCTAAAAAGAATCTTAGAAAGATTGGTGGGTTTGATGACTGGCGATTGCCCAGTATCGATGAAACCACGTCACTTTTTGATGAGTCCTGCGAAAACCCGGGAAAAGGGGGGGTGACCCTTCATCTTGATCCGGTGTTTCCGGAAGGTGCGTTTAAAAGCTCTTGGGCTGCCGGGGATACATCCACCCGCAGACCGAAGTTTGACTACAACGAAGGTAAGGTTGTCAATGTTGAGGAATATAATTTTGGTTCGGTTCGCATCTGTAGAAAAGATATGGTCTTAAAAAGCCAGCCCCCCTCACGCAGAAAATAAAGTTATGACGGAAACCAAAGTAGGAATGCAGTATCTGGATAACGGAGATGATACTGTTACGGACCCGAAGCACAACCTCATGTGGATGAAAGCGGATACTTGGGTCAGGCTGGGACGTTTGATCAACTGGCATGAAAGTCAGGAGTTAGCGCGAACAATGAATGAGGAAAAATTCGCCGGGTATGGCAACTGGCGCATTCCCTCCGCTTCGGAAGCCAAATACCTGTTTCATAGATCAGCCAGCAATACGGATGTGGAAGGCTGTGAAATCCATATCGATTCTGTTTTTACTTCAGGATGTGGATTCTCGACCTGGACCAGCCAAACCCGTGGTGCCAAGGCCGCCATGGCCTATGACTATCGATCTGATTACGAATTCTGGCTGGCTAAGGAAAACGATGGTTTCCCCAGTGCTGTGCGTCTGGTTCGGGATAATATTCCTGAAGAAGAGGACTCGGATTTTGTCCGCATTGAACTTCATAAAGACGGCACCATTAGCGATCACAAGACAGGCCTGATGTGGAAAGCGGCGGACTCTTATATGGAACTGGACAAATGGGTGAGTTGGGAGGAGGCCAAGACCTATGTGCAGGAGTTGAACCGGACACGATATTGTGGCTATCAGAACTGGCGCATGCCGACTCGAAAGGAAGCTCAGGCGATTTATGATGTGTCGAATCCCGTTACGGACAATTATGGTGATATTGTTTTTTTGACCAAAGGTTTTCCTGCGGGATGTGGTTTGACCTGTTGGACAAAAACATTAAATAAATCTGATAAAATGCTGGCCATTCGTTTCCATTACTATAATGGGGACTATAAATGGCACCAGATGGGTTTGCGCAGTCACGGTGTCCGCGCGGTTCGGGATATGAAAGGTGACTCGTAAAGGCTATGGGTGAACAGGGCTCAGAGCAGTCGAGCGGGCGATTTGTGGCAGGAGACAGCGACACGATTATTGATGCCGCTAAACGCCTTGTCTGGCTGAAAAAAGATACCTGGCAGTTGGCAGGGAAATGGATGAACCAACTCCAGATCAGAGAGTTTGCGGAAAGTTTGAACCGAAAGCGGTTTGCAGGTTTTTCTGATTGGAGGCTTCCTACGGCAATCGAAGCCAAAAGCCTCTTCGATAAGACACAGAAAAATTCAGATAATATGGGGCAGGTGATTTATCTGTCCGGATTGTTTGAGCCCGGGTGCGGTTTTATGTGCTGGACCGGTGATGCGCGGCACAAGATACAGGGCGTTCGCCTGAGCTTCCGCAAAGGGGTCACCATGTATGATGACATTTACCGTGTATCAAGAGGAACTTCCAGACTGGTTCGCGATATTGAAAAACAGGATGACTGAAAACTAAGAGCAACGTTGGAGAGTGAGCATGGAGTTAAAAAAACGATTTGTAGATAATGGAGATGGCACGGTTACCGACATCGAAACGAAGCTGATGTGGAAGCAAGCTGATTCTTATCAGGATAGTAGTAAATGGGTGAATTGGTATAAGGCTTTGGAGTATATCAAGGAGCTTAACCTTGCAAATTTTGCGGGGCATAACGACTGGCGGGTCCCAAACCTGGAAGAAGCTGAAAGCCTTTATGATGAAGACCATGTCATTCTGGATATGGATCGCATGGACATTTTCATAAGCCCGGCTTTCTCGCCCGGAGGCGGCTTCACCAGTTGGACCACTAATGAACTGCCTCATGCTACCGCCGCTATCTACTATTACCGTTATGGGCATGCGAATTCCAATCATAAGGAAGACATCACTAAGGATTCGGTGCGTGCAGTCCGGTATGTCGAAAAACGTGAGGTTGCACAGGGTGTGTTGAAAAAATATCCGGGTTTTTCTAATTCGCCTCTTCCTCGTTGATCAGTAGGATTGAAAAAGGTCGGGTTTTAAGCGTTTGTGAGCAGGTAGATATCTGGTGAACTGAAATATTTAGTTGAAGGGGAATTGTCATCGAAGGTTATTGGGAAATCAATCAGCAGGAGAGTGAAAACTCAAAAATGACGTACCGGTTCGAGGAAGAAAACTACCAGAACACGTATGTCCTTGAAGACTTTTACCATACCCATCCTTTTTACGATTACAACTATGTTGTGGTGCGTCTGCGCGATCAGGACAACAGGGAGAATGCTTTTGCCTTCCAGGTCAATTTCAATAAAACTTTCAATCCCCTTCCCGACCACCCGCGGTTGACGGATGTGCAAACCCAGATTGCCAAGGGATTTGCCAAAAACGCTCCAGATGAGTTGATACTTCTGTTCAAGCAGAGGGTTGTCGAAGCAAAAGCCTATGGCGAGCAAAATCCGACCTCTTATCTGGAATTCGAGCCGGGAAATTATTACAATTTTTTTGAATTGTTTCCGCGAAACAAGGAAATGCTCGATTTCAATTTCAAGAATGACAAGTATTTTGCAGAAGACTCCTACGACATTGATCCGCGTAGTAATAATCGCAGCTTGAAACTTTCTTTTTATAAGCTGGAGCTGGATAATGCCGATCAGGCACCGATCTTTTCTGCGACCTATTTTTTGGATGAGAGCCTGAGGGAAGAGGAGGACGCCAAGCTGGAATCCTCCAACAGCGATATGCTCATTGCCATTAATCAGTCAATTCCGGATTTTAATGAGAGGCTGAAGAAGCGTTATAAGGAAGCAAAAAAAATTGGTCAGGAATTACTGAAAAGCACACCGGGAGTGAAGGTGCAGGAAGGGAAAATAAAACCCAATGACCCTTGTCCCTGTGGTTCCGGCAAGAAATATAAAAAATGTTGTGCGTTGATGTTAAACTGATGCACACGTTTGAAAGTGGTAGATCAATTGACGAAACGGGTTTTCCGGAAACGGGAAAACCATTCTATATAATTTCATGGTATTGAATCATGGCTAAAGAGAGAAAAGTTAAAAAAGTTCAGGCCCGGCATATCCTCGTGGGCGCCAAAGAACTAGCTGAGGAATTGCGGGTCAAGATTGATGCCGGGGAGGAATTTACCAAGCTGGCGGAGGAGTTTAGCGAATGCCCATCCAAAAAACGCGGAGGGGATCTCGGTTGGTTTGGAAAAGGAGCTATGGTTCGGCCCTTTGAGGTCGCTGCGTTTACCGCTCAGGAAGGGGACGTTGTTGGCCCGATCAAGACCGAATTTGGTTGGCACTTGATTTATGTTTACGAAATCCAGGAAGATGTTGACCCGGATGCAGGGCCTCCTACCGGTGATGAAGATGCCGATGACGATACTCTAAGGTTGGTGGCGGAAAACTACGCGCATGAGTTTATGATGCTGGGTTACACCAGTAAAAAGGTTTTGAGTCTTTTTACCAGCCCGCATTTTAAATCAGCGAATACGGTTTATAACATTCTGGGTCCCGAGGCCATCAATGATGTGATCGCCAGTGTTTTCGGTCAGAAGGTTGCGCCAGCGGTGTCCGCGAAGGATGAGGATAGTCAGAAAAAAGAAGATTGATTTTAAGGACAAAAAAACAAAGCGAGGCTTCCCGAGAGGGGGCCTCGCTTTTTTTATTTAAAACCAGTCCGCTAAAGTGTGACGCTGTGAACACTAAGAATGTGAGGGGTGTTGCGTAATTCCCTCAAAGTTTCAGAGGTGGGCGGGGAATCGATATTAACAATGGAGATGGCCTTGCCTTCCTCTTTCTGTCGACCCAGATGAAAGCCTGCGATGTTCAGGTTGTTTTTCCCGAGAATATTTCCCAGGTTCCCGATCACGCCGGGGACATCCATATTGTTGAGCACGAGCATGTTTTTAGAGAGGACGGCTTCCATGTGGTATTCGTCAAATTGAACGATTCTTGAATCGCCTTTGCCAAAAATACTGCCAGTCACTTTTCGGGTGCCATTCTCACTGATGATCTGCACCTGAACCGTGTTGGTGTATTCGTGCACTTCGTTACTTTTGGATTCCTGCACTTCAATCCCTCTTTCTTTTGCGATAAAGGGAGCGTTCACCATGTTGACCCCTTCAATGGAACGGCTGAAGAGCCCTTTTAAAATGGCGATGGAGATGGGCTCTACCTTCATGGTAGTAACTTCGCCGTTATATTGAATTTCAACGCGTGTAATGGGGCCATCGGCAAGCTGGGAAATGAAGTTCCCGAGGTCTTCGCCCAAAACGAGATAGGGTTTGATCTGGGCCAGTGTTTCGGCATCAATGGACGGAACATTGACCGCATTGCGGACGTTACCGTATTTGAGATAATCGATGATCTGGTCGCAAATAGCGATAGCCACTTTTTCCTGCGCCTCTTCTGTGGAGGCTCCCAGATGCGGGGTGCAGATAATTTCGTCAACTTGTAGAAGCGGGCTGTCGAGATTCAGAGGCTCTTTGTGATAAACATCCAGCGCGGCTCCCGCGACTTGTTTGGATTTAATGGCATCAATCAGGGCGTCGTCGTCAATCAATGAGCCTCGGGCGCAGTTGACGAGGCGCATGCCTGGTTTCATTTGTCCAAACTCTTCTTTTCCCAATAAGGGTTTGCCAGCTAGGCCGGGGGTGTGCAGGGTCAGAAAATCAGAGCGTCCCAGCAGATCCTTAAGTTCCACCAGTTCGACCCCAAGCTTTTCGGCCCTTTCCTGAGAGATATAGGGATCGTACGCCACGATCTTCATATGGAAAGCGCGAGCGCGTTCGGCGACGATAGAGCCGATCCGGCCCAATCCGATAATGCCCAGTGTTTTTTCAAAAAGTTCTACTCCCATAAATTCTTTGGGAGCCCATTTCTTATTTTTCAGGGCGGAACGGGCTTGCGGGATGTTCCGGGACATGGACATCAACAAGGCCATGGTGTGCTCAGCGGTGGTTATGATATTTCCTTCCGGGGCATTCATAACGATGATGCCTTTCTTGCCCGCCGCATCCAGATCTATATTGTCAACGCCGATGCCTGCCCGTCCTATGACTTTCAGGTTGTCGGCGGCTTCAATAATTTCTGCGACCACTTTGGTGGCACTCCGGACAATCAAACCGTCGTAGGCGGGAATTATTTTTATCAACTCCTCCTTGGACAGGCCAGTATTAACATCGACCTCAAGTCCGGACTCTTTTTTAAGATTATCAACTCCCGATGAGGAGAGGTTGTCAGAAACAAGAACTTTCATTCGCTAACTCCAAAATATGATGGCCGGACACATCCGGCGGTTCTTCTCAATAAGCTTCTAATAATATTTCCTGAGCGGCGGCCACGCCTTTGCCAAGCTGAACCTGGGCGCCGAATTTTTTTAAGGCCATTTCCAGAGCCGAAATCGCTATTATGATGTCAAAGGTGTCGACATAACCCAGATGTGCGATGCGCACGACTTTACCTTTCCATTGATCTTGTCCGCCAGCCAGTGTGACACCAAAGTCGTCCCGCAAGCTTTTAACCAATTTTCCGCCATCCACACTTTCGGGCACAAATACTCCGGTTACGCTGTCGCAGGGCTGTCTGGAGCGACCATTGACAGACCCATGGCCTTAACAGCGGCACGGGTAGCACGGGCTAGTCGGTCATGGCGTTTGAAAACATTGTCTAACCCCTCTTCCTGAATATCTTTAAGAACAGCCTGCACTTTTTCTAACAACACCGTAATGAATCAGACAGATAACATAAAATAGCCATAGATCAAAATATAACTCTTAAGCCTTACGCTTTTCAAAATCCTTCATATAATCAATCAGAGCATCAACGCCAGCTTCAGGCATGGCGTTATAGATACTCGCTCGCATTCCTCCGATTGAACGATGACCTTTTAGGGTGGTTAACCCAACATCCTCAGCACCTGCTAAAAATTCTTTGTCTAAGTCGGCATTGGCCAACACAAATGGCACATTCATCCAAGACCGCGAAGCTTTTTCCACGGGATTACTATAGAAGTTCGAATTATCAATCGCGGCATACAATTTATTGGCCTTGTTTTCGTTCAATTTTGCCATAGCGGAAAGCCCCCCTTGTTTTTTCACCCATTTGAAGACCAAACCCGCCAAATAGATCGTATACGTCGGAGGAGTATTCAACATCGAATCCGCTTCAGCTTGTTGCGCGTAATCGAAAACACTCGGGGTCGTAGATAACGAATTCCCAATGAGATCATCGCGAACAATTACTAACGTGACGCCCGCTGATCCAATATTTTTTTGCGCACCCGCATAAATCAGCCCAAAGCGACTCACATTGAATGGGCGGGATAAAATCGTCGAGGAAAAATCGCCAACCAGTGGCACATCCCCGGTATCAGGAATCCAATGAAATTCCACACCACCTATTGTTTCGTTTGGAGTATAGTGCACATAAGCAGCATCTGAATTCAAAGACCAGTTCTCAAAGGGAGGAATGGTGGTGAATTTATCAGCTTCAGAGGAAGCCGCAACGTTCACCTTGCAATATTTTTTTGCCTCACTAATGGCTTTTTCCCCCCAAGCACCAGTCCAAATATAATCAGCTTTGGTTTTCCCACGAAGCAGATTCATGGGAATTGTTGCAAACTGAGCAGTCGCACCCCCTTGTAAAAACAATACCTTATAATTCTTGGGTACATCCAACAGTTCACGGACATCCTTTTCCGCCTCCTCGTGAACAGATACAAATTCCTTGCCTCTATGGCTCATCTCCATGATCGAAGCCCCAGAACCATGCCAATCCGGCAATTCTTCTTGCGCCTGCTTTAACACGGCTTCTGGTAACATCGCTGGGCCAGCACTGAAATTATATTTTCTGGGCATTACAACATATCTCCTGCTGTTCCAGCGGCAGCAAGAATAAGTACATCTTGCTTGGTTTGAAAAAGATATTTAGCGCTTTCCGCCGCTTCACCAAATATTTTGCTGAACTGAGGAGTTCGGTGGTGTTGCATTGGCAGAGCCATTTCCAGAGAAACATGTTCTGGAACCGGAGTAGGACCGGGTGCGAGTAAATATTTTTTTTTCATTCTGTAGTTTTTCCTGATTTGGGGTTATCGATAAAATTTAAAGGGGCCATTTTTCCTGGCCCCTGAATATGTTTGCTTATGACTAAAAAAATTCGTTGCCCATATTTTTATTCTTCCAGTTCAAATAAAACCTCATCAGCCAAATTTATGACTGATTGCGGTTCTCTTGAATATCAGAGTCCGGGAGAAAAAAACAGGCTATTGGGGTGCGCGGTTCCTAGAATTCAGAAGAAAACCCCCAAACTGGAAACCATACCCATCAGGGGTTGATGCTTAGCCATGAGCATTCTTTTATAAAGGAATTTTGTCCTAAAATCCAGTTTTTCTGTTCAGGGGAGGGCTTTGGGGTCAGGGGTTTTCCGGGTCGGACGAATCTTCCAGCTCAAGCCCCAAGTCTTCGATTTCGATCTCGGGGGGTTCATCATTACTTATAATCAGCGGTCCCTCTGAATCATCAATTTCCAGCTTGATCTCTAACTCGTCAATTTGAACCGGAGGTGGAGAAGGTTCCTCAGCAGGACTTTCCGGCTCGAAGCCTTCATCCAGATCCAATGATATTTCAGTATCTCCAAGATCCAATACCGGAGCCATGGGTTCCGCCAAATCTTGCTCCAAATTTTGGGAGGGCGCTATTTCAAGTACGTCATCATCCTGCTTCATACCGACGTCTTCGTCTAAGGAGAGTTCATCTAAATCTTCAGTTTTCAATGTGATATCGTCTGAGGTCAGATCGACAACTTCTGGTTCCTGACTGATTTCAATGGGAATTTCTTCAGGCTCAGCTTGCGCGGTTGCTGGTGTTTCATCGTCAAAGGGTTCCAGCCCCAATCCCAGTCCCTCCACTTCCATCTCTTCGAGATTGATATCGGCTTCGGAGCCAAACTCCATGGGAACAAATTCGTTGGCGCTTGATCCAGAACTATCTAATTTTAAAGTGGTTGCTGATAAGTCTTGCTCAGTATTGGGTAAATTTAGAAGGAATTCTCCAGATTCCAGTTCCGGGCTTTCCTGGGAAATTTCGGGAGCTTCTATAACGGCAACATCTTCCTCGGTCTGGAGGGTAGGTGCGCCTGAAGACTCGTGTTCTTTTGCAGGAGCGGCAAAAATAGTAAAAGAATCATTGCGGAAAAGAGATGCTGCCGAAGCGGTGGATTTCTTGAAATCAAAACCACAACTGCTGCAACTCTTTGCTTGCTTAAATGAAATGTAACTACAATCAGGACATTGCATACTAAAAAAATATACCAAAAAGCCTCTAACGTCAAGAAAAATAAATGATTATGAGTTTTCAGGCGAGGAATTCCCGGTTTTTCTGGAGGATTCCACAGGATGAACCGATATGGAGGTATGAGCGCATTTTTTACTTTTTGGAAGAGTTTTGGATAACCTGTAGAAAGCCAAAAGTTCCGAAGAGATTCTTTAAGCTATTGTTTTCTATCTGGTTATATTTGTCATTTCGTACTGTTGTTCTTGAAGGTTGACGCTTGCCGGGATTTTGGTTAAAATCAGCCATCCATTAGACGATAAACTAAAAAAATCGGGGTGCTTTTACGGTCCCAAGGGTTTTGCAACGCATGGGGTTTTTGTGGATTTTAAAAAAATCAGCCATTTGATCAGCCTCACTCAATTTAAGCTCGGGGAATTTATCTTCCCCATGTTTGAGCCCATGCTCCGTTTCTTTGAAAATAAGGATCCGGAGGTGCGTCGGCATTTCAACCAGGCTCTCGCCAGCATGAATGGGAAAAAACGGGCCATAGCTTTGCTGAACCTGAATATGGTATTGAGTTTGAACCCCAGGCATTTTCTTGCCCGGGTTTTCCGGGGTAGGATATATATCAAGGAGGGCCAGTACCGCCTGGCATCCGAAGACTATCTGGAAGCGAACAAGATCAGCCAATATCGATTTATTCATTATGATCTCTATCGGGAATATTTCAGGTCGGTCAACAGCGAGTTCGGAGGGGTGGGAGGTAGCATCATCAAAAACTTCGACCAGGTGTTTGAGGCATTACAGCTCCAACAGGATGGCGGTTTCAGAGATGTAAAAACCGATATGGGTCAAGAAGCGCAGGAAAGACTCGCCATGATAGACGCCGGTTTGAAGGAGGGGGATGAAATTACTTTCCAGGAACTTGCCCTGAGTCCTGACGAAATGGAGAGATTCCAGGTTTTGGGCCCCATCACCCTACAAGAAATCGAAGAAACGGATTGGGATCAGCTTGCCGATGATTTGACCCTCTAGCCGCCGGGGCAATTAGCAATGTCTTTATCTTGCGGGCAATCATTTTATCGGAATAGCGAACTATTGCTCATTGGCCCCACGCCTAGTGGCCAGCGTCACGCTGGTCCGCTGAAACTCAGGTTACATTTTGATCAAGCGGCAAGATCTGGAAAAAATTGAAACCGATTCCCTGGCTCCCTACGCTATGAAAAGCGGGGAAAGTAAAGGGCGTCAGCATCAGGAAGAGGAACACCTCTACCGCACCCGATTTCAAAGGGACCGCGATCGTATCATCCACACCTCCGCATTCAGAAGACTGGAATACAAAACCCAGGTTTTTGTTTATCACGAAGGCGATTATTACCGGACCCGGCTTACCCATTCCCTTGAAGTTGCGCAAATCGCACGCTCCATTTGTAAATCCCTGCAACTTAATGAAGACCTTGCGGAAGCAGTTGCACTGTCTCACGACCTGGGCCACCCTCCTTTCGGACACACCGGGCAAAATGTGTTGAACCGATTGATGAAAGGGCATGACGGTTTTGAGCATAACAAACAGAGCTTGAGAATTGTAAAACTGCTGGAAAAACGATACCCGGAGTTCGATGGACTCAACCTGACCTGGGAGGTTATGGAGGGGATCAGCAAACATGCTCAAGATGAAGAAAATCCTATCACCTCTGATAAAACGGTTCGCTTCCCTTCTCTGGAAGCCCAGGTCGCAGACTTTGCCGATGGTATTGCCTACAATGCCCACGATCTGGACGACGGGATCACTTCCAAATTGTTTGACCTCGATCAGCTAAGAAAAGTGGCGCTCTGGAAAGAGAATGAAAAAAGATTCGACGAGAAATATACGGGGCTGGACTTCAGGCTGAAAAAATATCAGGTGGTTCGAAGCATCATCAACGAGCTCATCAGTGATTTTCGCCAGGCCACGTTGAAGAACCTTGAGCACCATCAGGTTGGTACGGTGGATGATGTGCGTCGCGCACCCATTCGTATTGCGGCGTTTGGAAAAGAGGTCGCTGAAAAAAATAAAGAGTTAAAACAGTTTCTTCATAAAAACATGTATTCCCATCGCAAAGTTTTGCGTATGGAATTTAAAGCCGATCTGACACTGGAGGGAATCTTTAAAGCGTATATCAAAATGCCCGGTCTTCTTCCTGAACCGGTTCAGAAAAATTCGCAATGGGGTTCCCTGGAGCGCCGGATTTGTGACTATGTCTCCGGGATGACGGACCGTTATGCCATCAACGAATACAAAAATCTCTACTCGGCGGACGATGGCAATTGAAATTCGTACGATCTGTGTTTTTTGTGCATCCAGCCAATCGGTGGGTGATGTGTTCAAAAATGTCGCTTTGGAACTGGGGCGCGAACTGGGCAAGCGAGGGATTGATCTGGTCTATGGCGGGGCTTCGATTGGTCTGATGGGTTGCGTGGCCCGGGGAGTGCACGAGGAAAACGGGAAAGTGATCGGTGTCCTGCCAGAGTTTTTTAAGACGAAAGATATTGAATATTCCGAAGCGGATGAGTTGATCGTTACTCAGGATATGCGCGAACGGAAAGCGGTGATGGATCAACGGTCAGATGCTTTTATCGTCTTGCCTGGCGGTATCGGCACTCTTGAAGAAGCGATGGAAATTCTTTCCATGCGCCAGTTACGCCTTACCGACAAACCCCTGGTTTTTATCAATACTCAGGGATTTTATAACGGACTGCTGGCGACCTTTGAGGAAATGGTGGATTTGCAATTTGCCAAACCCAATATTATGAATATGTATGAGATGGTTGCCGACCCACAAAGTGCTCTGGACTATTTGTTCAGCCACCACTAGGCGTGGGGCCAATGAGCAATAGTTCGTTGTGCCGAGAAAACGATTGCCCGCAAGATAAAGACATGGCTAACTGGGCCCAGCGTCACGCTGGCCGGTTAGCTTGCCTGAACTTCGACGTCGGGGTGAATGGCTTCTTTCAGAAATTGTTCAATGTATTGCAGGGTTCCGGTGGTTGAGCTCGGGCAACTACCACAGGCTCCCTGGTAGTGAACCTTAATGGTCTTGTCTTCCACAGAGAGTAGATTGATACCTCCCCCATCATTTGCCAGCGCAGGGCGAATGGCAACGTCGAGCAGGGCGTTGATCACCTCGGTTTTTCGATCATTGTTGTAATTAAAAAAATCTTCCTTCTTGAAATCTTCCAATACCGGATGAACGTCTTTATCTCCTTTTGCATCCTCCGCGTCATCGCCTTTTTCGTAATAGTGTAAATAGGCTTCTATTGCGGTGCCGGTTTTTTCCATGATCGTGTGCCAGCCCACGGCATTGGACTTGGTGATGGTGACAAAGTTTTCTTTGATGAAAACACTTTGCATTCCAAAGATATCAAACAGGGCTTTGGCCATTGGGTCATTCCCAACGTCATCGGGAGAGTCGAAAGTTCTCGTGCCTGCCTCGATGACTTTGCCGTTTAAGATAAACTGGAAGGCATCCGGATTGGGAGTCGGCTGTATGCGAAGGACTTTGAACTGTCCAGCTTTTGCAGGTGCGGATTCCTGACCGTTTTCGTTTTTGGCATTGATTGAAATGCCAAATTGTTTTTGTATCCAGGCTAGTAATCCCATGCGACGCTCACAAAAATGATGATAGATTCCCTATTATATCTGATTTCAGGGTCATACGGTTAATCAGATTTCCTCTTTTTCAAGAAAAGTCAGCCTGTCTTTGAAAGTATTGAAAGTTTCTGCATCGAACAGGATAAATGTCACGGTTTCAATGACGGTTTTCTGGGAAAGGTATTGCCAGACGGCTCGAAGGAGGGTTTCTGCCGCAAGCTCAAGCGGGAACCCGAATATGCCGGTGCTGATGGCGGATTGCTCCCGCTACGCCGGCACCAAGAATCAGGTCTGAATTAGCGGCATTAACAATGGCATCGGCAGAACTTTCGGTGATATCTCCCTGTTCAAGCCGAAGGGTGGAATTATTGACCGGAATTTGCAACAGGTAGGTCTCCTGTTGACCCGAAACCCGCGGTGTTGCGGACCGTCTCGCTCAACTGGTTGCTCTGTATGAACTTGACCGTCTCTACTTTTTGGATGATCAACTGGGCGATGCGGTCCCCTGACTGGATATGGATTTCATCATCGGAATGGTTGAAGAGAAGGACTTTTATCTCGCCGCGATAATGGGAGTCAATCACTCCGGCGCCGCAATCGAGTCCCAGCTTAACCGCAGGTCCGCTGCGCGGCCAGATCAGACCGACATAGCCTTCAGGAAGCTCCAAGCTGACTCCGGTAGCTACCAACTCCCGACTTCGAGGGGCAATGACTTTGGCTTCCACAGCTTTCAAGTCAGCACCAGCATCGCCTTTGTGGGCATACTGGGGAAGATATTCACCTTTGCAGGGAACGGGAGCTCGGTCAGTTTTGTTCACGATGGTTTCCATAATTTTTTTTTCGAGTATAAACAAGCGGAAGGGGGAAAGCGATTAAAATTAACTCAAGGCAAAAAAAACGGGAAAGGGGGTTAACGCCCCGCCTTTCCCGAGTGAAACCTTAAATCTTTAAATAGATACTTCAATCAACCGTCCTTGACATGGAGGCAAATCAACACCTGCAAACTCACGAAAAGGCGGGGCGCGTCCTTTTAAAGAAAGGAGGCGGGTTACTATTTTGCCGGGCCAAGCCCAGCGTAAAAAATAGGTTCCATTCTACGCCATTTGGATGGAAATCATCTGCCGATATTGATCGGAGGATTCGGCTGGCGCTCAGTACATTTGGGGGTTTGGGAAGGGGTTTGAGACTGGTACGCATCCCACTGGTTGTATTCAAAAAATCGAATTTGGGATGCATCTCATTCATTGCTATGGAACCCGTTTTCTAGTAACCCGCCGTTGGAAGATCTGTAACTACTCTCAATTCATTCTGCTTCGGGAAAACTGAACTCGGAACTTGGCCCAGCACCTTTCACAGCGCCTGAATCTAATAGACCATTCCTTTATATTGTATACTTTCGAAAAAGTACCACTACATATAGTACCTGTCAAGCGCTAATTTGAAAGAAATTGCGAAAAAACTCATAACTTATTTGTTTATATATATTTATGTGATCAAAAAAAACTGGTTTTCAAGTGCTTTTTTCATTGTCCACCATATAAAGTGTGGTTTGGATAATAGTATTACAATATAAGGTGGGGGCATAAACCAAGCTTTTTCTGGCTCACATTGTTTTAAAAGTGCCTATTTTAGCTTAAATTTATCCAGGCTCAGGGGGATGGTGTCGAGGAACTTATTCTTAACCCGATATTGCTGGTTTGCAACTTCAACGAGGTATTCCTGCTCAGGCTTAAACATTTTGCCGACCTTTAAGGCGGAAATCTCGTCATTTTTGAAAAGGCGGATGGTGAATAAAGGAGAGTTCAGCCCTGAAAGATTGGCGGGCAGGGGTGGGGTGATAATAGAGTTAAATTCCAACCCCTTCAGGGTCCAAATCAGATCGTTGCCAATGTGCTCGGTCTTGATTTTTTCGGGTTTCTCGAGACTCCATTGGGGGCCGCTTTTCCTCAGCTCAAAGAGTTGATCGGGGGTTTGGATTACAATTTTATTCACTTCAGCACTTTCAAAGTTCAGCAGTTTCTTATTTCTTAAATCGTGAAGACTGCGAAATAATTTATCGACCACTTCTTTGGAAATTGAGAATACGGTTGGCTCGCCGGTTCGTTGAGCGAATACCTGCTGTCCATCGGCGGATTGATTGCCCAATTGCAGGGCCCATATTTTTGAGTCTTTCATTTTCAGACTGAAAGATTTTTTGGGAGCGTCCAAGCCAAATGATTCGGGGGTCTCCATGGATATTTTTATGAACGTGTTGATCTGGGCTTCCTTGAGATCAAAGAGCAGGCTGTTCACGGTGGCGAGGTCGGTGGCGGTTTTTATCGGACTTTGAATGTCCCAATTATCACTTTCACCACGGACCACGCGAATGGTTTCATTTTCAGATTGTAGCGACAGTTCAAGAATTTCTTTTTCCTCAAACTCCAGCAATGTCTTATCGAGAAACTCCACGGTTTTTTGGGAAAGTGTTTCAAAAATCCGGGTGTCTGCCAATACGATATTTTTGGAGTCATTAACTTTGCTGAAATAGCCTTTTCCTTCTTTGGGGTGGCCTATGGAAAGTGTGTGGGTTTCACCTTTTTCATTTTCTAAAGTCAGTTTCAGTGCCGGTGGATTCAGACCATAGGATTCTAGAGAGTCCGGCTTTTCATCGACAAACTCACGGACTCTGGAAAATTGAATGGACTGGAGAAAATTCATGATCGCATCCTTATTTCCTCGGGCACGAATATCTCCTGATATTTCCCAGGCTTCACCCGTTTTTTTGAATTCCAGAGGGTTGCCTTCTCTGAGGATTTGTATCCGTTGGATGGAACCTGTGTTGAAGTTAAGCAGGGTTTTGTCGCGAAAATTGTAAACGGATTTTTCGAAATGGGATCGGGATGAAGCGGCCAACATCACGGCAGGGTGGCTTTCCCGCTTGAAGTAGAGACTGCCTCCCAGAGGGCTTTCGTCCCCTATCAGCAAGGTCTCCTCTTTTTTATTTTCAAATTTAAAATAGATTTTAAGATTTGGGGAACTCAGGCCATAAATGGAAAGGTCTTTTGGGTTTTCTTCCACCACCCGGGTTTTTTTTAAGTCTTCGATCTCTGATATAAAGGCTTCCGTTTCGGTAGCGTCACCGGGTGCCGAGAGAGGGCGGATGAGATCCCATTGATGCAGGGCTTTGCGCTTTAAGGCAATAGGTTCGCCATTGCCGGTCAAAGACAACTCAACCACTTTTCCCGTTTCAAGGGGAAGGAGTTTTTCGGCTTGTTCCTTTTCAGTTTGTTCTTTTTGTTTGGCGGGCAGGTCAACGAAAAAATAATAAAGAACGAGATTCAGGAAGACAGCCGCCATCAGGGCCGTTCCTTTAAACTTCATAATCGTCGTCTCCTCCACCAGATGCGAATTCCCATTCCGGCAATCAGGCCGGGAAAGACAAAGATACCTGTTACGAATATTGCGCTTCCCATGGATTGGGTTATTTGGACGGGCGTGTTCTTTCTTTCTTTAGGGCGAATGGAAATCAGTTGATCCTCTTCCGCCAGCCATGAAATGGCGTTGAGAAAAAAATCGCCATTGCCTGAAAAGTTGGTGTAGCGATTATTGGAAAAATCAGAATCGCCCACCACCAGAAGCGTGGCCGAAGGCTTGTTTTTGTTTGGCTCTGTATCGCTTTTAGGAGGGGTAGAATTTTCGGGGCTTGTTTCATCCAGGTTTTTTACGGCAATGACCGAAACGGAAACCGGTCCTTTGATATCCTTGCCTTCGTCATAGTCCACGGTTCCAGAAACGAAATCAGATTCCGCCCAGCTGTTAGCGCTCGTTTTCAGAAGTTCTGTGGTGGTGATGCCTGCTGCAGGAACTCCATGGACGGATCTTATAATCGGGAATATGGTCGCCAGGACAAAGTTGCTGGTGATTTCATGAACCGTGTATTGCTTGACCACGGGTGCCGCGAAATCGCCGCCGAAAAGCTTCGACATGGGGTCGATGACGATATTATCTCCAAGCTCAATGCCCCATTTTTTGAGAAAAGCTTCCATGCCGGATGAAGACTTGGGGTCGATGAGCATGAAGACTGCCCCCCCGGAGTTCAAATAGTTTTCGAGGATTGCTTTTTCTTCATCCTGAATTGGTTTTTTTGGGCCGGGAATAACCAGTACGGAAGCGTCTTTAGGGACTTCTCCCGATTGGAGCAGGAGTAAGGGTTTTACAATAAACCCATCCTGTTCAAGATTTTTTTTGGCGGTGGCGTATCCTTCATTTTCGTTGCTGCTTATTTTGCTCTCGTCATGCCCTTCGAGAAAATAGATCACTTTTTGTTCGTCGCGGGTTACTTTTAATAGCGCGTTGGTGATATTTTCCTCGCTGGCATTTTGAATCTTGGTTTCCTTGGTGCCGCTTTCCAGAGCAATGGTTCCATAAGTGGTGACGCCATATTGCTTGGTCACCGCCGGGTTTTTATCCGGGTCAATATATTGCAGTTCAATTTTGTCGGTCTCTTCCAGGTAACTGGCAATCAAATTGGTGAAAGCGATTTTTTCAGCAGATTCGGTTTGGAAAAAAGCGGTCAGCTTCACCTCGCGCGGAAGATTGGAAATAAACTTTTTGGTTTGAGGCGCCAGGGTGAAGTAGCCTCCTTCCGTGAAATCAAAACGATGCTTATGGCGAAAGGCAAGCAGGTTCGCAAATACTAATATGCCCAAGAATACGACGGTCAGGATCAGGGTGTTCGCACCGTATAGTGCAGAACGCGAGGAAAGGCTCTGCTTTAATTGAGGGCCTTCGGCAACCCCAAAAAATATTGCGTTAATCAGGCAGACGACTGCCAGAGAGGCCGACACGGTTTTGAGGTCGGGAAGGACGATATATATAAACAGGGCAATGAAACCTGTTGCCAGAGCTAGCCATCCTGCCATGGGCGAAAGTTTTTTCATGTCTTCATCTCCATCGATTGGAATCCAGCACACGGTGACAGAGGAAAAGGCTGAGCAAAATAAAACTCAGGTAATAAACCAGATCGCTGGTATCGACCATGCCTTTTAAGAAACGGTCCAGATGGTCGACAACGGAAAGGAATTGCAGCACCTGTCCGGTGGTTGGGCCGGCGGCCTGGGCCGCCCAGCCGATGACCCACATGAACAGCGAGAATCCGAAGGTCAAAATGGCGGCGACAATTTGATTGTCCGTTAAGGATGAAGCGAAGACCCCCACCGACACATAACAACCTGCCATCAATAGAACCCCTAGATAGCCTGTAACAATGGGGCCGAGTTCAGGTTCTCCCAGAAGAAACAAGAATCCGATAGAATAGGAGGAGATTAAAATCATCACTGTCACCACGATCATGCAGGCCAGAAACTTTCCAAAAACTATTTCCCTGAGAGGTACGGGGGAAGAAAGCAGGAGGCGGAAAGTTTTCGTTTTTTTCTCATCGGCAAAGCTACGCATGGTGATTATGGGAATGATCATCAGTAGAATCACCGACATGTTTTGCAGGCTGGGTTCAATAACCATTTCGTTCAGGCCCAGGTTCATCCCCATGGCCTGGAGTTGACCTGCTTGTAAACTTTGGAAGCTGAAAAAATTCAGGATATTAAAAAATATAAAACTATATATGATTAAAAATACCGTGGTGACCACGTAAAAAATGGGCGAGTTGAAAAATGACCCCAAATCTCTCTTTGCAATGATCCAGGCGTTTCTCATGCCTCCACATCCTTTTCTTCAATAGTTAGTTTGAGGAATACATCTTCCAGAGTCATAGAGAGGGGTTTGATTTCTACAAGGCCCCATTGGTTATCCAGAGCCAGGCGCGCGAACTCATCTTGAAGGTTGGAATTCAATGCACATTCAATTAGAAACTGGTTTTTCTCTCCGGGCAAAACAGATAGCACCTGATTTATGGAATTTAATTTCTTCTCTATATCATCGTTGGCATTTCTTACGGTCAGGGAGAGGCGTTCACTTTTTCTCAGTGAGGCAGTCAAACCTTCCAGGGAGTCTACCGCCGCAATTTCTCCTTCATTGATGATGATGACCCTCTGGCATATTTGTGTGATTTCAGGAAGAATGTGTGAACTGAGGATGATGGTATGTGAGGAGGCCAACTGCTGAATCAATTTGCGGATTTCTATAATTTGAATGGGGTCCAGGCCAATGGTCGGTTCATCAAGGATAAGAATGTCAGGGTCATGTACCATGGCCTGCGCCAACCCAACGCGTTGCTGGTATCCTTTTGAGAGCCGCCCGATGATACGGTGGCTGACATTTTTCAGAGAGCATTTTTCGATCACTGCTTCCACGGCACTCCCGGTTTGCTTGCCGGTTAGTCCTCGAATTTGTGCGGCGAACATAAGGTAATCACGAACACTCATGTCGGGGTAGAGAGGCGGAGTTTCTGGTAGGTAACCGATTATTTTCCTGAGCTCAATCGAATGCTCAAAGGTGTCGTATCCTTTAATTCGGGCCGTTCCGCTGGATGCGGGAAGGATGCATGAAAGGATGTTCATGGTCGTGCTTTTACCTGCCCCATTGGGGCCTAGAAAGCCGACGACTTCCCCCTGCGCTATTTGGAACGTTAAATTGTTGATGGCCTTTCTTGGCCCGTAGTACTTGGTAAGATTCTCAACCTCAATCATCTCGACTCTCCATATGACTGTAATCTTTCCAAGGGTTCTTTAACTCTTCGATGTGGCATAAAATTTCAAGTGGGCTAGCATGCGGGAAATTTGCGTATGGGGAAGCTATCACAGGGTCTTCATGACTTTCAATTAAATATTTTTAATATTGAGTGGTTTAGGCTTATGGGTTGACCTTACTCCTGGCCCACATTCTGTTCGTTAGAGTTTATCGGTGCGACGAGGGTTGTCAGTGCAGCCAGTATACATGCGGATTTTGGAATTTATCCGACAAAAACCCGTTTTCCCTTTTGTTTTGCCGATTGATAAACGGCGGAAATGATCTCAAGAGCCCGTAACCCGTCTTTCCCGGTTGAGACACCGGCCTTTCCTGTTCGGAGTGTCCTGAGCATTTCGCGTGCTCCCCCAATGAAGGGAGACTCAAAATTTTCAGGTTCAGGAAAAGGGATTTTTTCCAGTTCTTGAAAACCGGTGAAACGGCGACTTTTTTTTGTTACATAAAGTTCGCGTCCGGCATTACCAATGAGTATCCGGCCTTCTGAACCTTGAATATCCAGCTCGAAATTAAAATACTTTCTCGCTCCACCGCCTTCGATAAATCCGATAGCACCATTTTTAAAGCCGAGCATGGCACTTGCGGTTTCTTCAATATATTTTTTTCCGCCTGGTCTGGTTTCGTGACCGGAGACCCAGGCGACAGGGCCGCCGAAAAAAAGCAAGAGATCTGTAAGGTGAGTGCCATCATGGAAGAGGGGACCACCGCCATGGCCAGACACAGCGAGCTTTCCTGGTTTCCAACTCAAGGCATTTCCAATGATAGTTTTTATTTCCCCGATTTTTCCGGAGAGAATAAGTTTGTGGGCTTGTTGGTAATAAGCATCCCATCTTCTTTCATGATTAATGATCAGCGGAATATTTTTTTTCTGACAAATACGGACCATTTTCTGTGCTTGGTCCAGGCTGGTTGCGATGGGTTTTTCGCAGAAAATACCTTTGACTCCGGCCTGCGCCGCCTCAAGAGTCATGCTTGCGTGGAGTGGAGTCCAGGTAGCAATGCAGAGGATATCCAAACTTTCTTTTACCAGCATTTCCCTGAAATCAGAATATAATTCGGTCACATTCCAGCGTTTTCCAAATTTTTGAAGTCGATCCGGGTCGATATCACACCCTGCGGATAATTGAGCTGTTGGCAAGGCCGAAAAACCGCCGGCGTGAGTACAAGGTTTTCCACGTAAGGGGTCTTCTTCCAATAGGCTGCCTATGCGTCCACAACCAACGATACCTATCTTAAGTTTTTTCACAGAGAATTATGGTGCGTAGATTTATTTTTATGTTCAAAATTAACAAGGCTATTATAGAACTTAGGGAGCAAGACAAATATTTATTTGAGTGAAAGGCAAATAATTTTGCTTTGGAGTTCTTATTTGATTGGTATTCGCTTTTGTTTTTAATGGGAAGAGTTAAGCAAACTTGTCTTGATTAAAGCCATGTTATGATATTAGCTGATACCTTTGCTGAGGCATATTTGTACCTCCTAGACTATCTGGTGCGCTCCATCCCCTGTCTTATTATCGACAACTTCGACAATAATATCTTGGGTCTCAGTCAGGTTCAATGCGTATTTGGGTTTTATTTTTGTAGCCCATTATTTTTATATTCCCAATAGAATATAACCTTGTGTTAATGCTTAATGCACCCATGTTCTTTTCCTCCCTGAAAAGTTCTGGTATTCAGTTCATGAATTTTATTATCAGTTCTTCATTAACTGTTTGGCACCGCCAGGTTGGGTTGACCTACGAGCATCTAGATTGTACGATGCTG
>CALAGQ010000084.1 GCA_937891765.1 uncultured Nitrospina sp.
GCCCTACAGTAATTTAAGAGGGTAAAGTGTCTCACTTATATTGGCACAGAGGGGTATTTAAACTCGCATTGTTGAAAAATAATAATCTACTTGGGCTTCTAGTCTGTTGCTTCTTTGGACAATCTCAATTGCAGAGCTTGGTTAATTTGAAATAAGAGGAAGTCAGAGCTTACAGGTTTTAAAAGACAGCTAAAAGCTCCATCAGCCAAAAAATTTTCAATATTATTTGGGCTAAGAAATCCACTAGCAATGATTACCTCTACTATTGGATCGCTAAATTTAATCATTCTCATAGTGTCCTTGCCGTTTAAGTAAGGCATTTTCATATCAAGCAGGATAACGTGAGGCTGAAAATCGGCAATTTGAGATAAAGCATCTTCCCCGTCGCATGCAACCTGCACAACATAATTATTTTTCGTCAAAATCCTTTTGAAGCCTTTTTGCACGTTGGTGTCATCATCTACTACAAGAATCTTTCTTTTTGGAAACTGGTTTTCCATGAAAAATACTTCTCCTAAATTCAATTAGTCAGGCAAATCGTTTTTTAATCAGAACGGTCACTTTACCGATGAGTTCGTCCCTTGTATAAAGCCCCTTCTGAAATATTTCTTGAGCACTTTCAGGTAAATATTCTGCTAATCCCCAAGAATATTCCTGCATTTTATCGTCCACCATGGAAAGGATTATTATCGGGATGCTTGAGAGTTTTGGATCTTCCTTTAGTTTTGTTAGCACTTCCCAGCCATCCATTCCCGGCATATCAATATCGAGAATGATAATTCCAGGAAGCAACTCTTTAGCTCTATTAATGCCATCAATTCCATTGTATGCGGCGAAAAATGCATAACCTTCGCGAAACAGAGCCCACATCATCAAGTCCTGGATAACCGGATCATTATCAATTACCAACACAGAAGAATTTGTTGCCCGGGTTGAAGGTGCAATCGCAAGGTGATTCTTGAATACCTTTTCATCTTCTTGAGACATTTCTTCCCGAATGGGAAGGTTTATCCTAAATATAGACCCAACACCAAGCTGGCTTTCGACAGAAATATCTCCATCCATCATTTCACAAAACCGTTTACTGATTGCCAGTCCCAATCCTGCCCCCCCATATTTTTTAGTAGTAGAAGAATCCGCTTGAGTGAAATTCTGAAATAATTTTTTAATCTGTTCCGGTGTCATGCCAATTCCAGTATCCATGATTTCAAATTCAATGTTCTTCTGTTTGTTACTAACGTTTTGTTTGACTTTTAGAGAAATTGATCCTTCTTTGGTAAACTTTGTCGCATTGTTTAATAGATTCAAGAGGATTTGCTTGAGTTTAGTGACATCGGCGGAGAGGGGTTCCAATTGAGAATCACATTCAACGGAAAGAATATTAAAGTTTTTTTGAACCGTGGGGCTAATAATAGATACGACATCTTCTACTAAAGTTGAAATATCGCAGGGCTCGAAAAAAAGCTCCATTTTTCCTGCCTCGATTTTAGAAATATCCAGAATGTCATTGATAAGATTTAGTAAATGGACTCCCGCTTCTTTTATTCTTTGCAAGTCGGAGCCGATTTCTTCATGCCACCCATTTTCCAACGCCTCTTCCTCAACCATTTCGCTGTATCCAATCACCGCATTCAAGGGAGTACGCAATTCATGACTCATATTTGCCAAAAATTCGCTTTTAGCCTTGCTGGCGGCTTCTGCATCCAGCTTTGCTTGATTTAACTCGATATTAGCTATTTCCAGATCATTGGTACGTTCGTTCACTTTTTGAGCCAAAGTATCATTAAATACACTTATCTCATCCAAATGAGTTTTTAGGCGTATCGAGCTATTGAGCCGAGCAAGAAGATCTTCAAAGTCGATGGGTTTATTCAACAAGTCAGTGGCCCCCGAGTCCAAAGCGCGGCGCTTGATCTCCTGATCCTTCAAGCCGGTCAACATGACCATGGGAATATCTTTAGTACCACTATTGCCTTTAAGAGTTTTTATTAAATCGAAACCATCCTTTCCTGGCATAGTGATATCTGCAACCACAACATCCATATCCGTTTCGCAAATTCTCTTTAGAGCGTCGTCTACGCTAGTGGCAAAGGTCATATCCCATTCCTTGCGGTGACCATTAAGAAGCCGACGCAGGCTGGCAAGTACATTTAAATCATCATCCACAAAAAGTAACTTTTTTTTCATCTACCGATCTCCTCAAACTTGGACTACAAAAACCTAAGGTTTTCTTTGCTCCTTCAAATGAGTAAAAGCAATAGCCATGCCATACGCAATAAACCTTATATTCTTATTGTTTTTAATAGGTTACAAGAAGCGCTGGAAAGAAACGGATATGAAATAGATATAATTTGGTGGAATAGGCAGGACAATAAACGGTTTTTCGTAGAACATTTTAGAACTTTTGGCAGGTGACTGATACGCCCCTAGATTACGGCAAAGTCCCATTGTCGAGACTGTCGGATAATGACAAACGAATAACAAAGGTTGAACCCTTGCCTTCCTCGACTTCCAGTTTGATTTCTCCATTGTGTTTGTCAACAATGACACTGTGAGTGATCGCCAGCCCCTGACCGGTTCCCTTGCCGACCTCCTTGGTGGTAAAAAACGGATCAAATATCTTTGTGCGAATTTCTTCGGGGACACCACCACCGGTATCCCTGACCCGGACTTCCACATAATCTCCGTCCTTGCAGGTGCTGATAAAAATCTTGCCTTTTTCAGATTTCTGGTCCTTGTTCACATCAGCGATGGCATGTGCAGCGTTGATCACGAGGTTCAGGATCACCTGGTTAAATTCATTGGGGTGTAAGGGGACCTGAGGCAAGCCCGAGTCCAAATCCGTTTCGACATCCGCAACGTATTTCCACTCGTTGCGTGACACCGTCAAGGTGGTGTTGATGGCTTGGTTGACATTGCTCAAAATCTTTTCATCTGAACCGGGGTGAGAAAACGATTTCATTGCCTTGACAATTTCGCTGACCCGACTCATTCCATCCAAAGACTGTGAGATGGCCAGCGGGACCTCTTCGGAAAGGTAGTCGATGTCGGCCTCTTTGGCCGCGTCTTCCAGATCACTGAACAACTCAGCTGGCACCGATCCTTGCTCATTGGCTTCAACCACTTTTTTTAATTTTGCCTGAACATTCATTAGGGCCTTGAAGGAGTTCTGAAGAAAATAGGTGTTGTCCCCGATAAATTGCAACGGCGTGTTGATCTCATGGGCAATACCCGCCGCCAACTGACCAATAGACTCCATTTTTTGGGCTTGGTTCAGCTGCGCCTGAATGGATTTCCGCTCCGAAATGTCAGAAAATGTGATCACGGCCCCTTTAATTTCTCCTTCTTCCAATATAGGCCGGCTTATATACTCGACTGGAAAGCTAGTTCCATCTTTTCGCCAAAAAACCTCATCGAACTCCTGATGAATTTTCCCGTCTTTAATGGCTGAGTAAATATGACATTGTTCTCTTGGATAAGGGGTTCCATCTGCATAAGCATGATGGATCAAGGCATGCTGAGGTTTGCCGATCAACTCTAGCTTTGAATATCCCAACATTTTCTCTGCGGCAGGATTAACGAATGTTGTGTCCCCATTAGTATCAAGCCCGCATATTCCTTCTCCCGCTGAGTCTAACAACATTTTCAGTTGACTATGAGTTTGAGCTAGCGTCTTTTTATTTGCCGCGCTATCTTCCATGGCATCATGCAATGCAATGATAGCTCGCTTTAGGTCCATAGTGGTTTGGCTTAATTTTAACTGTGTTTTCACCCGAATCAAGACTTCTTCAAACTTGAAAGGCTTGGTAATATAATCCACGCCACCGACTAGGAAGCCTTGCACCGTATCAATGGTTTCCGTTTTTGCAGTCACAAATATTACAGGAATATCCCTTGTTTCATCATTTTCCTTTAATCTCCTGCATACTTCGTAACCATCAATTCCCAGCATCATAACATCCAGCAGTATCAAGTCCGGTTTGCTTTGATTCACCAGATTGAGTGCTATTTCCCCACTAGGTGCTACAGAAATAGTAAAGCCACTTTCACCCAACATTTTACGAAGAACATCAAGGTTCTCCGGCACATCATCTACTAAAAGGATTTCCATCCCATTCAAATCATTTAAAGTGTCATTCATAGTTCATATTCCTTTGGGGTGTTTGATAATAACCCAAATTCAATTAGTAAGTGCAACTCTGACTGTCGTTAGGAGGTTAAACTGCGGTAACCTTGCGGTTTTTCACACCGACAAAAGTAAGAGGATCACACATGAGTTACACACAGCTTACCCAAGGACAACGCTACCAAATGGAAGCCCTTCTCAAGGCCGGCCATAATCAGATAAAGATTGCGACTATTCTCTCGATCCATAAATCAACGGTTAGCCGTGAGTTACGGCGTAACCAAGGTCTTCGGGGTTACCGTCCGAAACAAGCTCACGTGAAAGCTATGCAGAGACGCCACGATAAACCAA
>CALAGQ010000085.1 GCA_937891765.1 uncultured Nitrospina sp.
GTCTTCGAAGGCATTCGTTGCTACAATTCCAAAGATAACGGATCGGCCATATTCCGCCTGCAGGAACATATCGACCGGCTGTTCCAATCCGCCGTCATTCTCGGCATTGAAGTGCCTTTTTCCAACAAAGACATTTTTGACGCAACTCTTGATGTCGTCCGGCAAAATAAGCTGGAGGAATGTTACATCCGCCCCATCATATTTCTCGGCGATAACAAAATGGGCCTCAACCCCAAAGGGGTCGATGTCCGTTGCGCCATCGCCGCCTGGCCTTGGGGCACCTATCTGGGAGAGGACGGCCTCGACAAGGGCATCCGTGTCCGCATGTCTTCCTTCACCCGGCACCATGTCAATGTCACCATGACCAAAGCCAAAGCCTGCGGTTACTACATCAACTCTATTCTGGCCAAGGCCGAGGCCGTTCGCGACGGTTACGACGAGGCCATTCTTCTCGACCCTTCGGGCTACGTCTCAGAAGGATCGGGAGAAAATATATTTATCTACTACAAGGGGAAATTGCACACCCCCGCTTTATCTTGCTCCAATCTCGATGGCATCACCCGTGACGCCGTTGTTGAAATATGCGCCGATCTCGGCATTGCTCTGGAAGAAAGAACTATCACCCGCGATGAACTCTATATCGCGGAAGAAATCTTCCTATCCGGAACCGCCGCCGAGATCACACCCGTCCGCGAGGTCGACAACCGCGTGATCGGCCTGGGCAAAAAGGGCCCGATCACCGACCGGATCCAGAAAACATTTTTTGAAGTGGTTCGCGGGGACAACCCAAAATTTCAGAAATGGCTCACCAAGGTATAGGGCAAAATAAAACCCCCCTAACCTTGCCATTTCCGCTTTTGAATCATATTCATTGCAATCAACCTATTGCAAACGCCGGAGATTTTGAGTTATGCCGATTTACGAATACGAATGTGACAAATGCGGAGCCGTCTTTGAGGCCATGCAGGGGATTTCCGCCAAGCCGCTAAAAACCTGTAATGGCTTGGGTTGCGACGATAAAGATAATGGAAAAGTCCACCGTCTGGTTTCCGCGTCCGGGTTCATTTTTAAAGGTTCTGGATGGTTTACTTCTGAATACCCGTCCGAAGCACGCAAGCAAGGCTGGGAAAAAGAAGGCAAACAGGGCAAAACAGACAGCCCCGCACCCGCGCCTTCTGCGGAAGCAGCTCCTGCTAAGAAAACTCCTGAACCTGCGGCCCCGGCTAAAAAACCCTCGCCCAAAAGTCCTTATTCCGGGGGAAAGGCCAAAAAGGCCAAAGGTTCCAAATAAATTGGAACTATGAATGACCGCCTGCACCAGAATATTTTCTACTCCATCATAGACGGGATTCTGCTCATTTCCCCGGCCCTGACCATTCAGGAAAGCAACCTGACCGTCGAAGATATGTTTCACCGCTCCCGCGACTCGTTCATCCACCGCAGTCTGGAAGAATTGTTCCCCCGCCAGTCGCATGTGCTCGACAAAATCCGCAAAGTTCTGGTAACCGGAGCCTGCTACCACGATGTGGAAGCAGAAGGCATGCGCAATACGCCCTCTTCCCGGTTCCCGGCTAATCTGACCCTGTCGCCCTATCTGGAAACGGATGACACCATTCAGGGGGTAATCGTACTGATCAAAAACATGTCCCTTATCCGAGAACTGGAGGAACGACAGAGGCCGACAGACCACCTCAACAACATGGGAGAGGTCGCAATGGGCATGGCCCATGAAATCCGCAATCCTCTAGGCGGCATCCGCGGGTCGGCCCAGCTTCTGCGTCAGGAAATCAAAAACAAATCGCATCAGGAATATCTCGATATCGTCGTTTCCGAAGTGGACCGGATAGACCGGATGGTCAAGAGGATGATGGATCTGACCCGGCCCCTCAACCTGAAACTGAAAAGCACCAATATCCATCAAGTTCTGGAAGAAATCCTGATGCTCGAAAAAGACAGCCTCACCCGCAAAAGCGGCCGGTTCGAACAAATTTATGACCCCAGTCTGCCTCCCATTGAGGCCGATGAAGACCAGTTGAAACAGGTATTTCTCAACCTCATCAAAAATGCCATCGAAGCGTCGAGAAAAGGCGGCAGAATCCAGATCGTCACCCGGGTCAGTTCAGGGTATGCGGTCAAGGCCGCCTCTTCCCCTATTCCGCAACAGAATATCGTCGTCGAGATCATCGATTCCGGAGAAGGCATGGATGAAGCAACCCAGAAAAAACTGTTCACCCCCTTTCACACCACGAAAACAAAAGGCAGCGGGTTGGGACTCCCCATTTCCTTGAAAATCATCAAAGACCATTTTGGAAAAATCAAAATCACCTCCGAAAAGGGATTAGGCACCACCGTGCAAGTATTTCTTCCCACCGGACAGAGATGATAAGATAAAAATATGACAGACAAGCAAAACAAAATCCTCATCGTTGACGACGAGCAAAACATTATCTGGGTCTTGAAAAAAGGCATGGAAAAGAAAAACTATCTCGTCCACACCGCCTCATCCGGAGAAGAAGCCCTGAAAAAACTGGCTGCCAACCAATACCTGATGATGTTCTCCGACATTTTCATGGCAGGAATTAACGGACTACAACTTCTCGAAAAATCCCGCGAAATTTCTCCCGACTTGAAAGTGGTGATGATGACGGCACAGGACACCATGAACAACACTATCGAGGCAATGCGACTCGGGGCCTACGACTACATCACCAAACCATTCGATTTTGATGAGATTTTCCGTTTGATCGACAAAGCCGAATCTGCCCGATCCGTTTCCGCACCAGCCGCCGACTTGTCCGAGCAAAATCAGGACGCATCCACCACTTCCGCTATCATCGGCAAGAGCAAGCGCATGCAGGAAATTTTCAAGACCATCGGCAAATCAGCAGGCTCAGATTTATCCGTGCTGATCACCGGAGAAAGCGGCACCGGCAAGGAAATGGTAGCCAGCACGCTTCATGAATACTCACATCGTAAAGACCAGCCCTTTATCTGCATCAACTGCGCCGCCATCTCGCGCGAACTTTTGGAGTCGGAACTGTTCGGTCACGAGCGCGGCGCTTTCACTGGAGCCATAGAGACCAAGACCGGGAAGTTTCAGCAAGCTGATGGAGGCACCCTGTTTCTCGATGAAATCGGCGACATGGAACTGCCCCTGCAAGCCAAAATCCTCCGTGTCCTGCAAAATAATGAGTTCTACCGGGTAGGAGGCAAAAATCCGATCACTGTCAATGTCCGGGTCATTGCCGCAACCAACCAGAACCTGACCGACATGATGAACCTGAAACGGTTTCGCGAAGACCTGTATCACCGCCTCAATGTCATCCATATTGATATGCCACCGTTAAGAGAACGGCTGGAAGATGTGCCCCTGCTGGCCAATCATTTTATCCACCGATACGCCAACACCCTTGCACGCGGCAAGGTCTACCTCTCCCCCGATGTCAAACGCATCCTCAGTGGTTATCACTGGAGCGGCAACATCCGCGAACTGGAAAACGTCATCAAACGTGCGTTGATGCTGGCCCTTTCCGGCCCCATCCTGCCGGAACACCTGCCGCCGCACCTGCAGGAAGACGTCAGTATCGATGACGAAGGACAATGGGATGAACGCCTCAATCAATTATTGCAGGACTTTCTTCTCAACAACAATAAGGACGGGACGATTTATGACACCCTCATACAAAAAGTTGAAAAAAATCTTTTTGAAATTCTATTGAGCAAACATTCCGGCAAGCAAGTCGCCACCGCCAAAGTTCTGGGCATCAACCGCAATACCCTCAAAAGAAAAATCGACTCCATGAAAATTTCGCCCAAAAATCACAAGTCTAACGGCTCCTGATCCCCCTTTCATGCAAAACCAATGTATCTTCTCCGTTAAAACCCATGCCAAACCTGCAACGGTTCGGCAGATCAACCGGTCTTTCCCATGCTAAGCCGATGTATCCTCTCCGTTAAAACTCCGGTCGGCCCTCCGATAGAAATCATCCGCCACACATTTTCCGCACCGTTGCCGAAACCGGCTCAACGCGTCTCGCTGGTGGCAGGTCTGCACGGCGATGAGTTAGAAGGACTCTATATCTGCCACCGACTGATTGAGACCCTGAAAAAACTGGAAGAACAAGATGCTTTAAAAGGAGAGGTTCATATTTATCCCGCGGTCAACCCGCAAGCCCTCGAAACAGGAACCCGGCTGTGGCCCTTTTTTTCCGTCGATATCAATCGCACCTTCGGCCAAACCCACACACCCTCTTTGCCCGGTGAAACCTCAAAAATCCTGTTGGAAGATTTAAAATCCAACTCCGATCTGGTGGTCGATATTCATTCCAGCAATCTTCACCTGATGGAACTGCCGCAAATTAGAATCATTAAGAATTTTGAAAAGAAACTCGTGCCGCTGGCGAAATTTTGTAATGTGGATCTGATCTGGGTCCACCCGCATGCAGAGATTTTTGAATCCACTCTCGGCTACAACCTGAATCAAGCCAAAATACCCACCCTCGTCATCGAAACTGGAATCTGCCTGCGTATCAACAAAAATTATTGCGAGCAAATTGTTCTCGGCATCCTCAACCTACTCCGGCAAACCGGCACCATCGATTCCAGCGAGCCCGAGGAGGAAATCCGCGAGCCAAAAATGGTGCAACCCGAATACGTCGCCATGGTTCAGGCTGGCAATGCCGGGCTGTTCATCAAACAGGCAGAAGTCGGGCAAATGGTGACTGAAGGAGAAAAGATCGGCGACCTGATAGATCCAGTAGGGGGGCAAGTGCTGGAAGAAATCCGCTCACCCCGTTCCGGCCTGCTGTTCACCCTGCGCGAACATCCCTTAACCTCAAAGGGCGCACCTGTGGCCCGCATCGCCACCGAGGAACCGGCATGAAAGAAAAAGTCCTCTCCATTCCAACTGCGTTCGGCGCCCCACTCGAACTTTATAAAAACAGCTGGGGAAAAGATGGTGAAACCCTTGCTATCGTTAGCGGACTGCAAGGCGACCATTTGAACGGCATGTACCTGAGTTCGCGCCTGGCCCTGTTTCTCGATAGTGTGGTCGAGGGCATCGCCAACTACACGCTCAAAGGCCGAGTCATCAGTTTCCCGGTGGTCAACCTGAACGCCGTTCAATCTGGCTCCAAGTTGTGGCCCTACGACGATATGGATATGGATCTGGCGTTTCCCGGCAACCCTAATGGTGAAACCAGTGAAGCCCTGGCCTCGGCCATTTATACCCATACGGCAGATTCTTATTGGAGCCTCATCCTGCAATCTGCGCCGCCGCATTATGAAGATGCACCGCATATCCAGACACTAAAACTCGATGGAAGAATCAAAAAGCTGTGCCGCGATCTGCAAATAGAAACCGTGCTTAAATTAAATGCAACGCCCAAGGTCGGCTTGTTTCACCAAATGCACGCACGGGATATTGTCACCGTCACCCTGTCCGCCGGATCGCCCCGCACCCTGAACATTCAGCAATGCGATACCCTGTTCCAAGGCATCGTGAATTTTATGGTTGCCGAGAAAATCCTGAAAGATAAACGGAAATTACCGCATGCAGAAAATACCAACTCCAAATTTTACGAAGCGAGTGACGAGGTCTCCATATCAGCCAGCACAGCAGGAATGTTTCTTAAAGAAGTGAGGGTAGGAACGACAGTCCAAAGCGGACAAAAGATCGGAGAGATCCGCGACCTATACAGCGGCAAAAGATTGGAAGAGATTACCGCAACCGCAGACGGGTTTCTGGTGACACTCAGGCAATATCCCATCGTCTACGAAAAAGAACCCATAGCCACAATCCTGACCCAAAAAAAATCATGGAGAGAGTACCTCCCTTGGTCCACATAGCCGCCACATTGGCCCCACGCCGAGTGGTCGCCACTCGTGTGGCTCGCCGGAGCTAGATGTGCATGAGGAAGAGGATCATGCCGCCGAAGCAGAGGAGGAAGCCGATCGTGGTCATGATGGTTCCGCGCGTGGATTTGGGTTTCATCTCTTCCTTAGTTTTACCGTAGCGAGCACGCGGATCCTTAAAGGCTTCCTGATGCGCTTTTTCCCATTTAGCACAGAGACTGAGGATGAAAGAGCCCACAACAACCATCGCTATTGCCCAAATCTGTTGCTCTACTAAAAAATCCATTCTTCACTCCTTACAAAACAATCGGGGGGGTCGCAAAAAAAGACCTTCTTCACGGACAGGAAAATCGACCCTCATTATAACAATTAACGCTTAATAAACAAATAGTTCAAAACCACAAAAGGTTGCCACTCCCTTAGGGTTGGGTTAAACTTTAATCAAAATCTACTGTTAAACCGTACCTTGGCGACCTCATTGTGAACAGCACCAAAACCGAACTGGTCATTGATCAGGAGAATACCGGCTACCGCTATTCCATCGAACCTTTTCTGCTGGCCGATCTCGTCACCCTTTTGCCGGGCGAATGTGTACTAGATATCGGCACCGGTTGCGGCGTCATACCTTTGTTGATGGTTCACCGGCAACCGACCCTTAAAGTAACCGCCATTGAGATTCAGGATTGCGCGCAGGCCGAAAAGAATATTCATACGAATGGAATGAGTCAGCAAATCTCACTTATTCACGGTGACTTCCTGAAAGAAGCGGAAAACTTGCAGCCCGAATCTTTTGACCATATTGTTTCTAATCCACCTTACCGGAAAATACAGACAGGGCGGATCAATCCCGATTCGGGCAAAGCTGTGGCCCGGCACGAACTGTCGCTCAGTATGAGTTCATTGCTGGACAAGTCTGCTCCGCTGCTGAAAAAAGGCGGCCAGATAAGTCTGGCCTATCCGCCTGAGCGACTGGGCGAACTCATGCGGGAACTGGAATGCCGGAAGCTATATCCGAGTCAGGCGCGTTTTGTTCATGGCAATTATCAGGCTCTGGCAAAAATTGTTCTGGTTTCTGCCTTGAAAGAAAAAAAATCCGATTTTAGCGTGGCTCCACCGCTGGCGGTCTATAATGAAGACGGAACGTATTCACAGGAGATGCAGGGAATTTATGCTTCCTTTAATTATATTGACCGGCCCAACGGGTTCGGGGAAAAGTGAAACCGCTCTGGCGCTTGCCCGGAAGCTGGAAACGGAAATCATCAGCGCCGACTCGTTGCAGGTCTACAAATATTTCGACATCGGCACAGCGAAACCTTCGCTAGCGGAGAGGGAGGAGATCCCCCACCACTTGATCGACATTCTCGAACCGGACGAAGAATTTAACGCCTTCGACTTTAAAACACGGGCCTTGGAAATCATTCGCGAACTCATGAATCGTAATAAAATCCCCATTCTGGTTGGCGGCACCGGGCTCTATATAAAAGTCCTGACCGAAGATTACGATTGCGCCGAAGGGGCTTCTCCTGAAATCCGCGAAAAAATCCGTCAGGACATTTGTGATCAGGGCGTTGAAAAAGTTTATCAGGAACTGCAACGCGTTGACCCCGAATACGCCACAAAAATTTCTGAAACAGACTCCCTGCGTATCGAACGCGCCTTGGGGGTTTATCTCGACACGGGAAAACCTTTTTCTGAATTTCATGAAGGCGACTCCCCGGCCGCAAGCCTGTTCCCCATCCACACCTTCATTCTGGAGAGAGACCGGGCCGAGCTATATTCCCAAATTGACCAGCGGGTGGATAAAATGATCGAGAGCGGACTCGCCGATGAAGTTAAAAGCATTTTAGACCGTGGCTTCAGTCCGGAACTGAAACCCTGCAAAAGCATCGGTTACGTGCAGATGATTCAATACCATCAAGGCAATATAGATCTGGATCGCGCCATCTATGAGATTAAACGAGAAACCCGGCATTACGCCAAGAGGCAGTTGACCTGGTTCAGAAAAATGAAGAACACCGACAACCTGCCGGCAGACTCCCAAGACACGCCCCAAACTCTGACGGACAAACTGCTGTCACTTCTACCTAAAGTCGCCGCATGCTTTTTGGCACTGTTCCTGAACTTTGCGCAAATTAGTGAAGCCCAGCCTGCGCACTTTGAGGACGCTAAAAAACTTTTTCAGAAAAAGGAATGGGGCAAAGCTAAAAACAGCCTTCTGGCTCTGCAAAACCAGAAACCGGATTCAATAGAAGCCAAACGCGCCCAGTTCTTGCTCGCTCTCATTCACACCGAACAGGAAAAACCGGAAGAAGCCATCAAACTCCTCGAACCGTTGAGCAAAAGCTATAAAGAGGTGGAAGATTACATCCGCTTCCATTTAATCTGGGCACAGGCACAGACCGGCAAACACGAAAAAGCCCGCGACAACACACTCGAACTGCTTAAGGACATACCCGACACCCTTCTCTATGCCAGGCTCCAATTGACTCTTGCCGAAGCACAAACTCAGTTGGGAGAAAAAGAAGCCGCAATGAAAACACTGAAGGATGCCATCCGCTCGATCACCGAGGATTTCAGACACCAGAAATTTCACGAATTTCTGCCTGACCTGATTTTCAAACTGGCCGGGATTCAGGAACAGTCCGGAAAACAAACGGAGGCTTATTTAAACTTTCGCCAGCTTCACATCCAATTTCCCAACCACGATCAAACCCCCGAGGCCGAAACAGCACTCAAACGCTTGTCCGCTTTGGAGACAGTCAAAGAAGTTCCCCTTACTTTGAGGGAGCATACCGACCGTATCCAAGGATTATTTGAGGACGTGCGTTATGAGGAAGTCATTCAGGAA
This sequence comes from uncultured Nitrospina sp., assembly GCA_937891765.1. Taxonomy (GTDB): domain Bacteria; phylum Nitrospinota; class Nitrospinia; order Nitrospinales; family VA-1; genus LS-NOB. The sequence goes on from CALAGQ010000085.1 coordinate 8,702, forward strand.
ATTCAGAAACTGCAAAAAGAAAACAATCTTTTACCGGGGCGGTTTTATTTTTTCATGGCCCAGGCGTATGGAGGGCTGAGGGACCGCAAAAATGCCAACGAGATTTTACAACAATTTTTAAAAACATATCCACACCACGCCAAGGTACAAAATGCCAAGTTCGACATCGGCAGAAACCTTTGGAACCTAGGCAAGCCTATGCAGGGAGCCAAATATTTTAAGGAAGTCACTCAGGACGCACCTTCTTCTGAGTTGGCGGTGAAGGCACAGTTTTTTCTCGGCAAGATTTATGAAGAACAGAAAAATTTTCCCGAAGCGTTGAAGAACTATGGAGCCGCTTTCGAAAAATATCCCAATGAAGATTACGCACAATGGGCGGGCTGGCGGTTGGGCTGGGTTCATTATCTCGACGGAAAATTCGAACAGGCCTTCAATAAGTTTCAGGAAGCGGCCAACCGGTTCCCTGATAAATCGTTCATCGAATACAATTTGTATTGGAGCGCTAAGTCCGCAGAGAAAATGGACAAAAAAAATGTGGCGCGCGATTTATACGCCAAAGTTGCCGAGCTTTACCCCTACACGTTTCACGGCATCCGCGCCAAGGACAAACTCCTGGCTCTGGATGTCAAAATTGTCAAAGATGTCAAGCCGGACATAGCTCCTGAAATCCAAATGCCGGAAGAAGAGAACTTGCAACTGGGGCGACCTCTCAGCACACGAGAAGAGTTCCATCACAAGCGTGCCAACGAGCTGGCCCAACTTGGATTGAGACAGGAAGCGCGCAACGAAATTGGCGAGTTGCAGAAAACTGTGCGCAAAAATCTGACCGGGGTTTTATGGCTTTCCCAGCTTTATCATCAGGCACAGGGCTATGCAGAATCGCTCAGGCTTTTGCATTTGTATAAAGACTTCACCACCAAACCTAAAGAGAAAGATCTTTCAGCAAAATTCTGGAAACATTTTTTCCCTCTCGCCTACGAAGAGGCGGTTCTGGGTTATGCCAAGTCACGCGAGGTCGACCCCTTTTTCGTGAACGGCATCATCCGTCAGGAAAGCCTTTTCGACAGTCAGGCACTCTCTCCTGCTGGCGCTCGCGGCCTCATGCAAATCATGCCCGCCACCGGAAAAAAACTTTACCCGAATACCAAATTCAAAAAACCTTTTGAAACTGATGCCCTCTTTGATCCTGATCTGAACATCCGACTGGGGGTAAAATATGTCAGCCAACTGAACAAACGGTTCAACAGGAACGGGATGCATATCCTGATATCCTACAACGCTGGCCCTCATGTCCTGAAAAAATGGCTGAAACGATTTGAGCATGTGAGCGATCAGGATGTGTTTATCGAGTCCATCCCCTACCCCGAAACACGCCGTTATGTCAAACATGTACTGAGAAACATGGGCATCTATAAAGCGCTTTATTCTCATTCCTGAAAACTTTTGCCAATCCAAAATTCGCATGTTTAACCGAGGTCATAAAGGGGTTATAATGCTGAAAAACTTAAAATCATTTCCATGAAATCAAAAGTCCACTTACAAAAAATTGCTGACTATTCGCTGGATAACGTAGAACAGTTTGTCCGGGACACCCTGAAAGCTCTGGACCCTGAAGCGTCCCTGTTCGGTCCGGGCCAGAAGGTTCTTTTGAAACCCAATCTTCTACGCGGATTCAAACCCGAGCGCTGTGTCACCACCCACCCTGTCGTGGTGGAAGCCGTGTGCCGGGTTCTCAAAGACCTGTCAGTCCAACAAATCGTTATCAGCGACAGTCCTGCTCTGGGCAGTTTGTCGGCGGTGGCGGACAAAGCCGGATATGTTTTTCTGGAAAAAAAATATGGTGCGCAGATTCTGCCCTTGACCGATCCCATCCCATTTGAAAATGCCGAACAGGTTCCGCATCTTAAAATCGCCGGGTGCCTGGAACACTATGACCGAGTCATCAACCTGCCCAAGGTCAAATCGCATTGCCAGATGACCATGACGCTGGGCATTAAAAACCTGTTTGGACTGGTGATCGGTAAACGTAAACCGGCTCTTCATTGTTTAGTCAAAAACGACAAACTCAAGTTCGGGAAAATGTTGATAGACATCGCTCGCCACGTCAACCCGTGCCTGACCATCGCCGACGGCATTCAGGCCATGCAGGGGCAAGGCCCGATCAATGGAACTCCCTACCCACTTGGAGTGATGGGGGCATCGAAAGACATGACTGCTCTCGACCGGGTTTTTGCCGATCTGTTAAGCATCCCGCTAGACAAAGTTTACGCTCTGGAAGCGGCAAGGCTCAAACAGTTCGGCCAGTTTCAGTTGGAAGATATGGAGATTTCAGGAGTCGCAGATTACCGAACACTCGTTGTTGAGGATTTCAAGCAGGCTTATCCGATAGATATTTCTTTTAATCCAATCAAATTGATCAAATCATTTGTGAAACAATTTTACGAAGTAGGAATCAAAGAGCGGCTCGCAGGCCAGCGTACCGCCCCTTAGCAGGGGAAACTTTTGCATAACCCGTCGTTGCGAGGAGCGACAGCGACGAAGCAATCCAGAAATCTGGATCGCCGCGCTCCTTACAGTCGCTCGCGACGACGAATAGTTTGGTTTTCAATATTCTGACGAAAAGCTATTGCTATCTGCCCCCACGCCGAGCAGCCACTAGCCGTGGGGGCAGATAGCAATGACGTATTTAGCCGAGAACACGGTTGCTAGCAGTAAAAGATATTGCTAGTTGGCTCCGCGCCGAGCGGTGTCGAAGTTTACTGAGCAACAACCGAGATCGAGTCCTGTCTCTTTTTTATTTAAAAAATATTTACCCGGATGGATAAAATTGATAACCTTATTGCCTTCTCTTCGGGTTCCAACCAGACCTGAGGCTCTTAATATGGAAAGATGGTGGGAGGCCTGGGGTTGCCCCATGCATAAGGATCGAACAATTTCAGAAACACTCTTTTCTCCTTTAAGCAACAACTGGACGATTTTTAATCGGGTTTCATCTCCCAGTGCTTTCAGGATTCTGGCGCATTCCCCCGAATCTGTGGACGGCTCTTCCATGAGACCAAGTATATGGGCTCCTTCTACCACGTTCAAGTCTAATCCAGATCACTACGAATTATGAGCCCAGAGACTTTAGAGCCGCAGCAATGGGTAGAAAATTATGCAGATATGATGTACCGCTTTACGCTGGTGCGGGTGAAAGACCCGGAAGCCGCTGAAGAGCTGGTTCAGGCTACGTTTTTCGCCGCGTTAAAGTCGCAATACACTTTTGCCGGTAAATCATCGGAAAAAACCTGGCTGTTTGGAATCTTGAAACATAAAACCATGGATTATTTTAGAAGTGGGGAAAAACATATTTCCATCGACCTGACTTCAACTGAGGATGCTGACCGGATTAGTTTTGATGCCACCGGACATATGACTCCCAAGCCAGCAAGCTGGAATATGAACCCTGAAAAAGCCGCTGAAAACAGTGCGCTCGCCAAGGTTCTGGCTAAATGCCTGAGCGGGTTGCCGGAAAAACTTCACAAATTATTTGTCCTGAAAGAGATAGATGGGTTGAGTTCCGAGGAAATCTGTAAAGAATTCAACATAAAACCGACCAACTTGTGGGTTATCTTGCACCGAACCAGAAATCAGCTCAAGCTGTGCCTGGAGTCAAACTGGCTCAACACTAAATTGCGATTTTTATGATTGATGGAATGCTAAAAGCACTTAAAGTGACATGCCAGGATGTCTATCCTCTCATTTCAGAAACGCAAGATCATCCTCTTCCTTTTTTTAGTAGGATGCGGCTTAAAATGCATCTTGCCATATGCGAGCTCTGCCATATCTATCGAAAGCAATTGGAAATCATTTGCAAGATGGCCCAGTCGCTGGGAAAGGATGACTCTAAAGCATTTGAAGAAACCAGCTTGAAGCCCGAAGTAAAAGAAAAAATTCAAAAATGGATCGCAGAAAAAACTTAACCAAAACCTTGAAAGGACAACAGCTTTGCCAGAGAAAATTACAAAAACCGATAGCGAGTGGCGGGAAATTCTGACCGAAGAACAGTTTAAAATCTGCCGAAAGAAAGGCACCGAGCGGGCCTTCTCCGGCAAATACTGGGACTGCCATGACCGGGGAAACTATCATTGCGCCTGTTGCGATACACCTCTGTTTTCCTCCATCGCCAAATTCGATTCCGGTACCGGGTGGCCGAGTTATTACGAGCCTCTCAGTCCCGAAAGCATCGCCACCGAATCAGACACGCTCTTCTTCATGCGCCGAACGGAAGTGTTATGCCGCAATTGCGATTCTCACTTGGGCCATGTCTTTGAAGATGGGCCGAAGCCTACCGGGCTTCGCTACTGCATCAACTCGGCCTCTCTGGTTCTGAACACGACAAAACCCTCCTGACTCTTAATCTGTAGATTGACTGCTCGGCGCAGGGCAAAAAAAACCACCACAGACGAGGTGGTATTAAGCCCCCTCTTTCCCAAAGTACCCCTTCGGGGCATGAAGTTTTTGGATGAGGGCATCACAAGGGCTGGGGTGATTTACCACCTGTGGCTTTCGTTGTCATCCTGAGGCTCTCGAAGGATCACCTTCCCTTACTTGCACCAAATAGGTAAAATCCAACAATGTGAAACTCAGGCTTTAAGTTGTAGTAGTTATTAAATTTCTATAGACTGAGAAAATTATTGGGAGTAACTATTCTTCAACTTGGGAAGAACTCTTGGGTATGAACCATTTTTTTTCAGCGAAACACCACTTCTTCTTATCTTTCATACCAAGTGTTCAGCCCAAAGGGGTGCAGGAATTTTTTCTGGCATCCTCCGCGAGGCAACGGAAAATCCCCACCACATTTTCACATACGAAAATTTACTCAGTGGAGCGGAGGCATTGCAGACTTCCTTTGAAAAACTAAGATTTTTTTCCACCAGGTATTACTGCATTTATTGAGCATTAGTTCAATAATGCATCACCCAATTCAAGCACTTTTAGAGGCTTATGGAAGATGACTAAAACAATCCTCAAACAACCTAATTCAATCACTAACAAAGAGGCCATTCTAAAAAAACGGGGTCTTCTACCCCCGAGGACTCTTGGCCCTGTGTCCGATTTGGAGCGTCACCTTCCTCCAGAATGGTGGAAGGATATTTTCAACTCTCTTTACTTGAAAACCGATGGGGATGTGGTTGAGAACGATCTTAATACCGCTCGTGATGTAGACCTGATATTGCAGGCCACAGGCATTAAAAAGGAGAATACAATTCTGGACCTTTGCTGTGGGCAGGGTCGCCATTCATTGGAGCTTGCATCCCGGGGGTTTTTGAATGTCTCCGGGCTAGATCGCTCTCGGTACTTGGTTCGCTTGGCCCGCAAACGAGCCAAGCAACGCGGATTGAATATCACTCTTTCACAAGGGGACGCCAGAAAATTCCGGATGCAGGATAGCTCTAAGGATTGTGCCATGTTGCTGGGGAACTCTTTCGGGTATTTTGAAAGGGAGGAAGATGATCTTCTGGTTTTGGAGTCTGTCAAACGTATATTAAAACCTAAAGGGAAATTGATTCTGGATATAGTGGATGGAGTTTGGATGGCCCAAAATTTCGAGCCCAGATCGTGGGAATGGATTGATCAAGTTCACTTTGTTAATCGGGAGCGTTCCCTTTCCGTAGATCGGAAGCGAATTATTTCTCGCGAAGTCATCACCAACTCCGAAATTGGAGTTCTGGCGGACCAATTTTATGCGGAAAGACTTTACACTCTGGAAGAAATCACTCAGCTACTGAAAAGTTTGGGTTTTACGGACATACTTTCTCATGGCAATGTCACCTCGGAGTCCACACGCAACCAGGATCTGGGGATGATGGCCAATCGATTGATCATTACCGCCCTTGGGCCTGATAAACCCGTAATCACAAAACCCACCATAAAGCATGTTCTCCCGATCACTGTTTTTTTAGGGGATCCAAAACTTCCCGATACGGTCAAAATGGGTGGGCAATTTAATAATGAGGATTTGGAAACCATCAATATTCTGAAACAAAATCTTGAGAAGTTAACTCAATTTAAATTTGAATATGTGGAAAACCACCAGTCCATGCTTAATAAAATGATTTCCAAACCTCCAAAAATGGTTTTAAATCTTTGTGACGAGGGATTCAATAATCAGGCTACCATGGAACTTCATGTTCCGGCATTTTTGGAGTTAATGGGCATCCCTTATACCGGGGCCGGACCCGGATGCCTTTCGCTTTGTTACAATAAGGCAAATATCCGCTCCATCGCTGCAAGCATGGATGTGGAAGTGCCGACAGAAACTTATTTCGACCCAAATGATCAGGCGGCGAATCTGCCTTCCTTTTTCCCTGCTTTGATCAAACCAAATTGTGGAGACAGCTCAATAGGAATCACTCAAAATGCGGTGGTGAACAATGCTGAAGAGTTAATAAATTATCTGGACCATTTACGGGATATTTTACCCGGTAGTCCTTTGCTTATTCAGGAGTACCTGCAAGGGCCAGAATATAGTGTCGGCCTTGTTGGTAATCCTGACAAGTTCGAGGCCCTTCCAGTTCTTGAAGTGGATTACAGTCAACTTCCATCACAACTCCCTAAAATTCTTTCCTATGAATCCAAGTGGGATCCTGACTCACCTTATTGGAACGACATTCGATACAAGGAAGCCACCCTTGATGATGAGACTCACCGGAAACTGATCCATTACTCCAATCGTTTATTTGAACGACTGGAGTGCAGGGACTATGCCCGGTTCGATTTTCGAACAGACGCGGAGGGAAGGATTAAATTGTTGGAGGTCAATCCTAACCCCGGGTGGTGCTGGGATGGAAAGCTGAATCTCATGGCGGGATTTGCAGGCATGGAATATTGGCAACTCCTGGAGATGATTCTCCAGGCGGCTAAGGAGCGAATAGGGATTTCTCCGGCTTAAACCGGAAGAAAACTGATGCGTCAAAAAATTCTATGGGCCTAACTTCTTACCAACATCTTGAAAAGCGTTTCAAAAGGATTCAAATTCTACGAAGCGTAACCCATTTATTACGTTGGGATGCTGAAGTCATGATGCCGACGGGAAGTGGCGAGGTGCGTGCAGAGCAATTGTCATTGCTCGACACAGAATGCAGTGCCATTCTTCATTCAAAGAAAACCTTGCTACTATTAGATCGTGCCGAATCTAGCATAGATTCTTATGACGATTGGCAGAGAGCCAACGTTAGGGAAATGCGGAGAATATGCTTATGTTCCAATGCTATCCCGAAGCGATTGATTAACTCCCTACAGCGGGCGACAACAAAAGCGGAAATGCGCTGGAGGCAGGCGGTTGAGGAAAAAAACTTTAAACTGCTCTTGCCGCATCTGCAAAAAGTTGTGGATCTCGTTAGAGAAAAAGCCGGTTGCCTTGGAAATAAACTGGGATGTCTGCCTTATGACGGGTTGATTCAGGAATATGATCCTGGGCGAGAATCTCGGGAGATCGACTCGATCTTCCAGTTTCTGGATTCGACCCTGCCTGCATTGATCGATGGGGTCATAGAATATCAATCCAACCATCCGCCCATTGAAATTGTCAAAGAGATTCCTATAAAAAAACAAAAGGAACTGGGGAAATTTATCATGCAACGCATGGGGTTTCCTTTCCACAAAGGTCGACTGGATGAAAGTCTTCACCCCTTTACAGAGGGAACCTCTGAAGATATTCGTATCACCTCCAAGTTTTCAGAACATAATTTTTTAACAGGATTTATGGGAGTCCTTCATGAAACCGGCCATGCCATGTATGATTATGCTCTTCCGTCTGAATGGTTCTTTCAAGCTGTTGGTCGCGACCGTGGGATGACCGTCCACGAAAGTCAGGCCTTATTTCTTGAGATGATCATCGGGAGAAGCCGAGAGTTTATGAAATTTGCCGCACCGTGGATTTCACATAAACTCGGAGTCGTTGGAGCAGAATGGGAACCCGAAAACCTGCTCCGGCTTGCCAACCGAGTCAGAAAAAGTTTCATCAGGATGGATGCGGATGAGGTCACCTATCCCCTCCATATTCTGCTCAGGTATAACCTGGAAAAAGACCTGTTCTCAGGCAAACTGCTCGTCAAAGAACTGCCAGATGCCTGGAACGAAGAATTCAAACAGCGATTCGGGATGACACCTGAAAATCATAATCAAGGCTGCCTTCAGGATTCCCATTGGCCTATGGGATATTTTGGGTATTTCCCCACCTATGCCCTGGGAGGCATCATAGCGTCCCAGTTATATCAGAGCATGATGAGCGACCAACCAGAAATTCTCCCGCAAATTGAAACAGGAAAATTCAAACCCATGTTCGACTGGTTGGATCAGAAGATTTACAGGTTTGGGGCAAAATTTTCCTGTCGGGAGTTACTGGTTCAGGCTACCGGTGAAGAAATAAACCCGAAAATCTTCCTGGGCTATTTGAGAAAAAAATATCTAAATTCGTAAGCGAGAGCTCCCCGCGAAGTACTTTTTAAAACCTACCAAATAAATCGACTGGAAAAATATTTTAAAAAATTAAAAATTTTTCCACGGCACCCCCCCCCAAAAAACAAAATACACGTTGATTTAAAGCTAAATAGAAGGGTTTGAGGCTCCTAAAAATTTGGCATGGAACTTGAATTACTCTTGGCAACAGGTTGTTAGGCATTTCAATTCTAAGTATTTATGGAAAGGGAAAAGAAGATGAAAAAAGTTGTCTCGGTACTGTTTTCTATGTTGTTGGTAGGTTTCTTGGTTATGACCAGCGGAGCAATCGCTGAAGAGGCCCCAGAATCTTCCTCAAATGAGGAGGCTATTTTTGGATCGGCATCCGAAGGATCTGTAGCTCCTGAGGCTTCAGAAGATTCCGAAATGTTCACCCGTGCATTACTTGATCCAGCCGAAACCCCCGAAACCCAGTATCAGGAAGGGTTCTCTTCTATTCCAGAGAGCTCTCAAGAGCAGGAAACTGCTCCAGCCGATACTACGGTCAATTGAAATTAAATTGATCAACAATTCAACCCCCGCATGACAGAAGGCCTTGGGAACCCCAACTCCCGAGGCCTTTTTTGATAAGGCATGATAGACCGACAGATGATCTGCAGAATGAAGAATTTTCTGGTTATTAATAGAATCTTTCAATATCAGGAAAAATAGAAATGAATCGAACAAAAAGAAACCTGGGTTTTGATGAAAGGCGCCTCGAAGAGGAGGGTGACGCTGGGCTTTTCGAAGAAGATGATTTCACCATTCACTATTCAAATCAAACGTATTTTAGTTCCCCAAGAGCAAGAAAGTTTAAAGTCGGGAAAAAAGAGTTTTTGTCAGAAATGCTTTTTGGACGGGGCTCCCGAAAAAAAACCAGGGTAACGCGTAGATTACCAAATTAAGGTTTATTAAAATATGATGTCGCTCGTTTATGAATGTGAGCATTGCAAGTCCACGATTAGGCATTTATTGTCAAAGCGTTCCCAATTAATATATTTCGGGACATGTTATGTATGCAATAAAAACACCCAGTTCCATTTTCTACGGGAGGACAAAATACAGAGATACCGTGGTGTTATGCCATCAACTCGAGTTAAGACCAGGAAACCAAAACCACCTTATGCATTGCCTTGATTTAGGAAAGAACTTTATCGAATCTTTCAGGTTTGCTAACTTAAAGAATACCATGAAGTCTTATAACACTCGGAAGGAATACTTTTCCTCCCGGTGAAAGCACCCTTTAAAATCTCCCACCTTTAGAATCGACTCCACACCTCCTCGTGCCAGATGAGTAAAAACAGCCATTCATCTGGTCTCACCTTTTGAGCCACTCACAAATAATTCCTGACCGGCTTCGTCCCTATAAACGGAGCCTCTCTTGGAGCGCTATCTTAAAATATATCAATTAGATAGGGTTCCCGTAGAGAATGAATTATTTTCATAGCTTTTTCCTTGAAAATGATCTAATGATTAGAGAGAAACGACTCTTTTTAAAAGGCTTACAATCATAAGCCAAGCACACCGGAATTTTTCATAAATTCCATACAAATCAACCCATGGTATACACACCCTTCGATAAATTCTATTTGAATGGGATCCCTTTAAATATCTGTGTCATTGATAAGCAGGGGATGCTCACCTTTGTGAACAAGGAGTGGGAAGAATTTAGTAAAAAGTCTGGTGTGGGTGAATTTTTCCAGATGACCACAGGGCAGAATTACTTCAAGGAAGGCCGGAAAGCCGGGAAAACTTTTAAGCCCATCATGACCGGAATTCAAAACCTGGTGCGGGGTGAGATTTCCAAGTTCGTTCAAGAATTTCACTATGAATCTTTCAATAATACTTACTGGTACCTTTTGCATGCTATCCCTTTAAATCCTCCGTCAGAAGAATTTATCATTTTTCATAATGACATAACTCCTCAGAAACAGGCGGGTAATATCACCGCCATTATGGGAAAGATTCTTGATAATTCCTTTAACGAAATTTATGTGTTTGACTCCAAAACGCTTAAATTCCTACAGGGAAGTCTGGGAGCCTTGGATAATTTGGGGTATTCCATTGATGAACTGAAAGAGTTAACTCCTTACAACCTGTTTTTGGATATTTCCGACAACTCTTTTAAGAAGAAATTGAAACTCCAATCGGAAGAAAAGGAGTCTTTATGGATTTTTGAAACTCTCCTTAAAAGAAAAAATGGCAGCACATATCCAGGGGAAGTCCGGCTTCAATTATCTCACCTGACCAATCCTTCCGTAGTCATTGCTATCGTAAATGATCTTACGGAGAGAAACAAAAGGCTCAATGAAGTAGAGTCGCTGCAACGGCAGCTAAAGGCTGAAAATCTTTCTTTAAAAAATGAAATACGTTCTTTTCTGGGCGATGACTTTGTAGGTGAGGGATCTGCAATTAATAAATTAAAGGACCAGATCAGTCTGGTAGCCGATACGGATGCAGCGATCCTCATTCAGGGAGAAACGGGAACTGGAAAAGAAATGATTGCTCGCTTACTCCATGACAGCAGCCAAAGAAAAAGCGGCATTCTGGTAAAAGTAAATTGTCCTGCAATACCGAGAGAATTATTTGAAAGTGAATTTTTTGGCCATGTTCGAGGGTCCTTCAGCGGGGCAATCAGCGATCGCATCGGGAGATTTCAATTGGCCCATAAAGGAACCTTGTTTCTGGATGAAATCACAGAAATACCCATGGACCTGCAAAGTAAACTGTTAAGGGTTTTACAGGAAGGGCAGTTCGAACGGGTCGGAGAAAGTGAGACCCGTGCGGTTGATGTCCGAGTTATTTCCGCAACCAATCGGGACCTTAAAAAAGAGGTTCAGGCTGGGCGTTTCCGGGAAGACCTTTATTACCGGTTGAGCGTTTTCAATCTTTTTGTACCTCCATTGCGAGACCGATTAGAGGATGTTGCCCCTCTGGTCGAATATTTTCTGATTAAATTTTGCGAAAAATATCGCATCCCAAATATTGTTCTTTCTTCTCAAGACCGGGATAAATTAAAAAACTATTCCTGGCCGGGAAACGTGCGGGAGATGAAAAATATGATGGAGCGTGCGGTCATTTTATGCCGAAAGAGCGAACTCAACTTCAGCCAGATACTGGATGAGCTTCTGATCTTTTTGGACAGCGAGTTCCCTCAGTTAACGGAATCAGAAAAAATTTGTATAACAAATGAAGGAGATCTGAAAGAGTTGAACAAAAATAATATCCTGAAAGCTCTCAGTGCCACAAATTGGAAAATATCGGGCGCTCGTGGTGCCGCCGAATTGCTGGGGGTCAAGGATAATACGTTGTGGCAACGGATCAAAAAGCTCGGATTGGAAAAGCCCCAATAACATTCATATATAAATTAACAGGTTTTAAAAATTGTTTTTCATTTTTTATTCTAACCCCTTCTTGGACTTCGATTCCTGAATTCTAGATGAATAGCATAGCCCGAAAATTAGAAGAAAAGTATCCATTAACAGACACCCTATCTGATGAGGAACAAGAAGCTGCATTGGGCCTGGTCATCAAAAACGGGATTACCGCCCAAGGGATGGTCACATTTACCACCGGGATATTTCTTGCCGACTTTGCTCTTCGTTTGGGAGCATCCAATTTCCATATTGGTCTTTTATCAGCTACCCGGATATTCTGCCAAACCTTGCAGATACCAGCTGTTTACCTTGTCGAACGACTCAGGAACCGGAGGGGAGTGTGTGTATATTCCGCATTTGTCAGCCGATTCATGGTGCTCGTGATTGCCCTGATACCATTCTTCTTTGATTTGAAAACGGGACTTTATGTGCTTTTTCTGGCTATTATCTTAAAGGCTATCTTTGCATCAATAGTAGGCTGTAGTTGGAACAGTTGGATGAAAGATATGGTTCCCCATGACCGATTGGGACAGTTTTTCGGGAAACGGTTGTTCTATACAACCCTGCTGGGAATGGTGCTGACACTGGGAGCTGGACTGTTCATAGATTGGTGGATGAAAACATTCCCTCAGGCAACTTTGCAGGGCTATTCTTTGCTCTACTTAGTTGGCTTCTTCTCGGGAATGCTTGGCGTCTATTATATGTCGATCACTCCGGAACCCCGCATAAAACTTGAGGGAGAACATGGAATCCTTACAACACTTAAGCGACCCTTTGAAAACCAGAACTATCGCAACCTTCTAATCTTTTCGATGTATTGGAACTTTGCGGTCAACCTGGCTGCACCTTTTTTTACCGTTTTTCTTTTAAAGCGGTTGGAAATGAGCATGTTTTTCGTTGTGGTTTTGAGCGTCCTCAGTCAATTGGCAAACCTTATGTTTTTTCGTATCTGGGGAAACTTTGCCGACCGGTTCAGTAATAAAGCCGTAATAGCCATAAGCGGGGTGCTTTATATTTTGACAACTTTAGCCTGGACTTACACCACATTTCCCGAAAAACATTTCCTAACAATTCCTTTATTGGTTCTCATCCACTTGATGCTGGGAATATCCTCGGCGGGTGTTACACTGGCTACTGGAAATATTGGTCTCAAACTGGCACCACAAGGGGGTAGTACTTCTTTCATGGCCTCTTTGAATTTTGTGAATTCACTTTCAGCCGGACTGGGGCCATTTGTAGGTGGATTGTTAGCAGAGGCCTGCAGTCAGTGGAAATTTTCCTGGGACATAACATGGGGCTCAGCAGGATCGGATTTTCATTTCCCAGTCCTCTCACTCAGTCAGTTGGATTTCCTGTTTTTCTTCTCATTTTTTATAGGGCTTTACGGATTGCGTAGGTTGGCTCATGTTAAGGAGGCTGGAAAGATAGAAGATTCGATAGATGTTACCGATCTGATCGCAGAGGTTCTTGTGGAAATGCGTGCCATGTCAACAATGGGAGGGCTTCGTTATTTGGGCCGGTTGCCAATAGTGCTGATATTCGAGGTTTTCAAATTAAGACTTCCTAAAAGTTCAAATGGTCAAAATACCCCTTCTTCTCAAGAAAAGATTCTTTAAAATATAGTTTTCCAGCCCACTTCCTTACAATCCTGGAGATAAAATTGAAGGCCACACTTTCCCCTTTGTTTGCTCTTTTGCTCTCTACAGCATTTCTTCTCATGGGCAATGGGTTGCAAGGCATCCTTACTCCCATAAGAGCAAATATTGAAGGTTTTTCAGCAATGGCCATTGGGGTTCTAGGGTCGGCTTACTTTGCAGGTTTTGTAGCCGGATGTCTGGTTTTCCCTCATGTTGTTAAGCGAGTCGGGCATATACGTTCATTTGCAGTACTTGCTGCAATAGCTTCTGCGACAATTCTTATCCAATCTCTTTTCCTTAATCTAGTGGTTTGGGGAATCCTGCGGGTAGCAATGGGGTTTTGTTTTGCCGGCCTTTTTATGGTTATTGAAAGTTGGCTTAATGATAAAACCAATAACGAAACTCGCGGCCGGGTTTTATCACTTTACACTACGATTAACTTGACTGTCGTTACTTTGGGCCAATTGATGATGAATTGGTCTTCACCCTCTGGAACAACCTTGTTCATATTGGTGTCCATACTTCTAACAATTTCCATTCTTCCTATAGCTTTGACAGAATCGATGGCTCCTTCCCCCATTTTAGAAGTCAGGCTTCGGCTTCGGTGGTTGTTTAATGCATCCATCATGGGATGTTCGGGTTGTTTTTGCGCAGGGCTGGCCAACGGAGCTTTTTGGACGCTCGGGCCAGTGTTTGCTCAGGAAAGCGGCATGTCTATTAATTCAGTTGCAATTTTCATGAGTGTAACGGTGTTAGGAGGGGCACTTTCTCAATGGCCTCTCGGAAAAATTTCTGACACGATGGACCGACGGAAAGTCATGGGTTTTTGTTGTTTTTTTGCAGGGAGTATGGGGCTTGGCCTGGCCCTGACTCATGGGCACTCTATGACCACTATGTGGATTTTAATTTTCATGTTTGGTGTATTCACCTTCCCTCTTTATTCTTTAAGTGTTGCTCACGCAAACGACTCGGTGAGTCGAGAAGATTTTGTGGAGGTCAGTAGCGGCTTGCTATTAATTTTCGGGGTGGGTGCCATAATAGGACCTCTTTTGGCTTCCAAGCTCATTCAACATTTTGGTCAACCGAGTCTTTTTGTGTTTACAGCCATTGTTCATGGCTTGACCGGGATATTCGCATATTATCGAATTACCCAACGGGAACGTGCCCCAATAGAAGAACGGGAAGATTTTATTTCCATCCCGCGAACATCTCCGGAATTGAATTTGCTGGACCCGCGTTCTGAGGAGCAACTTTAATAAATTTTAACCCGATGCATGGAATAATGGATTCCATAAAATCAGCAGGTTTTTCTATGAAAAAAATTATTGAGCTGAAAAAATACGGATGGGTATTTTACCCAGGACATCCTTGACAGGGGACTTTACTTTATTCAACTCGGAAAAAGGATAGGCCTTGGTGACTCCTCCCAGTTCTATACCAATCACCTTTTCTTTGGGATGATATTTCCAGCTCGTCTGATCCACCCTGAACATCAGCCGCTCACTGGTTTCATAGCCCTGATAGGGGTCACGATCATAATCCCGCCGGTAGCCGGTTTCATCAGACAAGACCTGAGTCTCAGGGTGATCCGCTTTCTAACTTGCCCAGTTCGTATGCGTGGAAGAAAGCAGTTTTAAACGGGAACCCATCAACTTGCCTGTCACCGCCTCCGATTTAATTTGCGACCAGAGACTTTCCGTTTGATGATCGTAAAGCAACATATCGCTTTGGTAGAGTAAACCCGAAACCCCAAAAGTGAGCTTGCGTCCTTTCACCTCGGTGCCAAACACCATCCCGGTTCCGCAAAGAGGGCAATAGGTCACCACCGCTCCGCTATCGTTGACAATTTCATGCCAGTTGAGGATTTTAATGGGATAGGCCCGGGCTTGACCGTTATGCACATATCCCAAAACACGGTCATTATTTTTAAAAAACGTTTTATCAGCTTCCTGCGCAGATATGAATTTCGGATTTAGAATAGCAGGGATGCCGTCCTTGCCCGGCCCACCATCATAAATGTCAGCAACGGGAATGCTATGCATGGAGAAGTCAAATCCGCAGAGCAGGATGATGGCAAATAGCCCAATGAATACTTTGGAAAACAAGGACTTTGCATGACCCCGAGATTCTTCACTGCGTTCAGAATGACAACTTAAAACATATAACTTGTCATCCTGATGAGCCTTTAGCGAGGAAGGATCTCGCCTTTCTTCAATATGAGTCAACTCTTGCAAAGGCTTCTTTATAAATAAATTTCCTGTCTGCTTCGCCATAAAAAAAACCAACTTGAGTTTCCTTATCAAGTTGGTCGGTTCATCTGGCAATCCCTTACACTCGGCATATAGCATGGAAATTACTGGCTTTTAACCATGCTCACAATTCATTTTTTTAGCCATTTGATCCAAGGCCTCGGCAAACACTGCGTGCAATTCTCTACGGATTTTTTTGGAATCGTATTCGACCATAGAACCTCCGCCGTTTAAAAAATTCATTTGCTCATTGACCTTCACACAGGCGGAGCGTTTTTCTTCCCCTTCAGATGTCTGCAACAACATGAGCGCACAGAATTCTATGCCAGCTTCCACCGATTGCGTCAGTTGTGGATTGATTCGCAGGCCCCGATTTTGCAAGTGGTCGATAATTTGCAGAACCTTTTTAAACTCAATACCAGCCTTGGCATAATCCTTGTCCAGCACAGATTGGAGCGCTTGCATGATGGCCAGTTCCTTATTGCCCTGAAAATGGGGATAAAGTGCAGGTTGTTTGAAGTAGCGATTTTCCAAATCGATCAACAGGCCGATGGCGTTTTGTCGGGTCTTCTTCTGCGATAAGGGATTTTCAGGGGGAAGCCCCTTGTTTGCCGGATTGATTTGTTCAGAAATATAAAACCATGCCAGGGTTTTTAGTGCCAGCGGTTGTGCCGCGCCGCCATTCAAAATTGCATGTTCAATATGGTTCAGGCCAACGAGGCGATGGTCTTTGCCGCCCTGCATGATCAGATTGCCAAACCCTCCCAGCCGGCTGTTGCCATAACGGTACATTCCAAGACCAAAATGGGCATCAACAAGTTTAGGATCTAGAAGAAGAGCCTTTTCAAGGTGGTTGTCAGCCTGAAACCCATTGACCAGAGCTTCAATGAGGTTGCCCTGCCCATACACAAAGATACCGATATAACCTTCCGCCGCACCCAGGAACAAATTCGCCTGCGCTTCCTGACTCGGCGTCACAGCATCATCGTCCAGAACATCATGGGCCAGGTCTTTCACCTGCCTGCTGTGGTACAGAAATTTTTCAGCTATTTTGTCATCCTGATATTTACTGGTGAACGCCAGCGTGTGGCAAAGCTCGCCCAGCAAGCCGGCATAATTGAAATGGAACTTCATCAGTTCCACCCGGTTTTCCAGAGAAGGAACGGCGGACTTCAGACGGTTGATTTCTCCCTGAAAACGCGCGAACCACTCATCAAAATGGTAGTACATGGAATCTTTAAGGGCGAGGGTGGCCATTTCATCGGCCGTCAGGTTTTTCAACTCGGCGCTGGTGGCAGAGTCTGCCTTGGCAGAAGCCAGGGCAACAAACAAAATTCCGGGCAGAAGGAAACAGATTTTTATCCTGAAAATATTTTTAGTCATAAGCAACGATCACGCGGAACGGCGGATAAGCAGTTGGCGAATCTGTCCGACCCGTTGATAATCTTCCAGTTTTACAAAAAGTTTTTCGGCCTTTTTTAAATGATGGAGTGACTTGTCCGGGTCCGATAAGTTTTCGCGATATAATTTTCCCAACACTAAATGCCCTTCGGCAAAATCAGGTTTAATCCGCACCACTTCCCGAAACGCCGCACACGCTTCATCAAACAATTCCAAGTCCATAAGAGACAATCCCAAATAAAATTGCATCTGGACCGAATCGGGCTTAAGAGCTACGGCCTGCCTCATATAATCCACAGCCTGGGAAATTTGCTTGTGCATGCGGCAGGCGATCCCCAGATAATAATAAACATTTGAGTCTTTCGGGTCGATACCCAAAGCCTGAGTCAGCACCTGAATAGCCAACTCCAACTCGCCTTGCTTGATATAAGATGCACCGAGAGCCGTATAGGAGTGAATAAAATCCGGATTAATGTCTATCGACTTTTTGAAAACCCATACGGCCTTATGCAGAGCATCCATGCCGTTTTCCTCCATACAACCATAAGCCACCCCCATATTATAGAAGGCGTCGAGAAAATCAGGTTTAAAACCCTGAGCCATCCGATAGGCATCCACCGCTCCCTGATACCGGCCCAGCCCCTGGAGCCGCAACCCTTCTTTCAACCATTCTTCAGAAGCCTTGTTTTTATCATGCACCTCATCCTTGGACCGGTATAACTGGTGCGCCAGAGCCGCTCTCGGAAAATCATTCTGGCGGATATAAAGTTGCTCTGCCGCTTCCAGATATTTTTCGGCCCGTTTAGGATTCCGCAGTTTTTTAAGGTGAAGCATCCCTAACTGATAATGGCCTTCGGCAAATTCCGGATACACCCGCACCGCTTTCTTGAAAGCCTGACGCGCCGAAGCATGATAGCCATACTCCAGAAACGCGACACCAAGAAGTGCGCAAATATGGGCAAAGGTTTCGGTCGACGCTACCATATCTCTTTCAGAAACCTGATAGATATCACGGTTTCTTCCTAACCGGTCAAAGATGAAAGTCAGCCAATAATCCGCCACCACAAAATCCGACGCCATCGGTATGGTTTTTTTCAAAGCAGTGAAAGATTTTTTTTCTTTGCCGGAAACCCAATAGGCCGTAGCCAGATCAAAATAGATTTGCGGGTAATTGGGTTTGAGCCGGACGGCCTTACGGTAATGCTCAATTTCTTCCCGGGGATTTCCCATTGCCCCAAAAATATGTCCCAGAAGGTGATAGGCTGGATAGGCATTGGGACTGACGCGCAATACGTCACCGCAAACCGCAACGGCTTCCCCATAAAATCCCTGGGCCGTGAGTTTGATCGCCTCCTCAAACAATTCAATATCATCCCAGGGATAAGGCAGGAGGTCTTCGAGGACCTGCGCCAACCTTGGCACCGTCAGTTCGACACCCTGAATGGCCTCAAACCGCTCTACCAAATCGGGGTCACTGCTCTTGAGCTTTTCCCCCAGCGTGGAAAGTCCCGTATCCCCACTGTTGAAGGATGAGAGTTCCTGTTTCTTTCTAATTTTCTTTTTAGCCAAACCCCGCCTCATTAAAAAAATATGATGGTTCAATTATAAGGGGTTGGAAAGCTGATTGAAAGAGGCAGGGTTTTTATTCGGGACTACCCGGCCTTGGTGAAGGGTTTTACCAATCGCACGATCGGAGCGCTTAAAGGAAGAACCTGACCTTTCTCAATAACCAGAACACGATCAGCGATGGATTGGGCCTGATCGTGCTGGTGCGTGACCCACAATATGGTATGCCTGTTCTTTAGGGATTGAACCAGTTTTTCAATCGCCGCGGTTGATTTGGGGTCCAGCGAGGAAGTAGGCTCATCCATCAGCAAAACTTCCGGCTCCACTGCCAGCGTGCGGGCCAGAGTAAGCCGTTGCTGTTGCCCCTGGGAAAGCGTGGTAGCTTTCTCTTCGAGTCGGTCCTTGACTTCCTCCCAGAGAAACACTTCACGCAATACTTTCTCCGCTAGGTCCGGGTAATCCTTTTTGGTAATCTTCTCCCGAATTCCAAAAACAACATTGTCGATAATGCTTTTTGGAAACACACAGGGTTTTTGAAAAATCAAACCGACCTTTCTTCTCAACGCATAGACATCCGTATCGGGTCGGCAAACATCCATCCCATCGACAAGAATACTTCCCCCAACACGAAAATTTTCAATGCGGTCATTCATCCGGCAAAGAGCACGTAGGAGAGTGGTTTTCCCTGAACCGGATGCTCCAATAATACTGGTGATGGAGTTTGCCGGCAGGCTGAAGGTTAGTTCCTGAAGAATTTTTCTTCCACCAAAAGATGCGGAAAAGTTTTTGAATTGAATCATAGCTCCGACTCCATGACCATCCGAGTCCTGAATGCCCAAGCCGCCAGCGTCAACAGGAACACCAGACCCAGCAACACCAGACCAGCGCCCCAGGCCTGAGCGATAGATTCCGGATTAGCCGCTTCTTGGGCCAGAACCAGAATATGGGTCTGCAATGTGGGAACCGGATCGGAAAACAATTGCGGAAATTGAATGCCGGAAAAGGTGGTCGCCGTGAACATGATCGCCGCTGTTTCTCCGGCGGCGCGAGCCAATCCCAACAAAACCCCCGTTACCATGCCATAAAAACTCTGCGGCAGGATGATACGCCAGATTTGGGTTGGTCTCGAAAGACCCAACGCCATCCCCGTTTCACGATATTTTTCCGGCAGGGCTTCCACCGCCTCGCGAATACTCACCTGTAAAGTCGGCAGGATCATCACCGCTAATATTAACGAGCCCGTCACCCATGAAACACCAGCATCCAGATAAACTCCAAAAAATATATAACCGACCAGCCCAAACAAAATCGTCGGCGTGGCATTAAGAATATAGGTCAGCTGAGTTAACAAATTTTTAAATTTTCCAGCCCCCAGGTATTCTGTCTGGAAAAGCACCGACCCCAAAGCTACCGGCAAACTCCACAAAACCGCAACTGCCATCAACATCAACGTTCCGGTCAACTGGTAAAAAATACCGCCGGAACGTCCGAAATCCCTGGACGCATCAAAAAGGAACCCGCTATGCATCGCGGGCAATCCTTTGGCGAGCATGACTCCTAAAATGGAAAACAGCAGGGCCACAATTAAAAAAGTGACACCTCCAATCAATGCCAGCACCATTTTCTCCGCCGTTATTGCATTCACTGACTGCTCCGCTTGATAAAGAGGTTTCCGGAAAATGTTAAAACCGCCACCATGACAAAAAGAGTCAAACCCAAACCCATCAACGCACTCCAGTGCAGTCCACTGCCCAGTGCTTCCGCTGCTTCACGACCCAGTTTGGAGGGAATGGTTTGGCCCGAAACAAAAAAGTTGAATCCGGGCACACGGTCAAGACTGCCAATCACCAGCATCACTGCGATCGTTTCTCCCATCGCCCGTCCTACTCCCAACAACACCGCTCCCACGATCCCCGGCAGAGACTGGGGTAAAACCACCCGCAAGGCGGTTTGTAGTTTAGTGAGGCCCAGGCTTTCGGAGGCTTCACGAAATTCCGAAGGTACCGAATGGAGAGCATCTTCCGACAAAGTCAGCACCATCGGCAAAATCATGATCGCCAACAGGAAACCAGCGGTGAAAAGAGTGTTGCCATCGAGCAGGTTCAATACATCCTTGACCCCGGCGGTCAAAAAAGAAACGCCAAGCAAGCCGTAAATAATGCCGGGTACGCCAGCCAACAATTCCATGACCCCCTTCACTCTTCTGCGGATGGAAGACGACAAATATTCGGACGTGAACAAAGCGCCGGAAAGAGCCACCGGCAATACCAGAAATATCGCCAGACCGGTAACGATCAGGGAACCGCAGATCATAGGCAAGGCACCAAAAGTTTCACCCACCCACCAGTTTTCTCCCAGCCAGAAACCCCACCCTTCCGAACGTAGAACCGGGACCGATTCCACAACCAGAAAAAGGCCGAGACCCACGGCACATAAAAGAAATATAAAATTCATTACGGCAAAAACCCAGCCCACCGGCTCCACATGACGGATGCCCAATCCACTGAAATCAGCTTTCATGGTTGAGAGCTTTCAATGGGTATATAACCACTCTCCGCGACTATTTTCTGGCCTTCCGGCCCTTTGACAAAATCAATGAAAGCTTTAATTTCATTTTTCGGTTCCCCTGCCGTTATGAAATTTAATTTTCGAACAATGGGATAGCTTCCCTGCCTGACAGTTTCCCATGTCGGTAAAATTTCTTTTCCCCGATCCAGAAGCGCCAGCGCTTTTACATCATCGTTGATCCAGGCAAAGGACAGCATGCCAATGGCAGAATCGCTTTGCGCGATCTTGGCCTGCTCTTCATTATTCGATCCGGTAACCAGAAGTGTGCCCGGTGTCCTTTGCGACGCATTCCCAAAAATATATTGCATGAACACGTGGCGGGTGCCCCGATGCCGTTCCTTATCGACGACGACGATTTGCCGATCCGGTCCTCCGACCTCTTGCCAGTTGCGAATTTCCCCCAAATAAATCCCGGCAATCTGCTCACGCGTTAGTTGCCTGATTCCAGATTCATAAATTTCCGAAGAGACCACGCAGGCCACCGCATCGAGTCCTACCGGATGAATTTTTAGATGAGACTTTTCAAAGCGTTTCTTCTCCTCCAGGGAAATCCCTCGCGAAGCCATGCCAATATCGGCGCGGCCACCGGCCACAGAATGAATGCCCACCCCCGAGCCTCCGGCGTTGACCAGAATCCGGCTCGATGATGATTCCATAAACTTTTGTGCCGATCGCGAAGCCACCGGCAAAACCGTGGTCGACCCGACGACCTGAATCCGCAATGCCGTTGCCGCATTGGACGGACTTCCCCATACGACAAGCAGAAATAAAACCAACCCAATCCACAGCCCTTCGTACCGACGCATAAATCCCCTGATCTTTATATTTGAATATATAGATAACTATATATAGATGGACAAGAAAAATCGTACCACAGAGTGTAGTCGCAGAAAAGAAATAAACCTTACAGTTGGTGGGTTTAGGTGAGAGTTTATACTTTCAAGGAGTGCTCAAGTTTTTGCAAGGCACCGATGGCGGGCAAGTGGTCTTGCTCGGCGGAACGGCGGAGCCAGTGGATGGCTTCCTGAAAGTCGACGGGGGTGCCCCGCCCATTGCGGTACATCAGCCCAAGATGATATTGCGCTGAACTATGACCATGCTCGGCGGCAAGACGGAACCACTTGAAAGCCTGATCATCATCCGCGCCGGTTTGATAGTGATGACCCAACTCTGCCTGAGAGAGAAGGTTTCCCTGTTCGCCCGCTTTATGGAACCAGTCCAACGCTTCTTCCGACGCACCCAAGGCTTCAAGCAATCGCCCCAGATTAAATTGTGCCTGATCATCACCCTGGCTGGCCGCGCGCTTATACCATTTTAGGCTTTCCCTGTGGCTTTTCGGCACGCCGGTTCCCTGTTCATAAATTTCAGCCAGTCGACACTGAGCCCGGGCATGCCCATTAAGAGCGGCTTTGCGCAACCAAGCGATATCTGTTCTTGCTGATGGATTGTCCCATTCCCCCTCCGTATTTTTCGGAGTGGATTTCCGATACCATTTTGCGGCTTCTTCAAAATCCTTGGCAACACCTTTGCCGACAAAATGCATTCGCCCCAGGCTCTCACTGGCTTGCTTGTTTCCCTGCTCGGCCGCCTTTCTATACCAATGTGCGGCTTCTTCGTTTTTTCTGTTTTCAAAAAGTTGTCCCAGATGATTTTGCGCCAAATGGTTTCCCTGCCCGGCAGACTTCTGAAACCAGAACAACGCCTGTTCCCGTCCGTCTCCGTTTCTGGCGAAAAATATTTTCCCAAGACTGCACTGGGCATAATCATGGCCCTGCTCAGCGGCTTTCATGAACCAATGAATTGCCTTCTCAACATCAACCGGGGAACCTTCTCCGTTCAAATACATCCGACCGAGATTGTATTGTGCCAGCGAGTATCCCTCCGCCTTGTGATACCAGTGCAATGCCTGCGAGTGATCGGGGGCAACGCCTTTGCCGTGATAATACATACGCGCCAGATGAAACCTTGCGAACGCATCCCCTTGCCAGGCCGCCCTGCGGTAACACCGCACCGCCTGCGGAAGATCCTGCTCAATGCCCCGACCATTCTCATAGAGAATCCCTAAAAAAACCTGAGCACGAGTTTCATTCTTGTTGGCCGAATCCTGAAAATAAGTGAACGCCTTTTGCTCATCCCGGTCTATCCCATCACCGAGAAAATAAAGCATTCCGAGATTGAACAAAGCCTGTTCATGCTCTCCCGCACGTTGATAAAATTCCACCGCTGACCTCACATCCCGATCGCAACCCTTGCCATAATCGTAAAGCAGACCGAGTGAATTCTGTGCCGGGGCATACTCCTGATTGGCGGATCTTTTCAGCCACAGGAAGGCTTCTTCATATTCTTTCTGCCCAAAAAAGTACTGGCCTTTTTTATAAAGGTCTTCGGCGGTTGGTTCAAAATCCGGCGAAGTGGTTTCGAGAAAATGTTTGGCATGCGGGTGGCCCTGTTCCGCGGCACTGCAAAACCATTGCAAGGCTTTTTTCGGTGCCTGAGCAACCCCTTCACCGCAATAATAAAGAGTCCCCAATTTAAATTGGGCCATGTCCAATCCGTTCAAAGCCGCTTTGTGAAACCAGCGTGCGGCCCGGCCCGGGTCTTCCACAACTCCTTTTCCCCGTTCATAAAGATCCCCGAGGTTATAGAGTCCGGCCTCATTTCCATTCAGCGCCGCTTTCCTGTACAAGGACTCGGCTTGGGAATAATCCTGAGACACCCCATCACCATTTTCATAGAGCACACCCAGCATGTTCTGGGCGGTATCGTTATTTTTTTCTGCCGCTTTCTCGAACCATTTTGCAGCTTCGTCAGGAGCCTTGCCGGTACCCTTGCCCTGCTGATACATTCGGGCTAGGTTGAATTGCGCCGTGCTGTCTTCCTGTTCTGCCGCCTTCTGATACCAGTACAAACTCATTTCATCGTTCTGCTCTACACCCAATCCGTTTTCATACATCACCCCAAGAAAACCCTGACCCGGCGCGGAACCTTTTTCAGCGGCTTTGGCAAACCATTTAAAGGCCTCATCATGATCGGCGGGAACCCCAACGCCCTTGAAGTAGAGCACACCGAGATTGTATTGAGCCTGAGCTTTTCCCTTACGCGCTTCGCGAAACCAGGTATCGATGTTTTTGCGGTCGACTCGGTCTACAGAACCTTTGCCGTTTTTGTAAGAAACCTCCGGCAACTCCTTGGCGGTATCCTTGTGGTTCCTCGGCAGGGCATACCCGCTTTCGGTTTTTTCTATAACTAGTTTATTCATAAGAATTAAATAAAGTCATAAGCCAAATCCCGTATCTGGGTTTTGGTCTTTTTAATCTTTTCTTCGATATCATCGGCGATTTCCTGAAGCAGGTCGCGCCCTTCCAACTCGGCAGACTCGATATTCTTTTTCAGCTGAAACATTTCGGTCAGCGTCAAGTCCTCCAACTCATCAGAAATTTCATGCAAGCGTTTACGCAACCGGGCGATCTGGCTCACCACCAGAACCAACTGTTCACCCAGTTCCAGCTTTTCGTGGATAGGCTCCTCCCACTCAATCATGATCAAGCGAATGGCCTCTTCATCCAAACTGTCATAGGCCTGATTGAGTTTCGTCATCAGTTCATGCCTGCGGTCACGTTCGGCTGCGGATGAAGCTAAATCGGGATGAATTCTTTTCGCCACACGGCGAAATAGTTTTTTCAGGTTTTCAGGGGGATTAAATTCTTTGCGGGGTTTTTCCACTTCAGGACTTTCTTCCTGAAACTCTCTGGCCTGCTCGCGCGCCGATTCCGCCTCTTCCCTAAAATTTTCAGCCTTGGGGAAAAGCTTCGAGGCCAGACCCAAAACCTGCGCCTTGACCTGGTCCAACTCCGCATACATCTGCCCGACGACGTTTTGATAACGACGTTCGAAAAGATGCAGTTGCGTATTTTCCGTGGAAAGCTCGAGTTCCTTATCAGCAAGCGTGCGTCGTAGATCCTCCAATTCACGCCGTCTGGACTGCAATTCCTCCGCTTGCGGACTCAAAGTCTGTACAACAGAAGACATAGTTACCTTCTCACCTGAAATTTATTTGCAACTTGGGAATACATTTATTATCGGGTGAACATCGCGACAAAACAAGTGCAAAGCATTGCTCTTTAAGCGCAAACGAGATACTATCTATGATTTCAATATGTTATGTAGATTTAAACCTTTTTAGCCCTTTTTCGCACTTTCTGAGCAACCCTAAGAGCAGAAATATCAAATACATAGAGCATTAGAACAGATTAGGCCTATTAAATCAATGGCTTATAACGGGCCTGCACCAAAACTCTTCAACCCAAACAAAATCCTTTAAAATTGGTGCTTTACAAGACATCCGACTTGCTTTAAAAGTGACAGACGGAGAAAATTTGTTTTTCAAAGGCATGCCATCATGAAAAAAACCCCTATTATAATTGGTGAAGACTCGCCTTTTTTGACCACCGAAACCCGGCAGAGCCGCTGGGCCATTCCCTACAACTTTGAATGCCTGAATGCCAGGATCGATAACCTGCTGACTCGCAATCGGGATTGTATAAAGGGCAAAAGAATTCTCGACATCGGCTCGCATATGGGGACGTTCGCCTACTCGGCTCTCCAATTGGGCGCCGAGTTTGTTCAGGGGATTGACACAGAGGAAAAAACCATCGAGCGCGGACAAGAACTGTTTCGACAATTAGAGGTTGATGAATCCCGTTATAACTTTAAGGTCGCTGATGCGTTTGACGCTCTGGAGAATCTTGAGGAAGGAAGTTTTGATACCGTGCTCTGTCTCGGCACGCTGTACTACATGGTCGAACCTTATCGGCTGTTGAACCTCATGCAGAAAGTGGCGAAAGAAGTGGTTCTGCTTGACACCTTCACCGCCGCCTACGCCGCCATTCAAGGAAAAGAAGCGCCAGAGGTTTATAAATCCATCAACGAAGAAAACCTGAAACTGCCGATGCTGCTCACCGCCCTGACCCAGCCGGAAAAGAAAGACTATATCCTGCCGCACTCGTTCCCGCACAAGGACAAAAGCTTAAGCCTCATCACCCTGCCGACCACGTCACTTTTGGAGATCTGGTTCCAGTCATTAGGGATGCAGTTCAATCAAATAGATTGGAGCGAATACCAGACCCGGCCCTGCACCTACCACGACCTGCTCACTCCTGAACAGAAAAAAGCTTCGCACTGGGCCGATGTCTACACCAGCGGCGTGAGAATTTCTTATTTACTCCACCAGCGTGACGCTGGGCTCAGTGAGCAATAGTCTGCGTGGCTAGGTGGATAATTCCAAGTAGGGTTTCCAGCGCAAGAGGCCGGGAGACTAAATAATCCTGCTACGGCAAGGTTTCCACAACTGGCTATATTATAAAGCTTTAAGTGGTTAGTCCTACTTGGACAATCGCTTTTTTTATTGGAAAATTTGTAGACAAGTTGTAGACAGTTTTCTCTACAGAAATCGGACAATCCTATCTTTGACTCTTCCAGTTTATGGAGTAAGATTACGCCTGACCTCTTGAATGACATTCAAGCTCGCTCCCGCTGTGCCACAGCTTTATTGCTGATTCTTCGAAATATTTAAACTAAAAATAAGATTAAAATTAAGGTAAATAGTTCACAAAACTTTATAAAATAATGGTTTGCTAAATTTTGTTCTACAGAAATCCCGCTTTTTTTCCGATCCATAATAAACAGGCTTTACGATGTTTTTTACTCAGTGAGCGATCTATTGAAATTACCTGCCGCAAATAAGCCTATAAACCGTTTCTGCCTAAGTTGTTTTCTCTCGCTATTTTTATGCGCCCTCTTTTTATTCTGTGGACAGGCGCTGGCACAAAAGCCCGACCAACTCGCCCGCGTCGGGGTATCCAAAGTGCAGGTTCTTCCTGAGACGAATAAGATTGAATTGCCAGGCAATGTTCTACCCTGGGCGACATCCCGGTTGGCGGCGGAAGTCGAAGGCCGTGTTGAAAAAATTGTGGCGGGAGAAGGCCAGTCTGTAGCAGAAGGAGATCCCTTGATCTATCTGCGAACGCAGCCGCAGAAACTGGAGCTGGAATTGGCAGAGGCAGAGAGGGAAATGACCGCTAACCGGCTGGAAGAACTGACTGCGGGAACCCGTCCCGAGGTCATTGAAGCGGCGAATGCTGCTACGAAAAACGCAGAAGCTGCCTTGAAACTGACGCAGGTAGAATTGAATCGTATCCAAAAATTATTTAAGGAAGGCGTGCTCAGCGGCAACGATTACGACAATGCCAGCACTGCGGCCGACCGTGCCCGGGCAGCCCGTGATGAAAAAAAAGCCAAGTGGGATGAACTTGTGGCCGGGCCCCGGATCGAGGAGATCAAGCAACAGGAAGCCCGGCTATCAGCCGCCGAAGTGAAAATTAAATTCATCCAGGATAATATTGACCGATCTGTCATACGTTCCCCTTTTAACGGATTCATCATTGAAAAGCTGACTGAAGTGGGACAATGGTTGGAAAAAGGCGATCCGGGAATGACCATGATCGCCACCGACCCCGTCAAGGTGGAAGTCCATGTCCCCCAGCATCACTTTTACCGGGTCGGCAAAGGCATTAAGGTCAAAGTCATATTGGAATCACGTCAGGACAGTGTGCCCGACCATGTCTTTCAGGGCAAGGTGATCGAGATTATTCCTTTCGGCAATTCTGCTTCGCGCACTTTCCCCGTACGTATTCAGGTCGACAACCCGAAATCCATTCTGGCAGCGGGGATGCTGGTCAAGGTGATTTATCAGCCTGAAAAAACTTCTTCCAAACAAATCTACGTTCCCAAGGACGCACTTGTTCGTTCGCCTGATGAAGCTGTGGTCTGGGTAGTTCGCCCGGAACAGGGAAAGGGGATGAAAGCTCACAAAGTAATTGTCACAGCGGGAGAACAAAAAAATAGTATGATAGCCATTAACCCAAAAGGTGACAAAATAAAAGCTGGGGAGTGGGTGGTGGTTCAAGGCAATGAACGTCTCCGTCCCGGCATCAGCATCGAGATCATCAAAGAACTACCCTAACGTCACTCCCTTATGAAACTGATCGAGCAATCACTGAAGTACGGGGTGACCGTTGCCGTTGGGGTGATCATGATCATCCTGTTCGGGATCATGTCGCTGTTCCGGATACCTGTTCAACTGGTTCCAGATGTAAGCCAACCGGAGTTGACGGTGAGCACTGATTGGCCGGGTGCCAGCCCAGAGGAAGTAGAACGCGATATCGTCGATGAGCAGGAGAAACATCTCAAATCCATCGCCGGTTTGGTGGAAATGAAAAGTATTTCCCAGACCGGGAAATCAGATATTTATCTAACATTTCGCACCGGCTCCGACCTTCAGGAAATGCTGGTACGTGCCTCCAATGCGCTCCAACAGGTCCCTTCCTACCCAGAAAACGCCGACGAACCGATCATTAAAACCGTCAACGTTTCAGACCGCCCTATCGGCTGGTTTGTTCTTCAACCCCTTCCTGAAATGGTGGACAAAGTCAACGTTTACCAATTTCACGATTTCGCGGAGGACCAGATCAAAACCCGTTTCGAACGTATTCCCGGTGTGTCGGATAGCGAGGTCCGCGGTGGAAGCCCCCTGGAAACTCATGTGATATTCAATCCTGACGCGCTGGCGGAACGGGGACTCAGCATCGTTGAACTGCGGGAGGCCCTGCGCCGGCAAAATAGAAACATCAGCGGTGGGGATTTCGATGAAGGAAAGCGAAGATACATCGTCCGCACACGCGGTGAATACCGCTCAACTGAAGATATAGAAAATACCATCCTGTCGCAAAAGGGTGGACGCATCGTTTACATTCGGGACGTAGCCAAAGTGAAAGTGGAATACGATGAACTGCGCTCATACGTCCGTCACAACGGGCTTCCGGGAATCGCCATCAACGCGCGCCGGGAAGCGGGTTCGAATATTCTTGCGGTGATGAAGGATCTGAAAGCCGTGCAGAAAGATCTAAACGAAAATATCCTTAAACCTCTTGGCCTTCACCTGGTCCAGACAGCAGACAAGACCGAATATATCACCCGGTCCATCAACATTGTGCAGATGAATCTGGTAATAGGTGGGGTTTTTGCCATCATCATTCTCCTACTTTTCCTGCGCAGTTTTTATAGCACATTGGTCATTGCTCTCTCCATCCCGATCAGTGTGATTGGAACCTTTCTGATAGTCACACTGATGGGAAGAACCATTAACGTAATAATGCTCGCGGGTATGGCGTTCGCCGTTGGGATGGTTGTGGACGCGTCAATCATCGTCCTGGAAAACATCCATCGTCATCGCCAGCTTGGGAAAGACACCGTCACCGCTGCGCTACATGGAGCCGGAGAAGTCTGGGGTGCCATTCTGGCCACCACTTTGACTACACTGGTCGTGTTCATTCCTGTACTTTTTATTGAAGAGGAAGTAGGACAATTATTTCGCGATATTGCCGTCGCTATCAGTGCCTCAGTTACACTATCCCTGATCGTCAGCGTACTGGTCATTCCCGTTATGAGCATGCATCTGTTAAAGTATGAGGAACTTCACACCTCTGACCGGCGTTCATTACCGGGAAGAATGTTTCATAACCTTTTAGGACTTGTTCCGCTGGCGACACAATTCAACAAGGTTGTGATTGCCACACTCAAAAACCTGTTCAAATCCAAACTGGCACAGCAGTTGACCGTCCTTATCCTGATTCTCGTTCCGGCTTACGCGGCGTGGAAAATGCTCCCCAAAACCGAGTACTTGCCGGAAGGCGATCAGAACGTCATCATCGGCATGATGATTCCTCCGCAGGGTTACAACATCCAGGAAATGCATCGTATTGGCAACGAACTGGAGGAAATCTATCGTCCCTACTGGGAAGCCATGCCGGGAAGCCCCGAGGAAGCCAAACTGAAGGGACCCGCCGTCCGCAATTTCCTGTTCATCGGAAGCGGAGGTAGATTGTTCACTGTTGTCAAGGCCAAGGACCCCGAACGCGCGAAGGAACTCATCCCCATTCTGAAGGAGGAACTGCAGAAGGTTCCGGGGATGATTGCTGTCACCCGCCAATTGTCGCTTTTGTCTAGTGCCTTCCGAGGGTCACGTGGAATAGAGATCAATATTATGGGTCCGGATCTCAGAGAGCTGACCGCAATGACCCAAACAGCTTTTTTTAAATTGAAGAAACTGCTACCTGATGCGGGGATTCGTCCAATTCCAGGAATGGAACTGGGACAACCACAAATCCAGGTGATCCCGCGATGGCAGGAATTGGCAGAAACCGGACTCGATGTGTTTGAACTGGGTTACTCCGTTTCGGCCATCATGGACGGCGTCTACGCCGATGAGGTCTATCTCGATCCGGAAAAACTCGTTGTTCCTTACCTTCCCAGGGACGGAATTGATCTGATCCTCATCAGTCGCGAAAGGGATATCCAGAAAACTCAGGATATCGAAAATATCGTTATCAAAACACCTGGATTGGTCGGTGTACCTATCAGTACCATCGCCGACATTGAGTCTACAGTCAGCTCCGAACAAATTCAGCATATTGAACGTCAGCGTTCTATTACTCTGGAAGTGGTCCCTCCAAAAATGATGACACTTGAAGAAGGGATCGACATTGTAAAAAAAGAAATCATCGAACCGTTCAAAAATGAAGGCAAACTAACAGGTGGTTATTCCATCGGTCTTACCGGAAATGCCGATAAACTCGAAAGCACGCGTAAAGCGATGGGTGGCAATTTCATTTTGGCTATCTTCATCACCTACCTATTGCTGGCGGTGCTGTTTCAACACTGGGGCTATCCGCTGGTCATCATGCTGAGTGTGCCCATGGCGGCGGTGGGCGGAGTGTTTGGATTATGGTTCCTCAATCGTTTTGTCCTGCAACCTCTGGACGTGCTAACCATGCTTGGGTTCATTATCCTCATTGGTGTAGTGGTTAACAACGCTATCCTGATTGTATATAAAAGCCTGCAGAACATAAGGGAGGAGCATATGAAACCGGAAGAAGCCATTCTTGACAGCGTATGTATCCGCATTCGTCCTATTTTTATGAGCACTTTCACCAGTCTGTTCGGATTGATGCCTCTGGTGGTGATCCCCGGCGCAGGAACCGAAATCTACCGAGGTATCGGCGTGGTCATCCTTTTCGGCCTGTTTGTCAGCACCCTGTTCACTCTAGTCCTGATTCCCTGCCTGATGAACCTCGCCGTTCCCCGAACCATCGCGGATAACAGATAAGTAAAACCTTAAGGCCTGATCAAAACGACCGGGCCTCTTCTTATCAAAGTGGAGTTGACCGGGTTCGAATTCGCGACATCTTGAATGCCATTCATGTCAGGAGTTTTTCCCTAAATTTTATTAACTTTTATAAACTTTTGATAAAGCGTTGTCTTGGTTGTTGTCAGCTTTCTTTTTAATCAGTGAAATCTTGGTATTTCACCCTATTTTCCTACTAATTCTGAAATAACTGGCTACAGTTTTGGCTACAGTCGCTCACTTGATTGCAATCAAGAGAGACAAAAAATCAAGTGATCAGCACTCTTTTGAATTGGTTTGATAGAAATAATTGGGTAGCGGTGTGAGAGTCGGAGTCCTAACTGCTAGACGGTGGGGCCTTGTACAACTGATTCGTTTCCTCAGCGATTTTATCGTGCAGATAAAGCATCAACCAGCGTTTGCCGCCCTCTTTCACCACCCCGATTGCCACATCGCGAAACAGGATTGCCGGTTGTTTTCTCTGCAAGGTTTTAAAAATGGTTCGCGACCATTTTGCCGCCCGGCCAACCTGATATTTCTTCACCCAGTCAAACAGTTTGTTGTCGGTATAAGGAATCGTCACCTCTTTCGCCCCGGTCACATGGGATATTCTAAGCCCCAACATTTTGTTCAGCACCGGTTTCTGGCTCAATTGTCCGGCCCATTCCAGATAATCCGCCAGACTGCCCAGCAAATCATAAATCCTCACTTCATATAAAGGTGACGATGATCGGGGGTGCCAGGCTTTGGCAATGTTTCCAGCCAGAGAGATATAAATGGATTTCGCCTCGGCCCACGGCAAAGGTTTGATCGAAAACAAAATCTTTTTTCTCGACGTCTCGACGAGGCTACGGACTTCATCCGGCAAGGTCAGGTCCGTTTCTTCCTGCAATTGATCCATTTCATCGAGTAAAGTTTCCGGCTCGGGGATTTCGTCGGGCTGGTGTTCCGCATAAACTTTTATCGCGGCCTCCCCCACCAACAAAAGCCATTGCACCCAAAGCGCCCGCATCACCCTCAACCGAAACCAGCCCAGAAAAAATTCTGGAACCCATGATGGATTTTTCTCATCCACCGCAAATCCGGGAACGACCTCGCGCAAACGAAACTGCGTCAGCGCTTCCAAGCCGGAAAACTCCAGCACCTCCAGGACTTGCCGGTTCATTTCCTGAAAGGCGTTGAGCACGTTGCCAATGCGGGCTTTTTGCAGGGGTGCTTTCTCACCAGGATAGTAAATCGCGGCAATGCGGGAGACCATGTGCAAGGTGTCCGGAAAAAATTCTTTCTGGTACAATTTTTTTGCCTGGCGATGACAGGTTTCAAGCACCACCTCCAGAGCCTTGCTCTCTTGCGGAGAAACGCCTTTCCTCTGCTGAAATAGTTTTTGCCGGGCGCCCATGAACTGCTTAAGCCTGAGAACCCCCATTGCCAGATTAAGGAAAGACATAAAGTTTTTTTCTATAAGAGGGAAGAAACATTGGTATTATATCGAATGAGTTCGTTTTTCACTTTCTACTTGTTAAACCTGTGCCTGCCATGAGTCGCCTACTACTGAAATTTTCTGTCATCATCCTCACGGGACTGATTTTAACCCAATGCGGGGAAAAGACGAGCGCCCAATATGTTCAGGAAGGCATCGACTATTCCAATGCGGGAAACTATGACAGTGCGGGAGAATCTTTTCTAACGGCTGTCGAAAAAGACCCCAAAAATATTGACGGGCATTATGGGTTGGGGGGCATCTATAATCTCGAAAAAAAATATGAGGACGCGGAGAAGTCGTTCAAGTCCGCCATTCAGATTGACCCCACCCACTACAATGCCTGGTACAGCCTGGGTTACACCTATGAACTGATGGGCAGAAAAGAAGATTCTGAAAAAAGCTATGAGAAATACCGCCGCCTCAAGGGGAAAATGGATTCCATCATGAACAAGGAAAAGCCTTGAGACCATTAATATTTTTCATCCTCCTGTTCGCTTGGGTCAGCGCCTGCGCCCCTGCCAGCAAAAAGCACCGCAAGCGCTACCGCAAAGCCCCCCCTATAGAACAATCGCAGCAAGAACGCCCAACGAAGTCCACCAAAGCAAAACCTGCTAAATCGAAATCCATCGCAAAACCGGCAGATCCCATTGTACGCGGTTCAATGAAAACTTCTTTGCTTCCTACCATTTTAAACGAAAAGGATCAGGCTTTAATGATCCTGATTGATGCTGGCAAATATCTTGTCGGGAAGAAAGAACTTTCTGCCCGTGGGACTCTGAGTGAAAACAAATCGCCATTCACAAATCTGGAGGCATTCCACATCGACCGGACAGAAACCACCGTCGCTCAATTTCGCCAATACCAACTCGACTATGACGAAAAACCCTTTGCAGGAGGAAAAAACTGCCCAACCTGCCCTGCCATGGGTATCAACTGGATTCAAGCGAGTAAGTATTGCCGATGGGCGGGCAAACGCCTGCCCCGAGAAGAAGAATGGGAAGCCGCCGCTCGGGGTGTCAGCAACTTCACGTATCCATGGGGAGAGGCGTTTCTTCCTGAACACTCGAATTTGCTGGGGGAAGAAGACGGACACCTGTTTGCTGCGCCAGTCGGTTCTTTTCTATCTGGCGCCAGTGCCAGCGGTGTGATGGATATGGCCGGGAACGTCTGGGAATGGGTGGACGATAAAAAATCTGCACGACCTCAGCCTGACACCCGCATTGTCAAAGGCGGAGGATGGACCAGCGATAAAAGCCAGGCGCGCATTTCATTTCGCAACCATGTCGATCTTAAAATGAATAATCCTACTTTCGGATTTCGTTGCGCAAAATCTCTGCAACAAAAAAGATAAAACAGGATTAAAAACAAGAGAAGCCAGCGAAGAACTCGCTGGCTGGACTCCTGCAGACATTCTATTCAGGCGGGCGGGTGAATCAGGAGCAACCTGATGTCGCTCCACAAGTCATGCACTTCAAACAGGTTCCGTTTCGGACCAATGTCAAGCTTCCGCATTCCTGGCAGGCATCACCTTCATAACCCTTGAGTTTGGCGATCACCGCCGTTGTGGTCGCGACACCCACAGAAGACTGGGAAGAATTTTTCAGAGCACTGGAGGCACCATTGCCATTACCGTTTCCGTTACCATTCCCGTTGGACGGAGCCTTGGCGATTGCATGGGAGATCTTTGTCACCGTTTCGGTGCTCGTGGAAGTCGCAGGCGCTGACGAACCCGAGCCATTAGAGCCAGGCCCGACATCATCGTCACTGGACTGCTGATCTTTTTTACCGATAGAGTCGGACCGCAAATCATCCGGCGTTACCTGAGCCAGATCAGTCCTGCCCAGATAACTGATTGCCAGTTCCCGGAAAATATAGTCGATGGTTGAGGTGGACATGGTGATCGCCTGATTACCGGTAACAATCCCGTTCGGTTCAAACCGGGTGAACACAAATGCATCGGTAAACTCTTCCAGCGGAACTCCGTGTTGCAACCCTAATGAGATCGCGATGGCAAAGCAGTTCATCAAACTGCGGTAGGCCGCGCCCTCTTTATGCATGTCGATGAAAATTTCACCGAGAGCGCCATCATCATATTCACCGGTTCTGAGATAAACCTTGTGACCGCCGATGGAGGCTTTCTGGGTATATCCTTTTCTGCGGTGCGGCAAGGCTCTGCGCTTGTGCTCACGCACCACTTCAATGATCTGTTTCGCCATCTGCATGGCCGGGGCTTCTTCTTCCATCTTCAGTTGGTTGAAGGTGTCCGTCGCCACACTGTTTAATGGCTGGCTCAGTTTGGAACCATCGCGATAGATGGCGGTTCCCTTCAACATCAGTTTCCAGCTCAGCATATGCGCCCGTTCGACATCGACAATGGTGGCATCGTTGGGCATATTGATGGTTTTGGATATTGCGCCGGAAAGAAAAGGCTGCGCCGCCGCCATCATGCGGATATGCGCCTCGGGGCGGATGAAACGCTTGCCATACCTTCCGCACTGG
Organism: uncultured Nitrospina sp.; assembly: GCA_937891765.1. GTDB lineage: Bacteria > Nitrospinota > Nitrospinia > Nitrospinales > VA-1 > LS-NOB. The sequence continues at coordinate 44,203 of CALAGQ010000085.1, forward strand.
TTGGCACAATCGAAAACAGGATAATGACGCTCTTTCAGATGGGGGGCGTCTTCAACCGTCATTCTTCCGCAAATGTTGTCATTGGCCGATTGGATTTCTTCATCGGTAAAACCCAGATGCTCCAGCAGGCTGAAGGTGATAGAGTCCAACTGCTCATCGGTCAACTTCAACACGTCCTTGCAGAAGGATTCTCCCATAACAAATTTATTGAACGCAAAACTGATATCGAAAGCCTTCGGCAATTCAAGCTGAACATTATCGAGCACTTCGTCGGTGAAGCCTTTTTTGCGCAGGGAATTCCGGTTGATGTATGGAGCGGTTTCCAGACTACCCGAGCCCACGCAATACTCAACAATGTCCTTGATCTCATCAGGCTTGTAACCCAGCTTGCGAAGTGCGCCGGGAACCGACTGATTGATAATTTTAAAATAACCACCGCCTGCCAGTTTCTTGTATTTAATCAGAGCGTAGTCCGGCTCAATGCCTGTGGTATCGCAATCCATCAGCAATCCGATCGTACCTGTCGGCGCGATACAAGTGGTCTGGGCATTGCGGAATCCGTTCTTCTCGCCCAAGTCCAACGCATCCGCCCATTCCTTCTGAGCCGCGTCGAGGAGATAGTTCGGACAATGTTCCGCCTGAATACCCTGCGGGTATATGGTGAGTCCTTCATACTCATGCACTTCCACATTATGTGCCGCACGCTGGTGGTTTTTCAGAACCTTGAGCATGGCGTCCCGGTTCTTCTCAAAGCCCGCAAAGGAGCCCAACTCCCCAGCCATTTCCGCCGACATGGCATAAGAGGTTCCGGTGGTCATGGCAGAAATTGCGCCGGCAATGGCCCGGCCGTCTTCCGAGTCATAAGGAATACCCATCACCATGAGCATGGCTCCCAAATTGGCATAACCGAGACCCAGGGTGCGGAACTCAAAACTCTTTTTAGCGATAGCCTGATTGGGAAACTGCGCCATCATTACCGAAATTTCCAGAGTGAGAGTCCACAGCCGGCAAGCGTGCCGGTAGTTTTCTATTGCGAACACACCCTTCTCTTCATCGTAAAAACGCATCAGGTTGATGGACGCGAGGTTGCAGGCGGTGTCATCGAGAAACATGTATTCAGAGCAGGGATTGGAAGCGCGGATCGGCCCGTCTTCCGGACAGGTATGCCACTCGTTGATTGTCGTGTGAAACTGGAGCCCCGGATCGGCACTGGACCAGGCGGAGTAGTTGACCTTTTCCCACAGATCTTTTGCAGGCAGGGTTCTGGCGATCCCGCCATCGGTTCTGCGGATCAGGTTCCAGTCTCCGTCGCATTCCACAGCACGCAGAAACTCATTGGTGAGACGAACCGAGTTGTTGGAGTTCTGGCCTGAAACGGTCAGGTAGCCTTCTGAAGTCCAATTGGTGTCATATTCTTCAAACTCAATATCCTTGACCCCTTGTCGGGCCAGTTGGATAACGCGATAAATATAGTTTTCAGGGATGAAGCAATCCAATCCCTTGCGGACGGCTTTTTTCAGCGCTTTATTTTTCTGTACGTCAAACCGGGCTTCTTCGCCTTCATCCTTGGCCCAACAAGCCTTGACAACTTCTTTCAGGCATCGGCGGGTCATCTTGCTTCCCGCCGCAAGAGCAGCAACTTTGCGCTCTTCCTTAACTTTCCATTCAACGAACTCTTCAATGTCAGGATGGTCCATGTCGAGGGTGACCATCTTGGCTGCACGTCGTGTGGTGCCGCCGGACTTGATCGCTCCTGCCGCCCGGTCACCGATCTTTAAGAAACTCATCAGTCCGGAAGACCTGCCACCGCCGGAAAGGGACTCGCCATTTCCGCGAAGATTGGAGAAGTTGGTTCCGGTCCCAGACCCAAACTTGAACAACCGGGCTTCCTGTCGCCACAAATCCATAATTCCGCCATCGCCCACCAGATCATCATCTACGGAAAGAATAAAGCAGGCATGCGGTTGCGGTCGTTCATAAGCGTTTTTGGATTTTTGCAGTGCCCCGACTTCCTCGTCGAAATAATAATGTCCTTGAGCAGGTCCTTCGAGGCCATAGGCCCAGTTCATGCCGGTGTTGAACCATTGCGGAGAATTAGGCGCCGCCAACTGCAGGACCAACATATAACGCATCTCATCATAATAACTTCGCGCGTCTTTCTCGCTGCTGAAACAATTATTTTTCCATCCCCAATACGTCCAGCACCCGGCCAGACGATGAAAGACTTCCTGCGATGTGGTTTCCCGGGAAAACTGCGCCGATTGAGGGAGCTGGTTCAGCGCCTCTTCATCCGGCACCGATGGACAAAGCCATTCGGGCAATCCGGGCTCGAACTTCTTTTTCAGCCGGGCTGGAACTCCCGCCTTGCGGAAGTACTTCTGCGCCATAATATCGACCGCCACCTGCGACCAGGTGTCAGGCACCAAGACGTTCTTGATTTCAGAAACCAAAGAACCATCAGCATTGATGATTTTAGAAACTCGCTCGACAAAGCCGATCCCTTCGTAGGGGTCCTGGTGATCTTTGGTAAATACCCGGTCGATTCGCATAAAACGCTCCACCTCGCTAAAAAGATAATTTCAATAAATTGAATCAGTTATGGGCCAAAGGTTGGCAGGATAAAAACAATTCCAAACTGCCCCGTTCCCTTAGAAGTATTGGTGCCTCAAACCACAAAATATCTATATTTTGTGTCGTCCAGCAAAATATTATACAAGATGTAGTATGTCAACGAAATTCTAGGGTGCTCGAAAAACTTTCTTTCAAGGCCACAAAACATAAAGGTTTCGTGCTTCTTGCTCATCCCAATTATAGGCGAATAAAAAGCAAAAATAAATGGTATAGTGAACAGAAAAACTGTTTTTTTGTTGTTGGTTTTCAGGAAGGATAGAACTTGTTCGCAAATTAAAACAGAGCTTTATATATTCCGCATCAGGGTTTCGACCAGTCGATCTCGACCTTGCCGACAAACTCCATCAAGCCAAACGGGCCTTCCTTGGTTCCTTCGGTCAGTTTGATGTGGGTGGCATCCACCACATCCTGGCCAAAAGTCGGGTCGAGAGCTCGCCACTCCCCCACATAAACTTCGGGCCAGGCATGATAAAGAAACCCGGAGTATTCTTTCGAATACACCAGTCCGTTCACGATGCGGGTGGGGATGCCCAGCGCCCGGGCTAGAGCTGTAAACAGGTAAGTGTGTGACTGGCACTCGCCCCTCCTTTCATGCAAAGCGTCCAACGCCGTTACCGTGTCCACCAATTCTTTTTCTAAATTGTTGTGCACCCAACGGTTGATGTCTCGCGCCACCTGCCAGTCATTTTGGGTATCGGCGGCAAGTTCTCGGGCCAGAGCCCGGATCATGGGATGCCTGGATTGCACCTCGGCCGATTCTTCCAGATACTTTTTATCCTGCTCTTTCGGATGGCTCGACAGGCTGCCTAACGTTTCCGGTTCCGTTTCAACTTCCAGCGTGGTTCGATATAAACCATTCGGCAGACGTTCTGTTTTGAGAATTCTTTGCCGATGATCTTCGGGAACGAGATCGGGAGAACGCAGAGGCTCAAGGTGAAAGATGATTTTCCTCACCAGGTCCGCTCGGTCGATCGGCTGGTCGGGCTTGACCAGACTCATGGTGATCAGGCTACTGACCGTCAGCGGCTCGTCAAGTTTCTGCGCGACTTCGGCAGATTCCCGGAACGACTCAAAATCCTGGTTGGTGGTTTCTTTGATCACCGAGCCATCGTCAGCCACCCACAAAATGGTTTCGATACCGCTGAATTTTTGTTGGATAGCAAAAGTCTCGACCGGCTTACCGTCGTACTCTAGAGTTTCCCGGCGTAGAACTTCATACTCCAGATCCACCAACATCTGAAACGGCTCCAGAAACAGAGGTAGAGTGCCTTTTTGTCCCACTTTAAGTCCATTCACCATCAGGTTTAAAAGAAAGGTTGATGAAGGAAGTGCGTCAGGCGGGAGATCGATGGACTCTTCCTTGTCGAACCCCCGCGACCTCACCCGATAGGTCAGGCGATTGCCGTCCATCCTGCCCTCGACCTGTTGCCGGTGTCCGGTGATCTCCTGCAGGAGGGAAAAACTCAGAAGCTTGAAATCTGGACTGAGCCGTGTCTTTTGATTGATGGTGGTGGACTGGTCGGCAGACTCGGAACGAAGCTGAAAAAAAACTTTCGAGTCCATCTCGATCATTTCCGGGGTCCATCGGGTTTGTGACTGGGTAAACCCCATCTTACGGCCCTGAAAATAGGTTCCCATCCAGTCTTCCCGCTCACCGGAACCCTGAAACAGAGGCGGGGCCCCCTCCTGGAAGGACTGGACCGATCCACAAAAAACCCAAAGTATCAAAATGAATTGCTGTAATAATTTCATATCAATAAATTAACATTCAAGTTATCACCCTACTAGCCAAGGCGGGCTTTGTATAAGTGGCATTGTACCTAAAAAGCGAGATCCTTCGTCGCCTTTGGCTCCTCAAGGATGACATACCGGCATTTCTTGTCATTCTGAACGTAGTGAAGAATCTAGCCTTTACGTTTTTTCGACTTACGCAAAGGGCTCGGAGGCAACTGGCATTGGCCCCACGCCGAGTGGAAAATTTCCTCCCACCCCATAAGCAGGCATGCTAGTATTTCCGCTTTACGTTTTTAACAAACTTTCTGTTATAATATCTCATGATTGACCCCAAGAACGTCCCAACCTATCTCACTTTCGATGATGTATTACTTCTGCCTGCTCATTCGAAAGTTTTGCCTGTAAACGTAAAACTCTCAACCCGGTTGACCCGCAAGATCAAACTGAACAATCCGTTGATCAGCGCCCCGATGGACACCGTGACCGAAACCAATCTGGCCATTGCTCTGGCTCAGGAAGGTGGAATCGGTATCATCCATCGCAGTCTTTCGCCGGAAAAGCAACGCAAGATGGTCGACAAAGTCAAACGCTCGGTGAGCGCCATGATTCCTGACCCGATCACCATGGGCCCGGACCAGAAAATCAGTGAAGCCCTGGAAGTCATGCGGAAATACAACATCAAGGGCATCCCCATCACGCAAAAGAAAATACTGGTGGGAATTTTGACCAACCGGGATCTCAGGTTTGAGAAAAACCTCAATAGAAAAATCAGTTCCATGATGACCAAGGACAACCTGGTCACCATTCCAGAAGGCACGCCACTGGAAAAGTCCAAACAACTACTGCACGATAACCGCATCGAAAAACTGCTGGTGGTCGACAAAAAAGGTCACCTAAAAGGCCTGATCACCATCAAAGATATTGAAAAAGCCGGGCAATTTCCCAACGCCGCCAAGGACTCCAAGGGCAGACTGCTGGTGGGAGCCGCTTTGGGGGTCACCCAAAATCCTGTAGAACATATTGAAGATTTAATCCGCGTCGGGCTTGACGTGCTGGTGATCGACAGCGCCCACGGGCATTCGGAGAAAGTCCTGGCAACCATCCGGGAAATTAAAAAGACTTTTCCGAAGCTTCAATTAATAGGCGGCAATGTGGCCACCGCCCAAGGAACCGCCGATCTGATCAAAGCCGGAGTCGACGCCGTCAAGGTTGGCATTGGCCCCGGGTCCATCTGCACCACCCGTGTGGTGTCAGGAGTTGGCGTGCCACAGATATCCGCAATCGCAGAATGCGTTAAAGTGGCGGAGAAAAAAAATATTCCAGTTATTTCCGATGGCGGCATCAAGCTTTCCGGTGACATCACCAAAGCCATCGCCGCCGGGGCCAGCACAGTGATGATCGGCTCCTTATTCGCCGGAACAGAAGAAAGTCCGGGAGAAAAGATCCTTTATCAAGGCAGAAGCTACAAGGAATACCGGGGCATGGGCTCCATCGGCGCCATGTCTCAAGGCTCCAGCGACCGGTACTTCCAGGAATGGGAGCTCTCTGAGAGCAAATTGGTTCCGGAAGGGGTGGAAGCACGCATTCCTTTCCGCGGCGCTTTGGCATTCACCGTCCACCAACTGTTAGGCGGACTGCGCGCAGGGATGGGATATTGCGGTGCCGCTACCATTGACGAACTGAGAAAGAACGCTTCATTCATCAAGATCACTCCGGCCGGGCTTCGCGAAAGCCATGTTCACGATGTGATCGTGACCAAAGAAGCTCCGAATTATAATATCGACTGAACCGCCGGAATTCCTCCGGACAAGCCAAACGGATTCCCGCATTATCATGACGACAGACACCCTACACGAACAAAAAATTCTTATTCTTGATTTCGGGTCGCAATACACCCAGAACATCGCTCGCAAAGTGCGGGAATGCCAGGTCTATTGCGAGATCCACCCCTGCACCCTGCCGTTCGACGAAATCAAAGCTTTCAATGCCAAAGGCATTATTCTCTCCGGCGGGCCTGCGAGCGTTCTGGAAAAAGATTCGCTGCTTTGCGACCGAAGACTGTTTGAGTTGGAAGTTCCCATTCTCGGCATTTGTTACGGCATGCAACTCATCACCCATATGCTGGGCGGCAAGGTGGCCCCTTCCCCGCATCGCGAATTCGGCAGGGCCGAACTGATACTGAAAGAATTTTCGCATCTGTTCGAAGAGGTGAAAAATAATTCCATCGTGTGGATGAGCCATGGTGACCGCATCTCAAAACTGCCGAACGGCTTTAAAGGTATCGCCTTCACAGACAACTCGCCCATGGCGGCCATTGAAAACCCAATAGCGCATATTTATGGCCTGCAATTTCATCCAGAGGTGGCCCACACGGTGGATGGCGTTAAGATTCTTAAGAACTTTCTGTTTAAAATCTGCCAGTGCGCGAAGAACTGGAAAATGGATTCTCTGATTGATCACATGATCAACGACATCCGAAAAAAAGTGGGCAACTCAAAAGTGGTTTGCGGATTGAGCGGCGGCGTGGATTCTTCGGTCGCGGCGGTGCTGATTCATAAAGCTATCGGCGACAACCTGTACTGCCTGTTCATCGACAACGGACTTTTGCGCTCCGGCGAAAAAGAAAAAGTAGAAAGCACATTTCGTGACAACTTCAACATCAACCTCGATGTCATCGATGCCGCCGACAAATTTCTCGACAAACTTAAGGACATCACCGATCCGGAACAGAAAAGAAAATCCATCGGCAATACCTTCATCGAAGTTTTCGAGGAGGAAGCCAAACGGCTGGGAGACTTCACTTTTCTCGCTCAAGGCACATTGTATCCCGATGTCATCGAATCGGTTTCTTTCAAGGGCGGCCCGTCGGCGGTGATCAAGTCGCATCACAACGTTGGCGGCCTGCCGGACAAAATGAATTTAAAACTTCTCGAGCCGTTCCGCGAATTGTTCAAGGATGAAGTTCGTGTACTGGGGCGCGAGATGGGCATGCCGGATGAAATCATCAACCGCCAGCCTTTTCCGGGTCCAGGCCTGGCCATCCGCATTCTGGGAGATGTGACCCGCGAGCGTCTCGACATTCTTTGCGCTGCCGACAAAATTATTCTGGAAGAAGTGAAAGCGGAAGGCCTCTATAACGATTTGTGGCAATCGTTCGCAGTCCTGCTTCCGGTAAAAACCGTGGGCGTCATGGGCGACGCCCGCACCTACGAAAACGTGGTTGCCATCCGCGCCGTGACCAGCACCGACGGCATGACCGCCGACTGGGCCCACCTGCCTTATGAACTGCTGGGAAAACTCTCCAACCGCATCATCAACGAAGTGCATGGGGTTAACCGAGTGGTCTATGACATCAGCTCCAAACCCCCCGGCACCATCGAGTGGGAATAACCGGGCAATGCCCGGTAGCAAATAACCCCAACTATTTTCAGTTAGAGATTGCTTTCCCGACCTGTTTTTCTTCCCCCCGTCTATAATGAAGTCATGAAAACACTCGCCCTTTTTGCTTTCTTTATGATTGTATCGGGCTCCGGTTACGCTGATTCATCTGAAATGGTGGAAGTGCCAGCGGGAGAATTTGTAATGGGGGACAATGACGATGGTTATGCCCTGCCAAAAAAGACCGTGCAACTTGAGGTATTCTCCATCGACCGGTTTGAAGTGACAAACGAAGAGTTCGCACGACTGTTCCCTGAACATACTTTTTGGAAAGACTCCCAGACCCAACCCGCTACCAGCATGACCTGGCATCAGGCTAAAACCTATTGCAAACAAATTGGTAAACGCCTGCCTACGGAAGAAGAATGGGAAAAGTCCGCCCGAGGCACCGATGCCCGGCTCTATCCATGGGGAAACAAGCCGCTACGCAAAAAGCCGCATCCGTTTTATTCGGGAATCATCAAACGTCGAGTGGGACTCAACAAAAAAGACAACTCCCCATACGGAGCCTGCGACATGGCAGGCTCGGTCTGGGAATGGACGGTCGGTTCTGAAAATGGGAAAAAGGTCACTCGCGGCGGACTGTGGAACCATCACCTCGATTACGAATACGGCAAAACTTTTGACCGCAACCTGATTGCTCCTTCAGAGCGATTCATCTTTCTGGGATTCCGATGCGCAAAATCGAAAAATTAACGCGCCGGCTTTTTCTAAAAGGCGGACTTTGGACAGCCCTCCTGCTCTTATGGCACGGGTTTCGTGGTCCTACAAAGTCATGGGCCCAGGAGACAGACCCGTTTTCGGGAACTGACTTTGTCGGTAAAACCCGGGAAGGAAAACACCACTCGTTCTACATCAATTTCTGGAAACCGATGCGCCGAATCAACGCCGAAACCTGGACGTTGAAGATAAGTGGTTTGTGCGAGATCCCAAAAACCTTTACGCTGACCGAATTGAGGGACCTCCCGACTCGGTCACAATCTTCCCGACTCAAATGTGTAGAATGCTGGTCGGCCCGTGCCGAATGGGGCGGGTTCTCTGTAAGAGAACTTGAACAGATGGTTCGGCCTCACGCCTCTGCCTTGGGAGTGGTGTTCCACTGCGGTGATGAGTACAAGGAATACTTGTCGCGTGAAGCGTTAAATCATGATCGGGTTCTACTGGTGCACAGCATGAACGGCGAGCCTCTTTCCGATGCGCACGGGTTCCCCCTGCGATTGATCGCACCCACCAAGTACGGCTACAAAAATCCTAAAGCAATTCTGGAAATGGAATATGTTGACGAGCAACAGTCAGGAACATGGAGCAAGATTGGGCCCTACTCACCAGACAGCACCATCCTGCCCGGAACCGACCACCCTCTTGAGTATGGGAAAAACCCCCGAAGAATCCCCGGCGGCGAAATCACCGACTACTAGCCCCACTAGGCGTGGGGCCAACTAGCAATAGCGTTCATTGGCGAGCAAAGAGTTTGGCGGCTTGAAAAGTTATTGCCCCGTTGCCTCGCCTGCAAAGTAGCTCACAGGGCAGGAAAATGGCGCTGGCTCCTTAAGCCGAGAAAAATAGTTGCCAGCAGTAAAAAGCCATTGCCCGCTGCCTCCCTCGCTAGAGGGTCAGCGAGGGCTGGCGGCGATGTTGCCGCCATCTATAGTAAGGATGCTCCCTGTGGTTTTTTCTGCCAGCGCCAGATTGAAGAACCCCTGCGCCACATCTGTGTCATAGACTTCCTGTTGCAGGAGGTTGTTTTTGAAGTAGTCATCCGGCGAAAGTCCACGTGCCCCTGCCCTCTCCTTCACCACTTCTTCGGAAAATAAAGCCGTACGAATGCGGTCGGCGTTGATGGCGTTAGAGCGGATGCCATAAGACCCGTAGTCCAGCGCATACTGTTTGGTGAGCGCCACCAGCGCCGTTTTGGGAAGTGCATAAGGACCAAAGTTTTTCCCTGGATTGAACGCAGCCTTGGAGGCGTTGAACAACAACACACCGCCGGTTTTTTGTATCAGAAATAACCGTAAAGCTTCGGAAGCCAGTGTCTGATGCGCAAAAAAATTCAACTCGAAACTGGCACGCAAATCTTTCATATCCATCTCACCAATCGCGCCCTGCATTGCGTTACCGGCATTGGAGATCAGAATATCGATACCACCAAAGGTCTGCACCACTTGTTCAAACGACTGACGCACGGCAGACTCATCGGTCACATCCAGAACCCGGCTGGCAACACCGACCTTGCACTTTTTGCGGATGGCGTCCGCCGCCTCGTTCAATTTATCTTCCGTAACATCGGCAAGGAAAAGATTGGCTCCCTGCTCGGCAAAGAGTTTTGCAGTGGCCAAACCGATTCCAGAAGCGGCACCGGTGATATAGACCACCTTACCCTGCAGGACTGGTGCTTTGCTTTTGCCCAGCTTGGCCTGCTCTAAAGACCAGTACTCCATATCGAACAAATCACTGGAATCAAGCGGCTCATACTTGCCCACCGAAAAAGATTTGTGGATGATATCAATACTATGCTGATAAATATCGGCGGCGATTCCAGTCTCTTTAACTGTTTTGCCAATCGTCACCAACCCTAACCCGGCCACCAGCAGAATCCGTGGCAATCGGTCCAACTCGGTTTTATCCGCCTTCTTGGTAGACTTGTTGGCTTCAAAATATTGGTGATAGCTTTCGCAATAAGCGTTCAGGGCTTGGAGAACTTCCTCTCGCAACTTATCCGGGTCCTGCCATTGTTGCAGGTTCAGCAGCAGGGGTTTTTGCTTCGTGCGGATCACATGATCTGGAGTGGCGGTACCGATCTGGGACCAGGCCTCGCATTCTTTGCTGGAAGCAAACGCTTTGGCCTCGGCATCGGTACGGTGATGCAGAACCCAGTCCTTACCAGACTGCTCTTTATAGAGTCCGCGAAGCACAGGCGCCAGGGCTTTCATTAGAGTTTCCTCTCCGGCTTTCAGAGCGGGGCCTTGAAGGGGAGTGAGAGGTTTTAGCGTACTCTTCTGGATATATTCTTCCAGAAGAGTCACCGCATCAATATGCAGGTCATAACTTTCTTTCGCGGTATCGCCAAAGGTGAACAGTCCGTGATTGATCAGCAGAAGCCCTCCCACATGCGGATTTTTTTCATACACCTCGGCCGAAGCTTTGGCGAGTGCAAAACCAGGCATGATGTAGGAGACGGTAGCGATCCTGTCCCCAAAAATATCTTTGCAGATTTTCTCTGCGTCTGGCTGGTTAGCGATGATCAAACTGGCATCGGCGTGCGAATGGTCGATGAACTTATGCGGTAAGAACGCGTGCAAAAGCGTTTCCACCGACGGGTTGGGAGAGGACGCATCCAGCAGGTGCGTTCTTTGTTCATTGACCATGTCCTCATCGCTCAACCGGTCGAGGCTTCTCAGTTTCTGCAGATGATCGAGCAGGACTCCGGGAAGTCCCGGCGGCTCCAGCGTATCGAGATCCCAACCACTGCCTTTCACATAAAGCACATCCACCTCTTCGTTCACTTTGTTAAAGGTGCGCGACTTGACCGAGGTGTTGCCTCCGCCATGGAGAACCAGCGAAGGGTCTGCACCAATCAATCGTGAGGTGTATACACGAAGCGCCACATCTTCTGAGGCATCTTTATATTTTTCAATGGCCGCTTTGGCCTCTGAATCGTTCCATTTATTTTCCATAATTCTTCCAAAAAAATGTTTAGTCCCTGCCGGTTTCCCGGTACAATTTGTAGCCACTGGCCGCTATGATTCCCACCAGAGCGACAGGAGGGAGCAACCAGAAGTAAAAAGGGTACCCGAACAAACGCATATAATACCACCAGAAATTGGGTGCATTGACAGCCAGTCCGTTTTCCAGCACCACACTGATATCCGCTCCCAGAAATCGCTGGCCCTTTTTTGCCATGGAAACCATTTGCCCCATCTGAAAATCATCATCCAGATTTTCAAAGACCACCACCACCTGCCTGAACTGACCGATCAACTGAGAATATTTTGGGGTGAATAAAAGCCGGTCATGCCCCTGACTGCCAAAGTCCTGGCTCATTTCATAATAATAGCGGGCAATATTGACCGTTACCGAAGGCAATTGGATTAAAATTCCCACCAGCAACACTACCAGAACGGGAATTTTAACAGCTTGCCTATACTCCAGCAAAATAAAGCCAATGGGAAAAATCAAATAAGGCAGAACCACCAACATCATCCGTGGCCCCCAACTCATGCCCCCCTGCCAACCGTGCCAGAAAGAAAACAATAACAGATGTGAAACAATCAGCCAGCCAAAAAGCACCGCCATCTTTCTTTGTTTGCGAAAACAAAGCCCGAAAGACAGACAGCCAAACAGGGTTAAGGGATTGAACAAGAACAGAGACTTCCCCGGCGAAAAAAGAATGCCGAAAAACCCGACCAGAAATCGACCGCTAAACTTTTCATAGCCGGTTTCCAAAGGGTCCGCGAACCGAGCATAATTGTAAATCATGATGATAACCAGAATAGCGATGACAGGAAGAGCCGGACGAACCAGATCCATAACCAACTCGTTCACATTTCTCTTTTCGGTTTCGACCCACACCATCCACTGGTAAATAATGAATCCGGGTATGACTACCAGCACCGCCAGCCTGCAGAAAACTGCCAGCGCTAGGAACGTTCCCGCCCAGATCATATCCCGTTTGCGAGTCGTGGGGTCTTTACCTGTCACGCAATACACCGCTGACAACAGAAACAACGTAGTGGCAGGCTCACTCATAAAATCTTCAGAGTAATACCAGGCAATAGTGGATAACCCGAATCCGCAAGCTAAAAACAAGCCGGTTCTTGCGCTGAAATCAAACCGGTCCGTTGCAAATCGATAGATCATCAGGCAACTGAGAGCCGTAAGAAGGCTGTTGATCATGCTGACGGCGAACTGCGTCGACAGGGAAGCCTCGATGCCTAGCAGGAATGATAAAGCCTTACCCGACAGGTAAAAAGGAATAGCCAGAACGCTCATGCCCAATCCATATTTGGAAAATTTCGGGCCAGGCTTATCTTCCGGGGTAACTGATTCGGAAAAGCTCACGCTTTGGTTTTCGACCATGGCTTGGGTGAGGAGGAACATGATTTTCCCATCTGCAGACTGGATGGAACCCTGCCCGGTCAGGGCATAGACGGAAAAGAAAAAAAGGAACAACATCAAATGGATTTTAGGCTTCGTCATTGCGGAATAGAGATTATGGCAAGAAAACTTTTCGGACAGAACTTCCTAACTCCTTGTTTATCATAATATTTCCGGTCGGTCAAAAATTGGTCTTTGGCTTTCGGCGTTTTCCTGTTACAAAGCCTGCTGAATTGAATAAACTTCTGTGCTAAGGTTGATAAAATGCTTGCCCAAATACACGTGACATTCAAGGAAGGTATTCTCGATCCACAGGGGAAAACCGTCCACCATGCGTTGAACGATTTGGGGTATGACGAAGTGCTGGATGTGAATATCGGCAAATATCTGGAAATCAAACTTGATTCTGCATCGGAGGAGGAAGCCGAGATACGGGTCCGGGAAATGTGCGAACGACTCCTGGCCAATACGGTGATTGAGTCCTTCCGTTTCACACTTGTTCCCACTGAATAACACTCCAAAACGAATCGAACCGGCATAAAATGAAGTGTGGCATTGTCGTATTCCCGGGGTCCAATTGTGATCACGATTGTTATCATATCCTCAAACATATCCTGAATCAGGAGACCCACTGGCTGTGGCATAAAGAAGAAGCCAACCTGGAGTCTTTTGATCTGGTGGTTCTGCCCGGCGGCTTCTCTTATGGGGATTACCTGCGGCCCGGAGCCATTGCCCGTTTTTCTCCAATCATGAATTCCATCGTCCGTTTTGCCAAAGGCGGAGGCAAGGTGCTGGGCATCTGCAACGGATTCCAGATTCTTTTGGAGTCTGACCTGCTCCCCGGAACGTTGATCCAGAACCAGTCGCGGAAATTCATCTGCAAAAATGTGTCCGTCCGTATTGAAAACCCCGACACCCCCTTCACCCGGCAATGCGGAGAAAAGCGAGTGCTGGAAATCCCCATCGCCCATCATCAGGGCAGCTATTATATCGACCCCTTTTCACTGAATCAGCTTGAGGAAAACGAGCAGATCCTTTTCCGCTATTGCGACACGGAGGGAAATGTTTCTGCCGAGTCCAACCCCAACGGTTCTGTAGGTTCTGTCGCAGGGGTGACCAATGAGCAAAAAAATGTGATGGGACTGATGCCGCATCCTGAACGTTGTGCCGATCCTGCCTTAGCGGGAATGGATGGACAAATCATTTTTAAATCTCTTATTTCAAATTCCTGATACTGTGGACAAACCTAAAAAAAATCGCCCCAGCCCCGAAATCACCCCCGAGATTGTTAAGGAACACGGTTTGACCGTGGAAGAGTTCCGACGCATCCTCGACCTGATCGGCCGCACCCCGAACCTGACAGAGTTGGGTATTTTTTCCGTCATGTGGAGCGAGCATTGCAGTTATAAAAGTTCCCGGCCTTATTTGAAGAAACTACCGGTCGAAGGCCCCAGAGTTCTGCAAGGCCCGGGGGAAAATGCTGGAGTCATAGACATTGGCGACGGCCAGGCTGTCGTCTTCAAAATTGAAAGCCACAACCATCCCTCTTTTATCGAACCCCGTCAGGGCGCGGCAACCGGCGTCGGCGGAATAATGAGAGATGTTTTCACTATGGGTGCACGGCCGATTGCCTTGATGAATTCATTGCGCTTCGGCGAACTGGAAGAACCGCGCACCCGGTTTCTGCTGCATGGTGTCGTCGATGGCATCTCCAGTTACGGAAACTGCACCGGCGTTCCCACCGTTGGCGGAGAAATTTATTTTGATGCCTGTTACAACGGAAACATTCTGGTCAACGCGTTCTGTCTGGGGCTGGTCAAAACAGATCGAATCTTCCTGGCTGGTGCCGGCGGAGTGGGCAACCAGATTCTTTATGTCGGATCAAAAACCGGGCGCGACGGAATCCATGGCGCAAGCCTCCTGGCTTCTTCCGAGTTTGATGAAACTACAGAAGACAAACGACCCACCGTGCAGGTGGGCGACCCGTTCACCGAAAAACTGTTGATCGAAGCCTGTCTGGAATTGTTTGAGTGCGACTGGGTGGTGGGTGTGCAGGATATGGGAGCCGCAGGGCTCACTTCGTCTTCGTTTGAAATGGCGCACCGAGCCGAAACCGGCGTGTTTATGGATCTGTCAAAAGTTCCTCTGAGAGAGGAAGGCATGATCCCCTACGAGATTTTGCTTTCCGAGTCGCAAGAGCGCATGCTGTTTGTGGTCAAACCCGGCCACGAAAAAGAGGCCTTGGCCATTCTCGATAAATGGGGACTGGATGCGGCCATCATCGGTGAGGTGATCGAGGAATCCTGCGTACGCATCCAGTTTGACGGCCAGGAAGTGGTGAACCTGCCAATCTTTCCGGTTGTCGATGGTGCGCTGGATCTGAAACGGCCCACAAAACGTCCCGAATATCTCGATGAGGTGGTGCATATAAGCCTGACCGAGTTTCCCGACTTTACGCGCGGAGACAGGGCTTTGAAAAAACTTCTGGCTTGCCCCAATATCGCCAGCAAGGAATGGGTCTACGAGCAATACGACCACATGGTGCGCCTGAACACGCTGGTTTTGCCCGGTTCGGACGCGGCCGTCCTGCGCATTAAGGATACAAATAAAGCCATAGCCATTTCGGTGGATTGCAACAGTCGCTATTGCTATCTCGACCCCTATGAGGGTGCCGCCATCGCCGTTGCCGAAGCCTGCCGCAATGTGGTGTGCTCCGGCGCCGAACCCATAGGCCTGACCAATTGTCTGAATTTTGGCAATCCGGAAAAACCCGAAATCATGTGGCAATTTCAACAGGCGGTAGAAGGCATGGGCGATGCCTGCAGGTTTTTTGATATTCCGGTAGTCAGTGGTAACGTCAGCCTCTATAATGAAACCAAAGGAGACGCGATTTATCCAACCCCAACCGTTGCCGTTGTTGGCCTGATCGAGAATCAGGAGCAGGTCATGACACAGGGATTTAAAAAATCCGGGGATCAAATCGCTCTCATCGGTTTTACCATGGAGGAGTTGGGGGGAACCGAATACCTGAAAGTCATGTTTGATCGCAGCGAAGGGAAGCCCCCTGTTCTCGATCGAAAGCACGAAAAACAGGTTCAGGATTTTTGCCGGGAGCTGATTAAAAAAGGCCTCATTTCTTCGGCTCATGATTGTTCTGAAGGAGGGCTAGCAGTCGCGGTGGCAGAATCTTGTTTCTCGCCGGGATGCCAGACGTTGGGAGCCACGCTTACACTGGAGTCCACATTAAGAAACGACACCTTGTTATTCGGGGAAACCCAGTCGCGCATTGTTGTTTCTTTTCCCGAAGAATGCATTAACGAAATCAAAGATCTGGCTATGGCATTTCCGGTCGACTTTTCCCTGATCGGCAAAGTGGGTGGTTCTCACTTCACGGTAACGGTCAATGGAAAAGAAGTTGTTAAACAGGATATCGAAGTTTTAAAAGAAATCTGGAAAACTTCATTGGGGAATT
Organism: uncultured Nitrospina sp.; assembly: GCA_937891765.1. Lineage (GTDB taxonomy): Bacteria > Nitrospinota > Nitrospinia > Nitrospinales > VA-1 > LS-NOB. The sequence goes on from CALAGQ010000085.1 coordinate 60,572, forward strand.
ATGCTGGACAAACTACATGAAGAATGCGGAGTCGTAGGCGTATACGGTCATCCTGAAGCGGCTAATCTGGTTTATCTAGGGCTCTATGCACTGCAACACCGGGGTCAGGAGAGCGCCGGTATTGCTGCCAGCACACATTCTAAAATGCGTCTTGAAGTGGGCATGGGGCTGGTCGCCGATATCTTTGATCCAACCCGAATCCTGAAACTGCCGGGCCCTATAGCCATTGGCCATAACCGTTATTCCACAGCAGGGAAAAGTGAGTTGGTCAACGCTCAACCCTGCATGATCAACTATTCAGCCGGGTCTCTGGCTCTGGCTCATAATGGCAACCTCGTTAACGCCGAGTCCATACGTGAAGAACTGGGTGTCCAAGGGGCAATATTCCAATCCACCAACGACAGCGAAGTCGTCGTGCATTTAATGGCCCAGTCGAAAGCCGACTCTTTCGTGGATCGGGCCGCCGACGCCTTGAGACAAGTCCAAGGTGCCTACTCATTGGTACTGATGACAGAAACAGAATTAGTCGCCGCCCGCGACCCGCACGGGTTTCGTCCTCTTTGTCTGGGCAAACTCGATGGCGCTTATATCGTGGCTTCGGAAACCTGTGTGATGGATCTTATCGAAGCGGAATTCATCCGCGAAGTCGAGCCAGGCGAAGTCATCCTGATCAACGATAAAGGGATACAATCATTTTTCCCGTTTAAAAAAGTCGACCCCAAACATTGCGTGTTTGAGCATATTTATTTTGCGCGACCGGACAGCTTTATATTTGGAGAGCATGTCTACACCGTGCGCAAGGATATGGGCCGGGCCATGGCTCAGGAAAGCCCCGCCGATGTCGACATCGTTATTCCCGTTCCCGACTCAGGGGTTGTGTCGGCAATGGGTTTTGCTGAACAAAGTGGCTTGCCCTTTGAAATGGGTCTTATCCGCAACCATTATGTCGGCAGAACTTTTATTGAACCGCAATCGCAGATCCGGCATTTTGGCGTTAAGCTTAAGCTGAATCCGGTAAAATCAATGATCGCGGGCAAACGCATCGCTGTCATTGATGATTCCATCGTCCGCGGCACCACCAGCCGCAAGATCGTGAAAATGCTCAGGGATGCAGGAGCCAAAGAAGTCCACCTACGCATTTCAGCACCGCCAATTCTGCACTCCTGTTTTTACGGCATCGACACACCCAACAAAGAAGAATTGATCGCCCACAAACACAATCTCGAAGAAACGTGCAAGTATCTGGCAGCAGATTCTCTAGCCTACCTCAGTCTGGAAAAAATGTTGACGGTACTGGAAAACGGCAAGAAGAAATTCTGCTCCGCCTGTTTCGATGGCAACTACCCTGTCCCTATCCCCGACCAAAAAGCGGTCACCAATCAGTTGGGCTTATTCGCTGACGAGAACGCCTAACTTAAGGAGCCGCCGGAGCTTTAACTTGTGGCGATACCTGAGTACCTTCCAGAATTTTACCTAGTCCTTCCAGGTCTTTCCGATAGAGTGCCAGCGATTGATCCAGTTTTCCCTGCGATTCCAGAATGCGGCGGTAAGTGCTGCGGATCTTGTCATAGTCGCTCTTGCTCAAAACCAGTTTCTGATCCTTGGAAGATTTCGCAACATGTTGACCCGACTCTTCGCGAGGCTTACGGTCAAAGCCGGTGAATATTTTCTCTAAGGCTTCTTCGAGAGTCCGTTCCATGGCGATGCTGTCTTCATAACCGACGATGACGCGCTTGAGTTCGGGAATCTTTCCCGCATCGGCTTTCAAGTATAAAGGCCGCACATAAACTAAAGACTCCTCAATGGGAATGACCAGAAGGGTTCCCTGAATAACACTCGACCCGCGTTGATCCCACAACGAAATTTGCCGGGAAATCTCTGCATCCTGATTGATCCGGGCCACCATCTGGCTGGGACCAAACACCAGCTTCTGTTTAGGGAAGGTATACACATCCAGCTTGCCATACTGTTCGCCATCACTCCGTGCCACCATCCAGGCTGACAGGTTGCTCTTTCCTCTAGGCGTGTACGGAAGCATAAGAATATATTCTTCGCGATCCTCACCCGGTAGTTTCATGATCGTGTAATAAGGCTTCATAATTTCCCCATCAATTTCCGGTATCTCCCATTGGTCTTCCTTGTTATAGAAAACCTGCGGCCTCTTCATATGATAGGTGGCATAAATATGTGTCTGAATCATAAACATGTCGGAAGGATAACGAATATGATTTCGCAAATCTTCCGGCATCTCGCTCAAGTCTTTAAACAGGTCGGGGAAAATATTGCGGTACGTTCGAATAACCGGGTCGGCCTGATCGGCGACATAAAAATTCATCGAACCGTCATAAGCATCAATGGAAATTTTTACAGAGTTGCGCACATAATTGCCGAACCGGGGAATTTTCGGGGAATAAGGAAAACGGTCGCTCACCGTATACGCGTCATAAAGCCAAATCAGACGGCCTTCTGAAATCACCAGATAAGGATCGTTGTCCAGCCTAAGAAATGGTGCCACTTTCTGCACCCGGTCGGTGATATTCCGGTACATCAGAACCCGGCTTTCATCATGAATGTCCTCGGAAAAAATGATTTTAAGAGCTTTGAACCGCGCCGCAAGAACGAGCTTGCGGAAAAAAGACCCGACTTTAAATCCGCCCTTGCCCTCATAGTTCTTGTATACGTTTTTCTCCCCTTCCGGGTAATCAAACTCCTTGGTTTCGGTGTTGACAAAAACATGGTCATTGGCCAACTCGCCAAAATAAATTTCGGGCCGGGTCACCACCAGATCTATATTGGATTGCGGAGGAATATCTTTAATGAGTAACACCGGCAATCCTTCAGGAGTGACCTGGTTAACAGGACTCAGCGCAACTCCATAACCATGTGTGAAAGTCAGGTGTTCGTTGATCCATGTGCGGTTGGGCAGATTGGAGGAGAGCAATTCACGCGGTGACAATAAGGTCTGGCGATAATCCCCGTTGATGCGGTAGCGGTCGTTGTCTACAGACTGGAATTGGTAATACGTCCTGATCTCCTGGATCTGCCCCAAGGTGTCAAGAAGCGGTTCCGGATCCCAGAGTCGGATATTTTTGATGGTGGTGGCGTTTCGCCGGATGCTTTCGGCGGTCAGGGCCGCAGAACCGGAAAGCTCATGCGTCTCGGTCTGGCTCAGCCCATATGCCGTCAACGCACCGGCAATGGTGTGCTCGATATAAGGGGCTTCCTTGACCAATTCGTTGGGAACCACTACAAATTTTTGCAATACCTTCGGATATAAATTGGCAACAAAAAATACCAATCCCAACCCCACACCCGAAAGCATGACCTTTTTCATACCGGGCCGGATCAACCCCACAAATGAAAACAGTGCGGAAATCAGGGAAGTAATGATCAGAATATAAAGGACAGGAATTTTGCCATTGTCATCGGAGTACCCGATTCCGGAAATCAAACTGCTTCCCTCTGTCAGCAACTCATAACGCTGAAGATAAAATTCGCTGGCAAACAAAAGAAAGAACAAACCCGCAAGACCCGAGAGGGTGCGCCGGGCATCGGGAAGAAGAACCACTCCGGTCGGCCCAACATAAATAAAACGCTTGAAAAAATAGATCAGCCCCACGCCGATGGAAAGCACGATCATGGTTTCCCACAACAAAGACTTCACCAGCAACCACAGGGGCAGAGTGAAAAAGTAAAAGGAGATGTCCTTGCCATAGATGGGATCAACCTCTCCATACGGAGAAGCGTTGAAAAATTGCAAAAGCGTTTCCCATTGCTGAGCCATCACCAGTCCGGTCATAACCGCCAAAACCAAAGGGATCAATAGAATCAACAATTTTAAATTGCTGGCCATAACATCCAGCAAAGGCACTTCCCGCCGGACCTGATCAGACAAGAGAATCGGCAGATGGGAGGTTTTCTTGTACACATGATTTAAAAAGCCAAATGTCAGCAGGAAAAACGAAACGCCGGTCAGCAATCCAAACCCGAACTGCGACACCAGCACCGTCCACAAGACCGAGGTGATGCCATGACTTTCAAACCACAACCAATCAATATAAAAGGAAAGAATTTTATCAGCAAATAGCGCGCCGGCAAAAACCACTGCCGCTAGAATGAACAACCACTTTTTAAGTTTTTCCATCGTTTTACCTTAATTTTCCTTCCATTTTATGGAACAACCCATTGCAGGGATCTGTTCACCCGGAACTTCTTTTCCGGCAACAATACAATCCAGGGCCTCTTTCAAGTTTCGCTGGGTCACTTTCTCTTCGTGCTCCCAGTTGTCATCAATTCTGCCCCGGTACAAAAGTTTCCGTTCCGGGCCATAAACATAAATATCAGGCGTGCACACCGCATCATAAGCCTTGGCCGTCTCCTGAGACGCATCGAACAAATAAGGGAAATTAATGCCTTTTCCCCTGGTAACCTTCTGCATGTTTTCCAGAGAGTCATCCGGATAACGTTTCGCATCGTTGGAGTTGATACCAACCAACTGCACTCCCTCTGTCTCGGTTTGCAAATCAATCAACCGCTGCAACACCGCTTTGACATAAGGACAATGGTTGCACATGAAAATGACCACCAAGATATTCTTATCTGAAAAACTTTCCAGAGAATATTTCTTGCCATCAACTCCAGGAAGCTGAAAACCTGCGGCCGGGGTTCCCAATGGAACCATAGTGGAATGCATTAATGCCATAGTGAATTGTTGTGGACAACAGAGCACCCATTAAAAAGAATTGATGGATCCATGCTATCAGCCTTTCGGAACTGGCTCAATATAAAATACTGATTTTTCAAGTGGACGACTTGCAGGTCATTCCCGTAACTCGGCAGGTATAACAGGCAGGGTGCGACAAGGGAAAAGGACGCAGAGTTTCCTCGATAGTGTTTCCCATGCGGGCCTTCGGGTTATCAACGAGAATCGGACAGACGTAAACACCTTCTCCGGTCGCCATGCGCGACGTCGCGCATTGGAGTTGAGTGATATCAAAATTTTCAAAGCAGGCCTGGGTCACTCGCTCTTCTTCATTATAACCACGTTCATTCTTAGCCAGCTGCCCCAACATAAAACCCGGCAGTATCTTGATTTGCGGTCGAGGCACCCGGTTAGCGCGGAGAAACTCGATGAACTGCAATTCCATTTCCGCATCCTGTTCTTCTTCCCAGGAACGCGTGATGGTGAGTATCGGCGAAAATCCTGCCTGGGCAATGTGTCCAATTCCAGCCACAGCTTTTCTGTAAGCGTTTTTTCCACGTATGGCATCGTTGGCCGCTTCCTCAAAATTTTCCATACTCACTCTGAAACGCAAGGTGTGAGCGGAAGCGTCCTGAATCTCCCTCAACCGTTGAGCTTTCTCAGCGGTGATCTGTGTGCCATTGGTCAGGACATCGAGAGGCCCATAGCGCAGAATTTCAGCGAGGATTTCAAAAATCTCCGGATTGATAAACACTTCGCCGCCGGTGATGTAATAGTCTTTCACCTGCAAGATTTTAGATTCTTCCAGTCTTTCTTTAACCTGAGCCAGAGTCATCATGGCGATGGTGTCGTTCTTCGGCCCACAACTGATAAAACAATGCGTGCATTCAAGATTGCAGAGCGTACCCCCGACCTGCATCCACAACGTCTCCAGGTTTTTCAAAGGAACTTCTGGAATCATTCTTTTATCTGAATTTTTTACTTGAGTGTCCACGTGTCTATAATCCGGCAGATTCAAACGAGTCGCTGACGCTACGGATGCGCAGTTTACGCCGTAGTGCCGCGAACCCTGCCGAAGTTTTTCTCCCCAGTCCCGATCGGTAAACCGGTGTCACTGCAAGTTTTGCCTGCAGTGGATCTCCGGTAAAAAATCGGGTGTCGAGCGGACTCAAAAAACGGCATGTCGGATACAACCACTTTAATGGCAGACGGTTGCGTTGAATCGCCTTATCCATATGTTCTGCCAGTTCCGCCAGCTCGCGGTATTCGTCTAGCTTTTCGTTGCTGCCACGTTGCAGATAGATTAAGGGAATGATTCCCGAGTCCGCCAACCGATCAATCCCTTCCTTAAATTGTTCAGGAGTTTCCGATCCTACAACCAGATCGGTCCAGACTGTGCCGGGCGGAAAAACTCCTGCGGCATATTCCAGAGCGGAGTGAACCTGTTTTGCGGTCATCTTTTTTTTCGACTTAATGGTTCCGGAAAAACCGCCCAGGGGGAAATCAATGATATCGAAACCAGACGCATACATGAGGTCAATGGTGCCTGAGTTCGAAGGCGGGAAGCCTTTCAACGCGACAAAAGTGTTAAAGCGTTTTTTGATCGCCTCCACCAAAGGTGCCAGCCGATCGAATCCCCGGTCGTCTTCTTCGCAAAAATCCATATTCAATTGCACCAGGTCTGCGGCCCCTTCTTCGAAAGCCGACTGGATGACAGAAAGAATAGCTTCTATCGGCATGCTCAGTTTTTTGCCCCTGCCGATAGCGCGGAGAAAAATGTTCAGGCAATACCCATCGAGACAGATATTTTCAGAAACTGGCGTGCGTTGCTTCAACTGCTGTTTGAGAAATTCCGGAACCGTGATGATGCCGACGTCAATCTCCCCTTCCCTCATATGGAGGCGCAAACGGTCTCCATGACTGACCAGCTTTGGTCCGTCCTGTCCCGGCGCATTCAGGTTGGCCTTGACGATGAAGTCGTCCGCCAGAGCCAAGGTGATCTCCTCGCCCGGCTCGCCGGAGCAGAGCCCACCCGAGACCTCAGAAAGTCCCTGCAATATAGTAGGAACCGTGAGCCCTCTCTGGATCAAACCCAGTTTTATTTGCCCGTGATAAATTTTATCCATAGCCATTATCGATCCAGAATCTTCTGGTGGATGCCACCGAATCCGCCTGATGACATGACCAGCACCACATCGCCACTTTCAGCATTTTCAGCCATGTAGGCAACAATGTCATCCACTTCCTGAATGTAGTGAGCGTCTGTTCCTTTTTGCCGCAGACAAGCCACAACCTGTTCCGGATCCAATCTTTCTTCCTCACTGAGTTTTTCAGGCGCGAACAATCCGGCAATAATAACCCGGTCGGCGGCGAGAAAACTATCTGGGAAATCCTGTTCAAACACCTTTCGTCTTGAAGTGGCCGATCGGGGTTCAAACACAGCCCACAACCTCTGGCCAGGATAAGCCTCTTTCACCGCTTCTAATGTTAAGCGAATGGCAGTCGGGTGATGTGCGAAATCGTCCAGCACCGTTAACCCGTTTTTAACCCCGACCACTTCTTGCCGCCGTTTGATACCTTGAAAAGTTTTAAAGGCAGAGTTTATTTCATCGGCAGTCAGGCCCAATTGCAGGCAAAGAGCTGCTACCGCCGCCGCATTTTCCACATTATGCCGGCCAATCATCGCCAACTGAAAGTCCGCTTTTTTTGCCCCCTGATAAAACAGAGAAAAATAACCGCAGCCACCTTCAAAGCGGTAGTCTTTGATCTGCCAATCCGCCCCATCAAGATAGCCATAGGTCTCGACCTTACAAACGGCCTTTTCCAATACATCCTGAATATTTGCGTCAGCGTGTTTGACCAGTATAACCCCTTCAGGCTGAATCAGGCTCACATACTTGCGAAAAGCATCTTTAATCTGATCCAGATCGTCAAAAATATCGGCGTGGTCAAACTCAATACCCGTCAGAATCGAAGCATCGGGACGGTAATGCAGGAACTTGGGTCCTTTATCGAAGAAAGCGCTGTCGTACTCATCGCCTTCCGTCACAAAATAATCACCCTCAGGAACCTGATGGTTGTTATCGAAATTTTTCAACCAGCCACCCACCATGAAACCGGGTTTTCTACCGGATGCTTCAAGCACCCAACTTAAAAGTGATGTGGTGGTGGTTTTGCCATGCGTGCCGGTGACGACCAGAGATTTTCGACCGTCGAGAAAAAAACGCGCAATGGCTGCAGGAAAAGATGTGTAATCCAGTCCAGCATCCAAAACGGCCTGCACTTCTTCGTTGATTTTCGATACGGCATTACCGACAATGACCAGATCGATGTCACCTGTGATATTTTCTTTTCGATAACCGGGAAGAACCGGAATTCCGGCATTAGCAAGAAGAGTACTCATCGGCGGGTAGACATTGGCATCGGACCCTGATACCCGATAACCGGCGCCTTTCAACAATCCCGCTAACGCCGCCATGCCGGTGCCGCAGATCGCTATAAGATAAATGTTTTTAATGTCTTTCATAGAAACGAGGCATTGTAGATACGCCCCCCAACAAAGTCAACAGGATGGAGTGCGGTCGAAGATTGAGACCTACCAAAATAATTTTTTAAGCTCAGAGAGATGGTCGATGGAGCAATCGGGTTCGGCCAAGGCAATCTCTTTGGGGTCGCCCAATCCGAAGCTGACCACGCAGGTAAAAACCCCGGCACGTTTACCTGTCTCAATATCCACCGGACTGTCGCCGACCAACACCGCTTGTTCCTGGGAACATTGGAAACGGTCGAGTAAATAGAGCAGTCCCTCAGGATCGGGTTTTTTCGATTTCAAGCTGTCGCCGCCAAGAATCGCGCCGAAGGATTCAAGACTACCCAGCGACTCCAGTATGCGCCGTACAAATTCTTCCGGTTTATTGGAGCAAATGGCCTGCTTTTTGTCGCGGAAATGATCGAGTATTTCGCGCCCTGAAGGATAGAACCGGGTATGGTTCATCAAATTTTTCGAGTAATGTTTGCGAAACAGTTTCGACGCTTGAGAAAGATCAGTATAACCCGTTCCCTCTGTCGACTGGGCCATCAACTTTTCGACGCCCTTGCCGACATATTTGCGAATGGTTTCACGGCTCAGGGTTCTTAACCCGAGTTCGTTCAAGGCAAGGTTGACAGCATCGGCAATGTCGAAAAGGGTATCGACCAGAGTGCCGTCAAAATCGTAGATAATGAGAGAGATTTTTCGTTTCATCTGAGAGGATGCTGAACAAAGACTCGCCATACCCACCTGAGGTATGACGGAAGATGAGTGGCTATCAACAACCTGAATCGCCGCGCTCCTTCCAGTCGCTCGCGATGACGACTATTGAGCCGAGACAACTCTTTGTCAGCAAAATAAAGACATTGCTAATTGCCACCGGCCGCTGGCCGGAGCCCCGCGCCTAGCGGCTAGTTTGATTCGTAGCGATAGGCCTTGACGATATTTTTGTCGTCGAACAAGATGACCAGCCCCTTTGATTTTCCTTCACCGATGGCCTGCCAAGTATCACGTTGATAGGTCCACATGGTGTGTTTGTTTTCGGTGCCTTCTTTGTAGGGCACGCCAAACCAGTCGAGAATTTCAACCTGGGTCGTTACATTATTCTTAATTTTTTTGACCTGGGATCCGTCAAAATCTTTCCCGACCGTACCACAACCAACCACAAGCGTGCAAAGGGCCAGGAGGAGAACGGGTAACAGTTTCATGGGTTCCTCCTTTGTTCTGGTTAAACCTAAAGTTTGATTAAGGCGAGTGTAGCAAACCTGCAACAGAAAGTATAATTTTCATAACCTGCGTCAGGCAGGCTTATAAGGATGATGCTTGCGGTATTCGGTGAGAATATTTTCAACGCGCGTATAGGAGTGAGTTGGCAGTCGCCCGCCCATATGAGAAACTACCTGTGCCGCACAGTAAGAACCAATAATAGCCGAGTCCGTCAAATTTCGATCATTGATCAAGCCATAGAGAGCCCCGGCAGCATAAAGGTCTCCGGCTCCGGTGGTGTCCACCGCATCAACGGGAAAGGTGCCAACCTGCACCGGCTCATGGCCGCTTTTCCCGGCCAGAGACCCCTCGGAACCCAAGGTCAGAAACAGGGTATCCACCCATGCCAGTAGTTTGTCGAACGCCTTTCTCGAATCGGTTTCACCTGTCATGGCCTGGGCTTCCACCTCATTACAAAATAGAATATCAACATTCCATTGGATAAAGTCCAGCAGGCTGTCTTTGAAGGTATTGACCACAAACGCGTCACTCAAAGTGAAGGCGACGGGAATGTTCTGTTGCTTGGCGAGCTTCGCCATATGGAGTCCGGCCTCGCGGGTTTCGTCCCCGGTCCACAAATAGCCTTCCACGTAAACCGCTTTGGCATCCCGGATGATGGTTTCATCGACATTGTCGGGATGAAGCATGGTGGAGACGCCGAGGTTCGTCAGCATCGTGCGCTCGGCATCGGGAGTGATGAGGATCACGCAGGTGCCGGTGCCTTCATCATCGGAACCGGGCCCGATGAACCCAACCTCGCAGGTGCGCATGTCTTCTGTGTAATGCTTGCCATTATCATCGTTGGCCACACGGCCCAGGTAATAGGATTTGGCTCCCAGAACACTGGCTCCATGAATGGTGTTGGCGGCCGACCCGCCTGATGAAAGCTTGTGCGGTCTTGACTTCAGCGCATTTAAAACTTTTTCCTGATCGCTCGCAGAAGAAAGAGTCATACCCCCTTTGGTCACCGATATTTCTTCTATAAAAGCATCGTCAACCTGAACTTCAATATCAACCAGCGCGTTTCCTATCCCTACCAGATCGTAATTCATAAATATTTTTCGTGGTTTAAATTGTGATTATTCAGCACCAGCAGGAATTTATTTCGCTGCGGATTTGATAAACATTTTATAAACGATGAGGCCAAATAGTGTGACTCCCGCCACAAAAAAAGCGCCTCCCGATGCCTGGGCGATCAGGGCAACAGACTCTTTCGCCGCACCGGTTGACCCCATTCCAGGAGCCATGAATCCGGACAGCAGCCAGAAGACACCATACCCCAGGCTACCCAGCCCACTGAGCAGAGAGATTCCTAATTGCGCGCGGGCCGGAAAATTCAACCAGGCCACCAGCAGTGAAAAGGCGATACTGATAACTCCCATGGTCTGAGAGTGCAGATGAGCGCGTTTCATATAGACCCATGCTTTTTTGACCACCTTGTCGGCTTTGGCCTGATCGCCCTTATAAACTCCGGATAATGCCTTGTCGGAGCTGGACTTAAAAATATCTATGATGTTGTCTTCGCAACAACCGAAAGACAGGCCCAGCAACCCTCCAAACAGGATCGCCATCATGGCGACCAAAACTCCGTATTTGATGTGCGAAAAATCGATCACAGCTTCACCTGAAAGTTTTGTTATCAATACCCGCTTGAAGCAGGTTCGCTAATGCATCGGCATTTGTCAATTGTAAAATTATTTTCAACAGAGTAGAATTTCCTCTGATGAAAAGTGTCAACCCTAAAGCCATAACAATTGTTGCCCTGCATGTGCTCTGTTTTTTTCTGGCGGCTCCCCTCCCCGCAAGCGCGGAAGCTCGCGAACAGGGCCTCCCGCTGTTCCAGAAGAAAGTCAAAAAAATCCTTTCCAGCTCCTGTCTGAGAAAAAATAATTTTGGCGTCAAAATTTATTCGCTGGATCGCGGCGAATCCCTTTTCGAATTGCGCGGGGAAAAGTTATTCATTCCCGCCTCCAACTTAAAAGTTCTCACCACCGCCGTTGCGCTCGAAACCCTTGGCCCCAATTACCGTTTCCCAACACGGCTCTATACGGATGGGACCTTGAAAGATGCCGTGTTAAACGGCAACCTTTATATCAAGGGTTATGGAGACCCTAAGTTTGTCACCGAACAAATGTGGCTGCTGGTCAACGAGTTAAAAAATCTTCCGTTGCGTAAAATCACCGGAAATATTATTGGCGACGATTCTTTCTTCGATGACAGGAAACGCGTGAAGACATGGATCAAGAATCCGGGCGCCCAGGCCTATGAAGCTCCGTTGGGGGCACTGTCTTTCAACTTCAACACGGTCCAGGCTTATGTGAGCCCCGGCCCTAAAGCGGGGAGTAAACCAAAAATCGTGATTGAGCCTGATACCGAATACATCACTCTCGACAATCAGTCCAAAACCCTCAAGCCCGGCAAGCGCGACCGGCTGATCGTCAACCGGTTGGACCGCAATGGATTTGACGAGATCACCGTTTCAGGAGGAATCCGTCTCGGTCAGGCCCGGGCCCAGTATTTCTTAAACATTACCGACCCCACCCTATACACTCTGAGCACACTGAAAAAATATCTGAGACATGCAGGCATCCAGTTCAAGGGAAAAATCGAACAGGCTGTGGTGCCTGAAAAAGCACTGGAATTATTAACTCACGAATCAGAACCCCTTACGTTGGCACTTCAGGGCCTCAATAAGTTCAGCAATAATTTTGTGGCGGAACAAATTTTAAAAACTATCGGGGCTGAGAAATATGGCCCGCCTGGCACCACTTTGAAAGGGCTTAAAGCTTTTGAGGAGTATCTGGCAGAACTGGGGTACCGACCGGATCAATACAAGGTTCTTGATGGTTCCGGCTTGTCCCGGCAGAACAGGTTATCGCCGCAAATGATTGTTGATATCCTCCGCTACATCAAAAATGACCTGGGAGTGTATCCGGAATTTGTTTCCGCGCTCGGTGTGATGGGGGTAGATGGAAATGTGAAAAACAGAATGCGCGGGGTAAAAAGTCCTGAGCGGGCACGAGTTAAAACCGGAACCCTGAATTTTGTCAGCGCCCTTTCCGGTTATTTTCAATCCCGGGACGGAGAAACTTTTGCGTTCTCGATTTTGATGAATGACTTGAAATGTTCTAACGGCAGGATCAAAAAACTACAGGACAAGATCATCCGGGAGGGATTGCGCTTTCGCCGCATTCCAACAGGCAGTGTCATTTCGGAGAAACAGGGAAACCCGGCTTCCAATTAGGCTCTTTAAAAATTTTCGGAGTTATTTGCCAAAAACCTTACTGTTTTCCTTGCGGTCTTCATCCAGGATTTTTTTCCAATCCCTTTTCACGTGAGGGGCAGCCAGAAAGTCCTCATAAATAGATTTCCCCAGTTCCATGCGGTCAATGCCTTCCGGCGCGACCTGAATATCCAATTGTGCCAGGGCCATGTCAAAATCCCGATCCAGCAGAGAAGCGGAATCCATACCACATTCTTTCAGCGCCTGACGAACGGTAGCAGGGTCCTGACCAAAACGTCTTGCCACCTCATTGAGGTTGGAAGGCTTATATTCTTTGTTAGGGCCAATGCCCAAATGATAGGCACAGAACAGGGTGAACGCATCCAGAGACCCGGTTAACGGTTTTTCCGAAACTGACGGACTTCTCACGTCCGCGGCGGAAGTCTCAACAGGCGGCCGTGAAGTCGGTCTTCCACTGCCACGACCCGATCTTTCCTGATAGGATGGTTTTTCCCCACTCGGGCCACTCGGGTTACTGGCATTGTTGCGTTTTTGGCGATACGGACTCTTACCGTTTTGCGGTTTGCGGGTATTGCTTGCACCCGACTGGTTTTTGCTGCTAGCCATGCTGATGTGAGAAGTCAATGCCTGAGCAGAAGAAGGACTGGAGGAAACCCATGGATGGATTCCGCCTTTCCTCTGCCCAGAACTTTGGTTTTGATTTTGGTTTTGGTTTCTTCCGGGTGCGCTTCCCTGACGGTTTTGACTTTGAGGTTTCCGTGGGCTGCTCCCGTTCCTTCTGAATGAGCCTGTTTTTTTCAAAACGCTATTCCTTTAAAAATGAGGTGGAGTTTCATAATTCTAATCATCCTCTTTGTTTTTATTAATGGGTTAAGTGCTCAAGCTCATCCACCAATGTGGAAAATTTTGCCAAAGCGGTTCTAACCGGTTCGGGTGAAAGCATATCCACCCCGGCAGACTTCAACAGGTCGATCGGGTATTTCGATCCGCCTGATTTCAAAAATCCCAGATAGTCGTTCAACTCCGTCTCTCCGCCGGAAGTAACCCGGTCGGCCAGAGCGTAAGCTGCGGAAATGCCAGTGGCATATTTATAAACATAGAAACTGAAATAAAAATGCGGGATGCGAAAACACTCTAACGACAGGCAATCATCCAGAACCACTGACGGACCAAAATAACGTTCCAGAAGATCCCTATAAATCTTTTTGAAAGGTTCCAGCGTCAAAGGCTCATTGCTCTCCATCGCCTTATACACCTGATGTTCGAATTCAGCAAACATGGTCTGCCGATATAACGTGCCGCGAAAATTATCAATCTCCCGGCAAATGAGATAAATCCGCATGTCTGGCGCAATATCCTGACTCAAAAAATGCCGGGTCAAAAGAGCTTCGTTAAAAGTCGAAGCCACCTCAGCCACAAAAATCGTGTAGTCAGAATACAGATAAGGCTGATTTTTCCTGGAATACAACGAGTGCATCGAATGCCCCGCTTCGTGTGCAAGGGTGTATGCACTGTTGATATTGTCCTCCCGGTAATTCATGAGAATGAAGGGGTTCGAATCGTAGCATCCTGAGGAATAAGCCCCGCTCCGTTTGCCTTTATTCTCATACCGGTCTGTCCAGCGCTCGACTGACAATCCGCGTGTCAGTTGTTCAACATACTCCTCACCCAAAGGGCTCAGGGCAGACTGAACCTCTTCCACCGCCTGCTCGAAGGGCATATGCCATTTCATGTCCGGCACCAGCGGAACACCGCAATCATACATATGCAGTTCGTCAAGTTTTAACAGACGTTTTCTTAAATCGAAGTATTTATAGAGCGGATCGAGGTTCTGATGCACCGATTCGATCAGGTTGTCATAAACCTCTACCGGGATATTTTCTGAAAACAACGCCTTGGCCCGGTAGCTGGGAAAGTTTTTGGCCCGCGAGTAAAACAAATCCTTTTTTATGCTTCCGGCAAGCAAAGTGGAATAGGTGTATTGATGCGACTCGTAAGCCTTGTAATAGGCATTGAAAGCATCCTGCCTGACCCTGCGGTCATAATTCTGCAGCAGGCTCTGGAAATTCCCGTGAGTGAGGGTCACCGTTTCGCCGTTTTCATCCTCAATCTCTCCCAGTTGCAGGTCGGCGTTATCGAGCATGTCGAATGCGTCCCGCATACTTCGTCCCATTTCGCCGGACGCGGCTAAAAGCGCCTCCTCCTTTTCCGAGAGCGTGTGATCGCGGTAACGCAAAACCTGCTCCAGGTGGAACCAGTAGAACTCCAGTTCCTTATCGGCCAAAAACGCAGATATCTTATCATCCGGGATCGACATGATTTCTGACCGGATGAAACTGGACGCTCGGCTCGCTTCATTGACCAGCCTCATGACCTTTTCAAAATTCCCCTGATGAAAACTGTTGGTTTTATCCTCATCATTTTTTAGATGGGCAAACGTATAAAGCTTTTCCAACTGGCGGGAAAAGTTCATATCAAACTCCAGGCATGCCTTGAGCTTGAGAGCAGACTCCGCCAGAGTGCCGGCAAAGGAAGCGTACTTTTCAAGTCCCGCTTCAAATTCGACCAACTCGCTGGCCCAGACATCATCGGATGAATACAAGCCTGTCAAATCCCATTGGGACTCGACAGCCACTTCATCGCGTGTCAGAGTTCCTGCTTTGGCATCCATAATTCAGGATAGGACGGGAAACACAGGTTTCCCAAAGGTGATTAACATTCGCTACCGGATTGCCTGTTCTATTGTTTTTAAATGAACTTCGAGTTTGACCTGTTTTTCCGAAAGGGTAGTTTTCCTTTTCTCATCTTTTTCGATGACGTCGGCAGGTGCCTTTTCTACAAAATTCGGGTTGGAGAGTTTCTTATCTAAAAATATGAGGTCTTTTTCAATTTTTTTCAACTCTTTTTCTATCCGGCTCCTCTCTTCCTCAAAATCCATCAGGCCTTCAAGAGGGATAATCAGGTCCATTTCTCCCAATACCGAAGATGCCGAGACCTTGGGTTTTTCGACATCAGGGCCTATGCTAATCTGATCCACCCGGGCCAATTCACGGATAAAATCGGCGTGTTTTTTCAGAGTTGCTTCCAGATCGGCGTGGCGGGTTTTGATTAAAGCGTTTAATTTCAGCCCCGGATTGAGGTTCATCTCGCCACGAATATTTCGTATGCCTGAAATTACTTCCATCACCTTCCCCATAGCCTCTTCCACTTCTGGCTCGCTCTTGGAAGCCTCGAATTCGGGAAAAGCACTGACCATGATGCTGTCCCCATTTTTGGGTAATTTCTGCCATATCTCTTCAGTGATAAACGGCATAAAAGGATGCAGAAGTTTCAGGGCCGCCTCCAGCACATGCACAAGAACATTTTGCGCAACTGCTTTTTCGGGGCCCTCGGTCTGCAAACGGGATTTCGTAAGCTCAATGTACCAGTCGCAGTATTCATTCCAGATGAACTTGTAAACCGCGAGGGAGGCATCATTAAACCTGAAATTTTCCAGCGCCTGATTGACTTCCTGCGTCGTGTTGTTCAGTCGGCTCAGAATCCACTGGTCGGCAATGGACTTCTCTGCCTGTTCATCCAACTGACAGCTTCCCTGATAACCTTCCAGATTCATGAACACAAACCGGGAAGCGTTCCAGAGTTTGTTGCAGAAATTACGGTAGCCTTCAATACGATCCTCGGCAAGTTTAATGTCCCGGCCTTGAGCGGCAAAAGCCGCCAGCGTAAATCGCAACGCATCCGTTCCGTATTGTTCCATGATGGCCAAAGGATCGATCACGTTGCCCTTGGTCTTGCTCATTTTTTGTCCCTCTGCGTCGCGAATCAGAGCATGGATATAAACATGGTGGAATGGTACATCGCCCATAAATTTGATGCCCATCATGATCATGCGCGCCACCCAGAAAAACAGGATGTCAAATCCGGTACAAAGAACCGAGGTGGGATAAAACCGCTTGAGCGTTTCTGTTTTTTCCGGCCAGCCCAATGTGGAAAACGGCCAAAGCGCAGAACTGAACCAGGTGTCGAGCACATCAGTCTCCTGCTCCAGATCCGTCGAAGAACAGGCCGAACATTTTTTTGGAGTCTCCCGGGCCACAGTAATTTCGCCACAGCCTTTGCAGTTCCATGCGGGAATCTGATGTCCCCACCAGATTTGCCGGGAAATGCACCAGTCACGGATATTTTCCATCCACTCAAAATAAGTATTTTCCCAGAATTTCGGGACAATTTTTATAGTGCCGTCTCTCACCGCCCGTATCGCCGGTTCAGCCAAGGGCTTGGCTCTGACAAACCATTGCTTCGATAAATAAGGCTCGACCACCGTCCGGCAACGGTAGCAATGACCGACGGAATGGGCCAGCTCTTCAATTTTCAGCAAGACTCCCGCGTCTTTTAAATCTTCCACCAGTTTCTTGCGGCATTCAAAACGGTCCATCCCTTCATAAGCCGGGCCAGCCTCGGCATTCATAGCTCCACTGGGATCCATCACGTTGACCGATGCAAGGTTATGCCGCCGTCCGATTTCAAAGTCATTCGGATCATGGGCAGGTGTCACCTTAAGGGCACCGGTACCAAAAGAGGTGTCGACATGGCTGTCTTCGATGAGCGGGATTTCCCGGCCTACCAAAGGCAGGATTAACGTCTTGCCCTTGAATTTCGTGTAACGTTCATCTTCCGGGTTGACCGCCACCGCCGTATCCCCCAACATCGTTTCCGGTCGGGTGGTGGCAATGATGAGAGAATCGTCTCCATCTTTAAAAGGATATTTCAAATGATAAAGGTGGCCCTGCGCATCCTGATGTTCCACTTCCAGATCAGAAAGTGCCGTGCGGCAACGGGGACACCAGTTGATGATGTAGTCGCCTTTGTAAATCAGCCCCTCTTCATAAAGCGTGACAAAAACCTCGCGCACCGCCTTGGATAATCCTTCGTCCATCGTAAAACGATCGCGCTCCCAATCCAGCGAACAGCCCAGTTTTTTCAACTGCTCAGTGATGGTTCCTCCAGATTCGTTGCGCCACTTCCACACCCGCTCGACAAACGCCTCACGGCCCAGCTCCTGCCGGTTGGTTCCTTCTTCATGCAATTGCCGCTCGACCACGTTCTGGGTGGCAATTCCGGCATGGTCTGTGCCCGGTTGCCACAAAGCGTTAAACCCTTGCATGCGTTTCCAACGAGTCAGGATGTCCTGCAAGGTATTGTTGAAGGCATGGCCGATGTGCAGGCGCCCGGTAATATTGGGCGGTGGTATGACTATAGAAAAAGGCGGACGGTCAAGCGTCTCATCAGCGTGATAAAAATTCTTTTCCTGCCAGAATTGTCCCCAGCGCTTTTCTACTTCTTCCGGCTCGTAATGCTTATCTAATTGAATCATTCGATGAAAAATTTCCCTTTACAGGCGAACATGAAATCCCCCCCCCTTTGCCTGTAACACGCAAGGAGAGCTTTAAGTGGCAACGATCTTTATATATCACTAATAATTAGGAATGAATTTCTTAAAAAGAGCGGGTCGTAAAGCGGGGCCGACTAAACCATGTCCTGCTTTTTAATTTTTTCTATCTCTTCCCGAATCACCCTGCGGGCAATTTCTGGAGTGACCTCTCTCACCACCTCACGGATGGTTTTTAAAATTATATCCGACAATCCGGAAACTTCTTTTTCCAGCGAGGTGCCCAACGATCTTTTCAGGACCTGTTTAACCTCTTCGGCAATTGCTTGAGTGAAGTGGTCATCCCTGTCTTCATAACCCCAGTCCTTCGAACGTAAATTGCGCGGTTCCAAATCCCGATCCTGATCAGAAAATCTGGAAATATAATCCAGATTCTCTTTTATGCCTTCTGGAGTTGAGGGACGCCTGCTCACCTCGGAAAACGCGCCCGGGGCCATGTGCTCTAAAAGATCTTCCGGTTCCGGGACGATGCCGCCTAACGATGACAATTCAGTGCGCTTCTCCTCATGGGTTGCTCCTCTACCTCCCATGGCAAGCTCCTTGAAGGCGGAATCCAATTCATCCATATTGTCCACTCCGCGCTTGCCCACCTCGGCAAATATCTCCGGCCCATCTGCATAGCCCAGACCTTCTTCCGGTTCGTCCGAATCGGACTCTGCAAAGGGAAAAGTCTCTTCTGCGGCTGGGTCGAAAGACTGAACAGACTCTTTGAGTTCTTCAACACCACGGATCATTTGATCCATAATGTCATCATCATTTCCGGATTGCAGGGCAGGCGCTTGCAATTTTTCTTCTGGTGCAGGAGCAGGAGCATCAAGAAAATCAGAGAGCTCCATCGGCTCCATCAAATCCTCTTCGGGCAGATCTAAAGCCTCTGACAGAAGCTCCTCCGGCAACTCCACAGACTCGGGAAGTTCCAGTTCTTCATCCATCAATGCGAGAGTTTCGTCTTCGAGCGGTTCTCCGTCATCCACCTCATCTGAATTTTCCATTTCATCCGTCGAAAGTTTTTCTACCGCATTCAACAACTCCTCAAGACTGGGTTCCTCTTGCGGTTCCGGCACTTTCAGGTTGCTTATAATTTCTGCGGCCTCTTCCATATCTTCCATCGGTTGTTCGATGAGTTCCGAGTCGGCATCATCTAAATCGGCGACGGGAAACGAAACGACATCTTCACCGCCGGATGAACCATCCAGTAGATTTTTGACCATGGACACAATGTCGTCCGACTTGAACGGTTTCGAAATATGGTTATCGGCACCACAAGTTTGGTAGCGCTGCTCATCAAAATCTTCAAAGTCGCTGGCCAGCAGCAGAACTTTGATGCCACTCGTTTCCGGGGCTTCCTTAATTTTCGCGCTCAACTGGAAACCATCCAGTCCCGGCATATCGACATCTGCCAAAACAATATCAGGGTTAAATTCTGCAATTCGGTCGAAAGCTTCCTGCCCATTGCCAATGCCTTCAACCTCCATGTCCTCATTTTCAAAAGCCATGGAAACAATTTTTTGGATGGTGATGCTATCGTCAGCAACTAGAAGTCTGGATGCCATGAAACTCAACCCTTTGGGATTTTGAAAAGAACTTCAGACGGGACCGGCCCCTCTAGTGAGGGAGGCAAATAGCAAAGGCTCTATTGAGCCGCCAAGACTCTTTGCTAACCACCCTCTAGCGAGGGAGGTAAATGGTGATAAATATTAAGTCGCCAACATGGGTTTGAGCACCACAAAAGTATTGCTCATTTTCCCTAAGGTACCGCCCTGTTGCCCATTGGGTCCAGCTTCACGCTGGCGCCTAGTGGAGGGAAAACCATGCATTCTCAACCAGTTAAGTATATCATAAATTTTCTAGCCAAAATAAAATTTTAGCCACCACCCTCATTTAAACCCTGAAATTAGCGATAAGTTTTAGATAGAGTGTGCCCGAACTCTATGTTTTAATAGAGATAACATTTTAAGGATCAGATAGTTGGAGGCTTCCAGGCTTTGATTCGTTTGCAGCAGGTTCCCCATTCCATAAAAAAACTTGTGTCACGATGCGGCAGGGCAGTGCTTTTGCTCGGCACGTTGCTGGCCGTCTTCCCTTCCAGCGCATTAGCTCTGTATATTCAAATTGATGGGGTCGCTGACATCAAGTCCAACTTCAGCGAAGGGTGCTCGTCCATCACGGATATCACCAATCAGGCCGAACGCCAGAAAATAGATGTGGTCTTGTTTGGAGACTACGCTCGCAATTCCATTGAATTCGGAATCAAACCGTTTGAAAGAATTTTTAAAAATATCACTCAGGGGCCCTCAGTGCTCGACCGGGGAGTGGGAGGGTATTTATCAGAAATCAAGGATAACGACCGCAAGTTTGAGCGCACCATATTGATTCCCGGAGTGGAAACCATCCCCTTTTATTTCTGGAGCGGGAGTAACTACGATAAAAACCTCACAGCCCACAATTGGGACAAGCATCTGCTGGTTTTCGGAATGGATTCTGCCGAAGATTACGAGCAGTTGCCCTTGCCAAATAGTAATTTTTCAAAAAAATACACCCATGAGCTTCTCAATAATTTCATAATTATCGGGTTCCTCTTTATAGTGACAGTCGGGGCCGTCTACAAAGGTCATTTCCGCAAAATCACAGTGCCCCTCATGTTGCTCTTCGCCATGCTGACCGTAAACAATCACCCGTTTCAAAGCTCCCCTTTCGATCCTTACAATGGAGACCAAGGTGTGGCGCCTTATCAAAATTTAATAAATTTTGCCACCTCCAAAGGCGCGTTGGTTTTCTGGAATCATATGGAAACCTCCGGTATCGGCCAGAAAGGCACCACCACCCTCGAAACTCTGCCTTACCCGAATGACCTGTTAACAACACAAAACTATACCGGGTTCCAGGCCGTGGGCAACGAACCGATCGGTCAAACCGATCCAGGCCAGCAATGGGATCAGGTGCTCATGGAATATCTGAACGGAAATCGAGAGCAACCGGTTTGGGGTTTTGGCGGCAATGATTATCTTTGCGAAAACCAAAAGGGAGATAACCTGGGCTCCGTGCGTACCATTTTTCTTGTGCGTGAAAGAAATAACGACACCGTACTTGATGCGATGAAAAAGGGCAGGATGTACGCCGTCCGCCAAGCCGATGAAAACCGGCTCTCGCTCGATGAGTTCGTCGTCGAAGACCAGAAGGCCGGTAATCAGGTCACAATGGGACAGGAACTGGTTGCGACCGACTTCCCCACTATCAACCTGAAACTTCGCTCCGTACAGGGAGGAAACAAGACCGCACAGATTCAGATCATCCGCAACGGAGCTCTCGTTAAAGAAGAAACTGTTTCCCTGCCCTCTGAGTTGACCTGGAGGGATGTCGGCATAGACCGAAAAGAACCCGTTTATTATCGAGTCACGGCAACAGTCTCTCCTACAGACTATCTGGTTTCCAATCCAATTTTTGTGAAGTTTGCAGATATGGGGGTGGATGTCGTTTCGGCCACGACCCCCGCACCTTCGGCAGCACCTCCGGTTCGTGCTGCACGGGAACCGGTCGTGACTCCGACCGCTCCGGTTGCACAACCCAAAGCGCCAAGGATGGCAGCACTTTCAGAGGCCCCGTTCCCCACACCGCCGACTATGTCGACCCCAACTCCAACTGAAGTTGCTGAAGTCCCTGAGCCTATGGCGCCAGTTACCGTTCCCCAACCCGACATGGCTGAACTGAATCCGGTCGACATGGCCGAATCCGCTCCGCAAGAACCGCCGTCGCCTCCAGGAAAACTCCTCACCGTACTGCTTGATGGAGTGGAGATGAAAAAAGGACCGGGGGAGATTTTCTCCAACATCACCAAACTCCGCAAAGGCCAGGAAGTCAGTTTCGTGAGAAGGACCAATATCGAACTCAATCACAGGAACTGGCTGGTCGTCAAATTCCAAAACCGCTCCGGCTACGTCTGGGAAGGTGTCCTAAAATGGAGTGGGGATGCCCCCACAGGCAACGAGCAATAGCTCATTCGACTGACAAAAATTATCTCGGCTTAAAAAGGTTTTCACTGGCCCCACGTCAAGTGGCGGTTAATGGTAGGTATTTATTTTGGTGCCTTTATCCAACTGGTAGAGGAAGAGTGTTTTGTCTTCGCTGACTTTGTCCGGGGTCATGCCACGCAGGCAGAAGCGGTAGGAAACGATTCTTACGGAAGGTTTGAGTTTCTTTAAAATGTCCGGGAACAACTTGTCCATCGCCTGATGGGTCAGGTAAAGATAAAGCACATCGGCAGAACCTGTATCAAAGTCAAACAAGTTCCCCCGCACAACACGCACCCTGTCATCAACTCCATTCATTCGTGCCAGCTGGCGCGCCAGCAAAACTTTTAAAGGATCAATCTCCACACCAATGGCATTGGCGGAAAACTCTTTGGCCGCAGCAATCAGCACACGGCCCTCACCGCACCCAAGATCGCAAAAAGTTTCTCCCGGCCGAAGTTCAGTGAACCGCAAAATCCGCCGGATCGTTCCGGGTAGGAGCGGATGCCAGGGAGCCCCGAAAAATACCGGCAATATCACCATCGCCGCCAACAGCAGCAACCCGCAAATTAAAATTATTGTGTGAAGTTCGAACATAAAAGAATTTTAGGCCCCCGAAAAATCGTTTTCGGCCGAACTCTCAATCTCCTCTATCGCAACTGTCAGCTCATCCCATTCCTGCATCAGGATTTTCTCCTCAGCCTTCAGCGTTGTCTGCTCTGCCAAAGTTTCCAACAACCGGGGTTTTTGATCTTCTTCATAAATACCAGCATCGGCAAGCCGCGTTTGCAGAGTTTCATTCGTGCACATTAGAACCTCCAAGCGGGACTCCACTTTCGCCAGTTTTTTTTGCAGAGGTTTCAGGTTTTTATAACGCTGGTTACGTTCTTCAGCTTCCTTTTTTTTTCGTTCCCGGTTCAACTGCGACGAAGAAAGGTCTTTGGCCAAGCCTGAAGAAGCTTCAACACTCTGAACCTCTTTGGATTTCTCCCATTCATAATCACTGTAATGACCGGGATAATCCTTAACCACTCCGCCTTCCACTTCCCACACGCGGTTGATAAATCCATCGAGGAAAAACCGGTCATGAGAAATGACCAGCAGGCTGCCTTCATAATCAGAAAGCACCGCCGCTAAATGTTCCCGCGACCGCATATCGAGATGGTTCGTCGGCTCATCGAACAGAACTAATGAAGGAGGTTTCCCATTTCCATGAACGCTCGACCCACCGCACAACATCCGCGCCAGAGCCAGCCGGGAGCGCTCTCCTCCTGACAAGACAGAAACTTTCTTCTCCACATCATCCCCGGCAAACAAAAACGCCCCAAGGATATTTCGTTTTGCAGTAAGCAGGAGTCCCGGCGCAGACTCTTCCAGAGATTGAAACACCGTATGGTTAAAATTCAACGTTTCACCCTGATGCTGGGCAAAGTAGGAGCGTGACACATTAGCGCCGAGTTTTATTTTGCCCTCATCCGGCTCAAGAGCGCCCGCCATCAGTTTCAAGAGGGTGGACTTTCCCGCACCGTTCTCGCCCACCAGCGCCACTTTCCAGCCTCTTTCAAAATTGATGGAAAAATTCTGATACACCGTGAGCGGCCCATAACTTTTCGAGACTTCCTTCACCTCTAAAACATGGCGCCCTGTTCTCACCGGCTGAGGAAAACGAAAGTGAATCGTTTTTGTGCCTTGGGTCATTTGCACCCGTTCCATTTTATCCAGCATTTTTATTCGGCTTTGCACCTGGGTGGCTTTGGTATTTTTGGCGCGAAACCTTTCTATGAACCGTTCCACCTCGGCAATTTTGCGGCCCTGGTTAGCGGCCTGAGACTCCAACAACTCCGCCCTCTCTTGCTTTTGCCTTTCATAGTCATCATAATTCCCGACATAAACTGAAAGCGCTCCGCGCTCCAACTCCACGGTCCGGCTTACCAGAGAATTTAAAAACCTGCGATCATGAGAAATCAGCAGGACGCTACCCTCATAGGATTTCAGAAACGATTCCAACCAAACTACGGAACGCAGATCCAGATGATTGGACGGCTCATCCAGCAGCAGGACATCGGGACTCTGCAACAACAAACGCGAAAGTTCGCAACGCATTCTCCAGCCGCCCGATAACTGGTCAAGAGGCTGGTTCCACTTTTCAGCCTTGATGCCCAGCCCAAGGAGAATGATTTTTGCCCGGGCCTCCCGATCATAGCCGCCCTGACGCTCAAACTCGTGTTGCAAATCTCCGTAGCGTTCGTGATAAGTCTGGCCCGATTCCAAGCGTTCCATTTCCGTTTTCACTTTAAGAAAATGTGGATCACCCAGCACCACCCTTTCGAGAACCGTTTCGCGGCCCACTTCCAGATCCTGTTCCAGCAAACCAAAACGCAGGCCCTTTCTAAGAACCACCTTCCCCGAGTCCGGCGTGGTTTTTCCTGTGATTACTTTAAAGAGCGTGGTCTTGCCGGTACCGTTTTCACCCACTAGCCCAACCTTCTCCTTTGGGCGCAGGTGGAAGCTGACATCCTCAAAGAGCACCTTGGAACCAAATTGCAAACCTACTTTTTCAACAAATATCATGAGGTGCCCTCAAGGCAATGGAGCTATACGTTCTTGTGCTAATCATGGACATATACTTTTTAATTACTGTTTATTAGCTTTCTCAACAAGCACTACGAGATGCCTTTAGGGATTTGTTCTCAGTTTCGGGTTGAACACTTCGCGCAGGCCTTCGCCGCAAAGGTTGAAGGCCAGCACCACAAACAGGATGGTGAATCCGGGAATGAATGTCAGCCAGGGTGCGTCGAACAAAAATGTTTTGCCATCGGCGAGAATATTGCCCCATGTCGCATCCGGCGGTTGCACACCAAAACCCAGAAAACTCAAACTCGACTCGGTCAGGATGGCCGTCGCCACACCGATGGTGGCCGAAACCAGAACCGGGGCAATGGCATTAGGCACCATGTGTATAAAAATAATCCGCCATTCAGGAATCGCCTGGCTCTTGGCGGCGACGACAAAATCCTGATCGCGCAAAGACAAAAACTCTGCCCGGACAAACCGGGCTATGCCCATCCAACTGGTCAGGCCAATCACGATCATGATGTTGTAAATACTCGGCGGCAATAACGCGACCACCGTCAGAATCAAAAAGAAACTGGGAAAACAAAGCATGATATCGACAAAACGCATGATCAGCGTATCCACCGTGATGAACCCCAGTTTCACCCGGCCATAAAATCCCGCCAGTCCGCCCAGGAAAATCCCCACCGTCAGCGATATCCCCACCGCCACGAAGCCCACCGTCAATGAAACAAAACTGCCTTCCATCATACGGGCAAACACATCTCGCCCCAGTTCGTCTGTGCCCAATAAGTAGATTCCCATAATCGGCGCATCTTCTTTGGGAGTGATCTTGCTCGTGTAAGGAGTCAGAGGAGGCAGAAATTTTTCGGACAGCCGCACAATTTTTGGATCAAAGACGACAATGTTCTGCGTCAACACCTTACCCATTATGGCGAGGGCAAATAATGCAATCAAAAACCAAAAACTGGCATAAGCCATGCGGTTGCGTTTGAGAAGCACCCAACGCTCCTCGAACAAACCTTTAGAGGGTGGCAGGGCATCGGCGTCGATTTGTTCGTTCATAATATTACCTTAAAATTTTATGCGTGGGTCTGCCACGCCGTAGAGAATGTCGGAAATCAACGTGCCCAGTAAAACCAGAATGGCTGAGAAAAAAGTCAGCGTCAGAATGACCGGAAAATCCCGCGCCAGTATGGCTTCGAATCCCAACCGCCCCATCCCCGGCCATGCAAAAATAGTTTCAAAAATCACCGAGCCGCCGATCAAACCGGGAATGGTCAAGCCGAACATGGTGATGAAAGGCAGGAGCGCATTGCGCAATCCGTGACGGTAGATGACCTGATCTTCAGGAAGCCCTTTGGCCCGGGCGGTGCGCATATAATCCTGATGAATCACTTCCAACATTTGCGAGCGGACGTAGCGCGATAAAACAGCCATTCCCCCTATTGCCGAAATCATTGCGGGCAGCGTCAAATGCCACACTCGGTCCATGGATCGGAATAATAACGGAGCCTCTTCCAAACCAAAGGTTCTCATTCCGATCACGGAGACATCAAAAGTCTTGACGATGAAAATGATTAACAAGTAAGCAAGAAAAAAACCAGGGATGGAAATCAGCCCATAAGAAATAAAAGTGCTGACTCTATCAAAGACCGAATTACGGCTTAAGGCCGCTTTAATTCCAATAGGAAACGCCAGAAACCAAATCATCATCATACTGACAATGAACAGGGGGACGGAATTGAGGAACCTGTCCCAGATTTTTTTCAGAACCGGCTGGTTATCTTTGAAGGATTTGAGTTCTCCGGTAAACAGGTCTCGCACCCAAAAAACATATTGCACGTGGAGGGGCTCGTCCAAGTGATAAGCCGCCCGAATGCGCTGAATGTCTTCCGCTTTCATTCTCGGGTTGGAAGGGTCCACCAACGCCGGTTCTCCCGGAGCCAGATGGATCACCGAATGAGAAATGATGGAAATAAAAACCAGCAGGACAAGCCTCTGCCAAATGTTTCGAATAATAAAGTTGATCACTATTGCCTCTAAGGCCCGTAGGAAGTTATAATTTCGGTCATGGACATTCTACAACTCAGCAACTACATGGACAACCTTTTGGACATCTCGTCCATTAGCGACGCACCCAACGCCGTGAACGGACTGCAGGTGCAAAACACCGGAGAAATACAAAAAATAGGACTGGCGGTAGATTTGTGTCAGGCCACCATTGATCTGGCTATTGAAAAAAACTGCCAGATGATGTTCGTTCATCATGGAATTTTCTGGGGCGGACTGCAACCGCTTCGCGGTTCCTTTTATGAAAAAATTTCTTCCATGATGCGCGCCAACCTGGGACTGTATTCGGCCCATATCCCTCTCGACCTGCATCCGGTACTGGGCAACAACAGAGCCTTGGCCGATTTAATCGGGCTGGAAAACCTCGAGCCGTTTGGCGAATATGGTGGTATCAAAATCGGTTTCAAGGGCACTATCAATAAAAAGTCCGCTGATACCCTGGCGCAGGAATTGGCAGAGAAACTGGGTTCATCCGTCAAAGTGATAGGCGAGGGAGAAATTGAATCCATCGGACTGGTGACCGGTGGGGCTGCGGATATCGTCCGGCAGGCCAGTCAGGAAGGGCTCGATGCCTACATCACGGGAGAAGGCGCCAACCACCATTACCACGAAGCCATTGAAGGCCAATGCGTATTGATTTTCGCCGGCCATTACGCCACCGAAACCGGAGGCGTGAAAGCGGTGGGCCGTCATTTAGAACAAAAGTTTCAAATCGCCACTGAATTTCTCGACTACCCAACTGACCTCTAAAAACTGCAGTTACAAATCCTTCAACAAATCTCTCAATCCGGAACGGTAATCGGGGTAGCGCAGTTTCACTCCCAGTTCCCGTTTAATTTTTTTATTCGAGATGCGTTTATTAGTAATGTAAAAACCCCGGGCGGTGGGGGAAAGATCAGCTTCCTCATAAGACACCAACGGCGGCGGTTCCACTCCCAATAAACTGCAAGCATATTCCACCGCTTCGGCAGGAGGGCAAGGACAGTCGTCGCTGACGTTATAGATTGCACTCGGTTGGGGCTTTTTCATCGAGGCTTCCAGCGTTTGCGCCAGATCCTCAGAATGAATGCGGGAAAAAACCAGACCGGGTTTATCGATGCGCCGGGCGCGTCCCTGTCTTACAGAAACCAGCAAGTTCCTGCCCGGTCCATAAATACCCACACAACGAAAAATCATCACCGGTAGATCCTGATCCTGACCTAACTTGAGCCAGGCCGATTCCACCTCGATGCGGCAGA
Source organism: uncultured Nitrospina sp. (assembly GCA_937891765.1). Lineage (GTDB taxonomy): Bacteria > Nitrospinota > Nitrospinia > Nitrospinales > VA-1 > LS-NOB. The sequence goes on from CALAGQ010000085.1 coordinate 88,654, forward strand.
GATTGCGATCTGTAGACGCCAGCACGGGCGAGGACTCATCCACCCATTCACCCTGGGTATCACCATAAACTCCGGTTGAAGAGATGTATCCGATCCATTGCAAATGCCGGGCTTTAGAAATTTCTTCGGCAAAGTTTTCCAGCACCACATCGCCAGAAAGTTGGGGAGGGATGGTGATTAAAAGATGCGTCGCGCGGGAGATAGCCTCAGAAATTTCCGGCGTGGGATGGGATCCGTCAAAAGTGCAGACCGAAATGTTTTTCGTCTTGCTTTCATCTTGCTCGCCCCGCACGGTCCCTGAAACATCCCATCCTTGGGGCAAGAGCCTTTCCGCCAGAGCCATTGCAGAAAAGCCCAGACCAAAGCAAAACAATCGGTCAGCAAGAAGTGGCATATCTTTTATTTCAGAGGGATTCAAACCGCGTTTTTGCAAAGGAGCTTGGCTGTAATGTGTCGATCCGTAAACCTATTTCAGGAAGGCATCTAAAAAAATTCCAGTCTGGAGTTGACCCATTCAACATAAATCCGAAGCTGTCAACAAGTTAAATACTTCCGCTATTTGCGTGCTCCCCTTCGATATTTTTGCCGTACAGGAACCCGGTTGTTCGAAAACAAAAGAAGTAACGCTCCCAGAATCCCCATTCCGACCGGATAAACCCAATTCATTTCAGCAGCCATAATAACCTCTCGATTAAAAAGTAAATCGGTATTTTTCAAATAATTCGAGCGTTACAACTTCTTTTCCTTCTTTAGAGACCTCTTGTTCAATACGCTTCACAGCCATATTGCGGATAAAAGGGATGGGAATGCGGGAAACTTTATCCAAAGCATCATCCTCCCATTTCAGAGAAATTTCCACAGCCTCTTCCTTTTCCTGATCAATCTGCTCATCGCGCTTGAGATCCTCTTCGGTCACTTCCATCCCCATTGCCTCTTTAGCCGATGCAGGCATGATACTGGTGAACACCTCATCAATGATGGATGGAGTGATCATCTTGTCTCCACGCTGGCGGGCGCGACCCTCTATGGTCTGCTTGGCCATACCCAGAACAAAGGGAGGCACCTTCTCCATTTTCTCCAATGCTTCCTTACTCCAGGGCATGCCCTGAGGTTCGGCAACTTCCATATAGCTTTTAAACTTTTCGACAATATCGTCTTTTTTCTCGGTACGCATGGAAAGAAAATCTTCGATTTCTTCAATCACCTCCACCTTGCGCGGACTTTGTCGCATTTTTTCCTTCGCCACATCGAAGGCATCCATCGTCAGTTCTTCGAAGCCGAACCCCTTGACCCTTTTGGACACCAGCATCATGGATTCATTACGAATTTCGGTCAGGTAATCAGAGGTCACTATTTTAAAACCTCTTTTCATGCACCGCTGAACCATCAGCTTGCGAATGCCCGGACGCACAAACTCCGGAGCGTGTTTCACCCTCTCCCAAGCATCTTCCGACCACTCGATGCCATTTTCCTTGGCATAAGGATGATCGACGTCAATGATTTTGATTTCCCCAGTCCCCATAAACACCACCTATAAGAATGAAACTTTTACATTTATTATGTAAAAAGATTGTATTATAACAGTACCTCTAAAAGCTAATATTTGCTCCATCCCCTTATATAATAGGATAGCGACGCATAAAGTTTCCAGTTATTTAGAGGTTATCTTAAAAATTACTTGAACCCCATGACAATGTCAATTAATTTGCCGAGTTTCTCCGTTTTAAAGGGGCGGCAAATTACAGGCTCATAAAACTTTCAATCCGCAGAGACCAAGGTTCCCAAAAGTCCTTCTATATAACAGGCGTTTAACCACTTATGCGACAATCCCCTATTGTTTATTTTTTATTTTTTATTTCCGGCATCACTGCGCTGACTTATGAAATCGTCTGGACCCGGATGCTGACCCTGGTGTTCGGGCATACCGTGTTTTCGGTATCGGTGGTGCTCGCGGCATTCATGGCGGGTTTGGGTCTGGGCAGTTACCTGTTCGGCTATGCCGTCGACCGGCTGCCGGAGACAAACGGTTCAGGAAAAGCCGCTCTCCTCCTCTATGGCTGGGTAGAAATCCTGATTTTCGCAAGCGGAGCCCTGCTCTCTCTTTTATTTGCTAATTTTTCAGGAATTTATTCTTCCCTGCACAGCTTTATTCCCGAATCGATTGCCTTACAAAATTTAATAAAGATAGTGTTCGCCTTTGGGATGATGCTGATCCCCACCACCTTCATGGGAGCAACCCTGCCGATCATCAGTAAATACTGCGTCACCGATGACAGCCGGATGGGAACTCAGGTGAGCCTGCTCTATGCGCTTAACACTTTGGGCGCCGCAGTGGGCTGCCTGATGACCGGATTCTTCCTGATGGGCACGTTCGGAGTTCTGCAAACCGTTCTTCTGGCCGCAGGGGCAAACCTGCTGATCGGCATCAGCGCATTGAGAATTTATTTGGAAGCCGTTCCCGGTGCCGACTGGAAGTTTCGACTCCCGTCCTTACAGATACCTCGCATCGAATTGAGTGCCGACCAGAAATTCTGGATGAGCATCAGCTTTATCTGCGGATTCACGGCTTTGGCCTATGAAGTGTTATGGACCCGGCTCTTGGTGTTCAGCATCGCCAGCACCGTCTATTCCTTCAGCATGATGCTCACGGTCTTTCTTCTGGGAATCTTTTTGGGAAGCCTGTTGTTGATCCCTCTGGCATCACGAATCCATAACGTCCGCACCGCCTTGTTAATACTGCAAATCGGCACCGGTCTTTACGTGATCGGTTCCCTGTACGGACTCGAATCAATCCTTTCCGCTCCCTGGAACAGCTACAACCTGACCGATCCGGCTATGGCATTTTTGCGCTACTTCAAAGATTCCGCCGGACTCATGCTGATACCCACTCTGTTACTCGGCATGTGCTTTCCTCTGTTGATAAAAATAGTTTCCGGCGGACATCAAAATGTCGGCAAGGCCACCGGCCAGATTTATTCAGCAAATACCCTGGGAGCGATTTTCGGATCGCTAGGCGCGGGCTTCCTGTTCCTGCCCAACTTAGGAAGCCAGATCAGCCTAACCCTGATCGCCACTCTGAATTTAATGACCGCAGTTTTACTGTTCCGCACCGGAAACTATATGAGCAAGGCTGTGCGCAAGGGATTGACTGTTGTGTTCGCGGCGCTGATCCTTTTTGTCAACATGGGTATTCCTGAAAATTTGTTAAACCCGTTTTTCATGCGAGACAGTGCCGGCAAACGCAATCTTAAAAAATTGATGTATTTTGAGGAAGGCCTCTCCGATACCGTGGCCGTGTTTAAGGATGATTATGGCGTTCTCGACCCGACCGCGAAACGGTTGATCACCAACGGCATTTCCATGTCCGCCTCCAACCTGATCGCAACACGCTACATGAAACTGTTCGCCCATGTTCCCATTCTTCTGATAGACCAACCCGATGACGTGCTGGTGGTCTGCTTTGGAACCGGGCAAACTACAGGCGCAGCAGGCATTCACCCGCGCGTTAAGTCCGTCGATAGCCTGGAGCTATCCACCAGTGTCATCAACGCAGGGAAAATGTTCGCCGACCAGAACCATCAGGCGCTTCACAATCCCAAAATAAATTTTATCATTCAAGATGGCAGAAACCATCTTCTGACCACCCATAAACTTTACGATGTCATCACTTCCGAGCCTCCGCCTCCGCGCACCGCGTTCACCGTCAATCTGTACACTCAGGAATATTATCAGCTCCAGAAAAGCCGCCTGAAACCGGGAGGCATCGCCGCACAATGGATTCCTCTGCACAGTCAGGGAGAAGAAGAAGTCGACATGCACTTCCGAACCTTCCAATCCGTTTTCCCTTACACCATGGGCTGGATGTCAGTGGCGAACGAAATTCTCATTATCGGTTCCGATCAACCGATCCAGATTGATTTCGAAAAACTTAAAGTCCGTTTGGAAGAACCCGAAATTAAAAAAGCGTTGGCTGATATTGAAATCCCCAACATCTTTTCCTTTCTCAGCAATATCTGGCTTTTGGATGAGCAAGTTCAAGCATTAGGCAAGGGTCATGCCCTCATCACCGACAACCACCCCGTTATTGAGTTTTATCTCGACCTTGGCAATGTGATCGACGTGTCGGGAAGAGAAAAATATGTCTTCAACCGGGCTTCTTTTGACCAAATTGCCAACCATGTGGAAAATCTTTCAGCGACAGATCGAATGACGCTGAAGGACTATTACGACGCCATGGACCTTTATCAACGCGGCGTGATGTACAGCAACCGCGGGCAACTGCTGAAAGCCCTGAGCCTGATCCAAGATAACAATCTGGTGCGCTACCATCTGCAGGCCGGCAAGGATCAGGTGGCCCGGCTGGTCGAACAGGTAGAGCAGAACCCTGAAGTGATGGAGAATCTGCTCAACCTGGGCCACAGCTATTATCAAGTTGGCGAGTACGAGAAAAGTGCCGAAATCCTCAAATTGGTTCTGGAAAAAAATCCAAAATTAAGTTTTGCCAATCTATATATGGGACACAACCTTTTGGAAATGGGGAAAAAAGAAGAGGCCCTGGACTTTTTCAAGAACACTGCAAAAAATGACCCGCGCCAAATGGGCGCCGTGATGCGTGAAATTGGACTCGTCAACCTGCTTCAGCAAGCAGAAAAAAAATCAGATGAAAAAAGTCTCCAGCAATCGGTGGCTGAATTTTACAATATTAAAAATGAATATCTGAAGTCTCTCAAATACTCCCTCAAATCTCTTGAAGAAGACCCGATGAATCTCAAAGTTTTGCAGAGTATTGTTTTCAGTTATCGGGGCCTGGGCGAAGCCAAAGAAGTGCTCATGTATGGAAACCGCTACAGCCTGATAGACCCCGATGAAATTCACCTGCAGTTCATCATGGGTGAAATTTATACCAAGCTCCTTAAATGCCAGAAGGCCATCCCGCTCTTGGAAAATGTGCTGAAAAAAGACGACACCTACCGCAACGCCCAAAAGCTCCTCGACACCTGTACAAACTTAACCGAAACAGATCCCAAAGACATTTAGCCTGGGCACCGTCGAACCGTCTTATTAGTTGCACGTTTAGTTTCTAAATTTCTGCAAAAATCTGGCGATTGATATCGCAAACTGAAAAAACTGGTTTTTAACCCAGGCTTTGCGGTCAAACAATTCTTTGTGCGTCTCCTTCAACAGGCTTGGAATTTCCAGCTTTTCCGGGCAACGTGGCAAACAATCCCCACACTCCGTACATTTTGAAGCAAAGTTTCCCGGGAACCAATGCCCTTCGCCCTCAAACATGTTGTAGCGGAACCTACCGTAATCCACCATTTCATAGGCTTTCAACAAATTTCGGAAACGTAACACTTCAGGAATATTTATTTCTTCAGGACAAGGCAAACATTCTGAGCACAATGTACAAAGGCCGGATATCTCGGCAAGCGGCGCATCCACCTTTACCCGGGTCAGAGCCACCGCCGAATAATCCTCATCGTTCAGGATAGAAAGGTTTTGCGAAAAATGTTCCGGCTCATGAATCCCCATACTCAGAGTCGTGATTTCCGGATGGCTCAAGCAAAACCGCCCGTTAAACTCAATGGCACTCAAAGGATGACAGATCTCCTCAACCTTTCGTGAAGGTTTCCACAACATGCCGCCTTTTTCATTGGGAGAAATAATGAACACGCCGATATCTTTCTCTCCTGCCAATCGCACTGCAGCAAGGTTGCGCTGAAAAAAATAATAATAATGCAGGTTCACAAAACTGAACAGGCCCGTATTCAGAGCCCGAAGAATGACCTCCAGCGAAGCATGCGTGGAAAAGCCAATGTGCCGAATGAGTCCTTCTTCGCGCAAACGGTGCAAAACCTCCACCGGCCCTCCCGGCTTAACCGCCGCTTTCAACCTCTCTTCATTATTGATCCCATGCCATCCATAAAAATCAAGGTAGTCCAACTTTAAACTGTGCAATTGCTCTTCAACCAGCGCACGGGTTTCCTCTCCGGTCATCGGAGCCCCCTTAGTCATCATCTTAAAACTCTCGCGAGGTACGCCCAACTCTTTAAGCGCTACACCATACAGGTTTTCACTTTTCATATAGCCATGAGCTGTTTCAATATGATTGATCCCAAGCTCCAGGGCCTGGCGCGTGATTTCGATGCAGTTTTCAACTGACTCCAAAGGAAGATGCGCACGCGGAGGATTCCACCCACTTTTAAAACGCATCCCCCCAAGGGTGATCACCGAGATATTTTCCTCTGTTTTTCCGAACCGACGATATTCCATAATTAATAGGATGGTTTTTGGCTTAATCCGTTCCTTTCCTGAAATATTTTGCCCGTGCTAACCCACAAGAAAACCATTGAGGCGGCAAAGCATGTGGTCTATACTATTGAAGTATAACAACTTACAATCCAGAGAGCAGAAGAGCTGAAACACCGCCGGGGAATAATATACCATGACTGCTTTTCGTTTTATCCACTGTTCCGATCTTCATATCGACAGTCCCTTCAAGGGCCTGGCGTCCCAAGTACCGGCTCTCACTGAACGCCTGCGGGAATCCACCTTTCGCTCTTTCCACAATATCGTAAAACTGGCCGTGGAAGAAAAGGTCGACGCTGTTCTGATCGCCGGGGATATTTTTGATGGTGCCGATCGAAGCCTGCAGGCACAACTGAAATTTCGTCGCGGCTTGTTGGAACTGTCCGAGAAAGGCATTCCTTCTTTTATTGTGCATGGCAATCACGACCCTTCTAACAGTTGGTCTCACACACTGGATTGGCCAGAGAGCACCACTATTTTCCCCGGCAATAAAGTTGAGAGCTTCCCGGTGACTCGGGAAGGCAAGACATTGGCCTGGGTTTACGGAATCAGCTATCCCCAGAAAGAAGTGAACGAAAATCTGGCGTTAAAGTTCAAGAAAGACCAGAAGCAGGGTTTTGCGGTGGGACTCCTGCACGCGAATGTCGGGCAACAACCCGGGCATGATAACTACGCCCCCTGTAGTTTGCAGGATTTAATATCCAGCGACTTTGATTACTGGGCTCTGGGCCATGTCCATGAATTTAAAATCCTGCGCGAAAATAACCCGTGCATTGTTTATTCCGGAAACACCCAGTCCCGGCATCTCAAAGAAACCGGCCCCAAAGGCTGTTGTCTCGTCACCCTGAGTTCCGATGCGCCTGCCAATATACGGTTTGTCGCCACCGATGTGGTGAGCTACCGTTCCGCCAAAGTTGATGTCAGCGGCGCCTCCAGCATTAATGAGGTATTGCTAGCCATTCAATCGCAGGTGGAAGAACTTGCCAAAGAATCGTTGACTCGCGAGGGCCTGGTGGCACGGCTGGTTTTAACAGGGCGGACCGCAGTCCACAACGAATTGCAGAATCCCGGAGCCACTAAAGCTTTGGCCGAAGATATCCACGCATTTTTTGAAGGGCATTCCCCCTGGGTCCTGGTGGATCTTTCTACTCAAACCGCAGGCACCTATGACATCGACTCTCTGAAGGACGGCAAAGATTTTGTCGCCGACCTTTTAAATCTATGCGAAGACAACAAGAACGAACAACTTCAAAACAAAATTCAGGAAGCCATGAAACCTGTATTCGAATCCTGGGCGGGAAGAAAATATTTAGAGGACGATGAGGATATTCAGGCCATCATCCTGAAAGCCCGCAACCTGGCGCTCGATCAACTGGTCAACCGCGAAAATCCATAGGAAACACCATGCAAATACGCGAAATTCATATAGACGGCTTCGGAATATTCGCCAATAAGCGGATCACCGGACTAGCTCCCGGAATCAATATAATTTACGGAAAAAATGAATTTGGCAAGACCACCCTGCTCGAATTCATCCGGCGGATTCTTTTCGGGTTCCCCACCAAAAGGGATAGCACCAACCTCTACACTCCTGTGCAGGGAGGATCTATGGGCGGTAGCCTGAAAGTGGTATTGCAAAACAGCGAGGACCTGATCATTTCAAGAAGCCCCGGCACGCATGGAGGAACGGTAAGGATTTCTACTCCCAGCGAAGTTCTGCAGGGGCAATCCGTTTTGAATCATCTTCTCGGAAACGCCTCCAAAGAAATTTATAGAAATATCTATGCTTTCACTATTGATGAGTTGCATGACTTCAATACTCTCAGCAGCGATGAAGTCAAAAACCGCATCTATGGCGCTGGACTGGGCCTCGGTAATGTTTCCCTAAAAGAAATAGAAAAAGAAATAGAAACTTACTGCTCGCAGATTTTTCGGCCGCGCGGTGCCTCGCAAATGGGAGACCTGCTGGAAAAAATAAAAATAAACGAACAGGAAATTCTGTTGGCCCAGAAAAACCTGACTCTGTTTGACGAACTACAGGAAAAGCTTGGCAAACTGCTGAACCAAAAACTCGGCGTGCAGAATTCTCTGGAAGAGCTTGAATCGGGAAAAAGAACTCTGGAAACCCAAATCCGACTTTATGAAGACACCATCCAGTTTCTGGAAGCGCAAAATAAACTGGCAACACTGGAAGACCTTTCGCAGTTCCCTGAAAACGGATTAAAGACTTTTGAATCCATGAAGCAGGAAAAGAAAAATCTGATCCTGCGCATTGAAGAAGAACAGTCTGCCCTGCAAACTCTGAAAAATAACCGCGATATTCTGATCGTAAACCATGACCTGCTTGAGCAGGAAGAAAGTGTTCACCGACTGCAACAGTCCACCCAGTCCGTACTATCCGCCCTGCAGGATCTGGACAGAGTGCAGTTCGAGCGGGAAGACATAGACATGCATATTGCCGAAGAAATCAAATCCATAGACCGGGACTGGGATGAAGAAACCGTAATGGCATTTGATTTAACCGAAGCAGAAAAAGGTCAGATCGACAGTTTTTATGACAGCTTTGAGAGCTTGAGAAAAGAACGGGACTTGTATCAGGACCGTCTGGAGAGCCACCGCAGGATGAAAGCCGAAACAATGTCTCAAGGGTGGAACATTCCCGATTGGTTGAAATTGTTTTATTACGGTTTCACCGCAACCGGCGTATTGGGGATGATTCTTGGAGGGTACTTTATGAACATCCCTCTTTTAACAGGCGCTCTGCTTCTTATTGCCGGAGGTATCTTTCTTTTCAAGATGGCTACAAAAGGCAAGAACGAGTTTACCAAGGAAGACCTTACCGAGAAAAATCTTGCCCGGCAATGGGAACAAAAAGAAAAAGAATTGAATGATAAGTTCCATGAATGGCGAGAGTGGCTGAAGACACGGAACCTGGACCCCAGCATTGCCCCCATCACCACGAAAAACATCGACAAAACCGCCCGACAGGTCAAAACCATGCTCGCTCAACGGGCAAGGCTCGATGAACGTATCCTGCAAATGAAAACTCTCTGCAAGGAAACGCGAGAAAGTGTTCTCTCACTCAAACCCATGGTTCAAAACGTTTCATTTAAAAATGATCTTTCCTTGAATATCGAGATCATCGGCCATGCTTTTGATGAGAGCAAAGCCAGCCAGGAAAAAAGCAGCCTGCTGGAAAACCAATATCAGAATCAGGCCGAAAAACTCACGCATCTTGAAAATCAGCTGGAAAACATTTCTAACGATCTGGCGCAGTTTATCCGTTCATCAGGCGCCAAAGATTCCTTGGACTTCCTGCGTAAGCAATCCATCCTGGATGTTCAAAAATCCCTGCAGGAAAAAATCGCACAGAAACGCGGAATCATTCAATCCAATATCGGGCTGGGCTCGCATTTTGATAAATTTATTGAAGCCATCCAAACCGCTCCGCTCGAAGAAATTAAACAAAAGTTGAGCCGTCTCCAGGTTGAGCTGGTAGAACGGCACGACAACCGCGAGCAATTGCTACAGGATATCGGCGAAACCCGCAACGAAATTGAAAAACTGTCCTCCAACAACGACCTGATCGCGAAGCAAACGGAAGTGGAATTTCTGAAACAACAATTGCAATCTCTGGCCCGGGAATGGGCCGCTTACAGGGGGACTCTGGTTCTCCTTGATGCCGCCAAGCAGGAATATGAAAAAACCCGGCAACCCGGGGTGATCCGTTCGGCAGAAAATCTGTTTACCCAAATTACTGGCGGTAATTACCACCGCATCATCAAACCCATCGACCAGGATGAAGTGTTGATAGAAAACGACCAGCACCAGAGAAAAGGGGTCCTAGAAATGAGCCGGGGAACTCGTGAACAACTCTATCTGGCCATGCGGTTCGGCCTGATCAATGAATATGAAACCCGCTCCGAACCGCTCCCTGCGGTGATGGACGATATATTCGTGAACTTCGATGATGAACGCGACGAGCGCATCATAAAAATTCTCAGCAAATTCAGTAAGCAGCGACAGGTCCTGGTCCTGACCTGCCACCAACGCTCCCTCGAAGCCTATAAAGAAATCGGCGCCACAGCTATCACCGTCTAACCGGGCAACGCCCGGTGGCAAATTGAAAGATTTTTATCTTGCGGACAAGCATTAGTTGCCAATCGGGTTATTGCCCTTTGCCTCCCTCGTTAGAGGATGGTATAAATGGGGTATGGCACTACAACTTTTTTCACCAATTTTTTTGCTGTTTTGGGTGGGGTTCTTATTTATCTCATCTCCTGCTACCGCCAACACGTTTCACCAACTGCTTGAAGAAAAACAGGTGTTGGAAAACCAGTTCGGCGTGCAAACACTTGAGTGTTTCCCTTTTATCAAGAAAATCGGTTTCACGGAAGACCAGATCCCGCTTATCGCACAGTGTTTGACCGGCACTCACACCCTGAAAGAGGCTTTCGCCGATTCCAGGAATTTCACTTATAAAGTTATTGGCATCAGCAATCAGTTTTTGAAAACCGCCGGATTCCACACAATCCTGATTCCATGGACCGCCACTAAAGATGAAGTACTTCAATTCCTCAACTCGCAGCAGAGCCAGGAAGAACAAACCGCCTTTCTCGATAAAATTCGTGGATTGAAGCAGGACATTTCCAAAAAGCTCAGGATAAAGCAGTTTTATTGTTCGCAAGAAGTCTCCAACGACGATTGCTTGAAAGGATATGAAAGTCTGGCCTCGGTGAGACTCCCCGACAACCTCAGGAGCATCGGCTGGCAGGAAATCGTCATCACCCATTCCCACACCGAGCCGGAGAGCCCCGCAAAACTGATTCTGGGCTTCAACGATTCTCCTGCCGAGATGAGGGAACACCTGTTGAAAGATCCGTATGAGACTTGGAATCCCCGGAAAAAAATGTATGAAAAAATTCAGGAAAAATATGGCACCCTTTTTAAAAATAAACTGCAACTGGAAAATCTGATCTGCGCTGCAGATATTTCTATAGACGAGTGCGAACAGGGGGCCAACAACCTTGCTCAGGCCAGCCAAGGCACCGATTTCAGGATGAAACATTGGGGACGGGTGATTTTCAACCGTTACAACACTCTGATCCAGGACGATTTTCATGCCTTCATTCGGTACGATCTGCCACCGGAAGAAATGCAAAACTATTTCTCCCGCAAACCCCTGAAAACCCAAGCCACCGAACAGACAACTCGGGCTATAAAACTGGAGGGGCAAACCAAAAATAATTCGACGCGATTGAGAGTGGTTTGCGACCTGAAAGGTCTACGGTCAGATCTTTGCGTCCGTTCCTTCGAAACCTTCATCCGCTTTGTGAAGAAAAATCGCGACTACCGGGTGCAGGCACCTTGGGACACTCTCATGTTTGTCGATGGCACACAACTAGACCGGGTCAACTTCGCTCTCAACTCAAGCTCCCGCAACACCTACCTCTATATAGACGCCAACAGCGATGACGCGCAATTGGCAGCCTACCTCGCCACTAGGCGCCAGCGTGACGCTGGACCCAACGGGCAATAGCTATTGTCTGCTTGCAATAAACTGCCTCGGCTCAATATGTTGCCCTGCGGCGAGCAGCACTAGGCATGGGGCCAATGAGCACCCCTTAGCAGGGGAGGCAATTTGGCAAAGACTCTATTAAGCCGAGATAAATATTTGCGGGTTATAAAATATATTGCAGTCGGCTCCACGCCGAGTGGCGCCGGTTAGTGGGGGATGGCGGTGGTGGTGCGCATTTCTTCCGGGAGCAGGTAATGGCGGGTGTCGTATTCCATGCTGGTCAGCACGAACTGTTTTGCGATGCCTTTATTGGGATTGATCACCAGCGGGGCAACGAGATTTGCAGTCATTTCGGTATAATTTTCCGGGATCGTGACAATAGAACGCGTGAGAAACGGTTCATCCGGTTGCAGATCCACCTTTTTCTTATCCTCTTCCAGCAGCTTCAGTTTGTAGTCCGGCACGTACAGGTGTGGATCAGTGATCACAAACGCCAAATGGGGTGACAGGGCAGACTGCATCCACTCCATAGGACTTTCCACATTCGGGTTGAAGGGAAGAAAGGTGAACCGGGTTTCCTTCTCAAACCCATACAATCCATCGGGAAATTCGATGATATTTTTTTCTTCAACGTCGAGAGCGCCGAAGCGGGTTGTTTCGATCTTCATTTCTTGATTTTGTCCTTCATCAATTGCGACACCTTGGAAGGGTCAAATTGATGCGAGGTGGCGGCGGTTTGATTCTCTTCCTTGATCCTCAAAAAAACCTCTTCGCGATAAATTTTAGTTTCACGTGGGGCTTCAATGCCCAAGCGAATGTTCTTGCCCTTTACATCTATAACGGTTATTTTGACATCTTCATTAATTTTGATGCTTTCGCCAATTTTTCGGGTGAGAACAAGCATGGGGCGGAGTCCGTTCCTGAATTGCCTATAAGGAAAGCTGATTAAAATCTACTACGAATGGCATTATAGCAAAAAAGTGCTGAAAAAATAATAATTTATGCCTCAATCCCAATTGACAGGGCCGGGGAAATTGTGCTAATTTTCGCTCTTTTGGTTACAACAAAGTCGTGTGGGACGGTAGCTCAGTCGGTAGAGCAGAGGACTGAAAATCCTCGTGTCGGCGGTTCGATTCCGTCCCGTCCCACCACTACTCGTGGAGAGAGATAACGTATCTCCCTGCTTTCGAGATTTCTTAATCCTGAGAAAACTTTGTAAGTTACCTGCGGAGGAACTCCACTTCAGGCTCCGGTACCCATCCACTCCATTTGCTCCAGATGTTCACGCAATTGCGAAGCGGTCGGGAATTTTTTTAATATCAGGGATCCTTTCAATCCACAGCAGATGTATTTTGCTGGCTGAGGCATTTTTGCATACCATTTTTGCCCACCCATGCACTCATGAAAAATCTGGATCAACGCAAGAATATCAATTTGCCGGGTTTTATTTTTGGGTGCGGTGTGGTGAAACAAATCCACCAGCTTTAATTCGAATCTCAGCCCGAATTTATTGACGATGATATTATCGGTGTGTAAGTCGCCATGATATTCGTTGAGAAGATGAATTTCTTCCACACCTTTAACGAGGGCATAGAGCAGGTGAAGGGCCTGGTAGGGGTCCATCCTTTTGCCTGGCAGAGATTTAAGAAATTCCGACAGGAGCTGGCCTTCAACATATTCCGAGATCAATACCGTGACGGGCATTTTTTTATAAATGAGCTCTTCTTCGGTGTGGTATTGAATCAGGATGGGACAGTATCTCAGCTTATGAAGTTTTTGCGCATTTCGCTTCGAGGTTTTGTTGCGGATGTTCCTTTGCGGGAAAAATAATTTGGCCGCCCGTTCTATTTTGGTATTCACCTCCAGAATTTTATAGACCTCGCCTTCCCACCCCGCACCCAATTGTGAGAGCACGCGGTATTTTTTCGCAATCATCCTGTCCGGCATTAAATCAAAGGATGAAACTTTCTGGACGGAACCCAATCGTTTCTTCATGAACTCCCCTCGTTAAAAACGAACCTCGCTGATTGCAAATCTATAACTTTTCGTGTTCCCAATACAATCAAAATTTCGCTCCGGCCATCTTCCATCACATATCTCCTCGGTAAGGATTTTTTATATATTTGACGACTAAGCTGGGACTATTTTATCCAATATCAAAAATACATTAACCTGCTTTTTCTGTTAAATATTTATGAACACGATACTTGATCGCCACAGCATTGTGACAGCACTAAAGCGCTAGTTCCTCTACTATAGAGTTGCAGTGGTCTAATTTTGATATTTGGTATAGAATGATAAATTCGTATTGAAATCAAAATTGTTCCGATACAAACCTTGGGAACGGATAGTTGCCGTAGCCCGAACGTAAGAGACCTATGACATCCGAAAATTCTACAGAAGTTCTTCAAAAACGCATCGCAGAGTTGGAGAAAACCAACAACGAGCTTTCGGCTGCCAATCAGGCAAAAAGCGCTTTTCTGGCCAATATGAGCCATGAGCTCAGAACACCCCTGAACGCCATCATCGGCTACAGTGAACTGTTGGGAGAAGTCGCCGATGAAATGAGTATCGAAGAAGAGATCGGTCTCGACCTTCAGAAAATCCATTCCTCTGGCAAGCATTTGCTGGCCGTCATCAACGACATCCTCGATCTTTCTAAAATTGAAGCCGGAAAAATGGAGTTATACAACCAGAACTGTGACTTGGAAGCTCTAGTCAAGGAAGTCGCGAATACGGTTCAACCCATTATTGATAAAAATTCAAATATTTTAAACCTCCAGGTGGAAAATGATCTGGGTTCTATGCCCGTCGATATTACCCGGCTCCGACAAGTTCTTTTTAATTTGCTCAGTAACGCCAGCAAGTTCACAGAAAACGGAAAAGTTTCCTTCATCGTCTGCAGAAAAATAGTCAATGAATCAGCCTGGGTCAACCTGACCATCCGCGATAGCGGTATCGGCATGAGCCCTGGCCAACTGTCCGGATTGTTTGAAAGTTTTTCCCAGGTACATCCGCAGAACATTGTTAAGTATGGCGGCACGGGCTTGGGACTTGCGATCAGCAAGCGAATCTGCGAAATGATGGGTGGCGATATTTTTGTTGAAAGCAAGAAGGGAGAAGGCTCTACATTTTCGGTCCATCTGCCAGTAATAATCATGGACAACAAAGACTCCCAAGCATCCCCTTCGCCTGCCGAGGAAAAAGTCTCCACCCAACAGGATGCCGATAAGAAACCAACCCCTGTAAAAAAAGAGCCCGTGATTCTGGTGATCGATGACGACCCCATGGTCCATTCTCAAATGAAGCGCTCTTTTGAAAAAGAGGGTTATAGCATCGTAACAGCCTCCGATGGCGAAGAAGGGCTGGCGCTGGCCCGAAAGCTTCAACCTGACCTCATTACCTTGGATGTTCTGATGCCCGGAATGAATGGATGGACCGTATTGACCGAATTAAAGGCTGATCCCGAATTGGCAAACATACCTGTGTTTGTCATCTCTATGGTGGATGATGAAAACAGGGGCTATTCCCTCGGAGCTTCAGAATACCTCACCAAACCTATTGACCGCACTCGAATACACATCCTGTTAAAAAGGTACAAGTGGGACAGCGGCTCTGCTCTAGTAGTAGAAGATGATACCGGCACCCGGAAAATGTTGCGCAAAATGCTGGAGGATTATGGACTGCATGTTGCCGAAGCCGGTAATGGGAAAATCGCCCTTGAGCAGGTGCAGAAAAAGTCCCCAAGCGTTATTTTTCTGGACCTGATGATGCCGGTTATGGACGGATTTGAGTTTATCGAAGAGCTACGAAAAACCCCTGAATGGAGGTCCATACCCATTGTGGTCGTCACCTCCAAAGAACTCACCCATGCCGACCGCCTGCGCCTGAACGGCGGTGTAGAAAAATTGATCGAAAAGAAATCCTTCGACGAGAGCATTTTTATCAAAGAAGTTCGCGACATTCTGGAACCCCACCCGTCTTGACCCTCATTAAAAAAATGCGCCCATTAAAATCAGAACTTTTCTAAAACTTTTCCGGCAAATTTGAATCTAAAAATCACTAGGCGTGAGACCGACTTGCAATGGGTTTATTTGGTTAGCAGAGAGTTATCTCGGCTCAACAAGCCATTGCCAATTGCCTCTGCGGCGAGCAGCCACCAGGCGTGGGCGGAGTACCTCCGCTGGTAACTAGCAACAGCTTTACTGCCGGCAACCGTGCTCGCAGCTTATGGAACTTATTGTCCCGTTGTTGCCCCTTCGGGGCATGAAAGTAATGATGAGGGCATCACAGCGTCCCCTGCCAAGGGGCAAAAACTCTGAATTGGTTAAAAACTATGGAATTGCTTAAAGAAATCGACACTATTATTGAGGAAGTGAAAGACGAGGCAGGAAACTTCAAGGCCGCTGAATCCACGGCCGATGAAATCGAAGCGTTGAAGGAAATGCTGGACGCCCTGATGCGAGGCGCCCGCCAGGTGCAGGAAAAAATAGACCTATATAATGATCGCCGGTATCGTTGAAAACCGGGTTGCCCCTAAAAAAACCTCTCTTATTATTCCAGCTCCAACCTTCTCAAATTCGGCAGGCTCTGGTTTTTGGCGAGCTCATCGGCTTTTTCCAGATCAATCTCGTTGCGCACCAGAATGAGCATCTCCAGGCTCTTGAGGTTTTTGGATTGCAATAGAGCCTTCATCCCCTCTGTAGTGATGCGGTTGTTATAAAGATCCAGCCTTTTCAGGTTGGCAAATTGAGGAGAGTTGGCAATCGCCAGAGCTCCACGGTCACTGATCTCATTGGCGCTGAAATCTACAAAGGTCAGGCCTGAAGAATTTTCCGATGCGGCCAGTGCCTCCACCCCTTCATCCCCTATCTGGTTACGAGTCAGTTTGAGTTCTCTCAGGTTCTTCATATTGGGCGACTCAGCAATCATCTTTGCTCCCTGGGCAGAAACCTTATTGCCCCACAATGAAAGATTCTCAGTGTGTTTGAAGGTTTCTGATGTAGTAAGAATCCGTACCCCTTCATCCCCCAACGTGTTTCCCTGCAACGCCAGAGACTTCACATTTTTCAATTCAGGCATATCCGCAAGAACCTGCATACCCTTCACACCGATCAATGACCGGTTCAAGTTGACTTTTGTTCCATCCGGGTCCAGCCGCTCTTTAATATGCGCTGGGATATCTGCAGGCGGCCCCGTTGGTCTGCCATAACCATGCCCACCATGTTTTCCACCAGCACCACCATGTTTATTTCCGGAAACATGAGCCCCGTGGTTTCCACCACCATGCTCTCCTTTTGCCGCACCTGCATCACCATGGTTTCCAGAAATATGCTCCTGCCCTTCAGAATGTTCCCCTGCCGCCATTGCGGGCAAAGACCAGACCAACCAACCCAACACCAAAGCTCCCTGCACTATTTTTTTATGAATCGGCACGATAAAATTCTCCTTTTTATTTCGAGGCCACGCAACGAAAGCCAATATAGTTTTTTTTCTGATCCGGAAACGCTTTACCACGAACCGCCGGGCGAGCCAGATCGAGATTGGAATCCCACGACCCGCCTTTGATCACTTTAAATTTTTCACCGTAGAAATCGTTAGAGTGCTCGTTACCCGGATGCGGTTGATACCAGTCTTCGGTCCACTCCCAGACATTGCCCGACATATCCATCACCCCGTAAGGGCTGGCCCCTTCGGGGAACTGGCCTCCCGGACTGGTGTTGCGGTAATTATCTCCTTTGCCGCGAATATTGGCATTGAGAGCATCGGGTTCGTTGCCCCAAGGGTAATGTCGCTTATCGGTTCCGCGTGCCGCCTTTTCCCACTCCGCTTCTGTTGGCAAGCGCTTCTTCGCCCAGAGGCAATAATCCTTGGCATCCTGCCAGGTAACACTGACCACTGGCTGGCGAGGATGATTCAACCGTGAATTTTCAAATTCCCGCGGGGGTTGCTTGCCCGTGGCTGCCATATATGATGAGTATTCCCCAAAGGTGACCTCAAATTTATCAATTTCGAACGCAGGCAGGGTCACACTATGCGCGGGGGTTTCATCGCGGTACCAGTCCAGAGATTCAGAATGAAACTGCTTCGCCGCCCACAGAATATCTTCGTCGGAACTTCCCGTCGTGAAGGGGCCTTCAGGAACCAGGACCATCTCCCCTGCTTCCACCTTTAAAGCTCCAGAAAAACCCGAACCCAAAAGCACCAGCACCAACAGGAAAAACCAAAGCTTGAACATAGAATTTTTGAGGATTTTTTCAGAACTCATTTATATCCACCACGACATGAAACTTGAGAGTTTATTTTAAGGAAGCCAAACCGGTTTAAGCCGATGGAATCATTCCCGTCTTGCGGGCGTACTCAAAAATATTACCCGCTTCGATAATCTCAATCACCTCGCCCAACGATTTCAGTTCATAAGTTTTGTTGGCGGAGCGATTGGTGAGGGTGTTCGCATTCAAATCAATGATCAGGTCGTCCCCCGTTTTAATCTCTTCGACCATGCGCGTGACGCTTTCAAACGGAATGAAGAACCCGCCATCTACCGAGTTGCGGTAAAAAATGCGCGCGTACGATTCCGCAACGACGGCCCGAACCCCGGCAATCTCCATGCAGGCCGGAGCATGTTCGCGCGACGACCCGCAACCAAAATTTCTCCCGCCTATGATGATGGAATACTTCGATTCGCTCTGTCCATTTTCAGTAAAAGGGACTTTCCCGTCCGGCAGACCCGACTGATCGGCAGGCACCCCTGACAAGGCAAACTTGCCATAGTTCTTGCGCTCTTCAGGATCGCTCAAACTGTACACCAAGTGCTCGGCGGGAATGATCTGATCCGTATCAATATCATTGCCCAATACATAGGCAATACCTTCAATCACTTTATTCATTTTATTTTTATGATTTTAGTTATAGATAAAATCTGCTGGATTGGTAATGTGACCGGTCAGGGCAGAAGCCGCCGCCGTGTAAGGCGAAGCCAGATAAACATGCGACTGTTTCGAACCCATGCGTCCGGGGAAATTCCGGTTTGTGGTCGAGATCACCACCTGATTGTCTTTGGCCCGACCGAAAGTATCTTGCGGTCCACCCAAACATGCCGCGCAGGAAGGGTCGCCCAAATAGGCCCCGGCATTTTTGAAAATGTCTATCAGCGTTTCACCGTCTATTTTTTCCTTATGCAAGTCCTGCTCGACTTCACGGGTCGCAGGCACAATAAAAGTATCAATCTTTACTTTCTTGCCTTTCAGGAGCCGGGCCGCCGCCATGAAGTCAGTGAGCTTGCCGCCGGTGCAGGACCCGATATAAGCCCGGTCGAGTTTCACATCAACGCAATCGCTGACCTTGGCCTTGTTGTCGGGAGAATGCGGCTTGGCCACAACCGGCTCCATCTCACTGGCATTGTAGGTTTTTTTGAAAAAGTACTGCGCGTCGTCATCAGACTTGTAAATTTTGTAAGGCACATCCGTGCGCTGCCGAACATAGTCGGTGGTCACATCATCGGCCTCAATGATGCCGTTTTTCCCACCCGCTTCAATCGCCATGTTGCATAAAGTCATTCGCTCTTCCATCGAGAGGCTCATGACCGCGTCACCCCGCCATTCCATCGCCCGGTAGGTCGCGCCATCCACTCCGATGTCGCCAATGACACTGAGGATCACATCCTTCGCCATGACATGCTCGGGAAACTTGCCGGTGAATTCAAAACACATCGACTCGGGAACCTTGACCCAAAGCTTGCCAGTACCCAGAATAAATGCTGCATCTGTGTTACCAATACCAGTGGAAAACATGCCGAATGCGCCAGAGGTGCTGGTGTGGGAGTCTGTGCCAAATAACACTTCGCCGGGCCGGTTGAATCCTTCCTGAGCCAGAGCAAGATGACACACCCCTTTATAATTATCTGTTCCGACATCATAATAATGCGGCAGAGACTGCTCCTTCACAAACTGGCGCAGGATGTCTATATTTCTGTTGGCATGGGTGTCTTTGGTAAAGATAAAATGATCGGGAATGATCACCACTTTATCGCGGTCCCATACCTTGGCGTTTTCGCCAAATTGCTTTTTAAAAATCGCGAAGGTACCCGGCCCGCAAACATCATGCGTCATCAACACATCCACATCCACCCAGATATTGTCGCTGGGGCGAACCGACTCTTTGCCCGCATGCGCAGCTAAAATCTTTTCTGTAATCGTCATTCCCATCAAACAAGTTCCTCCAAAGCGGATAATGACCCCGCAAAGTGCTTCAGTTTTTCTTTTAAACTTCCGAAAAGGCTATGAATAAGTAAGATACCATTGAAAACCACCAAACTATATAAAATTTTTATTTCACTGTTTTTTTTGCGTAAAATGAATTTATACAGGCCTCAACAGGCCATCTGGACAACCTGTTTACCGGATATAAAATGATCGGACTCATCAAAGAAACCCTCGACCGGATACGCTATAAAATCCCTCTACGCCCTCGGCAGGTTCAGATCGAAATCACCAACCGTTGCAATATGGATTGTCCCATGTGCCAGCGTGAGGATCTTGGCATAGAACTGGAGCATATGAGCTGGTCCCATTTCACTGCGGTGGTCGACAAATTGGAGCATCGTGAAAATATCACCCTGACCGGATGGGGAGAACCTTTCATCCACCCAGACGTTTTCACTATGATCGCCTACTGCAAAGAACGGGGTCATCAAGTGATGATCACCTCCAACGGCCTGTTCACGAAACCTTCGATGGTGAATGACATTCTAAACTCCGGCGTGGACTCCGTCACCTTCTCCATCGACAGCGTCAATGGCAACGAAACCGTTGTCGAAGGGCATACCAGTAACAAGGTCTATGAAAATATCGAAGCTGTGGTAAAAGGCAGAAAGCCCGGAAGCATGGGGGTGAGACTACAAGCCACTTTGCATATGGACTGCGAAAATGATCTTTACGATGTCATCCGCTACGGAGCCCGGATTGGCTGCGATATCGTCAATGTGGGTCGGCTCGACAGACAGTTCCGCCCCAACCTCAAACGTCCTGACGCCAGAGAAGAACGATTCATCTTCCTCAAAGCTGACGAAATCGCCCGCGCAAGCGGCATCCAGCTCGACTGGTTGCAATATTCGGTTTCTAACGGATTGACCCGGTTTTTCTACCGCCTGCTGAAAAAGAAACTGCATCGATCAGGACAGTATTGCTTGAAAACATTTGACTACGCTTACGTCACCCGTGAGGGGAACGTGACCCCCTGCTGTCTCCTGCCCAACTCGAAAATGGGCAGTCTCTTGAATGACAGTCTGGACAATATCTGGAAAAACGGGAAGTTCAACCACTTCCGCGAAAACTACCGCGACACCTGCGGCACCTGCGACCTGTGGACGATTGACCAGGTCCCGGCCGAACCCGCACCCGCAACCCCCAAACCTGTGCAATACCCCGTACTGGTTAAGTAGCCCCCCGACAAGAAAAACCGTAATTATCACTACCCCGGGCAAGTTTGTTATAGCTCTTTAACTATCAGCGGGTTATCATCCGGAGTGCCTCCGCAGGCAACTAGCAATAGCTTTATATTGCTCCCAACAGTCTTCTCGGCTTAAGAAACCACCGTTTTTAGAAATATTTTAGTTTATGACCGATTCCCAATCAAATAACCCGCAGATCTTTGTCGACAGGCGTCCCCTATGGATCGTGCTGTTTGACCGCCTGCGCCGCTATATTATGCTGGCCCTGTTTTTCGGCACCTTTGCCTTGTTGCTCGGGTTCGAAGGCCCCCGCGACCTGTCACTGGAAGGTTATAAAGTTCTCTGCCTTTTTATTCTCTGTGTCTGTCTTTGGGCGACCAACCTAATTCCCCTGTCGATCACCAGCCTGCTGGCCATCGCCGCAGTTCCACTGCTGGGAATCATGGAGGCCTCTCAAGCTTATAGTTATTTTGGTAACAAAGCGGTCTTCTTCATACTCGGGGTCTTCATTCTCTCTGCAGCCATGATCGCTTGTGGACTCAGCACCCGCATTTCCATCTGGGTCATGGAGCACTGGAGCGAAACTCCCGGACGGTTGGTCACCTCTACCTATTGCTTTGCGGCAGTCAGTTCGTGCTTCATGTCTGAGCACGCGGTGGCCGTCATCCTGTTTCCCATCATCCACGAAATCGCACAGTCCTTGAATTTAAAACGCGACAATTCCGTCTTTGGCAAGTCCCTGTACTTTGCCATGGCCTGGGGATGCATCATCGGAGGGTCCATGACCGTGCTCGGTGGAGGACGCGTGCCGCTCGGCGTAGAAATGCTGGAAAAAGCCACCGCCGGACAACAAACTCTCGGCATTCTGCAATACACCCAGTTGAGTTTTCCGCTGGTGCTACTTCTGTTCGTATCCGGTTGGGCAGCCTTGAAAATTTTGTTTCCGCCGGATATTCCAGATATCGATCGCGCACGAAAAGCGCTGAAACAAAAAGCTGTGGTCATGGGGAAATTAACCTTTCAGGAAAAGGGCATCGCTCTGGTAATGGGCGCCACGCTTTTTTGCTGGTTCGGCTATGGCGACCAATTAGGCATCGCCAACATCGCTATCATTTCCATTGTTCTGTTGTTCGTGCTGAACCTCATCACCTGGAAAATGGTGGAAGCCCACATCAACTGGGCCATTGTCCTGATGTATGGTGGCGCCATCTGCCTGGGAGAAGTCATGTCAAACACAGGAGCGGCCTTATGGCTGGCGGAACAATTGTTTTCCGGGCTGGTCGAGTCGGGCACCGTTTTCCTGTTGGTCATCGCGTTGTTGTCGACCTTGTTCACCACTTTCATGAGCAACTCCGCCGTTATCGCCATCTTACTGCCAACAGCTATCAGCATGAGTCCGGCTTACGGCATCAACCCGGCACTGGCCACCATGACGGTGATACTGCCCAGCAACTTTGCCTTCATTTTGCCGATCGCCACCCCGGCCTCGGCACTGGCCTACTCTTCAAAGTTTTTGACCTTGAGGGAAATGATCTGGTCCGGAAGTATTCTCAGTCTACTGGGCCTGGCCTTCTACTTCCTCTTGCTCATGTTCTACTGGCCGATGGTCGGTTTTCAATAATGCCTTCCGTCAATCAACTGCAAGCGGTTGAACTGAAAAAGAAACTGGATAACGGGGAAGATATTTTTCTACTCGATGTGCGGGAGCCGTGGGAATTCTCCCTCGCCGCCATTGACGGGTCAGAAAATTTTCCTCTAGCCGAAGTCGTCGACCGGCAACAAGAGTTTATCTTTGAAGAAGAAATTGTGGTGATCTGCCACCACGGCGAGCGCTCGCAAAGAGCGGCGACCGAATTGATTGAAAGCGGATTCAAAACCGTCCACAACCTCGTAGGCGGCATCGACGCATGGTCGCAAATAGTAGACCCAACCGTACCTCGCTACCGATCCTCAGGCTAACCCCCCCCCCACTAGGCGTGAGGCCGACTTGTAATGGGTTTATTTGGCTAGCAATGAATTCTCTCGGCTCAACAAGCTATCGCCCATTACCACCGGGCGTTGCCCGGCGCATGGTTAATCTCTAAGCAGACAGCTTTCCCAATAGCACTTCGCGGAGAATGTCGATGGGTGCGGGTTGGCCGGTCCACAGTTCAAACTGTCGCGCCGCTTGGTTGATGAACAATTCAATGCCTGGAATGACCGTACACCCTGCCGCTTTGGCTTCGCGCAATAGTCGGGTCTCTAACGGATTGTAAACCGAGTCGAACACCACCATGCCTGCTTTGAAGTCCCTTGCAAGAAACGGACTTTCCTCGACCTTCGGGCTCATGCCGACCGGCGAACAATTGATCAGAATATCAATGGCGCAGGTTCCTGCATCCTGTGCGTGGATCAGTTCGCAATCCAGTTCTCTTGCCAGACGTTCGCCTCTTTCCTGATTGTGTTTGTAAGTAACGGTCAGGTTGCCGCCTCTTTCTTTAACGCCATAGCCAATGGCCTTCGCCGTTCCTCCGGAACCGAGTATTAAAATATTTTTTCCCTGCAATGACGTGCAAGCTTCGAGGGCTGAAATGGCACCGGAGCAGTCGGTGTTATAGCCGACCCACTCTATTCCCTCTTTCACCACAGTATTGACCGCGCCGATCTTTCGGGCCGTTTCATCGACCCGGTCCAATAGAGGCATGATCTGCTCCTTCGCCGGCATGGTGACACTCAATCCGCTGAAGAAATCTTTGAAACTAGTGAAAAACTTTTCGACATTATCGACCAGAAAAGAAACGTAGATATCGAAAGACCCTTTTTCCTGAAACGCTCGGTTGTGCACCAGATAGCCCAGGCTCTTCGACACCGGATTGCCAATAACACCATAAATTTTAAAATCTGAACGCTCCACATTGACCCGGTAAATATCTTTAAGCGTTGTCCCGGGAATCTGACCCGGTGCGCTTTCCTGTCCGGTTTCTAAACTACCGAAGGTCAGGAATCCGCCAAAGAGCGGAGAAAGGATGCGGCTGATTTCTCCCAGGTCGCCCATGCAGAGTCCGATCAGCTTTTGCTTTTCCTGTCGGGCGCGCTTGAGCAGTTCGAACATTTTCAGGTTGTCACTAAGGTCTCTGGCATACGTAACAATCTTAACAATCTCCCCCGGCATTTCGCACATGGTTTCATAGAGAGGATTAAAATCTTCAGGCGTGTGCGAGAAGTCGTGATAAGAAAGAATGATTTTTACGGGGTCACTCTCTTCCAGAAAGGGTTGCAAAATTTTCCGTGGCGTGGAGACTTCGATATCCACATAATCGACTCCGGCCATCAAGGCATCCTTAAGAGATTGCACGCGGTCTTCATCCGCCCCCTTAAATTGTCCGCCATCGTGTTTGGAACGGTTGGTGACGATCACTGGCAAGGTCGCCGCATCGAGCAACGTGTCCAGATCGGAGGCCTCTATCAAATCCAGACGCAGTTCCAGAATATCGGCGATCGCTGAAGCCAACGCAATCTGTTCCTGAGCTTTCGACATGGAGGGGCCAACAATGGGTATACAAATCATAAATAAAACCAGACAAAAATATTTAAAATTAAAGGAAGGATAGTACCACACCCGCTCGGCACCGGCGAGCCGCCGGGGGTAAATTGCAGTAGCTTTTTTAGGCTAGCAGGGTGCTGAAAAACACCCGAAGCTGTCATCCTCGAGGAGCCGGAGGCGACGAAGGATCTCGAAGTTTCTTATAATACAAAAAGCACGATTCTTCACTTCGTTCAGAATGACATGCCCGTAACGTTTTTCAGCAGCCTGTTAGGCTGCAACTTCCTCAACTTTTTCCGGCTCAATCTCTTCAGCCTGCACAGGCTGAACTTTCGCGGCTTGCACGGGCTGAACTTCCACACTCCGGACTGAAGACTGCCCGGAAGCGTGGGCATTGAGCGCCGCTTTGGCTTCATTCGAAATGCTGACCCGGTCGCGTTGACCCTGAGCCCGTTTGACCGGATTCTTGTTGTTCAACTCTGCGATGCGGGTCTGCCCCTGATAGGTTTTGAAAACCCGGTTGACGGTACTGATTGCAATATCCATGATCTCTTCCTTTCAGTTAAACATTTTTAGAAATTTTTGGTTTAATTCTTTGCGATACTCCATAACCTTTTAAAAGTGTCTGTCCCTTTTTCACGGCTTTGATCTTTTCCAACACCTCACTTTTCACGAGGTTGAGTTTTTCCTGACAAACGGTTTCCTTCTCGATAATTTTTTCCAGATCAGATTCAATGCGATTCCCCAGTTCTTCATTTTCACGGGCCAGCGATTCCCGAATGGCTTCATCCAGATCACCCGCCAGGTCGGAAATTTTTTGATCGTTCTCATTGAGCCCGGCGATCAACCCTTCCTTGGTCTCGATAATCACTGCCAATCGGGAGTTATCCTGACTGTTCACGGCTTCCATTTGCTCATCCATTTTTTCTAGAAGCCGGGCGCAGGTTTCCTGCTTATGTTTGAGAAGTTTGACAATTTCTGTTTTTTGTTTATCCATAATTAAAATTCACACCACCGCAATAAGGGTTTGTATTGTGTTTTTAAAATTAATGTTCTCGGTAAACTTGCTAAATTTTTCCGCCAGAACTCTTGGCGATTGCGACTGCACAGCAACTTCAGTTTCTTCAAGCGCCAACTCACCCAACTCATCCCGCAAGATGATCGCCAATATTTCTGCAAGACTGGGCAGGATTCCGGTTTCAGCATTGGTGAACAGGTCAAAAATTTCTGTCGTGTTGGAATTGAGTCCACGGCGGAATTCCTTTTCATCCAACTCGAAGGTGTTGTCCGCCAGGGTGCGGATGCCTATGGAACCCAGTCTTCGCAAAAGGTCACCCTCCTGGCTTTGAAAAGCTCGTGTGATCCCTGCTTTTACAGCCTGAGCCGCAGAGGTCACCGCGACTTCCTGCAGATTACTTTTTTCCGGGTTTATCACTGCAATGCCAGTTGCAAATGGGTTTCCCGGCCGCCCACGCAGTGTGTCTATATTTTCATTGCGCTGATCCAACTCCTGCACCCTTGCCTGCGGTGTGAGGGTAAGATCGTTACGGATATCCTGAATGTCTCCGTCGCGTTTAAATGTCCGCGAGACACCCAGCAGGTCATTGATTTTCGTAATGGAGTTATTGAATTGATCAACCAGAGTTTTGATCTGGGCAAAAAAGGTTGCGGCATCGATGGAGATATTGATCTGGGCCGCCTTTTCCGAGGCTTGTTGAATGATCAGGTCGGTATCTTCGATCACCCCGGAAAATACGTTGTTATCACTGGGTATTTGTTTCCCGTTGATATTAATTGTTGCGGTTTGAGGTTCCTGAATCAGGTTGGTGAGGTCCTGGTCGTCTGAATCAAACTGAAACTCTTTCTGCACCGGGAACCCTTTACTGTTTAACTCAAAGAACCCGAGACCTAAAAGCACCTCGTCGTCATCCAGCAAATCAATTTGAGTGCGCCCGCCCGCCATACTTACCAGGACCAACCGGTTGCCTTGAATCAGCGCCAGAACTTTGGTCTCGGCGGTTCCCCCATCCAACTCGCCGTTATCATTGACATCTTCACCCAGGTCGATAACGCCGTCACCATCCAGATCTTCGACAATGAATATGGCCGGGACAAATTCGGCATTCCCGGTTTGAGCAGTCCCGATTGGAATAACATCCACAGTCCCGTTGCCATTGAGGTCTTCATCCGGATCGAGAATCGAATCGCCATCCGAGTCTTCAATAATTAATGAAGGCAGACCAAACTTGGCATTCCCGAATGAAACGGTATCCAAAATCCCGTTATTGTTCACATCTTCGGTTTTATCAAGAACCCCGTTACGGTTCTGGTCTTCCCCGAAATTAATTTTGTTTTTCAGTTCGAACAGCGAGTCTGTGGATTCGACGGTAATCTTCGTGCCATTGATGAAGAAGCTACCTGTCAGGCCCAAGGCTCCCAGAGGAGTGGATTGCTCATTGGAGGCCAGAATCGCCGCTTGCGATAGTCGTACTGGAGTCACGCGGAAGCTGTCGAGAGGGGCATCCTTTCCAGCCACGGCCTGCACCAGTTTCGACCGGGTTGAAGAAGCCGTTTTGGGGTTCAGCGCATCGCCGGAAAGCAGGTCGGAAACGGTTTGCCCAAGGCTCTTCAGGGAAGTTGAAAGGTCATCCAACTGGCGGAGTTTGAGCAGGGTGAACCGCTCCTTTTTTGCCAGATCGTCGATAATGGGGACTTTTCTGGCCGCGGCCCGCCTGGAAAGCAGGGCGATGGTATCGGCAACCCGAAAAGCAGCCAGAGGGCTGGTCGCGTCGAGATTGGGCACCTTTCTGGTATTGATAAATGTGGAATCAAACAGGATGTTCCGCTTCTCTAGTGGGTCGCCGGCACGGTTTATGGTATCGCGGGCAATACGGACATCGAGGGCATTGCTGGTCGAACGGGTTGAATTGAGAGGGAAAAACGAGGAACTGACGTTGTTGAGAATCTGCACGATTTTTTCCGGTCTGGCGTAGAAAACCCTATTACGCCATTAAAGTGTTTAGTCGAAAATGTCGATAAACACATCAAGAACGGAATCGCGCTACTAAACCGGAAAAAATAAAACGCCCGCTTCGTCGGTGCTGCGTGCAATCACTTCGGACGGACTTTCGCCATCAGGCCAAAGGCCAACGATGTGACAAGGGCCCCAAAAAGGGCTTCAAGTTGAAAACCGAACCTTCGAGAACTATTGGACCAGGCCGCAAACCATGCCAATAATTTTCGAGATCCTCTTCAATGCGATGGGGGTTATCCCGGTTACAGCTTGTCTCCTCTTGATGTGTTGTCCTACTAAGGCCCAAACAGCATGCCGCTGACGGGGCGGTTCGTTTAAATTAATTCACTGACATTCTGCCCGCGCTCGGTTTCCACAGCCGACGCATCGGACTCATCCCTCAACTCAGAAGGCCGTGGTCCTCGTAACGGGTTGACATCTTGGCCTTCTTCTATCGGTTTTTCTGGCGGTTCAACCTGTTCAATTTTCTGCGAAGGAATTTCAATCGCAGGTTCATTTCTGACCGCCTCTCTCGCTTTTTCTGCCTTGGCTTCATTAACCTGCTTCTGAATTTTGGTACCACTTGCGTCGACCCTATTTTCCTGCAATTCGGCTCGCTGGGTCTCTTCAGGCCTTGGTAGGTTAGGTGCTATGATTTGTTCAAGAGCCTCGTGGCCCTCGGGCCCTGTCCCTTCTTTTGGCAAGTCCCGGAGGGTGGGTTCGTTTCGCACCTGACTGGCAAGATTTTCCTGCTCAACCGAGGCCACATTCTCATTGGCCTGCTGGAACGCTTTCCGAACATTTTCAGCCTGGTTACCGCTCTGAAACTCCTCAATAGCATTCGGATTAGCAACTTCGTTACCAATTCTAAAACCCTCCTCTAAACGCTCGTCCGGTTCCTGTACAGCACCCTCTGAAACGCGAGCAAGCTCGTTGGCCCCTGCAGGCCCCTGACTTCGCGGGTTGCGAGAGTCCGTACGAGCATCTTCTGAGACTTGGCGATTGGCTTGAAGTTCACTCCGCTCGGCTGCAGCTATATCCTGTTGGGGTTCCTGATTCTGGTCATCGGTGGGGTTTTGAGCTTCAGGTCTGGCCTCTGTGCGGATGCGTGAAGGCGAAGAAAGTGCACTACGGGCCTCTAAATTGGCTAACTCATTGACGAGCCCCTGTTGCTCATCGGGGCCGTTTAATTCTTCTTCCCGATCTTCGAGTCGCCGTGGCCTGCCGGTCGCCTCCGCAGCTTCCCGAAATCCCTGAAACGCGCCGGTACTGCGCACCTGATCTAATGGAAAATTTACATCTTCAGCCATATCTTCCCCCTTTCAAAATTCTTGCAAGTTCCTGAACCCAATCCCTGGGGGGTTTTCTGCCTGATCGCCTTGCCCCTACCTTCAAAAAAATCAATTCTCTGCTAAAGCTTTAGATTTTTTTTCCGTTAAGAGAAAAGACTAGAAAGTATCCTTTTCCTGGAAAAACTTCCGATAACAATTACCCGAGTTATAGTCAAATGTGGTGTATGGGAACATGATCAAGCGGCGTTCCTTTGACGTTCGAAAGTTTCCTCATCTATACCATCAATGAACTTCACGCCATTGATGACATCGGCTAATCGCCTGAATCCACGTAGTTTTCGCCAACCTTTTTCTGCACTCAATCCAAGTTTATAAACCATGGTCAGTATGGTTGTTCTACTGACGCAGGCACGGGTCTTTTTAGTTCTCAACCGAATCGTAGAAAAGGTTGATTCGATTGGGTTGGTGGTTCTGATGTGTGGCCAATGGTCAGCAGGAAAATCATAAAAGGCTAATAGTTCTTCTCGATCTTTCTCAATGCACTGGGTGGCTTTTGGATACTTGAGTTCATAGGTTTTAATGAATAGATCAAATGCTTGCTCTGCATTTTCTCTGGTTTCTGCCATCCAGATGTCATGGATATATTGTTTTGCTTTGGGCTGACTGTGTTTGGGGAGCTTGTTGAGGATATTCGCCGTTTTATGAACCCAGCAACGTTGGCTACGGGTTTGAG
>CALAGQ010000086.1 GCA_937891765.1 uncultured Nitrospina sp.
GAGGTGTCCAGCCACACCTAAACTAAGGTTAGCACATTCTCCAGAAGAGGCATTTTGGGCTACATAGTCTACCCCGGCAATTACGCCATCTAAGGTACCACTACCACTATTATCCAAAACCCGGATAGGCATAACCGTAGCACCGGCGGCAACACCTACAACATCGATATTGTTATCTATGGCGGCAATAGTCCCTGCTACATGAGTCCCATGTCCGTTACCGTCCTTTGTGGTGTCCTTGCCCCTAAGGACAAAATTGGCTCCCTGTCCAACATTAAGGTCGGCGTGGTTGGAGTCTATCCCCGTATCAATAACCCAAGCTCTATTTGTGCTACCTGATACCGGCCCACCAACACTTATAATTCCAGGAGGAGTTATTTCAGGAGGAGGTGGTGTCGTGTCCCCTCCACCACTTCCACCTTTACCGGGTCCACCAGAAGGTTTTTTATTGGTATTCGGTTGCTGTCTACCTATAGCCCAGGCAACAGAATTAGGTTCGAAATAAGCAATGTTTGGGTTTCGAGAAGCAAGTTGCTCTGCCGCTTTAAAAGACATTGTCGCAGAAAACCCACGTAAGGCAGTTTTATAGACATGCCGTAGCTTTCCTCCAGCTTGTTGAGTCATCGCATGAGCTCGACCGTGAACCTCTAACGCATTTACCTTGGAAGAATCAAAAACAAAAATATAACTGTTTGCGGCATCTATCAGGTTATCCCTGACAGGATTATCTACCAAGTTAGTTTGTCCCCATGCTGGGGTTGCTAGAGCTACAAATAGAACTAACACCCACTTTGCAATCGATTTTGTATCAATCATGCTTACTCCTTATGTTTCCAATGTTTAAACAGGATCATTATTTATAGCTGATTCTTGTCTTAACGGTTGAAGGAAGTCTTTTATGAAGGCTCTCGGATAATAAATTTGATAATTGCAGTTGTTTTTGCGTCTAGCTCAAGAAGTTGCGAGTTAATCAGGATTAAGTTCTTAGACGGGCCTCTCATGCTCTGATCTTGCTCAGTAAAAGTGGACACCAAGAAAGTGAAGAATATAATCATTTTTGGAGGTGTTCTGTATGGGAAAGAAACGTAATCAGTATACAAAAGAGTATAAAGTTGAAGCGGTCCGCTTGATCGTTGAAGAGGGCAGACCTATATCTGAGGTGGCTCGTGAGCTTGGAGTCGCTCAGAGTTTATTGCATCGTTGGAAAAAGAAGTATGAGGAAGGGAAAATCGACCCTTTTCCAGGTAAAGGCCGTTTAAGCCCAGAGGATGAGGAGTTACGCCAGTTGAGACGAGAGAATAACCGTCTTCGTATGGAGCGTGACATATTAAAAAAAGCAGTGGCCATCTTCTCGAAGGAACCGCAATGAAATACATTTTCATACGGGATTATCGAGGAGCATTTCCAGCAGATTTGATGTGTCGGTCTCTGGGGGTGGGTAGTAGTGGGTTCTATGCCTGGCTGAAACGTCCTGAAAGCCCACGTCGTCGAGACAACCTGAGATTTTGCTGACAGAGATCAAAGCTGTTTACAGAAGAAGTCGCAAGACCTATGGCAGTCCTCGAATCTATGCAGAGTTGAATGAAAGGGGTCATACCTGTAGTCGATATAGAGTAGCTCGTTTGATGCGCCAACATGGAATCGTCTCCAAACACAAAAAGAAGTTTCGGGTAACGACAAACTCTGTTCATTCCTTTCCGATGGCTGAGAATCTATTGCAACGGCGGTTTAATGTTTCGAGACCTGGCTAATGCTGGGTATCGGATATTACGTATGTCCTGACTTTAGAAGGTTGATTATATCTGGCGGTTACATTGGACCTGTTTCACCGGAAGGTCATTGGTTGGTCGATCGGCCGGTGGATTACTAGGCAACTGGCAATAGATGCTTTAAATATGGCGATTAAGAATGGATGTTTGAAGTCAGGACTGATTCATCATTCAGACCGAGGGGTTCAGTACGCCAGTAATGAGTTTCGAGCATTACTAAAGGCCAACGAAATCCAGTGCAGCATGAGCCGCAAGGGAGACTGTTGGGATAACGCTGTGGCGGAAAGTTTCTTCCACACTTTAAAGGTAGAGTTGATTCACGGAAAAACTTACAATACCCGTCAGGAAGCTAAGACGGCTATTTTTGAATATATCGAAGTGTTTTACAATCGGCAACGCAGACATTCCTATCTCGGCTATCTCAGTCCAGATGAGTATGAAAAAAAGAATGTGGCTTAATTAACTGTCTACTTAAATCGAGAAGATCACATCTTCTCGCCAGTAATTGCAATGCCCAGAGATTCCCCTGACATACAACTCAAACTATCAGTTGGAAGGTTACCCGATAATTAAATTAATCTGTAAAGATATTTCACAAAGAGTTCTTGAGGGTCGGGGATGGCTTAAATCCAACTGTCTTGCTTGCTTTGATTTTGATTGCTTCACCTGTCTGAGGGTTACGACCGGCTCTGGCTTTACGGTTTCTAACTGTGAAGGTTCCAAAGCTGGGGTATGCGAAGCGTTTGTCCTTCTTAATTGATTTACTAATCGCATCGAAAGTATTGTCGATGATGTCTGTGGTCAGTCGTTTGGAGAGGTCATCGCTCTTGCAGGATTTCATTACGGCTACGATCAATTCATCTTTAGTCATTGTGTCCTCTTATGGTGGTGGGTAATTGGAAGTGGTCTGCTGGACAAGTTGCTTATGCTTTTTTCTTCCCCACAAACATATCTTACTTCCTACGCAGATTGTAGAAAAACTTGAACTATTTGATCAAACTCATTTGCCACTTGTTTTTTTATGTTAGGGAAAGAAGAATCTTCTGGCACTTGGAGTCGTTCCGAAGCATATTTATCCATTGTCGGAATAATGTCCTTTTCTTCATATTTAAACCCTAAATCCAAAGTATTTGCAATAACTTCCGCCACATGAATCATTGATGCTTCCAGAGGAAACTCCGTTGCCTCAGCGGGATTATGGTGAAACC
This sequence comes from uncultured Nitrospina sp., assembly GCA_937891765.1. Classification (GTDB taxonomy): domain Bacteria; phylum Nitrospinota; class Nitrospinia; order Nitrospinales; family VA-1; genus LS-NOB. The sequence continues at coordinate 2,978 of CALAGQ010000086.1, forward strand.
CTACAGCCTCTTCAAGGGCCTTGGGGAGTTCCCAAGTTTTCATTAGTAACCCCCCCACATCGGCATGATTAAAACCCATTGTTTCAAATTCAGCTTTATGTAAGGTTTCACCTTTGGTTTTAATTCGTAGAGAAACTTCCAAGACTTTAAGGGGAAGTTTAAGGCAGATCACCAGGCGGCCAATATCATGGAGTAACCCTGCCACAAAAAACCGCTCCGAGTTAGTTTCTCCTTTGAGCAAGGCTAA
>CALAGQ010000087.1 GCA_937891765.1 uncultured Nitrospina sp.
AGAAGCGAAATTGCATTATATAAGATTAAATTAGTTCAGGAATATTAACCTGATTCCCATCGTCGTACTCAGTTAAGGTACAACTTAGGTACTGACTAACCCTTGGCTAAAATATATTGCCAAGGAAACCTTGCTCTTGCGGCATTTTTCATTCTCAGAAAAATCATATCCTACTATTACCAGGATTCTCATTCCTCATCGTTCCAACCTTACTCTCGTAAAGCCTTCAGTACAATGAAGACGCCCGCTTACCAGAACACTCATCTGAGTGCCTCTAAAGTATCGGTATCATGCTTAGCCCCGTCCATTTTCAGGGCCCTGAACCTCAATAGGTGAGCTGTTACGCTTTCTTTAAATGATAGCTGCTTCTAAGCTTACATCCCCAGTGTCTCAGGTTCAAGACACCTTTTGATACACTTAGCATGAATTTTGGGACCTTAACTCTAGTCTCCCTTGTTCGGGTCTCGGAATAGTATCTTACATACCATCCCTGTTTCCTATCTTAAGCAGTTGACAGCTTCTGAGTTGGAAAGAAATCCGTAGGCATTAGCCCCTGCAATTTCCATCCGTGCTTTACACCGTCAACAAAGCTAGATAAGACTATACGTAGGCATATTTCAGCGGGAACCAGCCATCGCCAGATTAGATAGGCTTTTCACCCCTATTCACAGGTCATTCGAGTGCATGCACACAACAACGGTTCAGGCCTCCATCCCCCTTTCGGGAGACTTCACCTTGCCCATGAATAGATCATCTGGCTTCAGGTCTTAACCATGTGACTAACGCCGATTAGGACTTGCTTTCGCTTTGGTTGCTCAACAAAGTTGATTAACCTTGCCACATAGAAAAACTCCCTGGCCCGTTTTTCAAAACGTACGTTACAACTTCCGTAGAAGCAGTAACAAACTGTAACTGTTAGATTTCAAGTCTTTTCACACTCTGTTAAGAGTACTTTTCAGCTTTCCCTCGCGGTACTAGTTCACTATCGGACTTTGGTTTTATTTAGGGTTGGCAGTTAATCCTGCCATATTCAGACCCCCAATCCAGGAAGCCCTACTCTTTTAGAGAACAGCATATCAACTTAATCTACGGGGCTATCACCCTCTAAGGCCTTGCTTTCCAGCAAAGTTTGACTCGTCGACTTAGCCATTTATCTCAACCACATCTCTAACTTCTTTTCAAAAGCAGATTCAGCTTGCCCTCTACCCTTTTCGCTCTCTGCTAATAAGGGCATCACTTATTGTTTTCTTTTCCTGCCGGTACTAAGATGTTTCAATTCCCGGCGTATTCTCTCCTCTCGGAGTAATTGGACATCTTGGGATCAAAGTTTGCGTGCAACTCCCCCAAGCTTATCGCAGCTTGCCACGTCCTTTTTCAAAACCAAAACCAAGCTATCCGTCTAACAGTATAAATAGATAATAGTATTGTTTTTTGTACAATCTTTTTAAAAAAGATTGTTGCTCTGACTAGTGGAAATTCTACTGCTTCTTTCATCGAGATATAAGGAATATACTCTCAAATTGATC
>CALAGQ010000088.1 GCA_937891765.1 uncultured Nitrospina sp.
TTCTTCTTTAAAACTGAATTGAACGTTATAGCCCGCTTCGGCAAATGAAAAGTATCGCGATCTTATTCCTGCCTTGATGCTGTGTTCCAAGGTCTTTTTGGCTTCACGATAATCGCGATTATACATTTCAAAGTCATAATCGAGCTTCAGGGTGGTGGCTTTAAAGACATCATAAGAAGCACCCAACTCGACCCGGTCCTGAATATAGTCATAGGTCAGGTTGGTCATGGCTTCATCGGCGCTTTCACCGGCTTGGGTTGTCTGACTATCATTTAACATATAGCGGAATAACGATCGCTCGGTAGTGTTGATGGTCTGGTAATGCCTGTACCGGGCTTTCAGGCCCAATTTAGGTATTGGTCTGGAGACGGCGTTGAGATTAAAGTGTGCGGTATGGATTTCCGCCCCCCCGCTTGACCTCGGTAGCAAAGCGGTAGATGTTCCCTGGGCAAACGGTAGCAGGTCTTGATCCTGGCTGGAATGACTGTATTCCATAACAGCCGATACTCTGGAATTGTGAGGCAGGTTTCTCGCCCCAGACAGGCTGAACTTCATGAAACGGTTATCAGGGGCTCGGGAAATGACCCCTGTGCCATTGTTTGTGCCGGTATAGGGGGATTCCCAGGAAATACTTTCGGCTTGGTTGTCAAACAGGGACATGAAAAAATCAAACTGGATCTGGCCTTCTTCCCCGTTTCGAGCCACAGAAGCTTTGACTTCATTTGTTACCTGATCTAGTAGGCCCGGCAAGGTAGTGGTGTCGGCGGTAGGACCAGGGCTGGTACCTTTTACTACGCCAATGTCGACAATCCCGTCCTTGGTTTCCCGCATATAGGAAAGAGAAACATCCATCAGCCCGAGCTTGCCTGAAAAGCCAAAGGTGCCAGCCCGGCGGCCATCAATTCGAAGGTCTTCCCGATCCAGACCGGTAACGGTCAGGGTGGTTGCATCAGCGGTTTTGCCAAAACTGGCTGGCAAGGTTAGGTTCGTTCCACCTATGCCTTTAAACGGGGTCTGGGTATTGTTGTTCAGCTCGTGCGGTAATTGATCCCAATCGGCAAAGAATTTCAGTTTTCCATAGGTTCCCGTTTCCAGCGACAGGCTCCGGTTTTCCAAGCCAAGATCTTCGCCCAGCAGGTGCATATATAGCGACCCACGCTGATATGAAATCTCTGTGTCACCAATGGCATAGGCCTCGGAATCTGTGATGCCGGAATACTCACCCAGCTTGGAAGACTTGTTGTTTGAGCCTACGATACCCGTTCCAAAAGTGATGGTTCCCTCCATCACCGCTTTATCGTCAGCTTCGCTGTTCTCAGCTGAAACCCCAAGCGGCGAGATCAACAAGATCAGCAGTAAAGCAGACAAAAGAGAGAGTTTTTTTTGTTTCATCATTGATTCTCCCTTATCGGGTCAAACGAGCCCCTGATGGATGGTTGGAACCATGAATCTGGCTATGACAATTCAGACACCCCTTGCCAAGCAGGCGATTGCTCTGACTGGCTGATCCGCCAACATTTCTACCATCGTACAGTGTGCTCGGGTGCTGTGAGGCTGAATGACATTCTTGACAGAGATAGGGCACTTTCCGCTTCAGCATGGAAGCATGAATGGAACCATGCGAATCGTGACAGGTGGAGCAGTTTTCCCTGACCGGAGCATGCTCCCAAACTAGTGGGCCTCTTTTTTCCTGATGGCAGGTGTAACAGGTTCCATTCACCGAAGATTCTTTCAACATGCTCGGACCCAACCCACCATGGGGATTATGGCAACTGGAACAGCTCATCTTGCCTTCGCGCAAGGGCATATGGGCCGAACGATACATTTTAGCTCTCTTGTCCTGATGACATTGAAAGCAGACTTTTTTTGAGTCCTTGAAGGCGAACATGAATTTATTACTGCGTTTTTCCATGACATAGTGGCAGTCCGAGCAACCGACTCCATTCATTTCATGGGCGCTCCCACGCCAATGCATTTTGGTACCCTTCTCATGGCATTGGAGGCAAATACGATTTTTGTTCTGGGAAGAGAGATTTTTAAAAGACACAACTGTGGAAAGTTTTCGGTCGGAGTCTTCGGGAGAGGCGTTGAGATGTTTGCTCAAGGGGCCATGGCAAACCTCGCAGGAACTTCCACCTTCTTTGTTGTACAGAGAGCGATAGGCTTTGGCGTGCAGGGTTTTTTCAAAAGCTTCAATGGAGTCGCTGTGGCAGGTTGCACAATCGTCGGATTTGCCAACTGAGACGGCGCCCTTCAACTCGGGATTAATGGCTTCCCAGTTTACTTTTTGACCTGAGAAGCCGGGAGTAACCCAAGCTAAATGCAGAGCCATGCACCCAATCAAACTAACTAAAACTCTGCCAACCCCGTTTATGTTCATAGGCATCCGGTTTGATATATTAATTTAGGTTTTTACAAGAGCTGTGGGAAAATCACATCAACAACGGCCCCATTCTCTCCTTAATTGTAACCCATATATGATCCCCTGGCATGGGAAGTTATTCCCTTGGTGTGCGGTTGATGCATGGGAATGGCCATTCACGCAGATGTCTTTAGTGGCCTGATAAGGACCATAGCTCTGGTAGTACAACCGAATTGGCTGTGAGCAGGGTTTGTGTCTGCTGGCACGATGATTCTTCCTGGGGGATGACAAGGTTATTTTCTAATCTTTTTCTGTGTTGAAAATTAAAGCTCAGTTCTTGATATGACATTTTTTGCATGACCCCCTAACACTGAAGGTTTTTTCACCATCATGGCAGGCTCCACAGTATTTTCCTTTTTTCAAGGTTCCCATCGTCATGGTGTTTCCGGCATCCGCGCTTCCTGCTTCTTTTTTAAAAAGTTTGTCGTGGCAGTCTGTGCATTGATTGCCAGCTTGGCTGTGTTTATCGTGGCTGAATATGACCGGGGCAAACTTTTTAGTGTTCTTAAACCAGATGTCTCCTCCGTGTTTTTCCTCACCGAACCCGGATATGGGTAAGACGAGAGCGACAGCAGTTATTAAGGCTAATACCTTGGTGACTAAATAAATCCTGGGACGGGTTATTATGATTACATTTTCCATCTTGCAACCCCCTTTGCCATGAAAGTACTTTAAATAGTATCACTTTTTCTTATTTCACAAGAAGGAACTTGAACTACTTGGCTCTATATCCTGGTGTTATGAAACCAAGTCCTTGATGGTCAAAATTCCCACGATCTTTTTCCCCTCGGTCACCACAAGATGTTTAATGCCTTTTCGGAGCATGAATTCGCTGGCTTCACAGGGCTGAACATACTCGTCGAGGGAGAAAAGGGGTGTGGACATTACGGAATGAATTCGCGTGATTTTCGGGTCCAGGTCTTCAGCAATGACCTTTTTGACAAAATCTGATTTAGTAACGATCCCTACATACGCTTCCCCTTCCCTCACAAGAAGTGCACTTATCTTTTTTTCACACATTAGCCCAGCCGCCGCCTTCACCAATGTCTGGCCTTCGACGCTGATGATAGGAGAAATCATAAACTCTTTGATCGTAGACATATTTCCTCCGCTAAGGTAAATTTTCCAGTAACAAGAAAGCTGTAGATAAGTCGTTCATATTAAAAGATAATATTTTCTCAAAAAGTATTCCCCAATATGCCCTTTAGTTTCATGTCATAAGAAGCTAGAATACAGGCAGAAACCCTAATCATCTTTAATAAATAGAGAAAGAGTGTTTATGGCTAATAGAAAAGCGCGGCCAAAAATGGTTTTCCGCAAGTTTTTACAGGATAACCAGAAGCAAATGACCGATTACATGAAGCACCTCGAAACGGCAGAAAAATATGAACGGGAACCCTGGATGCTGGGCTCCGACCCTGAAAGACTCGTCACCCCTGAATCCATCGTAGAACTCAACCAAGTAGGCGACCACTAACCCCACTAGCCGTGGGGGCAGCGCGGCGGTGACGCTAACGCGACCGCCAAAGAAAGGGTAGTATTGAAATAAAGGGATTTACCGGATTTTTAGCGGATTTAACCTTGAATCTTGCGGCGGATAAACCTAGAATACAGCACGCTTTGATTGTGGTCGGGACCAACGTCAACAAGCCGACGTTTTCTCGGCCTTTTTTTGTTAGAATACCCCTTAGCAGGGGAGGCAATTGAGCAAACGTGGGTTTATAACGCCAAGATAAATCGTTGCTCGCCGGATAAAGATATTGCAAATTGCCACCGGTCGCTGACCGGTGCACCGAGTGGGAGAGGTGGCCGAGCGGTTGAAGGCGCACGCTTGGAAAGCGTGTGTAGGTTTACCCCTACCGAGGGTTCGAATCCCTCCCTCTCCGCCACTGCTCGCCGCAGAGGCAGATAGCAAGGGCATATTAAGCCGTGTAGTTGATTAGACACGAGATAACGTTATTGCATTTTTAAAATATTGGCAGTTTTGTTGGGCCTCACGCAACGTGGTTTTGTGAAACCCGTCAGATCCGGAAGGAAGCAGCGGTAGCAAAATACCATGTGTGCTGTGAGTTCCCCAACAATTCTGCCTCTAAATAGCATCGCTGGGCGATACACTGTTGCCCGCAAATCACCGGTCTTCTGAAATAATGGACTTCCAGGTTTCAGCCCGAAAATGGCGCCCCCAGAAATTCAGCGAATTGATTGGGCAGGAGCATATTGTCCGCACCCTTTCCAACGCCATTGAACTGAACCGTGTTTCGCACGCCTTCTTGTTTTCCGGAACACGCGGTGTGGGCAAAACCACCACGGCGCGGATTCTCGCGCGGGTTCTCAATTGCGAAAAAGGACCGACCATCGAGCCTTGTGGTACCTGCAGTTTGTGTGTGGAAATTACCGAAGGCCGCTGCATCGACGTTCAGGAAATTGATGGAGCCTCCAATAATGGAGTGGCCGAGGTACGCGACCTCATCGACAACGTGCAATACGCCACTTCTTCCGCCCGTTACAAAGTTTATATTATCGATGAAGTTCACATGCTTTCAAAAAGTGCGTTCAATGCTTTATTGAAAACGCTGGAAGAACCACCGCCTCGTGTTATTTTTATTTTTGCCACCACCGAGCTGATTAAAATTCCGGACACCATCCTTTCCCGCTGCCAATGTTTTGAGTTCAAGCCGCTGTCCAATGCGCAGATCACCAAACAACTGGAACTGATTTGCGGGCAGGAGGGAATTAAAATTGAAGCAAAAGGGTTGGAAGAAATTTCCAAAGTGGGTGCTGGCAGTATGCGTGATGCGCAAAGTCTGCTGGACCAGGTCATCGCTTACGGCGGCAAAAAGATCGATACCGATTCTGTAGAGTCGGTGCTTGGTATTGTCGGGGGAACCACTCTCGAGCTTTTCGCCGAGCGTCTTATAAAGCGGGAGCCAGCTGAACTGATCACTCTGGTTCAGGATGTCGCCAATCAGGGTAAAGACCTGAGCCTGTTTTGCCGCAGTGTGATGGAATATTTAAGAAACCTGATGATGGTCAAAGTTTCCCGCAATCCGGAAAACCTGCTGAACGCGCATACCTGCAACATGGAAGTTCTGAAAAAACAGGCCGAAGGATTCGATGCCGACGAGTTGCAACAAATGTTCACCGTTCTTACCGGCGCTGAAACGGAAATGAAGCGAAGCTCTCTGGCGCAGATGGTTTTTGAAATGGCTATTCTGCGGCTGACCGAAACCCGGCCCTTTAAAAATATTGATGATCTTATCCATAAGATCAATCAGGCGGAAATTGAAACTCAACCAGTCCGGACGGTATCACCCGTTGCAGCGTCACCGATGGCTCCGGCAGCGCAAAGTAGCGCAACGCCTGCGCAGGCCGCGAAAACACAAACCCAACGGGAAAACGGTTCTTTTGACTCTTCGGTCTGGGCCAAGATTCGTCAGGAAGTTTCGCGAAAACGACCGGCTTTTGAACATTATCTGGATAAGTGTCAAGTATTAGCATTGAACGAAAAAGAAATTCAACTGATGTTTTCAGACTCCTTCACTCTTGAGATGGTTGAGGGTCCGGAAAATATTCAGTTCATCAAAGACATGGTGAAATCCGCCAGTGGGCATGAGGTGCAGGTGGTGCTGAAACTGGGCGAGGCGAAGCCTACGAGTACTTCTTCAAGTGCACAAAACACGCAGGAAAAAAAAAACTTAAATGACGAAGATCCGAGCAGGCAAAAGACAGAATCGGAAATCATTCAGGATGCTCTCGATATTTTCGGGGGCATTGTGGTGAAATGAAAAATTTCTCGATCAACGGGTATTTTGATGAGCGATAAAAGCTGGCTCTCGTTATTCAAACAGGCTCAGGACATGCAGTCCAAGCTTGCCGAAATTCAGGAAGGCCTTGCTGAAAAAAAGGTGGAGGTGTCTACCGGCGGCGGTATGGTGAAGGTGGTTGCTAATGGACTCAACGAAATTATCTCGGTCCATATTGATGATGAGTTGATCAATATGAGTGATCGGGAAGTGCTCGAAGACCTGATCACCGGCGCCATGAACGAGGTTCATAAAAAAGTGAAAGAGCTGGCGCAGGATGAAATGTCCAAATTGACCGGCGGCCTGAAAATTCCCGGGCTCTTCACATAATGGGTGCACCGTGAAAAGACCCACCGCAATTACAGACCTTATCGATGAACTGAAAAGGCTTCCCGGCATAGGCCAGAAAACGGCAGAACGTTTGTCGTTTTTTCTGATGCGCGGAAAAGCCGAGCAGGCCAACAAACTCGCCACAGCGATTCATAATCTTAAGGAAAAGATTATCCTCTGCTCCGTTTGCCACGGTATCACCGAGTCCGACCCCTGCGATATTTGTTCAGACACAACCCGCGACCATGCGCAGATTTGTGTGGTGGAAGAACCGCACGATGTTTATGTGATGGAAAATATGGGCTATTTCAAAGGCGTTTATCATGTGCTGATGGGGGTGATTTCTCCGCTGGATGGAATTGGTCCCGATGATCTGAATATTGAAGCGTTGAAGGAAAAAGTCAGTAAGCCAGGTATTAAGGAAGTTATCCTGGCTACCAATCCGGATATGGAAGGCGAGTCCACCGCCGTGTATATCTCAAAGGTTTTGAAACCTTTTCCGGAGGTCAAGGTCACGCGCATTGCCCGGGGTCTGCCGGTGGGCTCGGATATCGAGTATGCCGACTCCGTAACCCTGATGAAATCACTGGAAGGCCGCATGGAAATGACCTAGCCGCTAGGCGCCAGCGTGACGCTGGACCCCATTGGCAATAGCCCGTTGAGCCAATCGTTGCTGATGGCTCCCACATGGCGTTGGGAACTAAATCCGCTTGGAGGGTTCAAAACCCCTTGACAATGTGATGCAAAACTATTAGATTTCAGTGTTTTAGTCCTATTCCAAAAAAACCATTCCGGTGTGGCGCAATGGTAGCGCACTCGACTGTTAATCGAGTTGTTACAGGTTCGAGTCCTGTCACCGGAGCCAGTTTTAGTCCCCTTTTTCAGGGGCATGAGTCCCGAAACCCTGTCGAATCTTCGGCAGGGTTTTGCTTTAGGTTGCAAAGGTCAAATTGATCCGTTATTCTTCTTCATATTGGTAAACCTCCTGCAATAAGAGACACTTATGACTCAACGACCGCGCAGAAACAGATTGAATCCGGCCATTCGTGGGATGATCCGGGAATCACAAGTGAATCCGACCAATCTGGTCTGGCCCGCTTTCGTGCAGGAAGGCAAGAACTTGCGTAGTCCGATCGCGTCGATGCCGGGCATCTCACGGCTTTCCATCGACCAGCTTGTTACCGATTGCCAGCAGGCTTTTGATTTGGGAGTCCCGGCGGTCGCCCTCTTCCCGGCGTTGGATGAATCTTTAAAAAATTCAGAGGGCAAGGAAAGTCTAAATCCTAACGGACTGCTTCAGCGTGCGGTGAAGGAATTGAAGAAAACCATTCCCGGCATGCTGGTGATCACCGATGTGGCGCTCGACCCTTATTCGAGTGACGGGCATGACGGACTGCTTAAAGACGGAAAAATTTTGAACGACGAGACGCTTCCCCTTCTGGCTGGCATGGCGGTGGCTCAGGCCGAAGCGGGAGCCGATGTCGTTGCACCCTCCGATATGATGGACGGTCGCATCGAGGCCATTCGCTGGGCTCTGGATGAGTCCGGTTTTGAAGATGTGCTCATATGCAGTTACTCGGCGAAATACGCTTCGGCGTTTTACGGGCCGTTTCGCGATGCGCTCGATTCCGCTCCGAAAGAAGGCGATAAAAAAACTTATCAAATGGATCCGGCCAATGCCCGTGAGGCGATACGGGAAATCATGCTGGATGAAGAAGAAGGGGCAGACTGGTTGCTGATCAAACCGGGCCTGCCTTATCTGGATATTATTCGGTTAACGCGTGACCATACGGCGCTCCCCATTGCCGCCTACCATGTCAGCGGAGAGTATGCCATGCTGAAAGCCGCCGCCGAAAAGGGCTGGCTCGACTATGACAGTTGTCTGATAGAGTCGCTCCTCAGCATGCGCCGCGCCGGAGCGGATATGATCTTCACCTACGGCGCCATTGATGCCGCAAAAATTTTAGCCGGGTAGGCGCCAAATTGCACTAATTTTTCCTTGCGAGCAAAATTTTTACAGAACAATTGCTAGCTTGACCATTCTCCACTCCCGCTAGGCGAACTTCACATATGGCAAGTCCCAATTACTGGGTTCACGATCTGGACCCGTTCCTATTTCAATTCACCGAGAGTTTCGGCATCCGCTATTACGGTTTGGCCTATGCGTTAGGATTTCTCGCCGGGATGTGGTTGCTGCACCTTTTTTGCAAGCATGGCAAAGCGGTGCTCACGCCGGAACAACAGTCGCTCGTCATCACCGCTATGATGATTGGGGTTTTGCTGGGCGGACGCTTGGGGTACATGCTGTTCTATGCGTTGGACGATGTCCTGCACAGACCTTGGGTCATTTTCCAGATATGGAAAGGGGGAATGGCCAGTCACGGTGGGTTCATCGGTGTGCTGGTGGCCTGCTGGTGGGTAGCGAAAAAGCTGAAGCTTTCTTTTCTGCAACTCGGAGACTTATTGTGTCCTTTGGTGCCGCCGGGAATTTTGCTGGGCCGCATTGCCAACTTCATCAATGGGGAGCTGTGGGGCAAGGTCACCAGTGTTCCCTGGGCGGTGATCTTTCCTCAAAGCGCGCAGCTTGGAACGCCTCTGGAACAAATCGCCGCGCGTCATCCTTCACAACTTTATGAAGCCGGACTGGAAGGAGCCCTGTTGCTGATGTACAGTCAATGGCGATTGTGGAAAACCGATGCGCTGAATCAGCCCGGCAGATTGACCGGCGAGTTTCTCATGATTTATGCGGTGGTGCGCGTCTTCGGCGAACAGTTCCGGGAACCCGACGCGCCGCTAATTTTTGACCTCAGCCGAGGCAGTTTTTATAGTTTGTTCCTGCTCGCGGGCGGACTTTATCTCGTCCTAAAATCGCGAAAAACCGCTTAGCCGACCCCCTTCATCCCCGCCCTATTACAACCCGTTATAAATTGATACTCCACTAGTTATAAATCGGTCATAAAGTAGTTATAATAAATAAACTGTGTAGTTATAATAAGCTAATATCTTATATGGTGTAGTTTTTGTGGGGAAAACCAGCGGTAATCCCGGTTGACAGGTATATTACCACTAGTTATAATAATTTTTATAACTAGTGGTAATATAGGATTTAAAAATGGTTAAGAACCAGGCAGAAGAAATTCGCAGCTATCTTTTGGCGAAGATTCCGGTGCACCCGAAAAATATTGTCGCCAAAGCCTCGAAGGCTTTTGCGTGCAGCCGCACCACTGTTCACCGACACCTGAATCGGTTGCTTCGCGATGGAGAAATCATAAAAACCGGCACTACCAGGCAGACCTTTTATTTTTTAAAAACCGAAAAGAATAAAAAAATTCTTGTACCTCTGCAACCGGGAGTCGAGGAGCATAAAGTCTGGCAAGAAAACTTTTTAGCGGATTTTGAGACGCTACCTAAAAACGTTTTGGATATTTGTGAATACGGTTTTCTAGAAATGCTCAACAACGCCATCGACCATTCAGAGGGAACGGGGGTAGTGATAAAGACGGTGTGGGCATCTGATTCAATCACGATAGCTATTCGCGATGATGGCATTGGAATTTTCCGAAAGATCAAGGTTGCCGAGAACCTTGCAGATGAGCGGGAAAGCGTCCTTCACCTCTCAAAGGGAAAGTTCACCACTGACCCGGAAAACCACACCGGCGAGGGTATCTTTTTCACTTCCCGAGCCTTCGATATTTTTCATATCATCTCAAGAGGAGTGTCCTATATAAGAACAAATTGGGATGAAGACTGGTTTGTGGAAACAGCGAAGGATGAGAATGTACCGGGAACAGGTTTAATAATGAAAATTGCTCTGGATTCACAAAGAAAAATGCAGGAGGTTTATGCTGAATATCAGCACGAGGACTCTGACGGAATCCAAAGCTTTGACAAGACCCATATTTTAGTGCAACTGAGTCAATTGGGTGATGAACGCTATGTCTCGCGCTCACAGGCGCGGCGCATTGTTTTGAGGTTGGAAAAGTTCAGGCATGTGACTTTAGACTTTAGAGATATTTCTACCGTGGGTCAGGGCTTTGTTGATGAGGTGTTTCGCGTGTTTCAGTCTAAGCACCCTCGAATTAAGATCGAGTATACTAATGCCAATGACGATGTCCGATTTATGATTCAACGTAGTCTCCCTTCTAACCATTAGTTTGTGGAAGCAATATGGGACTTAAATCCGGTTTATTAGTGTTGATGTTGTTTCTGTTACCGCAAGCGGAGCTGAAGACAATAAACGGTGAAGTGATTCTGGTTCAGGATGGGGACACGTTAACGGTAAAGACGGAACGCGATAGAGTCTATAAAGTGCGTTTGGCGGATATTGATGCGCCGGAAATAGGCCAGCCGTTTGGAAAACCGGCCCGAAGGTTGGCCACTGATTTGACTCTGGGGACAACGGTGCGGGTGAACTATACCTTTAAGGACAAGTATGGTCGCTTGATCGGAGAATTATTTTTGCCCGATGGCAGATTGTTGAATGAAGAAATGCTCAAAGCCGGGCTGGCCTGGCATTACAGGGTGAAGTACCCTCACAGCAGTTTTCTTGAAAAGTTGGAATATAAAGCCTGGCAAAAAAAACTAGGTCTCTGGGTTCAGGATGCGCCCACTCCCCCATGGGAGTACCGCCGGGAAAGCCGGCTCCCCAGCCCACCTGCCACACCAGAGAATATGGATTATGATTTGTTTTTCACTTACGGTCTGGTGGGCAACCCAAAAACCCGGGTTTATGAATGGCCGTACTGTGAGGGCTATCCTAAAAATACCAAGGGATATATCAATTTTGGCAGTCTCCTTGACGCGGACACCTTAGGCTACATGGTTTCTGAAAGATGTAAGCTCGAGCAATTGCCGACACAGTAGCCTCCTTCTGCAATATGGTAGGATGGAGATAAGTGGACTCTGTAGTCCATTTAGGAGGCAGAAAAATATCTTAGTGATAAATTACCATGCCAACTAGAGATCTTTTATTCGTTGTGGATACGGACATTCCCCATCGGGACATGATGGCGGGGTGGCTTGAGGAGCAGGGTTACCAAGTCAAGGTTTTTGATAACGGTGAACTTTGCCTGAACACGTTGGATGAAAACCCCGGCGCGATTTGTTTGGACATCAACATGTCTGCGGGGCTGGATATTCTCAAGCGCTTGAAGCTGGCGAACCGGGATATTCCGATTTTGGTGGTGACAAAAAATGATGCGGTGGATTCCGCAGTGGAAGCCATGAAAATCGGGGCGTTTGATTATATGACGAAACCGGTGGATAAGATTCGCCTGAAAACGAATGTTGATAGGGCCATCGAAATGCATACGATGGTCACCAAGATCCAACGCTTGCAGGGAGAGCTGAAGAAAACTTATTCCTACAAGAATATTGTGGGGCAGAGTGACGCGATGAAGCAGGTGTTTGCCCAGGTTGATGAAGTATCGGGAATCAACATCAATGTTTTCATTCACGGGGAAAGTGGTACGGGAAAGGAGTTGGTGGCGAAAGCCCTGCACTTTAACAGCGCCTACAAGACGGGGGATTTTGTCGCGATCAATTGCGGGGCGATCCCTGAAGAGCTACAGGAAAATGAGTTTTTTGGCCATGAAAAAGGGGCTTATACCGGCGCCGATGACTCCCGGATGGGAAAACTGGAGGTCGCCAATGGCGGCACCCTTTTTCTCGACGAAGTGGGAGAGATGCCTCCCAAAATGCAGGTAAAACTTTTGCGTTTTTTGCAGGATAAAAGCTTTGAAAAGGTCGGCGGCAATAAAAAAATTCATGTGGATCTAAGAATCATTTCTGCCACAAACAGGAATCTGGAAGAAGCGGTCAGCCAGGGAAAGTTTCGCGAAGATTTGTATTACCGGTTGGTGGTCTATCCGGTATTCATACCTCCATTAAGGGAACGGCGGGAGGATATTCCTATCCTGATCAACCATTTTCTTAAAAAATATAAATTGGACATCACAAAAAAGATCACCACTGTCAGTTCATACGCACTGGAAGCCTTGGTTCGGTATGTCTGGCCGGGAAATGTGCGCCAGCTTGAAAATGAAATTTACCGGGCTATGGTTTCTACCCGGACGGACACGGTCCAGATTGAAAACCTTTCATTGGAAGTTCAGAAGTTTCGCGAAGGACATGTGGGCGAGGACAACCGGTTCATTCCCTCCCAGAAAAACCAAGAATCTGTTCTCTCGGTCACTCCTATTTTCCAACCTCCCCCGGTTTTCCCATCCGGTTCGACTTTTAATGAAATTGAGAAGCAGGCTTTTTTGGAAGCCCTTAACCGGGCAAACGGAAAAATTCCGCAGGCGGCAAAGGCTCTGGGCATCAGCCGGGCAACATTTTACAGAAAAATTAAAAAGTATCGTTCGGTAAACTAGCTGTCTCATTTTATCTCAAATTAAGATAATATATCTCAATATAAGATATTGTGAGACAAAATTGCGGTACGGCTTAATCTGGTCCCCTCGCCAAAAATTTAAAAACTCCTTTATTTATAATCAGTTATATGTTTTCCCCCTATTTATGGGGGGGTTGGCATGCTTTATGCTTTATGTGTATATAGGTGAAAATTATTTTGACAGTCAATTGAGGTGAGATGATGAACACAGCAGCAATAAAACCCAAAGCTCAAAGTCTAGGCAAACCTTCTTCGAAGAAAGTAGAAACTCCTGTATCTAAAAGAAGAGGTGGGGCCGCGAAGAACTCGCTTTGGAAAAGCATAATTATTTTCCTGACCTTTGCGGGTTTGGTGGCATACATGTTCTCCCCGAACGTCCCCGACCCGCAAAGATCAGGTTCTCAAGGTTCGGCAGATAGTGGTTTTGCCAAAAGCCTGACTAAATAGAGGCCTGATAATTGGTAAGCATGTCAGATCAAGTCGAAAACCTGAGATATAAAAAGGGCGAAGCCATTATCCACGAGGGTGAGATAGGTGACTGCGCCTTTATCCTGGAGTCTGGGGCGGCTGAGGTTTACAAGTCTCTCCCGAGCGGCGAACAGCAGTTTTTAGGAGCTCTGGGTCAAGGAGATATATTTGGAGAGCTGCGTCTGATTGACGGGCTCCCCCGCTCGGCTAATGTGAGGGCTCTTGGTAGTTGTCGAGTCCGGAAATTAACTCAGGGAACTTTTGAATTGTTGGTGAAGCACAACCCCAAAGCCTTGATGCCGATTTTGAAGATTCTGGTGAACAGGCTAAGGCATACCCTGCGACTGCTGGACAAGCTGAAAAATAAGCAGGGTACCGCCGAAACTATGTCTGTTGGAAGCTTGTAGTTGATTCATTCTTTTAGTTACCATTAAAGTTATCTTTTTAGCTGTAATAAAAGATCACGCCATTCGACTAACGTTGAGGACTGGCAGTCTTGCCGGTCCTTAACGTTTTTTTATATTGTTACTTCCGTAAAAGAATAGGATGGGTTCTGCCGCAGTTTATTATTTCTTCTGTTGGATAAAAACTCCAAATTTACGTTACCCAAGTTAAGGAGAATGGAGTTAAAAATGAAAAGGCGACTCTTTAAAAAAGGCACGCCAATCATTAAGGAAGGCACGTTGAGTGACTGCGCTTATATTATTGAATCGGGAAGTGTAAAAGTTTCCAAAACATTGAGCTCGGGCGAAGAACAGGTTATAGGTAATCTTCAGGAGAATGAGATTTTTGGAGAAATGAGTCTGATTGATTCTCTTCCCCGTTCTGCAAACGTGGTGGCTTTGGAAGACTGTTCGGTATCGGTGATGACACAGGAGAGTTTTAATTCGTTGTCGCAACACAATCCGGGAGCTTTGATGCCTGTTCTTAAGGTTCTTGCGATCCGGTTGAGAAAAGCCCTGGAGGGCTTGGAGGAAATTGAGAGCCGAAATTGCATTACATGAATAACAAAGAAGGAAGGTTGAAGGGCCGAAGCAGAAATTATTAAGTTAAT
>CALAGQ010000089.1 GCA_937891765.1 uncultured Nitrospina sp.
GCGAAGCATTTTAACTTCACACTATGGCCGTTTACACAGTTTATCTGACAGTCTCCCCCGCCAAGACCACCATGATCAAAGCCAAAGTATTTCGCCTCGGCTTTATGCCAGCGGTCGCCACTTTTTTTAGCAAAGTCATATACGACCTTGAGTTGATCGGGAACTTTTAGGCACATCACTAAACGGCCGATATCATGCAGGAGTCCTGCTACAAAAAACCTTTCCCCATCATGTTCTCCACGTGCTTCCTGAATAGCCCGGGCAGACAATCCACAAGCAACACTGTGCTTCCAGAAAGCTTCCATGTCTATCACGTCTATGCCCTTGAATTGTCCAACCACCGTTGTAGCCAAAACCAACTGCATCAGTTGCTCTGTTCCCACAACTCCTAGTGCGTGGGAAACCGTTTCAATTTCTCCGCGGTAGCCATAAAACGCACTGTTAACAATTTTTAGGAGACGTAGGGTAAGAGATGGATCAATGCTGATTATTTCAGCAATGTCATCAAAGTCGCAGTCCGGCTCATCAACCACTTCCCGTAACTTATAGAAAGTGTTTGGAAGAGAAGCGAGCGGCTCGTTTTCGTTTATCAGATCGTGTATGTCAATCAAACTCATAATAGAACAAATAAAAAGTAACTTCAAGGGTATCCATATCGGATAATATTGGTTCTCGTTTATTCTCCCCATCCTGATTCTACCTTAAAAGGTAAATCTATTCTACTTATCAACTGTGTCAATTGTGTTAACTTTAAAAGGAGTTATGGATTTTAAGCTGGAGATAGATGAGAAATCGTTGATATTTTGCTAGTTATGTGTGTTTATGCAAGTCTTTGGAATAGGGATATTCTCGCTCATTTTGCAAAAATTAAATCGTTGGCTCCATACTTTAAGGGCCATGGAGTCTCTCCCCTGTTTTTTGGGGGGGGTGTTTTTCTTTTCCCATGATTTTTGCGGTGAGGATTCGAGTGACTTATAATCGTTTCATGTTCTTCACGGATCAAAATAAAGTATTGAGAATTTTTCTCTACCTTCTTTTATTTTTAACCAGTTTTTTGGTTTTTGATTCTATAACGGTGGTGATAACGGTTTTTTTTGCGGTGGGCGCGCTGGACTATTTTTTGTTCAAGACCCAGCAGAAACAGGGCCGTTGAGCCATGGAGATTTTTTAATGAAAGTTTCAGGTCAGCTCCGAAAAATGAACGTAGAAGCTCAGAATCCGATTGCATATTTTTTAAGTCTGGATGAAAAGCCCTATCTCTTGAATCCACATATTGGTGAGACGGTGGATTTGAAATGGACAGGCACCATAACCTGCATCGAATGTGGGCGGAAGACCCGTAAATCTTATGACCAGGGATATTGTTTTGTTTGTTCCCGGGACCTTCCAGAGAATGCCATGTGTTCAGTTCGGCCGGAACTTTGCCAACATGAAAAAGGCAATGAGGCCGACCGCGAGTTCTGGCGCACGCATTGCAATATCGATCACTATGTTTATCTTTCATTGACCAGTGGGGTGAAGGTCGGTATCACCCGGCACTACAATATTCCAGACCGCTGGATCGATCAGGGAGCGGTAAAAGGGTTGATCATCGCCAAGGTTCCTGAAAGGGTCCTCTGCGGTCAGATTGAAGTGGCTCTGGCCAAACATTTTGCCGACAAAACCAATTGGCGCAAAATGTTGAAAGGCGAGGCGGAAGATGTTGACCTACTGGTTTTTCGTGACGAGGCACACCAGCTTTTCCCAGAAGCATTAAAAGAGTATGCCGTGAAGGATGGGCAAGTTCAGGAATTGGTTTATCCGGTCGAATCGGTTCCTGAAAAAATCTCCAGCCATAACCTCGATAAAATCCCGGAATTCACTGATTGTTTGACCGGCATCAAAGGCCAGTACCTGATTTTTGAACACAGGGTGATCAACATGCGCAAATACGCGGGGTACCATGTGGAGTTTGATTTTCTAGAATGAGGCGGGCCTACAGGAGAGCACAAAAAAAGCCGCGCTAAAAAAGCGCGGCTTTTAAATAAATTTATGTAATGTGGGGAAGTCAGGCTGTCTGAGTGACAATTTTCCCGATAAACGCAGGGGCTTCTTTTTCAGGGTGATCCGGGTTGGGAATCAACTGAGCCACTTTAATGTCTTTGGCGAGGCCGAGTTTTTCCAAAACGCAAAGAGCCCACCAGGTCATGTCAATTTCCCAAGGCCGTAAACCATGTCGGGCAGATTTAGGAAATGCGTGGTGATTATTGTGCCAACCTTCTCCGAAAGCCAAAAGCCCTACCCACCAGCAATTGGTGGAAAGATCGTCTTTGAGTGGAAAGGTCACATAGCCAAAATAATGTGCTGCGCTGTTCACCAGCCAAGTGGAATGGTAGGTCACCACTAAGCGGACGAAGACTCCCCAAACAACCCAAGGAAGTCCGCCGATGGCGAGCAACATAAAGCCGAAGGCAAATTGAACTGAAATGAAATGTTTATCAAGAAATTTGTAAAATGGGTCTTCACAAAAATCTTTGGTGTAGTCGCGAAGCACCTGCTCGTCATCAAATTTGGAATGGGTATTAAACATCCAGTTAAGATGTGCCCACCAGAAACCTTTTTTGGCGCTGTGCGGGTCTTCTGGCGTGTCTGAGCCGGCGTGGTGCATGCGGTGCTGCCCGACCCATTTGATGGGGCCGTTCTGGCAGGCCAGTGTTCCAAACAAAACGAGAATATTTGCCACCCACTTGGGTGTGGAAAAACCTCGATGCGTGAGGTAGCGATGGTAGCCGAGGCAGATGCCCAGTGAAGCCGTGACCCAGTACAGGAAAAACATCACGGCTACCGCGCTCCAGGAAAATGCAAAAGGAAAAAAAGCGAGTAACGCCATACCATGCACAACGGCGAGAACGGTCGTAGCGATCGGGTTAAATTTGAGTTGGTATTTTTCAGCAGAATCACTGGTCATGGAAAGTCCCCTATGAGGTTGTTTTTACGCTTTCATGATATCCCGGCGAGACAAAAAACTTTGTAAAACTTATGTAATATAAGGGCTGTGCACATTATCGGAACTTGGCGTGTTTTTCAGGAGGAGTGAGCCTTTTGCCAGTTTTTGAATATTGATAATTAAGCTTTCAATTTGGGCTTGTAGCTTGGTAGAGTGGTAGAAATCAGAGGGTTGCGGAGAATACAGGACTATCGGAACGGGAAGGTGAGCGGAAATGGGTAAATTACGAGCTTTGTTCCATCCCATCATGGTGTTTATCGGGGTTCAGGTTGCCTGGATCGTGCTCATGGCGGTCTGGATCAACTGGTACCTTGAAAATAACCTAGCGATCCAGGAGTTCGCCCAGGAAATCCGTCCGGATTTGTTCACCGCCGAAATTAAGTGGCTGATTTTGTTTGAGGGTTGTTTCCTGATGCTCCTGATTCTCGCCGGGGTCTACGTGATCTTTGTTTACTGGAACAAACAGAATCGTTTGAACCAGATGCAAAGCAATTTTGTGGCCAGCGTGTCGCATGAGTTGAAATCCCCGCTTGCCTCTATTCAGCTCTACCTTGAGACTCTGAAATATCAGGATGTCTCGAAAGAGGAGGAAAAAGATTTTGTCGAAACCATGCTGTCGGACACGCAACGCCTTTCCGAACTGATCGATAATATCCTGGAATCGAGCAAAGCCGATCCCAAGAGCATGGCCTTGCAGTTTCAGCCTGTGAACCTGAGTGAATTTCTTACGGAAGTGGTCCAAGGTCACAAACGCCAGTTGGAGGCAAAACAATGCCGTGTGGAGTTAAAGCTGGAAGCTTCACCCACGCTGAATCTGGACCAAAAGGCCATGCGTATGGTGTTTAATAACCTTATCAGCAATGCGATCCGCTATTCCCCTGTGGATTGTCCGCTGAAGATACATCTTCACAAAAACGGCAAATACTGGGAAGTGGATTTTGCCGATCGGGGTTTCGGCTTTGACAAAAAAGATATGAAAAAGATTTTCAGAAAGTTTTACCGGGTGCAGAACAAGGACACGCAGAATATTGAAGGGGCTGGGTTGGGTCTGTTCATCTCCAGCGAAATCATTAAAAATCATAAAGGCCGGTTGAAAGTTTCCAGTCCGGGCAGGGGAGAAGGTGCGATATTTTCTGTCCTGCTTCCGGTCAGCCGCGAAGTTGAAGCTTGAAACAGGTTTAATAATCTGGGTGAGTGATGAATGATAGCGTAAAAAAAATTCTGGTCGTCGAAGATGAAGCCCACCTTGCCAAGGGACTGCAATTCAACCTTGAGCGCGAAGGTTATCAGGTCACTCTCGTCGATAACGGTCAGTCGGCTGTAGAGATTCTTGGGGAAGAGGATTTTGATCTGATGATCCTCGACATCATGCTCCCCAAGTTGAGCGGACTGGAAGTGGCTCGGCGGATTCGCAACACTGACATGCGCTTCCCGATTTTGATGTTGTCGGCCAAGTCCACGGATGAAGACCGGGAACTGGGGCTGGCCGCCGGGGCTGATGATTATCTGGCCAAGCCGTTCCACTTGCCGGAGCTTTTGCTCAGGGTCAAAGGAATCCTGCGTCGCTGGGAATGGTACCGGGAACCGGTGCACGATCAGGGAATTTTTCAGTTTGGCGACAACTGGATCAATTTTGCCAGCGGCAAAGCCAAAGGGTGTTCCGGTGAATTTTATCTGACAGCGAAAGAAGCGTTGCTGATGAAACTGCTGGTGTCACAAAAAGGAAATATTGTGACCCGTGAGGAATTGCTGGAAAAAGTCTGGGGCTATGACCCGCAGACCGAAACCCGCACGGTGGATAATTTTGTGGCCCGCCTGCGCAAATATTTTGAGAAGAAGCCCCAGTCCCCTCAACACATCATCACCCACCGCGAAAAAGGCTACGAGTTCAAGTCTGACCCAAAGAAATAAAAAGTTTTAGACTAACTTTCCCTTTAAGCTTTGTTCAAATCTTCCCAGGTTTTGTTTGATCCCTTCACACGAAACATCATCGATATAAGGGCAGATGCCGAGAATCGGCGTGTCTGAAAATTTCTCAATCAGAGAACCCTGCTCGGCTTCAATGGCATCCAACTCACCTTCATCCGATGGATTGAGAATCACACCTTCGACTTTCAGTCCATGTTGTCGGGCGGCGTTGATGGTCAACAAGGTATGGTTCAAAGTGCCTATCTGCACACGGCTGACGATGATGAGGGGAAGACCTATCTGTAAAGCCAGATCGGCCACATAATAACGTTGGGTGATTGGCACCATGAGTCCACCAATGCCCTCTACCAGCATCATGGAATGTTTTGACTGAAGCGCGCGAAAGCTTATCAGTATTTTTTCCGGATCGAGTTCTTTCCCTTCCATCCGGGCGGCCTGATAGGGAGAGGCCGGAGATTTTAACCGGTAAGAGCAGACGTCAGCATCCTGAACTCCTGCGACTTCCATCAGAAACTTAGCGTCGGAATTAGCGGCAGAGTTGCACTCAGGGTCCACGCCGGTTTCAATCGGCTTCATCACCCCGACATTTCCCCCCCGACTTTTGAACAGGGTGGCCAGACAGGCGGTAACCACAGTCTTGCCTACGCCGGTATCGGTTCCTGTGATGAAATAACCTTTCATGTTTGCCCTTGGAGTTTATTCTCAATCTATAAATCTGATATAATTAATAACGGCTTCCCGGTGAGGAGGCAAGTTATTAATGACTTTGTTTGGTATTGGATGATGGGATCAAAAAAACTAGAGGTTCTCTGCCCCTGTTGCGAAACCAAATTGCAGGTAGACAGCAAAACGGGTGACGTGATCTGGGAGGAAAGAAAGCCCAAGCCCGAGGTCTCTCTCACTGATATGGTGAAGGGTCTGGAAAGCCAAAAAAAAGAACAGCAGAACCTCTTCAAAAAACACAGTGCGAACCTGAAAGAACGTGATCGGGTTCTCGATGAAATTTTTAAAGAATCGCAAAAGCATGTCGATAAATCCGACGAAAAACCCCTGCGCGATTTCGACTTCGACTAACTGCTTGGCGCAGGGCCAATGAGCCTAGCGTTGGTCGGCGAACAGCAGGTTAGCTCGGCGGGTGAATAAGCTTAGGACTACAACTAATAACCCCCTCAGTCCCCCTTGTCAGGAGGAAGATCATTATCTCTGTCTATCTGTGTTCATCTGTGGTTCAAATCGGGTTTAGGTTTGAATCCGCATTCCATCCAGAGCCAGTTCCACTCCTTCGGGCAGATCCTGAGATACTTTTTCGTGATCGTAATGATGGTTGATATGGGTGAGGATGGTTCTTTCCGGCTTGAGGTCTTTGACCGCTTCCAGGGCTTGGCTGAGGTTGAAATGGGTTGGGTGCGGTTTGAATCCGAGTGCGTTCAGAATTAGAATCTTTAATCCTTTCAGCTTTTCCCGTGTGTTATCGGGGATGCCGCTACAGTCGGTGACATAGGCGCAGTCCTTGATGCGGAACCCATTGATGATCAGTTTGCCGTGCTCGATGTCGAGAGGGGTGACGGGGATGTCGCCGAAGTTATAGGTTTTATCCTCCAGTTGTGTCGGGATCAGTTGAGGAATGCCGCCCCCGATCTGCTCGGCCTCTCCAAAAATATAACTGAAATTTTTGTTCAGGTGGCGCAGCGTTTGCGCATTGCCATAAACGGGCAATGCGGTTTTGTTGAAGAAGTTGAAACTGCGCAGTTCATCGATTCCGTGAACATGGTCGGCGTGGTGATGAGTGTAAAGGATGGTATCGATTTTCTGGATTCCGTAGAGCAGGCATTGTTGTCGGAGATCTGTGGAGGTATCGATCAGAATGGTATGATCGTTTTGCCGCACCAGAATCGACGAGCGCAAGCGCTTGTTCCTCGGGTCTTTTGACAGGCAGACCTCGCAGTTGCAACACAGGGAAGGAACCCCGGTCGAGGTGCCAGTTCCTAAAAATAGTATTTCCATGAATATATTATATCTGGCCTTTGTGGCCAGCCTTGAAATGTTTTTATATGAGTGACATGCACTGATATAAGTCATTGTAAATAGGGTGCTCGGGTGTGTCAAGGCCGGGGAGGGGATGAGTGGGATTAAAACCGCATTGCCGGGCTGACAAAAGTTGTTGATGGCAATTGAATGCCCTGTAAAAATTGTGATAGAGTAACCCTTCCATTAAACACTGATTCTATTTAGAGGAGTTATATATGTCAGCATTAGTTGCTAAACCGGCCCCAAACTTCACTGCCCAAGCCGTGATGCCTGATGGTAGTTTCAAGGAAATCAAACTTTCCGACTATAAGGGAAAATATGTCATTCTGTTTTTCTATCCGTTGGACTTCACTTTTGTTTGCCCGACCGAAATCATCGCTTTCAGTGAAAAAATGGCTGAATTCAAGAAGCGAAATACCGAAGTGCTGGGGGTTTCTGTAGATAGCCATTTCTCGCATCTGGCCTGGAGAAATACCGATCGTAAGCAGGGTGGGCTTGGTGATATTGCCTATCCACTGGTTGCTGATCTGAATAAAAAAATCACCTACGATTATGGGGTCATGCATGAGGCGGGGATTGCTTTTCGTGGATTGTTCCTGATTGATAAGGAAGGTGTGGTTCAGCATCAAGTCATCAACAATCTGCCTCTGGGAAGAAATATCGACGAAGCTTTGAGGATGGTCGATGCCTTACAGTTCCACGAGAATAATGGTGAAGTTTGTCCGGCAAACTGGAAAGCAGGCGAAGATGGTATGAAGGCCGATCCTAAAGGATCTAAAGATTATTTTGGCAAACATAACTAAGATCTAGTCCTTATATTAGTCTTGGGAAGAAGGGCGTTTCCGACAGGGACGCCCTTTTTTTCTAACCCAAACCCTAAACTCTGATTGACTCTCCCTTTATGATCGTACTTTGTAATGATGATGGATTTAACGCCGATGGCTTGAGAACCCTGTACCGGGAGCTCAGTCAGGATCATGATGTGATCATTGTTGCTCCGGAAACGGAGCAAAGCGCCATGGGCCACGCGATCACTCTGACCCAGCCGCTCAAGGTGCGCAAGGTGGAGGAGGAAGGTCGGCTCATTGGTTATGCCGTCAATGGCACCCCGGCGGACTGCGTCAAGCTGGCCATCGCCGTGTTATTGGATGAACCTCCAAAGATGGTCGTGTCTGGAATCAATCTCGGTGGCAATCTTGGCATTTGCGCACTTTATTCCGGAACCGTTTCCGCCGCTACCGAAGCGATGATCATGGGGGTCCCCAGTGTCGCGGTGTCGCTGGACACTTATGAAAATCCGGATTTTAATCCTGCTGCAAAATTCACCCGCAGGCTGATCAAAAAAGTCCTGGAAAAAGGTTTGCCCGAGGGCGTTGTCTTAAATGTTAATGTTCCTCCTGTTCCTGAAAGTGAGATTGCCGGGGTGGCCATCACTCGGCAAGGCAAGTCACGTGTGGTTGAATCGTTTGATCAAAGAGTTGACCCGAGAAACAATACTTATTACTGGATGGCGGGTGAGATGCGGTTCGATGAAGTCGAAGACGGGGCCGACTGCGTAATGGTGGGCAAAAACTATATTTCAGTGACGCCGATCCATTTCGATCTCACCCATAAACCGTCTATCGATGTGATCAAAGACTGGAATCTTTAACCGCCCATTCGGCGTGGGGTCAGCCTGCAATACCTCGTTAAGCCGAGAGTATCGTTGCCAGTGGTAAAAAGATATTGCTCATTACCAGCGGAGAGGTACTCCGCAATAAAAAAACGGGATGGGCTTTAAAAGCCCATCCCGTTTTATTTTAAGCCACTGGGTTATTCTGCTGCTACCGCGTCTTTCAAAGCTTCCTTGCGGCTGAGCTTGACCTTGCCTTGTTGATCCACATCAATGACTTTGACTCTGATTTCATCACCTTCCTGAATCTCGTCACTGACATTTTTGATGCGGCGGTCACATATTTGCGAGATGTGTACCAGGCCATCGGTGCCGGGGAAAATTTCCACGAAGGCTCCGAAGTCGACGATCTTTTTGACCTTGCCGAGATAAATTTTCCCGACTTCGACTTCCTGGACTAGGTTTTGCACATACTCAATGGCCTTTTTGGCGGCTGCCTCATCGGAGGAGGCGATTGAAACCACCCCATCATCGTTGATGTCGATGGTGACGCCGGTTTTATCAATGATATCGCGGATGACTTTGCCGCCCGGTCCAATGACGTCGCGAATTTTATCTTTCGGAACCGTAATCTGCACGATTCTCGGAGCGTATTTGGACATCTCATCCCGCGGACTTTGCAGAGCTTTATCCATTTCGCCGAGGATATGCATTCTGCCTTCTTTCGCTTGCGCCAGGGCTTTGCCCATGAGCTCACGATCCAGGCCGTCAACTTTGATATCCATTTGCAGGGCGGTGATGCCTTTGCTGGTTCCGGCTACTTTAAAGTCCATATCACCGAGATGATCTTCGGAGCCGAGAATGTCGGAAAGAATCGCCACCCGGTCGCCGTCCTTAATCAGTCCCATAGCGATGCCCGCAACAGGGGCTTTGATGGGAACGCCTGCATCCATCATTGAGAGCGAACCGCCACACACTGAAGCCATGGAGGATGAGCCGTTGGATTCAAGAATCTCGGAAACTATGCGGATGGTGTAAGGGAATTTTTCCTTACTCGGCAGAACAGGAATGAGTGATCTTTCGGCGAGCATGCCGTGGCCTATTTCGCGCCGTCCGGGGCCACCAATAAACTTAACCTCACCGGTACAAAATGCCGGGAAATTATAGTGCAGGAGAAAAGACTTGGTGCCCTTAAACTCCAAACTGTCGATCCGTTGTTCGTCCGACGAAGTTCCCAAGGTGGTAGAAACAAGTGCCTGGGTCTCCCCGCGAGTGAAAACAGTGGAACCGTGTACTCGCGGCAAATATCCGACCATGATGCTGATGGGGCGAACATCGGCAAGGCCTCTGCCATCTACCCGGTATTGTTTATCGAGAACGAGGTTGCGCACAACGTCTTTTTCCAAGGCATTAAAAATATCTTTAACCTCACCTTTTTTCTCTTCCTGTTCTTCAGGACTCAATGCTGCGGTGAGATCGGTTTTAATTTTCTTGATGGCATCGCTGCGCTCGTGCTTGCCGGCGATTTGCATGGCCTTCTCCAAGCCAGATGCGGCTGTTTCGTGAACTTTGCTTTTCAGTGCTTCATCCACTTTCGGCGCTTCGACGACAAGTTTTTCTTTGCCGAGAAGTTCGCGGAGCTTGATCTGAATTTCGATCACTTTTTTAATTCTTTCGTGGCCGAACTCAAGAGCCTCCATCATATCGTCTTCGCTGACTTCGTTGGCACCGGCTTCAACCATTACAATTCCGTCAGCGGTTCCTGCCATGATCAGGTTCAGATCACTGTTCGCCGTGTCTTCGTAAGTGGGGTTGAAAATCAGCTTGCCATCCACCCGGGAAATGCGGGCACCGGCAACAGGGGTCTCAAACGGAATGTCAGAGATCATCAACGCGGCAGAAGCGCCGGTGATGGCATTGACATCCGGGGGATTGACCTGATCATGCGAGACGACTATCCCGACAACCTGAGTTTCGTTTTTGAATGCTTTCGGGAACAACGGTCTGATAGGTCTGTCGATCAACCGGCAGATCAGAGTTTCGATGTCTCCGGGTCGGGCTTCCCGTTTAAAAAAGCTGCCGGGGATTTTTCCAGCGGCATAGGTTTTTTCCCGATAGTCAACAGTCAGGGGAAAGAAATCGATTCCTTCTCGAGGTTCTTTAGCCATGGTGGCTGTCACCAGCACCATGGTGTCACCTTGCCGGACAACAACTGCGCCGCCGGCTTGCCGCGCAAGGTCGCCGGCTTCCAGTGAAATTATTTTTCCATCTATGTTTACTTCAACTTTTTCCATTAATGTCTCTCCAGTATTTTTTTGTCCTGAGAATTCAGGGTAGATTTGGCGCGATTATCTGCGTATGCCGAGCTTTGAAATGATGCTCTGATAACGGCTAATATCTTCTTTTTTGAGGTGATCCAATAATTTTCGTCTCTGGCTCACCAGCTTGAGTAGTCCGCGCCGGGAATGGTGGTCTTTCGCATGCGTCTTGAAATGTTCGGTCAAATAGGTGACGCGCTTTGTCAGCAGTGCGATCTGCACTTCTGAAGACCCTGTGTCTTTTTCATGAAGCTTGTAATCAGTAATAACTGTGGTTTTTTGTTCTGCATTCATTACCATGGTTTTTTCTCCAACTCGTTAAATGCGGGAAAACGATTGGAAAATGTTTTCGCAGGGACACAGTTTTATACGGTGTCCCTGCGAAAACATTCCAACCTTTTTCCGTCAAATTTTAAATGTTTATAACTAAATTAAAACGCGCTTCAATTTAAACGCGATATCTTCTGGTGCCAACTGGCTAAACTGGTCCTGATCGACAAGGGGCTCAACGATGGCGAGCACCTTGTCACTGCCGTTGCAAACCCGCAGCATCATCCCTGGTTTAAATTCTCCCGGATAAGCCTTCAGGGAAAATTTAGGCAGGGCGTTACCATTGGAAATAGGCTCTATGAAATCATCATTGATGCGGATTTCAGGAAGAAACTCCAAAGCTTTTTCCACAGGAAAAAGCACTCCGGCCAGACTTCCGTTATTGTTCGCGGTTTCCAACTCTTCGGGAGTGATTGAGGAGTCTTGAGCAAACGCTCCCACCCGTTTCCGGATCAAGCCGGACATATGCGCACCACAACCCAAACTTTGCCCAATATCGTGGCACAGGGTGCGGATGTAGGTTCCCGCAGAACAATGTACTTCGAATTCTACCCGATTTTCTTCCATATTAACAAAATCAATGGAATAAAAATGGACTGAGACGGGTTTCCTCTCGATAGTAATACCATTTCTAGCTAATTTGTAAAGAGGAATTCCGTTGCTTTTCTTTGCCGAGTACATGGGAGGAACCTGTTTCTGCTCTCCTATAAAGCTCATCAGCAGGTCCCGGACCTGGGTCTCGGTGATTTCGGAGGGGCCCCCCTCAAAAATGGTCTTGCCGGTAGAGTCCTGGGTGTCCGTGGCTGCTCCCAGCATCATAGTGCATTGATAATGCTTGGATAAAGGGCTCAGGAACTGAATAATCCGGGTCGACTGGTTCAGGCAGATGGGCAAAATACCCTCCGCCATGGGGTCCAGGGTGCCTATATGTCCGGCTTTTTTGACGCCCAGAATCTTCTTCACCGAATGGACCATGGCAAACGAAGTAGGCCCAGATGGTTTATAAAGGTTGACCACCTGATTCAGAGTGGAGTCCATTGAGTATCCTTGATATCTTTTCAACATGATCGGCATTATCATCCCGCCGAAAGTCCAGTTCGGGAAGATACCTTAAATAAAGGTTCTTGCCCAACGCATTACGGATGAAGCCTTTGGCATTTATCAGTCCATCCAAAGTATCGATTTTTTCTTGCTCGGTGCCCATAACGCTGAAAAATATTTTAGCGTGCTTGAGATTGTCAGAAACCTCCACCTTGGTGATGGTGGTAAAGCCTATACGGGGATCTTTCAATCCACTTTGGACCAGCTTTGATATTTCTTCAAGAAGTAGTTCCTGAATTCTCTGTGAACGCTTGAACCGCATTAAAACACCTGCTGCTTTAAAAGTTTCCGGGGCCAAGATTCATGGTTTCCGTTTTGCAATCGGTGATCTCGGCCAGATTCATTCGGTCGATGGCATCGACCACCCTGGTCAACAATCCATCCATGTACGGGCGGTCAGACCCGACAGCGGCGATTCCGATGTGGAGAGTTTGCCAAATATCCTGATCCCCAACCTCCGCGACCGACACATTAAAATTATTCTTAACCCGGTCTTTAATGGCTCTGACAACTTGACGCTTGCCTTTTAAAGATCGGTTCCCGTGCAAATAAAACTTTATGGAGCAACAACCGATAACCATTGCTCTTTACCAGAAAACCGTATGTCAGCTTGTGATCTCTTCCAGTATAAACGGTTCGATCACGTCCCCTTCTTTTACATCCTGAAATTTTTCGATGGACAGGCCGCAATCATAACCTGCGGCGACCTCTTTTACATCGTCCTTAAATCTTCTAATGGATGCGATCTTACCCTGATAGACCACCACGTTGTCTCGAATCAGGCGGGCTTCCAAGTTGCGTTCTATTTTTCCTGACAGCACATGGCATCCAGCAATAGTGCCGACTTTTGGAATGGTGAACACCTCGCGGATTTCGGCCTTGCCGATAATGCGCTCTTTGTATTTTGGTGCCAGCATTCCTTCCAAGGCCAGTTTCATATCATTGATGGCATCATAAATTATGCTGTAGAGACGAATATCTACCTTATCGCGGGTAGCCAGTTTTGTGGCCTGGTCCGTGGGGCGTACGTTGAATCCGATAATGATAGCGTTGGACGCGCTGGCCAGAAGAACGTCCGACTCGGTGATACCACCGACGGCATCATGAATACACTTGATGCGGACCTCTTTGTCGCCGAGATTGCCGAAGGCTTCCTGTACTGCATGAATTGAGCCCTGGACGTCTGCCTTGATAATCAGGTTAAGTTCTTTAATCTGTCCTTCAACAATCTGCTGATGCAGATCGTCCATAGTGATGCGTGTAGATTTAGCCAGTTGGATTTCCCGCTGTTCCTGCAGTCTCAGGTTGCTGAGTTGCCGGGCCTTTTTTTCGTCCCGAACTACCATGAAGTGGTCACCGGGTTGCGGAACATCCGGCAAACCCACGACCTCTACAGGAGTGGAAGGAATGGCTTTCTTAATTTTTTTGCCCTTGTCATCGATCAGCGCCCGGACCTTGCCGAAATAGCAACCGACGATGAAAGGTTCGCCGACCATCAAGGTGCCGCTTTCAATAATCAGCGTGGCGATGGGTCCACGTCCTTTATCCAGTTTGGACTCGATCACCACTCCTCTACCGCGGAGTGTCGGGTTTGCTTTCAGTTCCATGACTTCTGCTTGCAGCAGAAGATTTTCCAGCAGGTGATCAATTCCGGCTCCGGTCATGGCCGAGACTTCGACGTAGATGGTTTGTCCACCCCAGTCCTCAGGCAGAAGGCCCAGGTCGGCCAATTGCTTTTTGACCTCATCGGGTTTCGCGTCCGGTTTGTCGATTTTGTTGATGGCCACAAGAATCGGAACCCCTGCTGCCTCGGCATGGTGAATTGCTTCTCTGGTTTGCGGCTTGACTCCGTCATCGGCAGCCACAACCAGAACGACAATATCTGTCACCTGTGCGCCTCTGGCTCTCATGGCTGTGAAGGCTTCGTGTCCAGGTGTGTCGAGGAACGTGATGGCCGATCCCTTGATACGGGCCTGATAGGCGCCAATATGCTGGGTGATTCCGCCGGCTTCCAGTTTGGTCACATCGGTTTTACGGATGGCATCGAGAAGAGAGGTTTTACCGTGATCGACATGGCCCATGATGGTTACAATCGGAGCGCGGGTAATATGGTCTTTCTTGTTGTCTACTTCCTCTTCCACGAAATCCAGTTCAGATTTTTCAATATGGAGTTCAACCTCGAACCCGAGCTTGTCGGCAACCTTGCTGGCAAGATCAAAGTTCAGGGCCTGGTTGATATTGGCCAGGATTCCGAAAATCATTAATTCCTTAATGATGTCATTTGGCGTGCATCTCAGTTTTTCTGCCAGCTCGCGCACCGGTGTGTTTTCACCAATTTGAACAATCTCGAAAGCTTCTTCTGGTGTAGCAGGTTCTGGAGCCAGTTTAGGAGCAACAGGGGGAGGTGTTACCTCAGCGGGTTTTTCTTTTGCAACCGGGGCTTTTACTTTTGCAGCCGGGTCCGGTTTTTTCTCGACAGGTTTCGGTTTATCCTCTTTTTTGACAATTTTGAGGCCGAGTTTTTTCCCTGCTTTGCTTTCCGGTGTTTCCGTGATTTTTCCCGTCTCTTTAGCCTTTTCTGTAGTTTTAGCTTTTGGGGCTTTTTCGGCTGCTTTTTTTGCCGTCTTTTTTGCGGCGGTAGACTTGGCCTGAGTTTTTGCGGTGGTGACTGTTACCTTGGAAGGAACCTTGATTTTGATTTTCGCTTTGGCTGTTTTCACCACCTTTTTGGTGGCGGTGGCAACGATTTTGGGTGCGAAGAGATCACGGATGTATTGCGTAGCTTCATCATCAATGGAACTCATATGATTTTTTACAACTACGTCATGCTTCTGCAGGGCCTCAATGATCTGATCATTCTGGATATTGAGTTCCAAGGCCAGTTTGTTGATGCGAATCTTAGCCAAATTTCCTCCTGTTATGGGACAACATCACAATTTTCTTAAGACCCGGAGTCGATAAACGGTTCACGGGTTTGGGCAAAGTTTTTCTACATGGAAAGAATGAGACGGATTTGATTTGAACGTTAAACATTCTCAATATTCTCCAGGCGTTGTTTGACCTGATCCAGAATAGATTTGCCCATCTCCTCATCAATCCCTTCCATGGCAAGTAATTCTTCCAGTGGAGTGACAGAAAGCTCGGCGATTGTTTCGAACCCGTTATTGTCCAGAACTTGCAGAACCTCAGGGGTCAGCCCCGTCAATTCCTGTATGAGGACTTCTTCCTCCTCCTCTTCTGCGGAGGCCGCTTCTTCCTGATCATCACCTTCGGTTACAGGGCTTTCTTCTTCCTGAACCGGTGTCTCAGGTTCGGGGGTTTCTATCGTCGCGGGTTCTTCAACCTCAGGGATTTTCTTTTTTGCAGCTTTCTGTGCCAGTGCCAACTGTTTCATATGTTCTTCAGCCAATAGGAACAGGGCTTCGGCTTTTTTGGGGCCAATGCCAGTCAGCTGGGTCAAACCTTTCACTCCCCGACTCAGCGCTTCTTCATAGGTGACAAGGTTGTCATTGAAGAGAATGGCCATCACCTTTTCACCCAAACCTTTGGCATTTTTCACGTCATCGAGAAAATCCACCGTGGAGATTGGGGAAGGAGCTAAAAAGGCGTGTTGTGCAACCATGTCCATAGCTTCGGAAGGACCTTTTATATCGACTTTCCAGCGGACCAGTTTGGCGGCCAGTCGCACGTTCTGCCCTTTTTTCCCTATAGCCAGCGACATTTGATCTTCGGCAACGAGGATCGTCATTTGTTTTTCATCGGGGTTCATGATGACTCTTGAAACCTTGGCCGGACTCAATGCGTTTTTGATATAGGTCTCAGGGTCTTCGGAGAATTCGACGATGTCTATTTTTTCGCCACGCAATTCCTGTACGATAGATTGAACTCTCATTCCGCGCATGCCGACACAAGCACCCACCGCATCGATTTCCCGATCGTTGGTTCGCACCGAAATTTTGGTACGGCCATTGGGTTCGCGAACCACTCCCATGATTTCTACCATCCCCTCGCTGATTTCGGGAACTTCCATCTCGAATAAACCCTTGATCAATCCGATATGAGTGCGGGACAGGATGACCAAAGCGTTCTTAGGCGTTTTCCGGACATCCAGAACATAGGCTCGTATCCGTTCTCCACGATTGAAACTTTCCCGGAAAACCTGTTCCCGTCGAGGCAGAATGCCTTCGGCTTTTCCCAGGTCAACGACAAGGTCTCCATGTTCCATTCTTTGGACCATGCCGTTGATCAACTCACCCTTTTTCTCGATGTACTCGTTGTAGATCAGGTCAATTTCCGCTTCGCGGACTTTTTGCACGATCACCTGCTTGGCAAGTTGAGCGGCAATGCGTCCGTAATTTTCCAGAACCTGCTGGACTAGAACCTGTTCGCCGATATGGATATCGTCGGCAAGTGCCGAAGCGTCCTTCAGACTGATTTGCTCATCGGGCAGATCAACTTCTTCGACCACTGTTTTTTCCAGGTAAATTTCAACTTCCCCAGTGGACTCGTTGAATTCACTTTGCAGCTCCTTGACCGTCGGATACTTTTTTCGTGCGGCCACCTCGACCGCAGCTTTCAAGGCATCGATCAGGATACTTTTATCGATACCCTTATCGCGGCTGAGTTGCTCCAGAATACTGAGTGTTTCCATGCTCATGTGCTTGACCTAAATTTCAATGACTAAATTTGCTTTGCCAACCTGGCGCAACGGAATTTCAAAAAGCTTTCCGTCGGACTCCATAAATACGGTTTGATCCTTAAAATCTGTAAGGATGCCGGTAAATTTTCTTCTGCTGTCGATCGGGGAAAGGCTGTGCAGGCGAATTTGCCTTCCCTTAAACCTTAAAAAATCTTTTTCTCGCTTCAGAACCCGATCCAGTCCCGGGGATGAGACTTCCAAGCTATAGGGGGTGGTGATGGTTTCCTCGACTTCAATGAGATCGCCGGTCAGGTGGCTGATTTTCTGGCAATCCTCAACCGCGACTCCCCCATCCTTGTCGATAAATATCCTTAGAACCCAGTTCTTGCCCTCTTTTTTATATTCAACATCTACCAGCTCCAGTCCTTCAGCTATGAGGACTGGTTCGATTAATTCCATAACCGCTTGCGAAACGGAGACTTTTGCCATTTAAACCTCTGCCGCCAAGTGGATCCTGTGACTTTTGATTTCTATCGAGACAGGTGGTCTCAGGCCACCAAAAGGGCCTAAAAAAAGTAAAAAAAAAGCGGGCTTAAAGCCCGCGATGCAGGACCCATAGATGTCATGGAGGATTGTACTAGAACTCAATGTCTGATTTCAAGAGAAAACTGGGAAATTCTGGGGTCGGGCGATTTTTTATAAGTCTTTTAAAATATTAGGGATATCTTCGATGACCCGGGGGTAGGGACGCAGATCCGATTCGTTGGTCTTGCGGATTTTGATCTCGACTTGTCCGACCGCAAGGTTTTTGGGCCCGACAATGATTTGCAGGGGAATTCCTATCAGGTCCGCATCCTTCAGCTTGGGTCCGAGCCGATCCGACCGATCATCAAGCAGGGTTTCGATACCGAGTTCCCGGAGCCGGTCATAAATAGTGTCGCAGGCGGCCTTCGATTCCTCATCAGAATAGTTAACCGGGATGACAATGACTTGAAAAGGAGCCAGATTCCGCGGCCAGACAATTCCTCTGTCATCATGATTTTGCTCAATGGCGGCGGCAGCAGTGCGCCCGACTCCAATGCCATAACAGCCCATGACCATTGCGTTTTCCTTGCCTTGCTGATCCAGATAAACCGCTTTCATCGCTGAAGAATATTTGGTGCCTAGAATGAATATGTGACCGACTTCAATTCCGCGTTTGACCTGATATCTTCCGCCCTCGCAATGCGGACAGGGGTCGTTGGCCTTGACGGTTCTGAGATCGCCGAATTGTTTGATTTTTAGATCCCGCTTGACTTGAACTCCGGTCAAGTGAGCGGAGGGCTTGTTGGCGCCGGTGACAAAATCATGCAGGGCGGAAATTTCATTGTCCGCATAAACCGGAAGATCGAGCCCGACAGGGCCGACATATCCGCAATGCAGGCCGGGGTGTTTTGCGATGGCTTCCTCTCCTGCCGCTTGCAACCATTCGCAACCGATCAGGTTTCTCATCTTGATGGTATTGATTTCATGGTCACCACGAACCAGTCCTGCTACCAGTCCGTTCTCATTTTCAAGGAGAATGGTTTTTACGATTTGCCGGGCAGGCAGGTTGAGAAACCCCGCTATGTCCTCCACCGATTTTTTTCCGGGTGTCTCCACTTCTTTCAGTTCCTGCAGCGTGGCAGGGGGTGTGGAGGGGGAGGGTGGTTTTGATCCCGCAAGTTCCAGATTCGAGGCGTAACCGCACGAATCGCAGAAACCTATTTCATCTTCTCCTGAATCGGCGAGCACTGCGAACTCATGCGAAAAACTGCCTCCGATAGTTCCTGAGTCTGCCTGGACCTGTTTGAAGTCCAAGCCGCATCTTTTGAAAATATTGCCGTAAGCCTCAGCCATCTGGCTATAAGTATGTTGGGTGTCTTTTTCATCGGCGTGAAAACTGTAAGCATCTTTCATCATGAACTCGCGTCCGCGCATGATGCCAAACCGAGGCCGCACTTCATCGCGGAACTTGGTCTGAATCTGATACAGCAAGATGGGCAGTTGGCGATAGGATCTGACTTCTTTCCTCACGATATCGGTGATGACTTCTTCATGGGTGGGGCCATAGCAGAACTCCCGACCATGCCGATCTTTAATTCGCAATAATTCCTTGCCATAAAAATCCCAGCGTTTGCTTTCTATCCACAATTCGGCAGGTTGAATGCTTGGCAGAAAAACTTCCTGCCCGTCAATTTGATTCATTTCTTCGCGGATGATTTGTTCCACTTTTCTTAGGACTCTGAGCCCTAATGGAAGGATGGAATAAATTCCCGAGGCAAGCTGTCGGATCATCCCCGCACGCACCATGAGCTTGTGGCTGATGACTTCCGCGTCAGCAGGAGATTCTTTCAGTGTAGGAATAAAAAGTTTTGAAAATTGCATGCGTCGATATTTTCCGTTAATGCAGATAAAAAGGAAGGATAATTTTATGCGCTAAAGGATTTTTGAGCAAGGGCAATATGGTCCGTATTATGGATTTCCAGCCAGCCTTTATGGATTTCCATATAGTGGATGGCGAAACCTCGGTCGATCATTTCCTGAATGAGGTCGGTGAAACTCAGTTTGGAGATATCTTCCGATTCCTGAAAGGGGCCAGTAAAATTTTTTAGTACATCGTTATAAGTTTCGAGAAATTGTTCGGCACCGGTTTTACTGAACCGGGCAAGACCTATGAATTCGTGGGTCGCGGTTTCCGGGTTTATTTTATTGCCGATCTGTGCCACCGTATTTTCACTGATGAAACGAATTTCCCGGCGCGTCGGCTTATAGTGGTTTTTGCTGATGATGTAGTCGAGAATGTTTCCCTCTTCCGGCTGGTGATACTGGGTGGAATTGTCGGCGACCAGAACAACATCTTCCTTGGACTCGGTAAGCTTGCTGAGGATATGATCTTCCATGAGGATGTCTGAATACAGCATGATGAATCCATTGGCCATTTTTTCCTTAGCCACCATTAGTGAGTTGAGCATGGACCCTTTTTGGTAGTCGGGGTTCTCCAGAATGCTGATGCCCTCTGCATGCAGGTTGTCTTTGCCATACCCCGCGATGAGTGTGATGTCCGCGAGGTTTGCGTTGCTGAGAGTTTGAATCTGATGGTCGAGAAGGGTCTTGCCACCAATTTCCAGCATGGCCTTGGGCTTACCATTTAAAATTTTCTTAAAAACGGGGTCTTCGCCTGCGGCAGGAATGATTACTGGAGTATTGGTGGTCTGTTCATCCTGCTGGTCTTTTTCTTTGACGTCCAAAAACCCTACGGTTTTAAAAATTTCCCGGACCGGTACGCATAAGGGATCAACTTCCAGAGATCTCTGGTTGCGAAGCAGGGTCTTTGCGGTTTCTGTCATGGCCTGATAGGCGCTACGCAAAAGATGATTTGCATAAATGACGATGTTGAATCCAGCGGCACGCAGTTCGTCTTCGGTGATCAGGTTGTAAGTGGTGGGCACGCACACCAATGGCTTGTTCAATTTGAGGTCTTTTAAAATAACCTGATATTTTTTGGCAAACTCCAATATTTCATCAGGACTTTTGGACTTGGAGTGGATCATGATTCCATCGACTCCGGCTTGCAGGTATTGCGTGGCCCTGTTGAGTGCGTCTTCCATGGGTTTCCCGGCTATGAGGCTTTCAATGCGGGCGATAATCATGAACTCACTGCTTTTCTGGACGCTTTTTCCCCGGCGGATTTTCTGGGCGAAGACTTCAGGTTCTTGCAGGTTTTGCTGAACCCCGGCCTCCAGACTGTTGCGTTTAGGAAAAACCTTGTCTTCAATAATTACTGCCGACACACCCGCCCGCTCAAGTTTGGAGACGGTGTATTCGAAGGTGTTTGCATCGCCTCCGGTATCGCCGTCAACGATCATGGGTTTGTCGGTCACAGCGAGAATTTCGTTGATGGTATGGAGCCGAGAGTCAAAGGTGATGACCTCGATATCGGGGTGGCCTTTCGAGGCCGAGTCGGTGAGACTGCTTTCCCAGATGGCATCGAATTGTCGGACAACGGTTTTCCCATCCGAATCCCCGGTCACTTCAGCCGAATTGGCGATGATGCCGCTCAATCCATTGTGAGCTTCAAGCACCCGCACTGTTTTTCCTTCTTCCAGAAGGGTCTTGAGTTTTCCTCGGCGATGTTCGGGAAGGATAGTGTTAAGAAGGGTCATGATTGAGTCCCGGTGGTTTTATCGGATTCAATTTTTTCTCGTATCCAGTCCGCAATATAGATATTTTCGAGATCAAATTTTTTCAGCGTATTTAAAATAACGATCAAGTGTTCTTCCTCCGGAAGATTTTTGTCCAGAATAATAAGATCCTCACCATTGAGTTTGCAGTGACCGCCTTGTATAGCAAACTCCTGGTCGTTGAGGTTGGCGATTTCAATTTTTACGGATAATTTCTCTGCGGCTTCCTTGAGGTCCTGAATCCGGCTCTCAATATTTTGCATAGATATTTTCAGGTAATGATTCGCATAATGTCATTATAAAATGCGAATACCATGAGGCTGAGCAGCATGAATATTCCGACTTGTTGTGCCCGTTCCCGGTTCCTTTCACTGACTGGTTTTCCTTTAAGAATCTCTATCAGGAAAAAGAAAATATGGCCGCCATCCAAGACCGGAATCGGTAACAGGTTGAGCAGACCCAGATTGATGCTCAAAAGCGCGGTCAACCGAACGAGTTCGTTGAGGCCCTGTTCGGCCTGTTCTCCGTAAATTTGAAAAATCAGGATGGGGCCGCCGATAGAATCTGCCGGGATGGAGCCCATGACCATTTTTTTGATGCTGACGGCAATCAGATAAATCAGCCGACCTGTTTCATCGAGGGCTCTTTTAAGGGCTCCAAAAACTCCGTGTTTTTCCTGAGTCATTTCTCCGGCCATGCCGATGCCGAGCAGACCGATTTCCGTGCTATTGCCTTCAATATCTTTTACGACTGTGGATTCCGGTGTCAAAGTTGTTACAATTTCCATCCCATTTCTGAGGACTCTAAACATCAACTCTTGGCCGGGTTTATCGATGGCCGCTGTCTTCAGGTCTCCCCAGCCAAAAATAATGGTGTCGTCCACCGAAGCCAGGATATCACCTTCCTGAATTCCTGCCCGGTCGGCCGGGGTGCCTTCTTTAACATAAATAATATTTCGTACCAGCGGGGTGATCCCGATCAGGCCGACATTTTCCTTGTCACCAAAAAGATCGCTGATTTGTTGGGAGATGGGGGTGATGGAAAGATGGGCGGTATTTCCGGAGCTTCTTTCTACCTGGAAATCCAACGAGCGACCCGGGGAATCATGGACGATTTTCTGGAGCTGTTCCCAGTAAAGTATTTTTTTGTCGCCGATGGCTAAAATGCGGTCGCCGGTTTGAAGCCCCGCTACCAAGGCTGGGGACTCGTCCTTAACCGTGCCGACAACAGGAGCCAGTGCCGGAACCCCGATGAGATAGACACAATAATAGATGGCGATGGCAAAAAGGATATTGAAGAGCGGGCCTGCGAAGGCAATAGCCAGCCGGTGCTGAACCGGAGCGGCCGCAAAAGACCCTTGTTCGTCTGCGGCGTCTTCCCCGACTTCTTCTCCTTTCATTTTGACGTAGCCGCCAAGGGGAATCCAGGCGAGGAGGTATTCGGTGCCTCCACGTGTGAAGCCGACAATTTTAGGGCCAAACCCGAGGGCAAATTTTTCTACCACGACGCCCACTTTCCGGGCGGCCAGAAAATGCCCCAGTTCATGGACGAAGATGAGAGCCGCCAGGCCTCCCAGAAAAGCCAGCATTTTAGTCCCGAAACTGAGGACGGTATCCAGAGAAAATATTGAAAGTTCAAACATGAGATTTAAGGAGTTTGTGTGTAATCCAAAATCTCCACATTGGGTGGAGTTTTGAGTTGGAATTGTTCTTCGGGAATTTCCCGGTTAACTCGAATCTGGTTGAAGCGAATTTCTGTTTTGTTTCCTAATTTATCATACACGGTCGATCCGGTAATTTGGTAGTTTTTCTTGTCAGCCACAAGGACCAGTCTTGCCAGACCCTGCTCCTCATCTTTGGGGACGAGGGTGACAATAATGTTTGGGTCTTCCTCGATCACGCTTTCAACATTAAAGGCTTGAGTCAGCTTTCCTTTTCCTGCCAGAAATAGCGCGGGTGTGTTGGAAGAGTAAATGCTTTCAACCGGAACTTTGGTGGCTTGCTCCTCATCAGGGACATAAAGCCAGAGGGTTTTCTCATTGCTGATTAAAATTTGCGTGTCTGGAGCCCCGTAGACCCATCGCATTTTTCCGGGTTTCTTGATTTGCACCTTGCCTTTGACGCTTTGGGTCTGATTCATCATTTTGACGTAAGACTGCTGGGTGAAATCGGCCTCAAAGGTTAAAACCTTTTCATACTGGCTTTGAATGGCATCCAGCGCTTTCTGCTCGGAAGTCTCCGCAAAGAGGATTCCCGGTAGTGTCAGGAGTGTGAGTAAAACTAAAAGTTGGAGATTCAAAGAAGCTCTATTTGTCATGTCGAACCCTTCGACCCGAAAGGGTCAGCTTGCCTTCAAGGATCAGTCGAATGGCTTCAGGATAAATGATGTGCTCCTGTTCAAGAATCCGCTCGGAAAGGGAAGCCTCATCGTCATCATCAAAAATGGGAACTACCGCTTGCGCAATGATGGGGCCGCCGTCCACTTCCTCATTAACATAATGCACCGTGCATCCTGAAAACCGAGCTCCATGCTCCAGCGCTCGTTGTTGCACGTTTAATCCGGGAAATGCCGGAAGTAACGAGGGGTGGATATTAATGATCCGACCCGAAAAAGCCTCGATAAAATGTTTGCCCAGAATCCGCATGTAGCCAGCGAGACAAATCAGATTAACGGATTTAGATTGGATTTGCTCTATCAGGCTCTGTTCATAGCTGTTTCGATCTGGAAAAGATTTTGGATCGAGAAAAAGTTCCTCAAGACCATGCTTGCGTGCCCGTTCGAGAGCGTAGGCATCTTCCACATTACTGATCACTACGGCAATTTCAGCTTGCAGATCATTTTTTTCAATACTGTCGATGATGGCCTGCAGGTTAGAACCTCGTCCTGAAACCAATACGGCGAGTTTAAATTTTTTGGATGCCATTTAAAGGAGCTGTAAGGGTTTGTTGAGGATGGGTTAACACTTGTTTGAGCTTATCATTAAACAGTGTTTTAAATCAATGATTTCGATAATCAGTGGATGGATTTAAATTGCCTCACGCCCGTTTTATGCGCAGGAGCCTTCGATCACCCCTGAGACTAAAACCAATTGTAAATTTTTTAAGACATTTTGCCGCTAGTTAAGGAAAACGATTGTGGTTGTTTTTCGAGATCTCCTGAAAAATTGGCAGAACTGTCATGATAGTGTTACCAAATTGAGAAGCAACCTGATCTGCAATCTGGCACTCTGGCTTTGATCTGTAAATTATGACTCCCGATGTTACAAGGACAGAAAACATGGAGGACAGCCTGAACATTCTGATTATTGATGATGAAGTGGATCGGATAAATGTTCGACACCTGCTTGAGGATGAGGAGGTGAATGCGATTATCCATGAAGCTTCGAATTGCGCATCTGGAAGAGAGAAAATAAAACTCAATAAATTTGATTGCATCCTGATCGATTACAAGTTGCCCGATGCCACCGGTGTGGAGGTTTTGGAGAAAATAAGGGAAGAGGATCAGAATGATTCTCCTTTGATTTTGTTGACAGGCATGGGCGATGAAGAGTTGGCTACAGAGGTGATGAAGAAAGGGGCGTCAGATTATTTGTCCAAAAATAATCTGAAGGGAGAAACTCTGGCCCGTAGCATAAGAAATGCCATTCAGGTCCGGTCTTTTGAAAAAAGGTGCTGGCGACAGAACTGGCTCTGTCTGAAAGTGAGAAATCGTATCGCACCATTATTGAAACGGTGTCGGATGTCATATTTCGTTTGGGGCCGGACCAGAGAATTGAATTTATCAACCCTGCCATCCGGTTCTTTGGTTTTGATCCCGATGAACTGATTGGGCATTCTATCGATAAATTTATTGCTGTGTCTTCAGACAACCCCGAACTTATCTCTAAAATTGCCACTCGGGGGGTTGGCCCACTGTCGACCAGTAATCTGGAAGTGAATATTCAGGTCGTCAGAGACACGGTTCCGGGGGAGAATGCCAGGCCGATCCCTGTGTTGCTGGATGCTTTTGGGCTTTGGGATGCATCTGATAAAAAGGTTTTTAAAAAGGAGGGGGGATATAGACTTGCCGAGCAGCTGCGCCAGCAGGTTATAGATTTAAAACTCGAGCACGAGAATAATATCTGTGGAAGTGAGGTTACCATTAGTCTGGGAGTTGCGACCGGGACGGCTGAGCCGGGGAAGCAGTTTTCTGATCTCCTGTCC
This sequence comes from uncultured Nitrospina sp., assembly GCA_937891765.1. Taxonomy (GTDB): domain Bacteria; phylum Nitrospinota; class Nitrospinia; order Nitrospinales; family VA-1; genus LS-NOB. The sequence continues at coordinate 25,348 of CALAGQ010000089.1, forward strand.
CAAGCCGATAAGGTGTTGTATGCGGCTAAAAATTCCGGGCGAAACCAGACATCATTTTTTGAAGAGGGATAAATTTTGATGTGAAATGCGAAAAAAAGTATATTTTCCGGGAATAAGTTCATAGCAAATGTGATCTAACCTTACGGAATTCACATTCCACCCCTTTTTGCGATCCGCCCGCCTGTTCTACCTCCCTGGCGGGCGGATTTCATATTTCTTCCCCCTTTTTGCCCATTACTCACGAAAATTGAACCTTTTTCGGGAAGTGTTTCCAGGTTGGTTGTGTTTTTTTTGAAGAGGATACCTTGTTGACCTTATGGGTATCCGGCAGGAATTTGTGTTATTTTTGCAAGTCATGAAAAACTTTTCTTTACTCAGATGGCTTTCCTTCATCCTTTGGATTTTCTTAACAGGAGGGGTGGGCTCCGCATTTGCGGATGTGGATGAAGCATTTTTGCAATCCGTTCTTGATGGAGACCGTAAAGAGGCGGAGTCTTTGCTTGAACTGGGTGCGGATATTGAAGCCCGTACTAAAAAAGGCAGCACGGCTTTGATCGTTGCCGCAGCCCGGAAGCATACTTCCCTGCTGGAGTTTTTGCTAAAGCGAGGTGCCAAGGTCGACGCCCGGAACCGCTATGATGACACCGCTTTATTATTGTGCGCCACGGTGGGTGATGTGAAGTGCATGGAGTTGCTCATTTCCAAGGGAGCCGATGTCAACGTAAAAAATATGCTTGGCTGGAGTCCTCTTTCCAGAGCTGCGAGATATGGTCACCTGCTAGCACTCAGGTTCCTGATCAAGCAGGGCGCCGAGGTCGATAGTCGCCTGAACGATGGTGCAACCCCGCTGATCATTTCAGCGGGAGAACAACATTCCGGAGCGATTCATTTCTTATTGGAAAACGGGGCGGACCCGAATGCGCAAAACATGGACGGAACCAGCGCGATATTATTAGCAGCCCTGACCGGTCGGGCGGATATTATTCGGATCCTGGTTGCTGGAGGAGCGGACCTGAAAACCAAAAATTCTTTTGGTGATCCTCTTTTATTTCTCGTTGTTGAAAGAGATTTTGTGGATGCCGTTACCGCATTGCTGGAATTGGGAGTGAATGTGGAGTCCCGGAGTCCGAGAGGTTGGACCGCTCTGATGAGGGCCGCCAAATATGGGAGGGTCCTTTCGGCCAAGGCTTTGATCGCCAATGGGGCTGATGTGAACAGGGCCAGTAAAAGTGGGGCAACGCCTCTTATGATTGCGGCCGAGCGGGGCAGAATCGAAATGGTTCGGCTTTTGATAGAACATCAGGTAGACATAAACGCTAAAAGCCGAAATGGTGCCACTTCTTTAATTAGTGCATCCGCTGGCGGGCATGAAGAAATAGTGGAACTTCTTCTTCAACAAGGGGCGAAACAGGATGCCGCGATCGCCAATGGTTCGACATCTTTAATGGTCGCTGCCGAACGGGGTCATTTGCCTACTGTAGAAGTCCTGCTACGTCATGGCGCAAATATCCAGACACGCAGCAAAAAAGGGTGGACGGCTCTTATGGTCGCTGCGGCGGGAGGGTACTCGAAAATTATCCAGCTTTTTCTGGAGAAGGGGGCCAGCACAGAGCCGGTGACTAAAAACGGATGGACCGCGCTCAAGGTCGCGCGTCAATTAGGCAGGCATGCAGTGGTTCGACAACTTGAACTGGCGGGAGCCGAAGAATAGGATCGGTCAGTTTTTCTGAAGTAGATTATCCTGAATGTTTTGAAGAAGGCCTATATTCTGGGTATGCCCTGATTTGTGGGCTTTGATGCGGCCGCGTATGGGTTTCCCCAGCAAATAGAAATCCCCGAGTATATCCAGAATTTTATGACGGGGAAACTCGTCTTTAAAGCGGAGTTTGGTGTTCAAGACTTTTTTGTCACCAAGCAGGATGAAGTTATCAAGCTTGCCTCCAGACGCGTAACCCATTTTGGTCAATTGCGCCATCTCTTCCATAAACCCGAATGTTCTTGCCGGGGCGATTTCATTTTTAAAACTTTCACTACCTTTGAACTCAAAAGTGTAGTCCTGAATGCCAATCGGTTCCGGATAATCCATGTGGTAGCTGACGCTAAAACTATCGCTGGGCTCGATGGAAATATAAGGGCCGCCTTGCTCCTTGTTGCCGAAAGTATAATTTTTGTCGATCACGATTTCTTCATAAAAACCATCCTGATCTTCGAACTCTCCATCTTCTATCAGGGCGCAAAAATCTTTTGCAGAACCATCCATCACTGGTGCTTCGTCGCCGATTTTAATGAGCAGGTTGGTGATCCTGTACATATGGAGAGCCGCCATAATATGTTCTATCGTTCCGACAGAGTTGTTGTCCTTCTTCAGGCGGGTAGCATAATCTGTAGACTGGACATTTGCCAGTCGGGCTGGAATGGTCTTGCCGGTGGAAATATCGCCAAATATTATTCCACTGTCCGGAGGCATAGGTTGTAGGATCAATCCGGTTTTAATGCCTGAATGCAAACCGCTGCCGCACAACACCACACTGCGCTTAAGGGTGCGTTGGGGGTGGCGGTATCCATTGTTGCTTTTTTCGGGATCCGGTATTTCAATGGAATGGAGCGCTATTTTTTCTTGGAGCTGTTTTTTTTCTGTACTCAGGGATGCACAGGTTTTTTCGATATGCCAGTTGTTGCGCTTAAGATGGTGAATAATGAAATGCTTTTCCCAAATCAGTTCTGCTTCCTGAAGAGACCCGGCCTGATCAACATCATTGATTTCTATTTTGGGTTGCCAGATTTCCGAAGGTAGATCCTGAGCGGTTATTTCTTTCTGGTTAGCACCGGTAAGAATCAATTTATTCAGCACAGATCTCAGCTCTTTCACATTTCCGGGCCAGGTGTAACGGCATAGAGCGGCCAGAGCGTCTTCACCTATTTCGGGAACGGACGTGTTCTGCGTTTGCCGGATTTCATCCAGATAATCTTTTGCCATAGCGGGGATGTTCACGGCATAGTTGCGCAAAGGCGGAACAAATAAAGTGGCGTCTTTGAATGCGTCCAGCAATGCAGGGTGAAACTGGCCTTTTGCGGCCAAGGCCGTCAAGTCATTGCTGGAGGACGCAAAAATCCGGATGGGCATCAATCCTAATTTGGAATCAGCCGACTGCAAACCGTTGGAGAGCAGGGCTTCCGCGAGTTTTTCCTGCAGGCCTTTGCTCAACGATTCGATATTGCTGACATAGATCACCTTTTCCTCGCCGGCCTGACTGGGAGCTTTGGTGTTTTTTGCTGTTTTTCTGGGTCGCCTGAAAAGTTGCGAGTGAATGGCCCGGGCCTGGCGAAACGAACAATTTATTTTGACGAAGGAACGGTCGCTCTTGCTGCTCTGCCCATGGATGGCCTGCGCGATAAACTCCTTGCCGGTCCCATTTTCGCCACGCAATAAAACCGGTTTCATATTCAGGGAAAACTCTTTCACCGCCTTTTTCACTTCCACCATGGACTCAAAACAAAGAGGGAGCTCTTTGGAGAAAGACGCTGGTTTATCTTCAGCCCCGGATGTCGAGCGTTTGTTACTCAACACATCTGCAATTGATTGGGTGATCCGGTCGAGAGAAAAAGGTTTTTCTATAAAGTCCTGAGCCCCCAGTTTGGTTGCCTTGACCGCGGTGTCAATGGTTCCGTGTCCAGACATAATCAGGACTTCAATTTCAGGATGATAAGTTTTTATCGTTTTTAAAACTTCAATGCCGTCCATTCCCGGTAGCCAGATATCCAGTAGAACCAGGTCGGGGGGGTCTGTTTGGATAATTTCCAACGCTTCAATGCCATCCCCTGTTTTGGCGACTTCATAACCTTCATCAGCGAGAATTCCGGTCAATGAGCTGACAATGTTTTTTTCGTCATCGACGATGAGAATGCGTGCTTTAGGCAAAAGTGTCACCATTCGTGATGCGGGCTTCAGGTCGTGGGTGTGGCAATGCCCAGCCATGAATATTCAAGGTAGTAGATTTTATGACCCGCATTGATAAAGTTTTTTTCATATTTGGTTTTAGGCAGGTCCCCGCGGCTTTTGAGAAAGCCTGATTCCGGGTCCTGATTTTGAAACCGGGGTTCAGAATTAAAGTATTCCAGCATTTCAATGGCGTAAGGTTCGCTATCGGTCGCTAGGTGAACCTGCCCCTCGGGAGCCATTTTTTGCCCAATCAGTTTAACAAAATCGGGTTTGATCAATCTTCTTTTAATATGTCTTTTTTTGGGCCAGGGGTCGGGGAAGTTGATATATGCGGTTTCCAACTCCCCATCCTTGAACAAGTGAGGAATTTTAAAACGCACATCTCCATAGGCCACCCGGATATTTTCCAACTGCAGTTTTTTTATCCGCGTCATTACTTTGCGAATTCCCTTATGGTAGAAATCCATGCCGATGAAATTGGTCTTGGGTTCCTGGGCGGACATTTCAATGAGGAAGTTTCCCATTCCAAAGCCGATCTCCAGTTTCAGCGGGTTGCTGTTGCCGAATTGGGCCTGCCAATCGGGCCACTCGTCGACATCAAGGAAATAGGGATCCTCTTCTTCAATTTGTGCAAAAGATATAAGGGCCATTAAGCGGATGCGGAGTCGTCATTTTTGTCATGAATGGTGATCACTTCTAATACTTCAAATTCCATTTTACCGTCAGGCAGTGAAACGCTGATTTCATCGCCCTCCTGTTTACCCACCATGGCTCTACCTACCGGCGAGGACGGGGAAATTTTCCCTTCATCTGGGTTGACTTCTTCCGGGAAAACCAGATGGTACTGGGTCTCTTTGCCATTATCCATATCTTTCAGATTCAAGGTGCTACCGAGCCCGGAACGGTCTTTCGGAATCTGGTTGACGTTGATGGACATGATGTTGCTGATGCGTTTTTGCAAAAGAGAAATGCGGGACTCTAAAAACATCTGTCGTTCTTTAGCCGCTTTAAACTCCGCGTTTTCACTCAGATCTCCATGTTCCCGAGCCGTTAAAATGGCTTTGGGAATGTCCACCTGAAGTTCTCGTTGTGAGCTTTCCAAGTCTTTATCCAACTTGTCTAAAATGGGAAGTCGCTTCATTGCGAATTCATCTCCCTGATTTAAAAATAATGGTTAAATTCGGCTTATTACCCAGAAAAATGGGTGATGTTGTCCACCGTCCGTATATTTAAGGGCTGAAACCAGAAATTATGCATGGCTAGGGCTGGCTAAGTCTGTAAACCGGGGAAAACCCGTTTAATATTCCTAACGGGTTTAAATGCTATGCCTTACACGTTCTCTAGTGCGCCATTGTAGGGGGTGAATCCCTGCCGGGTCAACATAAATTTACGGTACATAGGCTCGACTGAGTCAAACTCCCCCTCCCCGGGGAAGGCTATAAAGGCTTGACGAATAAGGGAATAAATGGATAATGTTTGATATTGGTCAAATCAGGCAATTTGGCGCAATGGGATACATTGTGCCAAGGATTCCAAAAACAACTTGGATGTAACTCCGTGAAAGAAAAACTCCTGAAGTTGCTGGAAACCAAAGGGGACCTACCTCCTTTGTCCGATATTCTGATTAATTTGGAAGGCCGGATTAATAACCCCAATACCGATATCGAAGAAATCTCAGAACTGATCCAAACGGACCCTGTCCTCTCAGGCCGCTTGATCAAACTTTCCAATAGTGTGCTTTTTGGCGGTGGACGCGATAAGGTGGACGACCTGAACTCAGCCATCATGCGGCTGGGACTCAAAATGGTCCTTGATTTGGCCTACACCCTTGAACTACCCAGCGCATTTAAAAAACCAAAGTCTTTCAATCACATGGATTTCTGGAAACATTCTCTGGGCGTGGCTTATTTGTCCAGAACTCTGGCTTTGCATGCGGGCGGGAGCAAGGAAGAATTGGAGGCCAGCTACCTCTCTGGATTGATGCACGATGTGGGAATTCTGGTTTTCGATTATTTGATCCCTAATGAATACGAAGCCTTTATAAGAAACATAGGTGACGCAGAAAAAGGCTTGGAAGAACTCGAGTTAGAGACTTTTGGCATTTCCCATCCTGAACTGGGAGCCCGGTTTGTTGAAAAATGGTGGCCTGTTTCAAAACAAGTTGTGTCGTCGATCAGGAAACACCACGGCCCACTATCAGACAGCATCACCTCTCCTGGAATTTCCCGGTTCATAAATTGTGCCAACCAGATTGCCAATAACCACGAGATCCGCAATGGGGTTTCCCCCTATATTTGCCCAATGGGCGCTAATCTAATGAAAGTGTTGAAGTTATCCGAAGAGGATTTGCTCGGCTTTGTAGAAAATACCCGAGCCGGGGTGGAAGAGGCGGAATCCATTCTAATGGGGTAACTTATGGTTAAACAATTATTTATATTTAGGCTGGGGGGTGCTATAATAATCGTTTACACTCATAACTCTCAAAAAACCAATTGGTTGGTTAATAGTTAAGCTTATGGCAGAAAATTTGTTTAAAGTTAAATTCCATGGTGTCAGAGGGTCTATTCCAAGTCCTCTGGTCGATGTGGATGTCGAAGAAAAGCTGGTACGAGCTTTTCAGGCTGCTAAGCCCG
>CALAGQ010000090.1 GCA_937891765.1 uncultured Nitrospina sp.
AATGGCTCAGCTATGCGGTTCAAATCGACCCCAATTTTGGCCCGGGTCATATTAATCTGGCGATGGGCTATCATTCCCTCAACCAGAAAGAAAAGAGCCTGCATCATTTAAACCGGGCTCTGGAGTTGGGTATGAAAGGGCCTGCGGTCGATCAGATTAAATCGATAATCCTTAAAACGCCAAAAAAGCCATGATAGACGAAATTGATTATTTCCCTCGCAGAGACCAACACAATAAAAAGAAAAAAGTGGACTCGGGCTGGGGAGACCTGAAAAAGCAAAAATCGGAACAGGATAATAAAGGTCAGGACGAGAAAAAGAAGGACGGTAAAAAACCTCCCGAAAAACAGAAAAAACCCTCTCAATAGGCCCGGCCAAGCGGCCAGTGGCATATAGAGTCATTGCTCATTGGCCCCACGCCCAGTGGACGCCGGTTTGACTGAATCCCCTCCGCTGTTATAATATCCGCTCATTTAATTTCAAATTTCCAGCACAGGAGCCGGATGACGATGGGTATGCCTTTTTTTAAAAATACAGTTTGTTTATTTGTCTTAAGCTTTTTTTTGTTCCCGGTTTTGGGGATTGCGGATGTGGTCGATGAAACGCTCATGGGAGACGCTAAATTAGCGCAGGGAGAAATCCGCGCGGCCGAAGAGCATTACACCGCCGCTCTTAAAATGGACCCGGACAGCTGGCGCATCATGCGGTTCCTGGCTGAGGTCAAATTTCAACTGGGGAAATACGGGGAAGCGCGTCAATTGGTGGACCGTGTTTTGGCGATGGAAGTGATCCAACGCAATACCGTAATGGTGACGGTTGCAGGAGAGCCTGAACCGTTCGAGGCGGAAATTGTCGATGAAAGGGTCATAACCCCGGATAACGGAAAAAATAATATGCGGAACTATGTGGACGGGGAAGAAGCAAAAGCGATACCTCACTACAGGCTCTTCAATGTGAAAACAGGAAAAATGCTTCTTATTCCACACCGGGATGCCAAGATTAAATACGAAAAGGTTCCCACCCGAGTTTATGCCTATGTGCAGGAACTGCATGCCAAAGTTGAAAATAAACTGATCAGCATGGCTGAAACCAAAGGTCCGGTCGAGATGATAGAGCTCAAAGGTGGTTGTTACAAAATGGGGACTGAAACGGGTGCCATGTCAGAAGGGCCGGTACACGAAGTCTGTGTGAAACCGTTTAAAATGGATAAGTTAGAAGTGACCCAGCGAGATTTTCAGGCAACGATGGGGCATAACCCGTCACGGTTTAAAGGTGCCGACCGACCTGTTGAAATGGTCATCTGGGACGAAGCCACAGAATATTGCAAAAAATCCGATAAACGCCTGCCAACCGAAGCGGAATGGGAATACGCAGCACGCGGCGGAACGACCACAGAATATTATTGGGGCAATGAGTTCGACGCTACCAAATCCAATTTCTGTGACAGCACCTGCATCTCGAACATCCGCACCAAAGATTTGTCCGATGGGTTCCCCGCCACCGCTCCGGTGGGTTCGTTCCCGGCAAACCCTTTCGGTCTCCATGATATGGTCGGCAATGTCAACGAATGGGTGTCGGACTGGTTCAGTGAAAGAGCTTACACAACTAGCGTGAAAGACAACCCTCAAGGTCCCGTCTACGCCAATCGCTCGGGCCGACGGGGTGGCGGAACTCAAAAAGTCTATAGGGGTGGCTCTTGGCGAACAGATATAGATAGCCAACGGTCTGCCTGGCGAAAAGGGTTCGAAGCCGATTATAGACTAGACGGTACCGGCTTCCGCTGTGTCCACTAGCCGCCACTAGGCGTGGGCCAGTGTGTGGCAGACGCTCGCTTCGCTCCCGAGCCACAAAAACGCAAAAAAAGTCCCTCCCTTCTTAGGGAGGGATTGAGGGGGCTTTCTTTGATCGTCATCGCGAGCCGCAAAGCGGCGTGGCGATCCAGCCTTCTTGCTTCGGAGCACTTTGCATAACTTCGAGATTCTTCGCTAACGCTCAGAATGACATTCAAAAATCCCTTTTGTCATCTTTGAGGAGCCGAAGGCGACGAAGGATATTGCTTTTTTCTTTTCGTTTAGAGGATTGAATTAACTAATTTCCCTCAATTCCGATTTCAAGATTTTTCCGGTTGCGGTTTTTGGCAGGGACTCCATAAACTGAAATAGGTCGGGGATCATGAAGGCGGGCAATTTCTTTCGGCACAGTTCTTTCAGTTCCTGTTCGGTGGCTTGCGCGTCATCACGCAAAACCGCAAACACCTTCACTTTTTCTCCCACCCGTTCATCGGCAATGCCCACCGCCGCCACTTCTAAAATAGCAGGATGACTCATCAATGCGTTTTCAATCGCTAAGGGTGACACATTTTCGCCGGCACGAATGATGAGGTCTTTGATTCGGCCTGAAGAAATAAACAGTCGACCTTTTTCGTCCATGTGTCCCAAGTCACCGGTGCGCAACCAACCATCGGCTGAAATCGTTTCCTCCGTCTCATTAGGTTTCTTCCAGTAACCTTGCATCACCGTTTCACCACGCACGCGGATCTCGCCAACTTCTCCCGGTGCGACTTGCTTTCCGGTGTCATCGACAATTTCGACTTCGATATTGGGCAGGACAGGGCCGACAGAGCCGGGCACACTGCCGTCTTTCATCGTGTTCACCGCAATCACCGGCGAAGTCTCGGTGAGGCCATAACCTTCTATGACGGTGACGCCTAATCCCTCTTCGACTTTCTTCAGCAGAGCTTCGGGCAAAGATGCGCCGCCGGAGATGCAATAACGCAACGACGAAACGTCATAACCTCCGCGCGCATACAGTTGCACCAAAAAAGAGTAAATAGTCGGCACCAATGGCAGGATCGTGGCTTTATGCTGGGCGATAGACTCCAATATGGTTTTGGGTTGAAACTGTTTCAGTAGAATGAGCGTGGCACCCGAACGCAATAATACCAGCGCCATGATGTTGCCAAAGGAATGAAACAGGGGCAGGGCGACGATCACCTTGTCTTCTGGGATAAATTGGAGATGCTCTAAAAACCCAGTGCAGTTGGCATCGAACTGGTTTTCTTCCAGCATGACCCCTTTAGGCTTGGCGGTGGTGCCGGATGTGTAGAGAATGACATCGGGGAGGCTTTCGCCTCTTTTATGTTTCGTTAGAGAATCACTGGGGTCACCCAGGGCTATGAACTCATCCCATTTAAGCGTTCCTTCGCCGACTTGTGCCGGTTCGGCGGGACCGACAAGAATTTTGTTGCGGAAGAATTTGAAAAAGGGCGCGACTTCCGGTTTGACGAACGCCGAGTCGACCACGAGAGTATCGATCCCCGCATCTTGAGTGATGTAGACAAGGTCTTCCGGTTTCAACATGAAGTTGAAAGGGATGACCGGAACGCCTTTGAGCAGGGCAGCGAAAAAAGCGATGAGATATTCTTTCTGGTTCAGGCACAGCAGGCCGATTTTACTGTCGGCACCCAGTTCGAGTTTGGACAAGCCGCTGGCAAAACGTTCGATCTCGGAAACGAACTCACCATAGCTTAAGGAGGCGTCGCCCTCAATAATCGCCGGGTGAGACGGGTCCTTTTTTGCGTGGGTTTTCAGGTATTGATAAAAGGCCATTTTTAATATTCCAGATTAGTGAAAATAATTTGCATGGCATTATAACCCTGTTGAGCCGAGAGACGGTTTGAATGCAGTAAAACGCTATTGCTCACTGCCCGTGGCCGTTGGCCACCCAGCGGGCGAAGAAGCCGTTGGGGAGGTTCAGGTCTGAGGACTGGTCTGGGATGAACATTTCCCCTGTTTCGAAAGTTCCGGATTTGTGGGACGGGAAATAAGTCCGCATCATGTTTTCGAGGGTCAGGGCGGAGAATCCGGGCGAGTGGGTGGTGAAGAGTAATAATGTTGGTGAATCGCTGAGGATGTTCTGGCAGGCTTCCATGAACTGCGACAGCATATTTTCGATGTTCCAGACTTCTCCCTTTGGGCCTCTACCGAAAGAGGGTGGGTCCATGATAATGGCGTCGTATTTCTTTCCGCGCCTATGTTCTCTCTCCATATATTTCATGGCATCATCGACAATCCAGCGTACCGGGCGGTCGCTGAGTCCGGACAGTTCGAGATTGCGTCTGGCCCAGGTGACGGAGGCTTTTGAGGCGTCGATATGGGTGACATGGGCCCCGGCAGAGGCCGCCGCGATGGTGCTGCCACCGGTGTACCCAAAAACATTAAGTACTTGTATTTCTTTGCCGTTAAGCTGTTTAAGCTGATCCATGATCCATAGCCAATTGAGGGCTTGTTCGGGGAATATCCCGATATGCCCGAACCCTGTGGGTTGGACTTTAAAGACGAGGTGGTGGAACTGAATAGTCCATCCATCTTCGGGGAGTTGGGTGAAAAACTTCCACTCACCGCCTGTGTCTTTACCTTTAAAATATTTATATTCCCCCTCCGCCTTTTTCCATTCTGCAGCGGAAAGGGATTTGGGCCAGATGGCCTGAGGTGCGGGACGGATGAACCGGTGCGGACCGAACTGTTCCAGCTTCTGGAAGTCCCCGGTGTCGAGCAACTGGTAGTCGAACTGATCGCGCGGATAGTTTTCTGTTGGCGAATGCATCATGAACGTTGAAAACCTTTAAGCACTGCTATAGGATAATAATTTCAAAGTCTTACTTTTAAAAGATGCCTGTTTGGAGGAGGATTATATCAGAATTTTGTTTCATAAATTAAATCTGCCTATTTTTCTGCTGGTCACTCTTATGCTGGCTGCGTGCTTTTCGTCTGAGGAGGATGCGCCAAAGGCAAAAAAGAAAGAGTTTTCGCTCCCGGTCCAGGTCGGAAAAGTCGTGTACATGGATGTGGCGGACGAAGTGCGCGCGGTGGGAAATATCGAGGCCGAAAAGAGGGTGGTGGTCAATGCGGAAGTCCGGGGGAAAATTACCCGGATTGCGGTGGAAGAAGGCATGAAGGTGAAGGCCGGCGATTTGCTGGCACAGATCGACCCGAGAGAGTATGAACTGATCCACGAAAGATTGCGGGCCGATCTCTCTTCTGCACAAAAAGAATATCAGAAAGTTCAGGGAGGGTTGCGTCCGGAAGACAAGCAAAGGCTGGAAGCCAGAATGCATGCTGCCGAAAGTGCCTTGAATCTGGCCCATATAGAATTGATTCGTGCTCAAAAGCTGGTGGCGGAAAAGGTGATGCCGCAGTCGGGACTCGACACGGCCAAAGACAAGGTTCTCCAGGCCGATGAGTTTTTAAAGGCCAGCAAGGCAGAGCTGGCCGCCGGGATGAAAGGGCGCAGTGAAGATATTGAAAAGCTGGAATCGGAAATGCAGTCGATCCGCAAGCAGGTTGCCGTCGCCGAGTTGAATCTTTCAAAAGTAAATATTGAGGCTCCATTCGAAGGCGTCATCATCGCCAAGGAAATTGAGCAGGGTGCTTTTGCCGAGGCGGGAACTCCGGTTGTGAGAATGATTGGTTCCGCCCGCCTGAAAGCGGTTCTGGAAATGCCGCAGAGTTACAGGAACAAATTGAAACAGCTCAAAGGGGCGGAGTTTCTGGTGCGGGAGCTGGATTTGAAGTTTGAGCACAACAGCAATCTGGCGCGGCTCATCCGGGTCATTCCTGATGCCAACATATATTCCGGCAATATCAAAGTGCAAATCGATTTACCCGATCCCGACCCTTCTCTGTTTCCGGGCCTGACACTGGAGAGCACGCTGAGTTTTGGCGTTCGTAAAAACGTGCCGCATGTGCCGTCGGTCTCTCTGGTTATTGGAGAGAAAGGCACCGTTGTTTATATTGTCAAAGACAGCCAAGCACATCGCGTTCCGGTCAGGGCCTTCAAGGAGCGCAACGATTTTGTGGAGATCGAGGATTTCACTCACCAGCTTGGGCCGAAGGCCGATCTCATCCTGCGCGGTTCTGGCGCGGTATTCCCGGGGGCGAAAGTATTTTTAACCAACCCGGAACCGAAAGCGGAAGCTCCGTTCAACTCGGCAGACAAAAAAAATCCGCCTGCTAAAACTCCGAAGACCTGATGAAACTTATTGATCAGTCCATCCGCAACTATCACACGGTGACGGTGGTCATCGTTATGTCTCTGGTAGTGGGTGTCTTATGTTTTCAGAGCCTGCCCCGGCAGTTGGCCCCCACCGTTGACAAGCCGCAGATTGAAGTCAAGACTGAGTATCTCGGGCTTTCTCCCGATGAGGTGGAACGCAATATCACGCGCCGGTTGGAAGACCAACTCGAATCGGTGGAAGGTGTGAAAAAAATGACTTCCACCAGTCAGCATGGGTTGAGCACCATACTTCTCGAGTTTGATTGGGGCGTTGACAAAAACCTGGCGGTGCTCGATGTCAACAATAAGCTGCAACAGGTTAAAGACCTGCCGATCAATTCTGACAAGCCGACCCTGCGATCTATTTCGAGCGACAACTCCAGCCCGATCATGTGGATTGTTTTCGACAAGCCCAATGAAAAGATGCCCAACCTCGATCAGAATTATATGTACAAGATCGGTGAGGACATCATTGTCCCCACCCTTCGGCGAATAAAGGGCATCTCCGATGTCTGGCATTTCGGCGGGGAAGAGCGGGAAATGCGGGTCGAGTTTGATCCTTATAGCATGGCGCGTCTGCACGTGACCTACAAGGAAGTGATAGCCGGGCTATCGGAAGAAAACCAGAATACCCGCGCGGGGTTCCACGACGAGGCGAACCGGGCCTATACCGTCCGCGCTTTGGGAGAGTTTCTCAGTCCGCAGGATATCCTAGACACAGTTATCAAGCGTGATGGCGATAAAACTATCAAGGTGAAAGATTTTGCCACGGTGGTGGATGGATATCAACGAACTAGCTCTCTGGTCCGCATCAGCGGCAACTTGTCCAACGCTTTTGGGGTGATTCGAAAAGCCGGCGCCAATGTGGTGGAGACTTGCAACCTGGCTGCCAAAAAAGTGGAAGAGCTGAATGAGGAATTGTTGAACCGGGGGATTCCGCTCAAATTAAGTATTGTATACAAGGATGTGGACTATATCGATGAGGCCATGAGGTTGGTGAAATCTAATCTCGGATTGGGAGCCTTGTTGGCCGTGGCGGTGCTACTGGTGTTTTTAGGCTCGGCGCGGTCGTTGCTCATTGTTGCGATCAGCATTCCGGTCAGTCTGGTTTCGGTATTCATCGTTCTTAAAATTTTTGGGCGAAGCATCAATATTATTTCGCTTGCAGGCATGGCTTTCGCGGTCGGCATGGTGGTTGATAACTCGATTGTGGTGCTGGAAAATATTTATCGTCACCTCACAATGAGGAAGGGCGTTTTCAAAGCCGCTTACGACGGAGCTTCGGAAGTTTGGGGAGCGGTGCTTGCTTCAACGCTGACGACGCTGGCGGTTTTTATTCCTATTGTATTTATTCAGGAAGAGGCGGGGCAGATGTTCCGCGACATCGCCATCACCATCAGCGCCAGCATTGCTTTGTCTTTGCTGGTGTCCATCACCGTTATTCCAACCTTGACCACGTTGTTGATCCGCCTTAAACCGGGCGAGGAATACCGGCCGGGGTTTTTCCATCGCACTTTGTTCAAACCGGTTGTCATTGTGGGTCATAAGATGAGCGATGCCTATTCCGGTTTCATGGAATGGATACTGCGCCATTCTCCGGTCAGTATTATTTTTAGAGTTCTCGTTATCGCCGGTGTGGGATGGATGTTGTGGTGCAGCGTGCAGACTCTGCCTGCAAAAGATTATCTGCCCTATGGCAACAATAATATGGTTTTTATGCTCATCGAACCAGTGGCGGGAACCCCGGCAGAAACAAACATGCGTTACATGGCCGATTACGAAAAAAAGATTGTTGCGATGGAAGATGTCCAGCGCAACTTCCTGGTATTCTCGCAACGCTTCAATGGCGGCGGGGCCATCATCGACAAAGAGTTGGCGTCAGGTCAACGCGGCGAAGTGAAGATGGCGATCAAATCCGGAGAAATGGGGCGCGAGATTTTTCGCATTCCCGGTTACCGGTTTGCCTTTGCTGTGCAGAGACCCATTTTCCGGTCGGCGGACAAAACTTTCGAAGTCGAAATCACCGGGCCGGATATGTTGAAACTTAAAAGCAAGGCGCTGGATTTGATCGGGGAGATTTCTGGTGTTGCCGGTGTTCACTCGGTGCGGCCAGAGTTCAAGTTCGGTAACCCAGAACTGCGATTCATTCCCAGACGTGAAGACGCGGCCCGGTTGGATATGGGTATGCAAGAGATTGGGGATATTATCGAGTCACTCAACGCCGGTAAATATCTCGGCGAGTTCAATGACCGGGGTGAACCTATTGACTTTGTTCTGGTGCAAAAGAAAGATGCCAATAGCCTGGGGCTGGAAGACTACCGTTCCCTGCCGGTATGGACCGAAGAAGGCATGATGACCCATCTCGGGCATCTGGTTGATGTGGAAATCGACGCAGGGCCAGCACGCATTGATCATATTGGAACCGAACGCGCGATCAAACTCCGCGTGCAGGTGAGAAAAGATGTGGCCATGCAGTTGGCCATCGACCGGGTGGATCAGGAAGTGTTGGCGGATGCGAGAACAAACCTCGGCCAGGAATACGGACTACGTGTCGGCGGTTCCGCCGATGAACTGGCGTCCACCGAGAAAGCATTGATGAACAGTTTCGCTTATGCGCTGGGCTTCATCTACCTGCTTCTTGTGGCGCTGTTTTCCTCTTTTCTCCGGCCGTTCATTGTTATGTTGACGGTGGCGCTGGCGGTTTCCGGTTCTTTTCTCGGAATCGTCTGGAACAACTGGTACCAACGCGGAAATATTCTTGAAATCCTCAATGAGTGGAAGGTGTCCAACGCGCAAGCCATGGCTGATGACTGGACCTGGATCACCTTTGACATTTTGACTCAGTTGGGGATCGTCATCCTCGCTGGTATTGTGGTTAATAACGCCATCCTCATCGTGCATCAAATGCTCAACAATATTAAAGCTGGTATGGAAGAACGCGAAGCCCTGCTCGTTTCCTGCCAGACACGGTTAAGACCCATCATGATGACCGTCATCTCCAGTGTGTTCGGCATGATCCCTCTGGCGTTCGGCGAAGGCGCTGGCACCGAACTGTATCGAGGCATGGGCACCGCACTGATCGGCGGATTGAGTATCTCCACCTTGTTCACTCTGTTTCTGGTTCCCGTGTTGATATCTCTGTTGATCGATATGGGATTCCACACCCGCAAAGAAGACCTCGTTAAAGATTCGTTACAGATGCCAGCGGTGACACCTGCCACCAATTAGCAAAAACTCAGGCTATTAGCCTGGCAAGTCATTGGGCCATGCAGAGTCGATGATTACTTCTTCTTTGCTTGTTGGATGATTGAAGACCATGCGTCGGGCGTGCAGAGCGATCCGTCCTTCCGGCAACGTTGAGTTCGCGCCATACTTCTTGTCGCCCACGATGGGGTGGCCGATGAAGGCGAGTTGCGCGCGGATCTGGTGAAACCTTCCGGTATGCAAATGAATATCAAGTTGGCTGGTGGTGACAGAAGTTTCGATGACTTCATAATCCAAGTGCGCTTCTTTAGCGTCAGGTGTCGGGCGGGAGAATACGGTTGCTTTGAGGGATTTTTCTTTTCTCAGATAATGTGTCAGGCTGGCGCGCGCAGGTTGTGGAGTTCCTTCGACGAGAGCCCGATAAACTTTTTGTGTGGTTTTTTGGCGAAACTGTTCCGAGAGCCGCGAGGCACCTTTGGATGTGCGACCAAACACCACCACCCCCGACACCGGCCGGTCGAGTCGATGTACCAATCCTAAAAACACTTTGCCATGTTTTTTATATTCTGTTTTGAGCCAGTCCTTGACATGGTCCATCAGGCAAGCTTTGCCAGACTCGTCAGACTGGGTGAGCATTCCCGCAGGTTTGCACACGGCTATCAAATGGTTGTCGAGATAGAGGATGTCGAGAGAAGAGTCAGGAGGGTTGCTCAAACTTCAGTCCTTTAGCTTCGACGATTTTGAGTCCCGGGGGGCTAACGATGCCGCCGGAAACCACATACTTGATGCCTTCCTCAATGGTCATGGAAACTTCTGTGAGTTCATAGGACGGAGAGAAGATCAGGAATCCGGAAGTGGGGTTGGGCATGGTTGGCACGAACACGTTGAGCATATTCTCCTGAGTGAGTCGCTGCACCTCTCCGCGGGACTCGCCGGTCACAAACCCGATCGCCAGAAGTCCCCGGCGTGGGAACTCGAGCAGGACGACTTTGCGAAAGGTCGAGGTGTCGGCCTGAGCGATGGAAACCACCACCTGCTTGGAGCCGGTATAAATCCGGCGGACGAATGGGATTTTTTCAACGATGGTTTCGCCGAGTTCGAAAATCTTTTTCCCGAAAAAGCTGGTGGTCAGCCAGCCCACTATGAGCACGATCACAAGGGTCATCAACACTCCCAGAAAAGGGATGCGGTAGCCTTCGGGAAAGGGTGCGCCAAGCTGGATCAGTATATTGGTGAACACCGGCGACAGGGCATCGAGGTTCTTGAACAGAAACTGCAAAATGAACCACGTGAGCGCGATCGGCAGGGTGATCAATAGCCCGGTGATGAAAACATTTCGAATTCGGCGGTTGAAATTTTTAAGCATAGCGAGAATGACGCGTTAGAGAGTGATGTGTCAGTTTGTACATCATATTATATAGGGAAAGCGGCGGAAGGCAAGAGAGGGTCAAGGCGACACAGTTTTGCACTTGACAGTTACGGGATAATCGTTAATATCAAACGGTTGCTTTGCAATTAGGATCAAAAAAACAAATAAATGGGGCTGTGGCG
Source organism: uncultured Nitrospina sp. (assembly GCA_937891765.1). Classification (GTDB taxonomy): domain Bacteria; phylum Nitrospinota; class Nitrospinia; order Nitrospinales; family VA-1; genus LS-NOB. The sequence continues at coordinate 10,809 of CALAGQ010000090.1, forward strand.
CAGCTGGGAGCGCGCTTGAATGGCATTCAAGAGGTCAGGGGTTCGATCCCCCTCAGCTCCACTTTGTATTGAAAGGGCTTAGTCGTATTGACTAGGCCCTTTTTATTCGGATTGTATGGTAATTGTATCGTGGGGAATGACTCGGTTTTTGAGGGGCTATAAATCAAATGTGTCTCTAGATGAAATCAACTCTTGGTCCAGATTCGTTTGACGACATACAGTTGCTGTAGAAGGTATTGCTAAGGATATTACTGATTTGCACAAGACCTAAGGAGGCAGTTAGTGAAGAAGTTTCTTTCCCTAATTCTATTTTTATTCTTACTGCCCTCCTATTCCTTTGCCAAATCCTTTGGCGACTTTGAGGGAGCCGTATATGTCCGTAATTCTGATGGCGACACCATTATCTTCGACCTTCCCGGCCCCCATCCTCTCAGAATATCCATCAGAGTTAATGGCATTGATACACCGGAAATAAATGGAAAGTGCGAGAAGGAAAAGTACGATGCCCAGCAAGCTCAACAGATGGTGGCAGATATTCTGATGGATGCTGAACAGATAACCTTAAAGAACATTGTGGAGGGGAAGTATTTTGAGTTAGCTGCTGATGTATATGTTGATGGAGATAATCTGGCTGGTTTGTTGATTGTGGCTGGGATGGCTGTGATATACGACGGTGAAAGAAAAGCCAAAAACTGGTGTGAAGGAGGGGAATAAATGGAAGAGGTAAAAAGAGGAAGCGACAGGAGAGACGAGGAGGGTAGACGAGCGGAAGACAGAAGGAAGACCAATTTAAGTGTTGAAAACGAACATCGCACGGGTAGTCGCAGGGAAGGATTCCGAAGAATCCCTGCCGATGACAGAAGGTCTAACGTATAAAATGGCCACCTACAAAATTAACCTCAAAGAGCAAACAGCAACCTTAATAAACGGCATCACCTTGACCGAAACGAATTTTTACCGCACAACAACATGTTTAGAACAGGCGAGAATAGATTCTTCGCTGCATTCAATACCATAAAAATCAGCCAAAAATTTTATCGAAGATTTTGACCAACGAGATTCTGAAGTTTTACTTGGAGAGGCCGTTTTTCTTCGTTTTTTAAGTTCATGATAGGCTTTGACTTTCATAGTGCATTCCTCCAAGGTGAATGATCGATGTTACTGTTAGCCCCTCGACGAAAGGTCTTCCCTATTATTGATTATTTTCGGGTAAAACTTGGCTCCCGCACATCACTGTAAAGTGAGGCAATCAAAAAAATGGATCTAAACAGAGCTATATAGCTTATTGATTTATTGTATGTTATCAGATTTTCCTGCTTGAATGCAAGCACCCATTTAATACTCAAAGAAGGCGTGCAAGGATATACCGCCTGATGATTTGGATGATGTGATATGGGGTAAGATGATTCGAGAGGCTGGGATGTTTTATATGATGGCTTTGGAGAGGATAGAATAACGAAAATTGTAACACTTTTGGTCACCGGCTTTCGACTTGGAAATCTTCAGGCTTGAACCCGTATTTTTGAAAACTTTCCCGGAGCAGTCTTCTCGATTCCGCCACGCCCTTGACGTTGTTTTGCTCGGCAAACAGTTCTTCCGCTTTCTGGATGTTGATAATTGTGTTGGCCCCATCCTGGTCTAGGTCAAATAACTTGCCAAGTTCAAAATAGGCCGCCGCGTCTCTGGGTTGTTTCTGAATCAGGTTTTGTTTTTCCCGGATACGATTTTTTAAGGGAATACGGGATTGTCGGGTCCCTTCTCGGATCTCGTCCAGTTTCTCATCCAAAATGGTTTTGACGCGTTCAATTACCGCCTTGGTGACTTCGTTGGCGGTATCCTCAATTTTCTTGTCCATCGGCTTAGATGGTTCCGGGATGCCGTTAGGGGAACTCTGGGCTAGTGCAGAAGAAAAAACCGTTCCAAAAAATAAAATCGAAAGGGCCAGTGCCGAAATCAACGAGCGTCTCATATTATTCTCCCATATTAGATAATTCTGACAAAATGTATCCGTATAATTTCTTCAACACAAAGCATTTAGTTCAGAATAATTATCGCAATGGAAGCAAATAAAAATTATTCCGGATTGAATGCGTTCTTGTCTTCGTCTGCGGACAACTTTTCTGGTGTTAGGGCAACACTATCGAACGACAATAATTTCTCGCCGATCCCCTCTATAGCCTTCAACAGTGCTTCATTGACGACATAACGGGTACGGAAATATTTCTGGCTAGGCACCCAGAATCGTACGCCCAGAACAATGCCCCCATAGGTAAAGTCATGGACCCCTATTAACGGCTGGGGTTCATCCTGCAATTCTGGAAACTCTGAAAGCGCATCTTTTAAGGCGGAGATAGTGGCTCCTATATTAGCCTTACTGGCAAGGGCGATTTTGGTTTGCACAACCCGACGATCTTTGGAGTTTACGATAACTCTACCAATAATCTCTTTATTTGGAACAATGATTTGTTCGCCATCCTCGCCAATGAGAAGGGTATACGCCAGTTTTATTTCCTCAACAACACCACTGATGCCGGAACCCACGACCGAAATGGTATGGCCTATCAAGAACGGCCTGCCTATAATGATGCTTACCCCCGCGCCATAGTTGGAAACAGGACCTTGGAGTGCCATAGTAATGCCAAATGTTGCTGCCCCTGCTAGTGCCACCAACGGAGTAATCGTGATCCCAAAATTACCAAGCGTAATGATCACGACAATGCAGATAAATATTAGTTTGACTATATTTCCAAAAAAGCCCGCCAAGGTAGCTTCGACTTGTTTTGTTACAGAAAATTGAGTTGTCTTTCTTCCTGCCCATCCTGCAATTTTTAGCCCGATAAATAGTCCTATTAACGCACCGAGGACTTGAAACCCATAAACCACACCGAATTCAATTAATTTGTCGACAAATTTGGTCAAGGTTTGAAAATTTTGTTTTACGTTTTCTTCCATAGTCCAATTCCATTTTAATCAGTCAAAAAAAGAATTACCGATCCTCAGTAACTAACGACGAACCTCAATTATTCTACACTAGAAGTCAATGCTTGCAACTAACTGAGGCAGGTCAATATTTTATGAGTTAAATGGTATTTTTCTCATTCTTTAGGTAAAAAATGAATTTATTCCCTATGCTATTGAATGGCGTTCAAGAGGTCAGGGGTTCGATCCCCCTCAGCTCCACTTTGTATTGAAAGGGCTTAGTCGTATTGACTAGGCCCTTTTTCTTTGGATTGTATGGTAATTGTATCGTAAGGAATGAGTGGGTGAATTATTGAGTAGGTCAAAAGTGGGAAATCTAACTTTGAAAAGTTGTACAATTCTCATGGCAAGTCACATAGGCCCGCAAACACCCAAAGCGGACGTTGTGGTATCAACAGAGCTCACGGACACTTCATGTAAAAAAGAGTTATACCATGGACTCATTTATAGGGGGGCAGGTCAGGTGTCAACGCATCGACAAATTGGTAGTCGTTAGTCGAGCGTTTATCGTTGTCTTGTGGCCACTATAGATTCGCGCAGCGCTTGCACCATGTCTGCACTATACGGCGAGTGCCCTGCACCCGGCACAATGATCAATTGAGTACCCTCGATCGAATCAGCCACTAGCTGCGCGCCGCTTAGCGGGCAAACCCAGTCCGACGCACCGTGAACCAATACCACAGGCAGTTCAATCAGCGCGCTCGGGTTAATCAATAAATTACCGTGTGGGAGAAAAGTCCTGTTCGCCCAGTAGTGAAGGTAAATCACCGCACGGTTGACCATGCTCGCGTCAATCTCATCGAGGCTCATCGTCGGCAGCGTTTGCGGTTCCGGGCCTTCCAAATCGGCTTCCAGCACCCAAACGGCGTACGTTGCCTCGAGTCGGTTCTTTCGATCCGGAGACAAACTCTTTCGATAATAAGCTGCAATCGGATCAGCTCGGTCGCCGGGAGCAAGTGCTTTCAGAAACTCCTCGTGACGTTCTGGCAACAGTCGCGCACGCTCCTCAAGGATCCACGTGGTCTGATGCTCGTGGCGATTTGACAACCCTGCCAGCACCAAGCCAGTAATGACCTGTGGGTGGTTTTGACTATAGAGCAATGCAAGACAGGCTCCCCAGGACACACCAAAGACCAACCAACGCTCGACGCTTAAGTAGCAACGCAGTTTTTCGATATCATTTAGTAAGTCTTGCAGCGTGTTATTAATCGTAGTGGCCAACGGGATTGATTGCCCGGTACCGCGCTGATCGAACATGATCACCCGATGGATTTGTGGGTCGAAGAACGTTAAGTGTCGGGGATTTGAGCCGGAACCAGGACCACCGTGCAGTGCAATAACTGGCATCGCATCGGGACGGCCGAAAGAGCGCCAATAAATCGAGTGAGAATTGCCGACAGCAAGAAATCCAGAGGTCGATGGTACATTTAGCCAAGCGCTTGGCACCTGTTGGTCAGTCATGAATTCTCGCTCCTATTCAGTGGGTAAGGCGCTTATCCACTATGGCATGATAAAAAAGGGATTATTACAGGTTGCTATGAAGCAGAACCTTGCTACTTGGATAATGCCCAAGAAGCCTTAAAGAATCCAATAGATTATGGATTATGCAAGTTGGGCATTACTTAAATGCAAAAGCTTGGGACTTTTACCCGTCTACGATTAATATCATATCTGATAATGTCTGTTTTTGCCGCATAGCGACCTTTTTAAAAAAGGCCGCTATCCTTAGCTTTGATCAAACTTCTGTCTGTTCCGCCATCTCTAATGCATCGTCTACTTCGATACCAAGATAACGAACAGTGCTTTCCAATTTAGTGTGCCCTAACAGTAGCTGAACTGCTCGAAGATTTTTAGTTCTCCTGAATAATATGATGAAAAGGAGAACGCAGAAGAAAAGCCGTTACACAGAGAGTCCGATCCTCAAAGTGCTGAAGGAGGTTGAAGGGGGACGAATGAATTGTATGATGCGATTTCTATTTTTTTACGGGTTGCCATGCTCTGTGACTTGATATGCTTCAAATAACTGGACAGGTAATTTGGATAGATCTATATTTACGAATAGTTTCTTTGAATTAAAGATAAATCCAACGCAGTATTCCAATGAAAAATTACCTATTGAAATTTTCATTGAAGCAAAAGTTTTCCGCCATAAGCCTAATTGGTTTTAGTTGCCTTTTGGGTTGCTCCATGGGTGGTGGTTCACTTGAAGAAATTAAAGCCAGCGGTAAATTAATAGTCCTCACCCGTAACGCACCTACAACCTACTACTTCGATACAGACGATCATGCCACTGGTCCCGAATACGATATGGTCGAATCGTTCGCTTCTAGTTTGGGAGTTAAGACAGAATATAAACTACTTTCGACAGTCAATGAGATTTTAGAAGCCTTGGAACAGGGGCGAGGCGATCTAGCTGCTGCTGGACTCACTAGGACTCATGTTCGAAAAAAACGTTTTCGTTTTGGCCCAGTTTATCAGGAAGTCGCAGAGCAAGTCGTTTGCCATAAGAATGGAAATATCGCCAGAAAACCTGCCGGTCTGGTCGGATTGAAAATTACCGTCCCGGAAGGCACCAGTTACGAAGAAAGTCTTCGTTTGCTTAAGGTGAATCACCCCAGCTTAATCTGGAAAACGGATACAGAATTAAATTCTGAACAACTACTCGAAAAAGTTTGGCTGGGAGAAATTGATTGCACCGTTGCAGATACCAGTATCGTTTCAATCAACCGTAGATATTTTCCAGAGCTGGTCGTTGCCTTTAATTTAACTGAGCCACGTCCCTTGGCCTGGGCTGTTAGGAGGACCGGCAGTGGTGATTTGCAAAAAGCCATGGAAACCTGGTTCAAAGAGTTTAAAGCTCAGGGAGAGATGGATCAAGTTATGGAACGGTTTTATGGGTTCATTGAAAAGTTTGATTATGTAGATACCAAGGTCTTTCAAACTGCCATTCACAAAAAATATCCTAAATTTAGGTCAATGTTTGAAGAGGCTGCAAAACGTCATGACTTGGATCCCATTCTTCTTGCCGCGCATGGTTATCAGGAGTCTTATTGGAATCCCAGAGCCAAGAGTCCCACTGGTGTAAGAGGAATGATGATGCTGACCCTGCCTACCGCAAGGTCTTTGGGAATTAAAAGTCGCCTGGCCCCGTATGAAAACATAATGGGTGGAGCAAAACATTTTTCCTGGCTGTTGGAGAAATTCGATGATGCCGTGAAGCATCCTGACCGGTCATGGTTGGCTCTTGCCGCTTACAATGTGGGTCGGGGACACCTACATGATGCCCAAAATTTGGCTCGTAGATTGGGCAAGAGTCCTCATGAATGGAGTGATATAAAAGAAGTCCTTCCCCTACTTAGCCAGAAAAAATATTATAAAACATTGACATATGGTTACGCTCGTGGCCGCGAGCCCGTTCGATATGTCCAGCGAATAAGGAACTACAGAGATATAATGGAAAAGGAACTAGGCACTAATAATGACCCGCCAACCAATTCAAAATAGCTTTGACCACTTGATTTTACTGCTTGCTTGATTGCAATCAAGTGCGCGGCTGTAGCCAATTATTTCAGAATTAGTAACAAAATAGGGGAATATCGAGAAATTTGACAGGATGGAAAGAAAGCTGACAACGACCAAGATAACGCTTAATCAATAGTTTATAAAAGTTAATAAAATTTAAGGGAAAACTCCTGACATGAATGGCATTCAAGAGGCTAGGGGGTCGACCGCTCGCGCGGCGCCAGAGAAATCTTTCTTGAGAAATTTTTTAATTTAATAGGGGGTGGCGATTTTCGCTAGGCCCATTTGTTCTAAAACTGCATCATGCGGAAAATAATAGTATGGGTGGGAGTTTGATGGAGAGTTGCATCTTAAGCGATTATACTATTTCGGTTCAGGACAAAATATTGCATAGGTTATAAAGATGATTCAGTTCCGCAGGTTGTATCAGGTTTCCACGCAACGCGATCAAGAAAGACTGGGTGCAGTGTTAAGGTTGTATCAGGATGCGTTCCCCTATTCACCCGAATATGCGGTGCAGATAGGAAAATTTTTAAAGCCGGATTGTGAACAGGATTTTGAAGTGGTCCTGCTCTTGGCGGAGGGAAATAAGTCGCGGGTTTTGGGTTTTTCCTTCTCATTTTATTTTCCCGATCTGGAGTGTGCCTATCTGGATTATCTGGTCAGTGACCCAGCCCGGAAACGTCGAGGAATAGGGACCGCCTTATATGAAGCCACGCGAGAACTTTTTATTTTCCGTAAAAGCCGGGCGCTTTTTATGGATGTCCCCCCGGATGAAAAAGAAAAAATTAAGGAAACGTTTCGCCTGACCAGTAACAAGAGGAGGCTTGCTTTTTACGAACAATACGATGCCAGGCCTGTAAGTAATACTCTTTACGATTGCGTTTCGACACCCGCGAATCAGGGGCACGTCACATTTTTGGTTTGCGACAATCTCGGCAACTCAAAACCCCTGCGACGCGCCGACCTCAAAAAAGCAGTCACTCGTTTTCTATTCGTCAAAGGGGGCATGGCTCGGGAGGACCCTAAGACTAAAGAAATAATTGCTTCCATAAAAGATGATCCAATTTTGCTCCGGCCTCCTGTTTATGCGGAAGCAAAACCACTTTTGTCGCAAAAGAATCTGTTGGGCAAAATGGATGTAGTCAATGTCGGGAATGCGCACCAAATCCATCATCTAAAAGAGAGAGGCTATGTCGAGCGTCCTGCCAGGATAGACGCGTTGCTCAAGGGGATTGACGGGTTGGAGGTGGTTTTTCATAAGGTGAAGAGTTACCCTGTCGGCCATATAAAGGCGGTTCACGATGCGGGCCTGCTGAATTTTCTTTCGAAAGCAGCCCAAAGGCTAGGCCCGCGAGAATTGCTTTATCCCACCGTTTTCCCAATTCGTAGGCCAGACCGTATTCCAAAAAGATGGGATATGCAGGGGGGCTATTATTGCATTGATACGTTTACTCCATTAACCTCCAATTCTTATCTGGCGGCGCGAAATGCCGCCAATGGAGCACTTTCCGGCGCAGAGCTTATCCTAAATGGTGCGTATCGGGCTTATGTGTTGTGCCGCCCACCGGGTCACCACGCCGAACGGCGAGTGTTCGGAGGATTCTGCTACCTTAATAACGCCGCCATAGCCGCTCATTATCTATCGAAGGAGGGCAGGGTGGCTGTTCTGGATATCGACTACCATCACGGGAATGGTACTCAGAATATTTTTTATGGAAGGAAGGATGTCTATTTTGTTTCCATTCATGGGCATCCGATTCAAGCCTATCCCTATTTTTCTGGTTATTCAGATGAAAAAGGCGAGGGTGAAGGGTTGGGATATAATCGAAACTTTCCTTTACGCCCCGGCGCCGATGACGCAAAATATCTCAAAACGCTAACGGAAGCGTGCGCGGTAATTCAGCGTTTCAAGCCGGAGTTTCTTGTGGTGTCGGTCGGCTACGATATTATGAGGGGCGACCCCACTGGAACTTTTGTAGTCTCTCATTCAGGGATGAGGCAAATCGGCGAAATATTGGGGCGATTGCACTTGCCGACCCTTCTTGTGCAGGAAGGGGGATATTCGTTGCCTAATTTGAAAATGGGGTCGAAAAATTTTATCACGGGGATCAGTAGAATATAAACACCCCATCCCTTTTTTTGTGGATTGTATGGTAATTGTATCGTGGAGATTAACTGGGTTTTTGTGTGACCTGCCCCCCGAAAACTGAACCGTTTATAATGTGAAGATTCTCATAAAAACCTATTGTTAAAAGGGGAGGATTTTGGCATGAGGAAATCGAGATTTACAGAG
>CALAGQ010000091.1 GCA_937891765.1 uncultured Nitrospina sp.
TGCGGAATGCATTCAAGTTTTCCTTAGCCACCTCAGCGTTGGTTGCGGTGTAAATAGTTTTTTCAGTCGTTTTCTATGGCCGCAAAATACCTGAGAGGTGTCCGAGTAGAAGTTATTTTGTATTAAAAAAATTTCTGCCTTTGTGGATATCGTTGTCTGTCCCCCAAGATATTCTTTTATCCAGCTTCTTTAACAGAGGGATGTGTTTGGAACAATGTATATATGCTTCTTCCACCTTTATGAGTATCCATTGCTCTGGTTTGCGGCCGCCAATCACTTGGATGTCATTTTTCAAGCCTTCATCAATGTTTTCAATCTCAAGCAATTCTTTGTTAGAAATCACTCTTGCCTTACCATTCACATGGAGGCCTACCGTTGACTCGTAAAAATCGATAAATACCATCCCGATATGTTGGTTCTCAAGAATATTTCCAAGACTTGCCATAACTCCGTTGCCACGGTATTCAGGACAAATTAAGTTTTTGCTATTAATGATGCGTACGAAACCAGGGTCTCCGGCGCGAAAGGAGCAGTCACATTCGCCATTAGAATCGGACGTTGCAATGAAAACCATTTCTTGGCGGGAAACAAATTTTCGCATTTCCGGGTTTAAGTAATCCAACATTTGCATATTATAAAAAACAGACGCGCGGCGGCTAGTACCTAATTCTCTCTGTAAGATGTGTTCTCCCTTGGAACCTATATTTTTCATAAAAATAACCTTGAAGGATAAATCGTCAATTGTTTTGTGTGATTGTGGTTTCAACTTTAAGAGGCACTTTTAAATCAGTCAACTTTGCGTGATTTCGTATCAGATTTATTTGGACCCAAGAAAGCCTGCACCCGGCCAAAAGCAGGAGATCCCCTTCAACAGTTTCAATGTCGGACCGCAATATCTGCCCTGCTCGGAGTTCATAAACTGAAGCAGAAATAATGTTTGCGGAATCTGAAGCCTTTATTTTTTCTTCCTTCAGGAGATAGGTGGAAACCTTTTCAAGAATTTTGGGATCGTACCAGCCATTTTTGCTTTTCAAGTGCTGAACCGCTTGACTGCGAGGTATACCATCACTTTCTATTTGGATTAAGTCTAAAAGTATTTTTAATAATCGCGCCCCAAACAAAATTTTTTGACCAGACACAGAATCCTTTGGAAACCCAGTTCCATCATATCTTTTATTCTGATATAAAATTATTTTTGCAACTGATTCGAGTCTTGGAATGTTTCCTAGAAGGTGAGCCCCGATTTCCGGGGTCAAGCTGAGCATCTTCTCCTCACCGAGTGAAAGCCCTTCTTCTTTTTGAACTTTAAGCATTAATGCAGGAGGGATACCAACATACCCGATAGGAGCAAGCATCGCCGCGACTTCCAATTCCCATGAGCGGGAAATTTTGAAGAATTTTGCCAAATCCAGGATCAGTTCTTTCAATTTCATGGTATTACCGAAGATTTCAGGATGATGCAAAGAAAGGGTTTCCGTAAGAACATTGATACTGCCGTTCAATGTTTTCTCCAAAAGCTCACGTTCTGCGGTAATCAATCGATATTGCTCAATCCCCGCCTCAAGGGTTTTTGTGAAAAGATCGTCTGGACAGGGCTTGGTCAAAAACCGAAAAATATTTCCCTCATTTATCGCATTGATGGCTATATTTAAATCGGCATTTCCAGTAAGCATGATCCGAACACTATCGGGCGATATTTCCTTCACCCTGGAAAGAAATTGGATTCCATTCATGTTTGGCATGGTCACATCGGAAACGATGGTAGAAAATGTATCTTTTCCCAAAATAACTTCAAGAGCCGCGTGTCCCTCTATAGCGGTGGTCACATCAAACTTATTGCGCAAACTTCTTTTATATCCTTCCAGTATGTTGGGATCGTCATCTACGAGAAGAACTCTGTTGTTCATCCGCCATTCTCCAAGTCAAACTTCATTGCTATTTCTTTCCATTTGGAGAAACGATCCAACATTCCTATTTCTTTTAAATATTTTTGGTCAAGCTTGTCGGGAATTTCTTGTATAGATCCCTCAACTGAACCTTGAGACAGCACGCTAGCAACATGTAAAAAGGTTAGTGCCGATGATGACTTTAAAATACATTTGGATGGGGTTTTATAATAATTAATGGCCTCAATAATGGCGTCCGGCAATCCCCATAGGCCTAAAACATATGCGCCTACCTGAGCGCAACTACCTCCAAAAACCTCTTCCTCGACTTCTAATTCGTTCCTATTATCTGCTTCTAGTTTCAAAAGGTATTCCTGATACTTTTCAGGAAAGTTCACAAGAAGTATGCTTTTCCCGGCTAAATGGAGTATCCCCGCTGTATAAGAATAATTCTGGATATCGCATTTTACATTTTCCATTTTAGCTAACTCCATGGCCAGTCCCGCCACATCTACACTATTTTCCCAGATTTTTTCAACTAGTAGTGTATTCTTGTTTGCCAGATTAGATGTTGAAAATATGTTGTTAGCTAGAACCAATGACTGGATTAATTCCAATCCCAAAAGCTGAACCGCATGCACTGAGTTGGTGACTTTATTAGAGGCTCCAAAATAAGCGGAATTAGCTACTTGAAGTAACTTGGCCGTCATCCCAATATCTTTGGAAATAATGTTTCCTATATTCTCCAGTGTTGAATCGTCAGATTCCATTTCTTCCATCAGCTGATAATACAGTTTTGGTAAGATGGGAAGAGAATCTACATTTATCAGGAGTTTTTTTATTTCATTATTATGCAAAGAGTTCCTCAATGACAGGCTGCGATTTACCGCCTCCTTAAAGAGATCAAAGTCGCAGGGTTTGGATAGAAACTGGTGCATAGACCCAATACACTGAGAAAATGCTTTATCATCCGCCTGCCCGGACAAGATAAATCGCATGGTTTTTGGATTTTGTCTTTTCACTATACGCAAAAGTTGGGCACCAGTCATTTCCGGCATGCGCATATCGGACACAACTAAATCGAAAGGTTTATCTGATAAAATGCGTAACGCTTCTTTTCCACTACTGACAAACTCACAATTCCATTCATTGCGCATCGAATGAACGACTCGACGTAAGGATTTTAGTAATGCGATATCATCGTCTACGAATAAAATTGTCAGTTTTTTATTCACTTTAATTGTCCTGTGGATTAGCTTGAATAAATTTATTCTTTTTAAGAACCAGATTGACTCATTTCAGTCCGCGTTAAGTGGCAAATAAATAAAGAACGTTGTCCCTTCGCCTACTTTTGTTTCTAATGAAAGAGACCCTTTATGATGACTTACAATAAAGCCATGGACAAGGTGGAGTCCCTGCCCAGTCCCAACACCAACGTCCTTAGTAGTGAAAAAGGGATCGAAAATTCTTGATTTCACCTTTATGGGCATTCCAGTGCCTGTATCCTTGATTTGAATCTCAGCTCGGTCTGCGACACACTTGGTGCTGATGGTGATAGTTCCCATTTCATTATGACCTTCTTTACTTTTCGCCTTGATTGCGTGGGCTGCATTGACCACAATATTCAGGATCGCTTGGTTGAATTCAGAGACAAAACAAGGAACTAAAGGCAAACCCGGATCAAGGTTGGTCTCCATATTAGATACATATTTCCACTCGTTTTTTGAAACGGTTATTACGGTTTTAATAGCCTCATTAATATTTACAAATTTCTTTTCTTCCTGGTCTGGGTGAACGAATTGTTTCATCGCATTCACGATTTTAGCAACCCTCTGGACCCCTTCCAGGGCCTGCTCTATCGCTAGGGGCATTTCTTCCCGGATAAATTCAAAATCGGGATTTTGAATCAAGGTTTCTAAATTCTCCAAAAATTTTTCATATGCTAAACCTTTTCTATGCGCTTCGAGCAACTTATCCGTATCCGACAGTACATTACAAATATCCTCGTAGGAGTTTTGTAAAAACTGGAGGTTATCGCCAATGAATTGTATAGGAGTGTTAATTTCGTGAGCAATGCCTGCTGCCAATTGCCCGACCGACTCCATCTTCTGCAAATGACGAATCTGCATATCTATAGTTTTGCGTTCTCGGAGATCTTTTGCCACCAGAACAAAGCCTATGAAAGTCTTTGTATTTTTTAGTTCCGAGGAATAATCATGCAAAACCGATCCCGAAAGCAATATAGGAATATTATTCCCATGTTTGTCCAAGAAAGTGTGTTCTTTGTTCTTGAAATCATTCTTTTCAGTGAATTCTCCAGAAAAAACACTCTCATACTTCTGTCCGATCAGGTCAGCTTCCTCATAGCCCAGCAACATTATGGTCGCGCTATTTACAGTTTTTATATACCCCTGAAAGTCCGAAACAATTAAAGCATCTCCCATGGAATGAATAATCGCTTCGGCATAATCTTTCTTCTCTTGCACTTTAAGAGAGTGTTCAAATACCTTCCTCGACTTATCATCAAAAGCTAAAGCCAAGTCTTCCAACTCATCATTGGTGCCAACCGGACTGCACGGCTTAAACATGTTATCAGACGAATTTTTAATTTTTTCACAAAGCATAAGGATAGGTTTGGATATTTCATTTGCAATCCAAACCGCAAGAATAATGGAAAAAAAGATAAATAATAAGCAAATCCCAAGAAATGTATAAAGGCTTTTTACAATTTGTGTAGATTGGGAAGAATGGGTCTGACCTGAAACCAGTTTCACCTTCAATTTGGTTATTATATTGGAATTATTTTCAGGTTCTTTTACTACGGATGTATATTTTATATTTTCAAAATAATTACTCTGGTATACTTGATGACCATTCAAGAATAATCGATAAAAAATATTTTCCTTTAACTCAAAAATACTTCCTGAGATTTTGGCAATGTCATACCCCATTATGACGGCTCCCTGAGTAGTATTATAATATTTCACAGGATGTATCATGACCAAGGTTTTGGTTGCGGGCAGAAATTCAATAGTAGGTTTTCCGGTTGCCAGGGCATCTCTCAAGGTGGAAAAAATACTATAAGATGTGGGTTTTGGTGAACTTGAATAAATATTGTTCCCCTCAAAATCCACAATCGATACAAATAAAGTATTTTTAATTAAAACTTGATTATCCACCATAGCTGGCAGGTATAATTGCCGTCCAGAAGTGTCTATGAGGGCGTTAATGACAAGAGGGTCGTTGGCAAAGCGCTGTAAGTTTTCAAAAAAATAGGAAAGACGAGACTCCAAAAACTTGAGTGAATTTCCGGTTTGCAGCCTCAGGTTATTCTCCAATTGTTTGTTTAAATTTGAGTTTAACAAAACAACCATAATCCCGGACATGAAGAGCAAGGTCAGGCCAACAAATAATGCAATTTGAAAAATCAATTTTTGCTTGAAATTTTTCCCGAAGATTTTCATCTTACAGTAAAGTCCTTAGTGGAGGTAGCGATTACATGGGGCAACGATATCCTACTTGGAGTACCATGAACGCTACGCCTTCATTTAATGGGAATAATATTTCCTCTAGTGCCGTATTCTGCCAAAAATAAATTTCCCATGTCTAAAGCATCGTGGTTTTCAGGGGTAAACGGATTTTTATAATTTTGCACCAGGCCCTCATGAAATTTAATCGTTTCTAAGGCATCTCGTATTTTTGATCTATCAATACTGCCAGCCTTTTCAATTGCTTTTGCCAACAAATGAACTAAATCGTACGCATGCGCAGTACCTACAGGGGCCAAAATATCTTTGGTTTCATCAATTTCATACTGAGCAAAATACTTCGCAATCACCTCTCTGTTTTTTTTGTTTTTTATGCCCTCGAATGAAAATGTTTGGATAAATTTGAGTTTTACTTTTGGAATTTCATGTTTCACATTATTCCAAAAATAGCCTCCTGTTATTCCCCAATGCGAAAATATCGGAATTACTTGAGAACGTTGACTAGCACCGTTTATAATAATACTGCCTTCGGGTGCATTAGCAACCAGGAGAATTGCATCGGCTCCTGCACTTTCTATCCTTGTCAACTGAGGCATCATATTTGTCCCCCCCCAATTGAACCATTCGATTGCAACTGGAGTTTTTTGGTGATCTTTCAACGCCTTAATCATGGACTTCTCATTGCTTCTTCCCCACCCTGTATTTTCCAGCAAGAGCGCAATATTTTGATGGGATTCTAAGGCTTTGTTGACCAAAAACTCACCGGCATATTCATCTCGCACCGAGATTCGGAAAACATAATTGGGTTGAAAAGAGTTTTTAACGATTCCTGTTGCCGCGGCCCATGGCGG
>CALAGQ010000092.1 GCA_937891765.1 uncultured Nitrospina sp.
TATAATTAATAATAAATATGGATGATTTTTAATACATATTTGCATTAAATTAACAAATTTATAGGCTATGGAATTTGGTATTGGTCCGGCTGGGATTGAAAGCACTTCAAGGCTATTGAGTAGTCTTCCCGGGTGTCTATTTCAAAGCAGCCTTCTTCTTGAACATTCCAGGGATGCAGGGCAGTATTGCGGGCAAACTCGGTGAACGGGATTTCCCAAAGAACGGGTTGGTAGGTGGACTCATTATTTTCATACAGGGCGACAAAGCGAGGGACATCTTCTTGGCACAGCATGAAAAATCCGATCGCCTCACCCCCGAAACCAAAACCAGATTTCTCTTCATCAGTCAGCGCTCGTTTGGTGATGAAAGCGTGGATAGTTCCTGATGGATTCAATAATACTTTCGCGCATTCAGCATCGTCGATGTCAGCAGGTATCAACGCGAATGAAGAGCGCGGCGCTTTTTGGACATAGTTGATCAGCGCTTCGGGCGGATACAAAACATCACCATCGAGAATCAATGTTTCGTCCTGGCAGTGTTTGAGTCCCATCACCATCGACAAGGTGTTACCGGTGGTGCGGTAAACCGGGTTATCGATGAAGTTTACCGGCAGGCCCAAGTCAAGTTCCTGCACATAGGATTTCAGCGCCGGAGCATTATGACCCAGGATGAGATGGGTCTTCTCGATGCCAAGAGCCTGCAGGCATTTCAAGTGGCGGGAAAGCAACGTCTCTTCGCCAAAAGGCAGGAGTGCCTTGTGAGGAAGATCCTGCCGATCCAACCGCGAGCCGTAACCGGCAAGTAATATAATTGCTTCCAAAATCAATACCCGTAAAACATAAACTAATCGTTAAGCCGTTAACTAAGACCGACCACTAGCCATGGAGGTAACTCGGCAAAGACTCTTCAATCCGCCAAAACTCTTTGCTCTCAAGACGTGATATTTTTTCCTTAACCCTCGTGCCCCGGAGGGGTAAAAAGCCATTGCCACTTGCCACCGGCGGCCCTTAGCAGGGGAGGCCATGAACAATGGCTTTCAGCCGAGCTAACTCCTTGCTAACCCAATAACTCTATTGCCAGTTGGCACCACGCCTAGTGGTTACTTGCTGAAAGCCCAGAAGTCGGACATGGGTTTGCTGGAGCAGTAGCGCCGGTATTTAAGCAGGGTATCCAGCCCATCTGCGGTGCGTTCCACGTTGCTCGGTTCGTCGGGAAAGTCTCCCCAGCCCTGTTCGTTTTTGATATCGATCAGCCAGCGCACTCCTTTTTCAATAACCGGGGCGTATTTTTCTTTATCCTTGAAGGTGTCCGACACCAGCATCAGGTTACGACAGGCATCCATGGTGTGGTCGGTATTTTCATTATCCCAACTACCATTTGCGGCCTGTTCGGCGACCATCGAGTCGGCCGCCTGCATGCACATTTTTCCGGCGTACTCGATTTTGTCCATGAAGTAGGCGGGAACTAGAGTGTACTGCATTAAATGCGCCGTGGTTTCGATGCCAGCAGGATGAAACGTTTCATCTTTCCAGAGTCCGGAATCTGTTTGCCAGTTTTTAATAAACTCGAAGCCCCGGACACGGGCTTTGTTGATGCGCTCGTCATTCTTTTTGTCCTGAGTGACCTGGTAAATGGTCAGAAAGCAAGTGACCGAACAGGTCGTATCCAGATGCGACCACTCCGGATCGAACCAATGCCCATCTTCTTCCTGCATGGACAAAACATATTCCAGCGTTTTATCCACGGTCGCCTGAATTTCCGGATCTTTGAGAACCATATTACCGCGGCAGAGTTTGAGTCCTACAAAAGTCGTGATCCACATCGAAGTTTTTTCGGTGTGCGATTCTTTCGACCAGCCGCCATCAGGATTTTGCACTTTGACGCACTCCATAAATTCCCGAGGCCTGTCTTTGGTCATATCCAGATGCAGGATACAGCGCAAGACGTGTTCCAGCACTTCCATATCCTGTTCCCCTTCGAGAAGGCTCCACTCGCCTTTTTTCGATTCCAGATAATCCCACTCACTCTGAATCAATGCATCCAGTTCTTCCTTATCAATCGTCGTCATAGTTTTCCAATAGTTCAATATTAAAGTTCTCCACGCACTAGGCGTGCCGCCGATAAGCAATAACCCGCAAGGCTATCAACACTCTCGAGTGCCATTTAGAGTCAGGCTCATTTACCAGCGGAGGTACTTCCAGATGGATTATATTCATGCGATCCAACCGGGTCAACCGGAATCCAGCAGAGCCACCAGTGGCAAGGGGCAAACCACGCCTTGCAGATAACAAACCAGTATGGAGAGGGAATCAGCTAATTGAATAAAGGGGGGTTAATTAACCAGCCGGGAATATTTTTTGGAGATCCAGCCTTTTTTGCCTTCTTGGTACTCGATCTGAAACCATTTTTCAGTTTCCTGAAAAACCGGCACGACTGAATTTTTCGGGATCTGAGCCGTCACGGCAGACCGAGCGTCCGGTTTTGCTCGCACTCTGAGCGGAGCATTTTGAGTTATGATCCGCACCCGTTTGGTTGGCACAGATTCCTGAACCGGAGCGGCGGATGTTTCCCGCTTCATTTCCATGTCTGGATCCACAAACGCCTCTACCTTTGGAGTCCGTTTCATCACTGTCGACTCCGGTGCTTGCGAAACTTCTTCCGCCGCAAAATCTACCACCTCATTCTCTTGTATATGTTCGGGAAATTCTTCGATAGCTTTTTTTGTTTCTGCCACGATCTCAATCGATTCTTTGCGAACAGGCGGTAGGGCAGGGACACTCTGCATCGGCTCGGGGACAAAAACCTCCTGCGTGGACTCAGTGGTCCTTTGTGCAGCATCGGGCAATAGCTGCATTTCCGGAAACTCTCCGGGTTTCTGCGGATTCAGTTTGGCAATCACACGCCGGGCTTCATCAGAGTTTTTTGGATTATCAGGATACTTCGCCACAAACGCCTCATAACCTTCCAACGTGTTGGCCAGCTTGACCTGCTCGTAGATAAGGTCCTGGAGGATTTCCATCTCCAGCGCCACTCTCTCTTTGTCCGGCGGGTCGTCGGTGAGTTTTTTCACCCTTTCGAGATGCTCGATGGCTGTTGCGTAATCCTTATTCTCTCGCAAAATTGTGACCTGGAACCGCAATGCTCTTTTCAGGTTATCCTTGATTTTGGTATCAAACGGTTCCAGGGCCAGAGCGGTTTCAAAGGCTTTCATGGCAGGTACCAACTGGTCGTTGGAATAGAGCGCCATACCAAGGTTGTTATAGCCTCTGAACGACCTCGGGTTGTTCTGCAGAAACTGTTTCCAGAGATCAATCGAGTTGCCGAGTTGATTATTTTTAAGCTGGGTCAGGGCACGGTTATACAGCTCCATCTCCGTTTTTGGCAGACGCTCGGGCGGCATTTCAAAATAGGGGTTTACGGAAACCGAGCCAGTGGCACAACCGCCGACTCCAAAAAGGAGAACCACTAACAAAACGCGTAATAGGAGTGCGGGAAACATAATGTGCATATTACTCTTTTTTATTATTACGTCAATAACTGTTGACTTGTAGGAAATATGAAATAATCTAGACCCGTCACGACCACTGGGGGTGTTTATGAACTGAGAGTCCTGAAACAGGACGACCCTTTGAACCTGATCTGGATCATGCCAGCGAAGGGAAGTGAGGCCATCTTGTAATAGATACGCTGCATTTCCTTTAAGGTTGGGATGTGGCTTTTTTTATGCCCACCCTTCCTTAAGAATCACGCTTGGATTTGATCCGCGATTTTAGCTTTGTTTTATTGATTTAACGGCTGTTTCGAACTAAACCTTGTCCTTTTTTTGGAGCCTTGCCCTTGCGGGTACCATTTAAAACTGCTTTTGGCCATGAGCAACCCTTAATTAAAAGGGTCTGCGAGTTGCCTGAGAAAAAATTACTTACAATATAAACCCCTATGAAACTGACGATTAATGGCGAAAACCGTGAAATCCTGAAAAGCCAAAACCTTGAAGATCTGACCCGCGAGCTGGATATTCAGGCGCCTAATTTTGCCATGGCCCTCAACCAGCAAGTGGTTCCAAAATCCAAATACGCGACAACCCCGATCCAGGAAAACGACGAGGTTGAAATCGTGCATGCCGTCGGCGGCGGAATTTAATTTTTTAACACACTTCTAGATTATGAACACAAAAAAAGAATTCATGAAAATTGGCGACAAGGTCTTCAAGTCCAGACTAATTGTTGGCACCGGGAAATATCAATCCTTCGACGAAACCCGGCAAGCTATCGAAATTTCCGGCGCCGAAATGGTGACGGTCGCAGTCCGCCGCATTGAGCTGGATAAAAATAAAGACTCCATACTCAATCACCTCGACCCCAAAAAATACACCTTTCTGCCCAACACGGCAGGATGCTACACATTAAAAGAAGCAGTGATGACCTGTGAGCTGGCGCGCGAAGCGGGCCTCGGAAACATCGTCAAAGTGGAAGTCATCGGCGACGAGAAAACCCTGTTCCCCGATAACGAAGCCACACTGGAAGCCTCCAAACTTTTAGTCAAAGACGGCTTTCATGTTCTGCCCTATTGCACCGACGATGTTGTGCTCTGCAAAAAACTCGAAGACATCGGTTGCGTTGCGGTCATGCCGCTAGCAGCACCGATCGGCTCCGGCCTCGGCATTCGCAATCCCTACAACATCAAACTGATTTTAGAAGCGGTCAATATCCCGGTCATCATCGATGCCGGGGTCGGCACCGCGTCAGACGCCAGCCGCGCCATGGAGCTGGGCGTCTCAGGAATTTTGATGAACACCGCCATCGCCGGAGCGAAAGACCCGCTAAAAATGGCGCTGGCTATGAAAATGGCGGTGGAGTGCGGACGCCTGGCTTATGAAGCCGGACGCATCCCGAAAAAACTTTATGCCTCAGCCAGCAGTCCACTGGACGGCTTGATCGAATTATGATTTCGACCCCTTTCAAGACAGCGCAGAGTTTGGATTTCCTCCAGGTTTATCTCATCACCGACCTCATGCGCATCGGCCAAAGCCGGTTCCTCGGCGCGGTGGAAGAAGCGTTGCAAGGCGGCATACGCACCCTGCAACTGCGCGAAAAAAACCTGAGTCCGAAAGACCTGCTCTCGCTGGCACTCGAAATCAAACCTCTCGTTACACGCTACAACGCCAAACTGTTCATCAACGACCGCGCCGATATCGCTATCATGGCCGAGGCAGATGGCGTGCACCTGACCGAAGCCAGCGTTGAAGCCAGCGAAATTAAAAATAATTTTCCCGACCTCGTCGTCGGAGTCTCAACACACTCATTAGATGGGGCACGTCTTGCTGAAACACAAGGCGCAGATTTCATCACCTTCAGTCCGATTTACGAAACACCCTCGAAAGCTGATTACGGTGAGCCTCAAGGTTTGGACTCACTCCGTCAAGTGACCCAGTCGGTTCGTCTGCCGGTTCTGGCTTTAGGAGGCATAACACTGCACCGCGTTTCCGAATGTCTGGAACAGGGGGCCTTTGGGGTCGCCGTGATTTCTGATATCTGGGACTCGAAACATATAAAACAACATTCATCTGAATATACGCAGAACTTTGGAGGCAACTCGATATGACAAAATCAAACGGTAATGGAAACGGTAACGGCGACCGTCACGGAGCCACCGACGAAAAAGTAGAAATTTCCACCAAGCCGATTTCCCCAAACTCAAAAAAAGTTTATGTCGCCGGAACCTTGCACCCCGACATCAAAGTGCCCTTCCGCGAAATTTCTCTCTCCCCCTCTACAACGATCACCGGCAATGGCAACGGCAACCATGCAGAAAATGACGAAAGCTCCATCCTCGTCTATGACACGTCTGGCCCCTACACCGACCCGGAAGCGACTATCGATATTCGTGAAGGATTAAATCCCATCCGCATGCCGTGGATCATAGGCCGCGGCGATGTTGAAGAGTACGATGGCAGAGACATCCAGCCCAAAGACGATGGCTACAGTGACGGGGAAAACCCCAACACCGAACGGTTCCCCAAAACCCGCAAAAAGGTTCTGCGCGCCAAGCCCGGCCAAAATGTTTCGCAAATGCATTACGCCAAAAAGGGAATCATCACTCCCGAGATGGAGTTCATCGCCATCCGCGAAAACCAGAAACGCAAACAATGGATTCAAGATGAAGAACGCGAACAACGACTGAAAGGCAATTCCTTCGGCGCCAACCTGCAAGAGGAAATCACCCCCGAGTTCGTACGCGAAGAAGTGGCAAGAGGCCGAGCCATCATCCCGGCCAACATCAACCATCCGGAATCAGAGCCAATGATCATTGGACGAAACTTTCTCGTCAAGATCAACTCCAACATCGGTAACTCGGCGGTCAGCTCCTCCATCGAAGAAGAAGTCGAGAAGATGGTCTGGTCCGCACGATGCGGAGCCGACAATGTTATGGACCTCTCAACCGGGAAAAATATCCACACCACGCGTGAATGGATCTTGCGCAACTCTCCCGTTCCCATCGGCACCGTGCCCATCTATCAGGCCCTGGAAAAAGTTAACGGCAAGATCGAAGACCTGACATGGGAAATTTATCGCGATACCCTCATAGAGCAATGCGAACAAGGCGTGGACTATTTCACCATTCATGCAGGAGTGTTGTTGCGCTACGTGCCGATGACCGCCAAACGTGTGACCGGTATCGTCTCACGCGGTGGCGCGATCATGGCAAAATGGTGCCTGACTTATCATGAGGAAAACTTTCTCTACACCCATTTCGAAGACATCTGCGAAATCATGAAAGCTTATGATGTCTCCTTCTCATTGGGTGACGGGTTGCGCCCCGGCTCCACCGCAGACGCTAATGACGAGGCCCAGTTTGCTGAACTGGAAACACTCGGCGAGTTGACCAAAATCGCCTGGGCACATGAAGTGCAGACCATGATCGAAGGTCCGGGTCACGTTCCCATGCACATGATCAAAGAGAATATGGAGAAACAGTTGGAAGTTTGTGGCGAAGCGCCGTTCTATACATTAGGACCGCTGACCACCGACATCGCGCCGGGATACGACCACATCACCAGTGGAATCGGCGCGGCAATGATCGGCTGGTACGGTACGGCCATGCTCTGCTACGTCACCCCGAAAGAACATCTCGGGCTGCCCAACAGAGACGACGTGAAAGAAGGTGTCATCACCTACAAGATCGCGGCGCATGCAGCGGACTTGGCTAAAGGCCACCCCGGTGCCCGAGTGCGCGACGATGCACTCAGCAAAGCCCGGTTCGAGTTCCGCTGGGAAGATCAGTTCAACCTGTCGCTCGATCCGGAAAAAGCCTTGCTGTTCCACGATGAAACCTTGCCGAAAGATTCGGCCAAGGTGGCGCATTTCTGTTCCATGTGCGGCCCGCACTTTTGCTCGATGAAAATCACGCAAGACGTGCGCGACTACGCCGCACAAAAAGGCCTCGAAGAAAAACAGGCCCTCGATGCAGGCATGAAAGAAATGTCCGACACCTTCAAAGAAAAAGGCAGCGAGATTTACACCAAACCCCGCTAGGCTGTAACCACAGATTCACATAGATGAACGCAGATTTTCTTCAACTCCCCCTTCTACGAAGGGGCCGGGGGGATTTGCGGTTGCCGTCTTTGCGAGGAGGCTGTAGCCGACGCGGCAATCCAGATTTCTCCCCTCCTTTCCAGGGAGGGGTAGAAGGGTGAGCCTGTCGACGCATGCTTACCCACTTATTCTGCTAGAACCCAAATTTATTTCGTAACATGTGCCACGACCACCCCCCGAGGGAATGAGAGCTCCCTTTTCTGTTAAGTCCTGCAAGTCCCTTGTTGCAGTTGCTTTTGAAGTGCCAGTGATGGTCATATAATTTTTGCTACTCATACCCCCCTTAAATCCTTTCAGTCCTTCTTTTAGCATACGCCGAACGACCTTCAATTGACGGTCGTTAAGCTGGCCCTTGAAACGATCAAAGAACTTCGCTTTACTGATGGTGAACCCGATTTGCTTTTCCGCATAAATATGAGCATCCAAAATTGTCGTCACAAAGCAAATTATCCATTGCGTAATTTCATTGGAGCCTTGTGCTACTTTAAGGGCATCGTAATAAGCTTTTTTATTGGTTTCTATCATAGTGGAAAGGCTTAACAAGATAGGGTGTCCAACCCCTTGGGATAAAGCTTTCTCAGCTAAAGCCCTGCCCACTCTTCCATTCCCATCTTCAAAAGGATGGATCGTTTCAAAATAAAGGTGAGCAATTGCTGATCGAATGGGGGCGTGTTTAATAGGCTCTTTTCCCGTTGGGTGCGTTTTATTGAACCATTTAATAAACTGGGTCATTTCTTTTGGAACATGGCTGGAGGGAGAAGCTTCAAAGTGAATTTTTGTTTTTCCAATGGGACCCGATATCACTTGCATCGGTTCTTTATGTGCTCGCCAGCTTCCGGCTTTTATTCTCCGGGTCCCCTTCATCACCATTTCATGCCAGGAAAATAGTTTTTCCTTTGTGAGTTTTTCAGCATACGAATTGCGAACATCCACCATAAGTTCTGCGATACCCTCTGCTTTTTTATCCTTTGTTTGTGGGGATTTTTGTGAGACACCAAGATTCTTTCTGATGGAGGACACAACATCCGGGCGGTTCAAATATTCGCCCTCAATTTCTGAAGTTTTCATAGCCTCAGAAACCATCATATCAATGGTTGTTTCAGCTTGAGCCTCTTCCGGTAATGCGTCAAGAAGGCCACTGACGCGCCCCACACGCTTCTCGAAAATGAAAAGAAGGTCTTCAATCTCTTGAAGATTATATTGAAAGTTGGGCCAGTCTGCTTGTTGCCAGTTATAATCGGCTCACCCTTCTACCCCTCCCCATTACCCCTCCGGGGCACGAAAGCTAAGGTGGAATATCACGGAAGGAGGGGAGTTATTTTATTGGCCCGGCCCCTGAAAGCCAACCCTCCCCATACCCCTCCCTATGAAGGGAGGGGATTAATATTCGTGTCCATCTGTCGTTCCTTTGTTATTCTCCGCACTTGACCAAAGGGTTGATAACATTTAGAATAGCCGTCATCTGATTTTTTCAGGCGCGTAGCTCAGGGGTAGAGTACTTGCTTGACATGCAAGGGGTCGGCGGTTCGAAACCGCCCGTGCCTATTTTTATACGGCCTTTTGGCCGAAGTTGCGGGCATCATGCCGGTGCGTATGATGCCTTTTCATTTTCCGGACATCGTCCGGGGGAAATAAATTCAAAAAATGTCGAACAACCCAAACCAGATAGATTTAGAAACGCTTCGCCACAGTTGCGCCCATTTGATGGCGCAGGCGGTTCAGGAACTGTTCCCCGGAACCCAGGTCACTATTGGGCCGGTGATCGAAGACGGATTCTATTACGATTTCTCCCGCGACAAAGCTTTTGTGCCGGAAGATCTGGAAAAGATTGAAAAGCGCATGAAGGAAATCGCCGCCAAAGATCTTCAAGTCGTGCGCACGGAACTGCCACGCGATGAGGTGATAAAAAAATTCACTGACATGGGCGAGAAATTCAAGGTCGAGATCATCGACTCCATCGATTCCAGCGAACCACTATCGGTTTATTCGCAGGGTGACTGGGCCGACCTTTGCCGCGGCCCGCATGTGGAGTCGACCAAGCAGATCAAGGCTTTCAAGCTTCTGCACACTTCATCCGCCTACTGGCGCGGCGACGAGCGCAACCCGGTTCTGCAACGCATTTATGGCACCGCCTGGAACACGGAAAAGGAACTCAGGCTCTACCTCAAAAGGTTGGAAGAAGCCAAAAAGCGCGACCATCGCAAACTCGGTAAAGAGCTCGACTTTTATTCCGTTTCAGACGAAATCGGACCGGGACTCATTCTCTGGCACCCAAAAGGTGCGCGCATCCGCCACCTGATGGAAGATTTCTGGAAGAAGGAACATTTCAAACACGGTTACGAGATGGTCATCAGTCCGCATGCGGCGAAGATCGATTTGTGGAACACCAGCGGTCATACGGAGTTCTATAAGGAGAACATGTTCTCCAATATGGATATTGAGGGCAAAGAGTATGTCATGAAGCCGATGAACTGCCCGTTCCACATCCAGATTTATAAAACCAAGTTACGCAGCTATCGCGATTTGCCGGTGCGGTTTGGCGAGTTGGGAACGGTTTATCGTTACGAACGTTCGGGAGTTCTGCATGGTCTGCTGCGCGTGCGCGGGTTCACCCAGGACGACGCGCATCTGTTCTGCCGTCCGGCGCAGATTGAAGAGGAGATCACCAAGGTTCTCGAGTTGATCGTTTATATTCTGCAGTCGTTCGGATTCTTTGAATACAAAATTTATTTGAGCACTAAGCCGGACAAATATGTCGGCGAGGATGCGGATTGGGAAACTGCGACCAAGGCTCTGGAAAATGCCCTGAACAACAAAAAGCTCGATTTTGAGGTTGATCCTGGCGAAGGGGTTTTCTATGGGCCGAAAATCGACATCAAAATCAAGGATAGCCTGAACCGATATTGGCAGGTTTCGACGGTGCAGGTCGATTTTAACCTTCCCGAACGCTTTGACATAAGCTATATTGAGGAAGATGGACAGCGCCACCGCCCGATCATGCTTCATCGCGCCTTAATGGGTTCGCTGGAGCGTTTTTTTGGTTGTCTGGTCGAGCATTATGCCGGGGCGTTCCCGCTTTGGTTGGCGCCGGTGCAGGTCGTTCTTTGTACGATTACCGATAATCAGATCGAATATGCCGAAAAATTGGCCCAACGGTTTGAAGAATCGGATATTCGTGTAGAAAAAGACTTGCGAAATGAGAAGATTGGGTTCAAGATACGGGAGGCCCAATTACAGAAAATCCCTTATATGATTGTTTTAGGGGACAAAGAAGTCGAATCCCAGACTCTGGGCGTTCGCAAGCGGCGTTCTAAAGAAACCCGGACCCTCGATTTTGAGACCTTTCTGAGTGAACTGCAATCCGGTATAGATTCCAAGCTAATAGAATCTGAAGATTAATTTTTAATGGAAGGTTGGATTTAAATTAATAATAAGAAACAGCGTATCAATAAGATGATTCGGGTGCGAGAAGTATCCGTGATTGATGATGAGGGGGAGGCACTTGGAACCCTGCCCACGGAAGAAGCATTGAGCTTGGCTCAAGACCGGGACATGGATCTTGTAGAAGTTGCTCCGACCGCTAACCCGCCTGTTTGCCGCATCATGGATTACGGCAAGCACAAATATAAGGCTAGCAAAAAGGCGCACGAGGCCAAGAAGAAACAAAAAATCATTCACCTCAAAGAAGTCAAGTTTCGGCCCAACACCGACCAGCACGATTTCGATTTTAAATTGCGGAATGTGCAACGGTTTTTGGAAAATGGTGACAAGGCCAAAGTGGTGATTTTCTTTAAGGGCCGAGAGATTGTGCATCGCGAGTTTGGAATGAGGGTGTTGCAACGCGTTGCCGCGGCAACGGAGGAAGAAGCGGTCATTGAACAGCAAGCCAAGCAGGAAGGGCGTACGTTGGTCATGATTCTCGCTCCTAAAAGCGCAAAAACAAAAAAAGGGGGTTCGGTTAAAGCGCAAGTGGTTGCTGAACCGAAAAAGGAGCCTGCCGCAGAGCCAGTAAGCGCACCTGTTGCAGAAGTGGTAGCAGAACCGGCAGAAGTATCGAAACCCGAGCAAGAATAAATAGAAGACGGAGTTAATAAAAATGCCAAAGATGAAAACCAACAAAGGTGCCGCCAAGCGGTTTCGCAGAACGGGCACCGGAAAAATTCGCAAGAATAGCGCTTTCACCAGCCATATTCTGACAAGTAAATCCACTAAGAGAAAAAGAAACCTGCGGAAATCCAGCATGATGGCAGACGGAGATGCGAAACGCATGAAGGTTTTGCTCCCTTACTAAACTAACCGCAAGTTATCTGATACCAGGAGAATTTCAAAATGCCACGAGCAGTAAACGGGACAGTCGCCCGAAACCGACGTAAAAAAATCTTAAAATTAGCCAAAGGCTACCGCAGTGTGCGGAGCACCTGTTTCCGCAAAGCTCGGGAATCTGTTGAACATGGTTTGTGCTACGCCTATCGCGATCGGAAAAACCGCAAGCGCGAGTTTCGCCGACTCTGGATTGCCCGGATCAACGCCGCAGTCAGAGCCCAAGGCATGAACTACAGCCAGTTCATGTATGGACTGAAAAAAGCCGAAATTGAGCTCGACCGTAAAGTTCTCTCTGATATGGCCATCCACAATCAGGATTCCTTCAAAGCCCTGACCGAAACCGCACGCGCCCAACTCTCAGCGTAACGATGACCACTCGGCGTAGGGCCAGCTGGCAATGACTTTATTGGCAGACAAAAATGATCTCGGCTTTATAAATAGCCTTTGCTCATTGCCCGTGCGGCGAGCAGCCACTAGGCGCGGGTCCAACAAAATGCAATAACTCTTTAAAGCTAGCAACAATACTCTCGGCTCAACGAGCCATTGCCAGTTGCCCCTGCGGCGAGCAGGCGGCCCCTCTTCATGTAAAACATGATTGATACCATCGAAAAACACCGACAGGATTTCGACTCCCGCATCGGTAGCACTTCCACTCCGGAACCTCTCAAACAACTTCGTATAGATTTCCTCGGGAAAAAAGGCTGTGTCCAAGCTCTCATGAAAGACCTACGTCAGGCTTCTCCGGAAGAGAAACGGCAACTGGGCAAACTCATCAACGACTTCAAGCGGCATGTCGAAATCCGGCTCGAAGAAAAAGAAGATGCGCTGGGTAAATCTGCCAACCGCCCGTCTGCTAAAAGTGAAACCTTTGACACCACTTTGCCGGGAAGAAAAGAAACCACCGGATCCCTGCACCCCATCACTCAGGTGATGGAAGAGATCACCGCCATTTTTATGGGATTGGGATTCCAAGTCGAAGAGGGCCCCGAAATTGAAACGGACTATTATAATTTTGAGGCGTTAAATATTCCCAAAGACCACCCCGCACGAGATATGCAGGATACCTTTTACGTGGAAGGGGAAATGGTTTTGCGGACCCATACTTCACCGGTGCAGATTCATGTAATGGAAAACCGCGAACCGCCATTGCGCATTATCGCGCCGGGAAAAGTTTATCGCTGCGATTCCGATGTATCCCACACCCCCATGTTCCATCAAATCGAAGGACTCATGATCGATAAAAATATTTCTTTCAGTCACCTCAAAGGCATCATGAACATTTTTCTTCAGGAAGTATTCGGCAAAGACACGAAAGTCCGCTTCCGTCCCAGTTTTTTCCCATTCACTTGTCCCAGCGCCGAAGTTGATATTCAATGCGTGATGTGCGGAGGCAAAGGATGCCGGGTTTGCTCGCAAACCGGATGGCTGGAAATTCTCGGTTGTGGAATGGTTGACCCTGCGGTATTAAAATTCGTCGACTACGACTCCGAAAAATGGACCGGGTTCGCATTTGGACTCGGCATCGAACGCATCTCCATGCTGAAATACGGCATCAACGATATTCGCCTGTTTTTTGAAAACGACCTTCGCTTCCTCAAACAATTCTAACCCGCTAACGTGGAAGCCTGTGAGACTTCCATCATTAGCTTCTCGCTCTTATAGGGTAGGAAGCATTGATCTACTGCCAGTGGGGGACTCCCTACCCTTATCATCCCCGTATTCCTGATTGCACCATTGTATACAGGAGTTTAGTCCCAAAATGTCCACTCCATGGCAACCCGCAGAAATATAAACAATTATTTTTTTGGCACGAGGATTGCTATTTACATGGTAGGTGAGATAAATTTTTTTAAACTAAACCGTGATTTTTCATGAGCTATCAGGCACCGGCACCCGATTGCATCTGCCAAGCTATTAATTTTATTGAGGTTTTTTCTTTTACTTTGGGTATATGTCCCTTAGCCGGAAAAACTTTGTTAAACCGGGAGATTCAGTAATGACTTACGGAGTGTTAACTATTGTGCTCGGACTGGTCATTTTTTTAGTCTCCAAGCTCCTCCCTGCAAAAGTCCACAAACAGAGCGCCAACCAGAATTCGGAAAATACGGCCGATTTGAGCCATAAAGGAGCGGACACTCCTGAAAAACTGGCCCAATGGGTTTTGCAGACGGAAAAAACAAAAACCGAGCTGAAAGAAAAGTTATGCCGGGCTCCGGCTGCTCTCGGTTCAGAAAATTTATTTGGACGTGACCAAGTCATCCTCGATTTGTTCAAAGCCATCAACAAACCAACGTCGCTTATAGAATTACACGGTAAACCGGGTAGT
>CALAGQ010000093.1 GCA_937891765.1 uncultured Nitrospina sp.
GAAGATGATTATGACGCGGCAAGAGTTTTTCAGGCGACTCACACCGAGGGCCATATTGCGGGGACCACATTTGATAACCTACTTGACTCCAAGAGGTTCGACATCGCCTCACGCGACCGCATAAAACATTCGGCTCATATCAGCTTTTTTCCTTCAGACACCACAACGCTGGGATTATATTATAACTGGGCGCAAGACGATTATGAAGACACCGCTATTGGTTTGAACTTTAACCGGAATCAGGAAGTGACGCTTGATCTTGGTATTTCACCCAACCCTTTAACCCAACTTCACTTTTTTTATACCTTTGAAGAAATTCGGTCAAAGCATAGCGGACGCGAGTGGGGAACCAATGTCCCAAATTCCGAGACGGACTTAACTAAAAACTGGACCGGGAATCAGGTCACGAACGCGCACACAGTGGGTCTTGGTGGAAATTATGTTTTGATAAAAAATAAGCTGGACCTCAAGCTCGACTATTCGTTTTCGTTGAGCGAACAGAGCATCGATTTTTATACAGGGTCCGATACGAACGTAATAGGGACTGTCGGGCTTCCTGACCTGCAAACGACCCAGCACAGGTTGGACATGACGGGGATTTACAAATGGTCGAAAAACCTTGATTTGGGCTTGAAGTATGTTTTCGAGAATTACCGGACTGATGATTTTGCCACGGATGGCTTAACTCCCGGAACCGCAGTTGATGCTCGCCTGCTATTAATGACCGGAACCGTGCCGGACTATACGGCGCATAGCACGATTATGTACGCCACCTACCGATTTTCAAATTGATCGATAATCAGCACATCTGTATCTACCGACCGGAATAAAATCGAGGAATGCGGAACAGCGTGATTCAAGTTTCTTCTTTCTCCAGCAGGGGAAACGAATAGTAAAGCACTTGCATGACGAAGGGTGGCAGTAGGGTGGTGAGGGCAATCACCATTATCATTCCCGCATAGATTTCGTGAGAGAAGATCCCGCTTTCTCGTCCCAGTTCGGCAAAAACGATTCCCACTTCTCCACGCGGGATCATGGCGGTGCCTATGATCCAGCGGGAGGGCCAGGGCTGACGGATGACCAGTCCGGCCAACAACTTTCCCCCTATCGCGACAACAAGCAGAGACAAAGAGAAGAACCAGATAAAGGACGAACCCCAATCGACTTCCTGCAGATTCAGGGACAGGCCAACGGTCACAAAAAATATTGGAGTGAAGAGGTGGACGATAGGGGTCATTTTGGTATCAATATTTTCAGCAAACGCGGGGGTCGCCACGTGCAGGCCCGCGCCAAAAGGCAGAAAAAATCGTCTCGACAGGGCCAGGCCTGCGGCAAAACCACCCAACAACATCGGCGCGCCCATCGTGTCAGCCAGCCAGGCAAAAAACAACACCAGAGAAACAATCATGGTGGGAATCAAACCCGGGACCGAGCTCTTTTCATCGAAATGCTTTATGATTGAAGACATCAACTTGGCTGCAACGGGAGCCAGAACGAAGAAAGTCCCTACAAACAGGATCACTTTGGCGACATTGTTCAGATTCGTTCCACCGCCAATGGAAAACTCGTAAAGCAATGCCAGAAGAACCACACCCAAAATATCGTCGAGAACTGCGGCTCCTAGTATGGTTTGTCCCTCTGATGTGTTTAGATGTCCAAAATCGGCGAGCACACGCACTGTGATCCCAATGCTGGTCGCGGTGAGTGTGCCGCCAATAAATAAAGACACCAGAAGCGGAATACCAAACACCCAATATCCCACCGAGAACCCAAGCAGGAAGGGGGCACCAAACCCTACCAGGGCCACCACCACAGATTGAAGTCCAGTTTTAGCCAGCCTTTTGACATCGGTTCCCAAACCCACTTTGAATAGAAGCAGGATGATGCCTATTTCCGCCATGAGCTTGATCGGTTCAACGGGTTCGATCCAGCCCAAGAGACTGGGACCTAAAACCACGCCCGCCACCAGTTCGCCGATAACCGGGGGCAAATGCAGGCGGTTCGCCAACTCAGCGAATACCCGGGCGGCAAGAAGAATGATCAATAGAATTAGCAAAAACTGGTGGGTTTCCATAACCGGGATGCCCTTAAAGTCAGCACTGGATTCGAACTTACCCTCATATCAGGGTAAGTGAAAAAAATAGGATTGTCTGAAAAAAATTAGGCGATGGCAAAGGAAGCCATCAACTGCAAGCGGCGGTTCGCCGCGAAAAAAGAGTGCGCCCAGCAGGACTCGAACCTGCGACCTACGGTACCGCAAACCGTCGCTCTATCCAGCTGAGCCATGGGCGCATAATTGGGTTGTGATCCCAATCAAAAATCAGGAAATATCAATAGGTATGTAATCCATCAACTGCAGAGCAAAGTTTTCGTGCTCGAACGCGTACATCGTTGGATACTTTGCAAATGCCCACCCTGTATAAAGAGTCTTGCCGTTTTGTTCAACCACTAATTGAACAGCCGGGTTTGTCAATTCGTTTCCGCCAGAGGTATAAGCCGTCTGGCTCATCACAAAGTTGGGCAAAAACGGGCCCACTGTAACCTTGATCCCCGAATCCTCCAACTCAAAACTGGAACCCAGGGTGATCGTTTTCATTTCGTTGCGGGCTTCGTCTTTCTTGTTCTTGACCAGAAGCTTGACCGCTTTCCACTTACCCTCTGCCTCTTCCGGCACAACAACCGCGCGTTGGACTTTAACCGCTTCTTGAACAGCGGGATGACTTCCGTCGTCAGGCACCTGACCATCCAAACCCTTATCCAATATGGCTTCCTGCGGTGCGTTGGACCGGGACCCCTCAAACTGAGAAACATTCAGTTTGTTGATGTCGGTCTCTTTCAGGCTGGCGATATCTTCCTTGCTTTCATAAGTGCAAGCCACTATGAAAACCAGTGTCAACGCAACTATGTATTTCAAAATACGCATCAAAACTCCAAATCCCGCCCAAGAAAACGAGGCAAGAACTTTTTAAGCCGGGACAACTATCGCTCGCCAGATTAGGCGATTGCTCGTTGCCTCCATGGCGAATGGTGGCGGAGAGGGAGGGATTCGAACCCTCGGTAGGGGTTAAGCCTACACACACTTAGCAGGCGTGCGCCTTCAGCCAACTCGGCCACCTCTCCATTCTATATCTTTTAGCGGAGTACCTCCGCTGGTAACTTGCAATATCTTTATCCTGCTCCCAAACCGTGTCACGGCCCAACGGGCTATTGTCATCTGCCCCTGCGGCGAGTAGCCACGGCTAGTGGAGTTCCTCCACAGGAAATGAGCAATAACTCCAACTGGCTAACAACAATTTATCTCGGCTCAACGGGCAATTGCCCAGTCGCCCCCACGGCTAGTGGGTGGCGGAGGGAGTAGGATTCGAACCCACGGAACTTTCGTTCAACGGTTTTCAAGACCGCCGCCTTAAACCACTCGGCCATCCCTCCTGAATATTTTGGACTCGCTTATATTTATCTACTTGCCGGTAAATGTCAAGCAGACTGTTCCCCGTTATAAAACTATATTTTACAGCGTTAAAGCCTCCCGTCCGTGCATATAGGGACGCAACGCTTCCGGCACCACAACGGTCCCGTCTTCCTGCTGGTAGTTTTCTAGCAGAGCCACAAACAATCTGCCCGCAGCCAGGCCTGAACCGTTCAGAGTATGGACAAACTCCGGTTTGCCGCCGGTGCGTTTTTTACTGCGAATCCGGGCTCGTCGCGCCTGATAGTCGGTAAAATTACTGCAGGACGAAATCTCCCGATACGTATCCTGACTGGGAAGCCACACTTCGAGATCATAAGTTTTGGCGGCAGAGAAACCCAGGTCACCGGCACATAGCTCCATCACCCGGTAATGCAAATTGAGTTTTTTCAGGATAGATTCAGCATTCTCGACCAAAGCTTCAAGCTCTTTGGCGGACTCCTCGGGTCGGCTGAATTTAACCAGCTCTACTTTGTCGAACTGGTGTTGGCGAATCAACCCTTGCGTGTCTTTGCCATAAGACCCCGCCTCTCTCCTGAAACAGGGGGTGTAAGCGGCATAACAGATCGGCAACGACTCCTCCTCCAGAATTTCATCGCGATGAAAATTGGTAACAGGAACTTCAGCAGTGGGGATGAGGTAAAGGGGGTCGTCGCGGGTGGCGAATAACTCTTCCTCAAATTTGGGCAATTGCCCAGTACCCTGCATGCTCTCTTTATTGACCAGAAAGGGTGGATATAATTCCTCATATCCGTTCTCACGAGTTTGCACATCGATCATGAAATTGATCAAAGCGCGTAACAGTCCTGCTCCCTGCCCTTTGTAAACTGCGAACCGGGCTCCGGAAATTTTTACGGCTCTTTTTAAATCAATCAGGCCGAGTTGCTCGCCGATTTCAACATGATTTTTTGGTTTGAAAGAAAGTTTTGGCTTTGTTCCCCAATCGCGCACCATTTTGTTGGCGCTTTCATCGGCGCCGTCAGGAATAGCGTCATCGGGAATATTGGGAATGCCAAGCAGTGTCTCCTGCACTTGCTGTTCCAAGGTTTGAATTTTATCATCCAGCTCTTTTATGGAGATGTTGATGGTTTTGACTTCTTCCATCAGTTCGGAGGCGTCCTCGCCTTTTTGTTTGAGCTGGCCGACTTCTGCCGAAAGTTTCTTTTTTTTATTTTTCAGCGATTCCGATTCTTGAAGTCCCAAGCGTCGGTCTTCTTCGGGCTTGAGCAGTTCATCCAGTTCCTTAAAATCTCCGCCCCGGCGTTTGAGACGGGTTTTCACCGCTTCAGGATTTTCGCGAATAATTTTTAAATCGAGCATCAGTGTTTCTTTTTCATCCTTTTTTCAATACCCTCTAGTTTCATTTTGAGTATCGCGGGGTAGATATAGAGGCCATCCAAAGCCTTGAATCGGTTATACGCTTCTTGCAGATGCCCTTCTTCTTCCAGGCAGGAGGCAACAACAAAGTCCATGTCTTCTTTAAAGCGGCTTTCTGAATATTCCAGATTAAAGTGCCGGTACTGTTCTCTTGCTTCGGGGCACCGGCTCAACGCATAAAGAATTTCGATAATTTTAAAATTTGATTCTTCCGCCCAGGAACTTTTAGGATAATTTTCCAGCAAAATCTCCAGCTCTACCAGGGCCTGCTCGTAATTTTGTTTTTTATAATAAATAGAGGCAATACGGTATTGATGGTCGCCATTGTCATTTTTATCTGCATAATGATTGATCAAATTCTGGTATTCGATGATCGCCTGATCATAATCTTTCAAACCAAACTCAGCGATTTCCGCAATATATTTTTGCGCCGGATAACTAAACTCTCCGCCTCGATTCATTTGCAGGACTTCCTGAAAATAAACCAGCGATCGGGAACTGTTATTCAAACTGAAGTGGTGAATTTCACCAAGGCGAAACAGGGCTTCTTCTGCCAGCGGGCCGGAGGGATGCTTTTTCAATACTTCATTGAACATCTCGATAGCGCTATGATTTCGGCCCTGAACCCATTCTTCATTCGCCTTCTGAAGAAGGGGGTCCATCTGTTCCGAGCAGGAAACGAGGAAGATCCACCCCAGAAAAAAAATTCCCGCCGTTAGCTTGTTCCAGCCCGACAGGTTAGACCATATTGGAATGGGAGAGGTCGTCACATCCATGGAGAGATTTTATTCAACCAGTTTTTCGATACTGACGACCTGATTACCTTCGCCGGTACCCACCAGACGAACCCCTTGGGTATTTCGGCCTATCAAGGATATTTCGCTGACTCGCATGCGAACAATATTCCCATCGGAAGTGATGACCAGAAGCTGATCGGCCTCATCCACCTGTTGCACGCCCACTACAGTTCCTATTTTTTCATTACAGCGGATCGTCATGACACCCAGCCCGCCGCGGCCCTGCTGAGGATACTCTTCCATGGGTGTTCGCTTGCCATAACCGTTTGAAGTTACCGTGAGGAGTTTGTTGCCGGGTTGAACAATTTCAGCACCCACGACCCGGTCTCCGTCTTTGAGGCGAATGCCACGAACCCCTCTGCCTGTGCGACCGATGGGACGTACTTCCTTTTCGTTAAAGCGAATTGAAAACCCTCTTTCGGTGGCGAGTAAAATATCACTTTTCCCGTCACACAACTCTGCGGCGATAACCCGGTCACCATCGTCGATCGTCAGCCCGATAATGCCGCCCTGCCGAGGTTTCCTGTATGCCATTAAAGAAGTTTTTTTAACGATGCCGCGTTCTGTAGCGACCATGACAAATTTATCTTCTTCAAATTCCCTGAGAGAAAGGATACTGGCTATGGCCTCTCCCGGCTGGAGCCGCAAAAGATTGGCGATGGATTTACCTTTTGCGATCCGGCTTACTTCTGGAATGGAATAAACCCGTAGCGCGTGAATCTTTCCGATGCTGGTAAACACCAAAAGATGGCTCAGCGTTGAAGCGATGAAAAGTTTTTCGACAACATCTTCTTCTTTAAGATTCATCCCGCGAATGCCTTTACCGCCTCTTCTTTGGGCTCGGTAATTGTCAACGGTTTGCCGTTTGATATAACCGCTTCGGGTATAGACGACCACCGTATCTTCATCGGCGATGAGGTCTTCAATGTCTATATCGCCCTCATCCGTCTCGGCGATTTCTGTCCGCCTGTCATTGCCATACTTGTTTTTAATTTCCAGCAATTCTTCTTTGATGATCTTAAGCTTGACTTCTTCGTGAGCAAGAACATTTTGCAGTTCTTTGATCAACTTACGGGTTTCTTCCAAATCTTCAATTATTTTTTGCCGCTCCAGCCCGGTGAGACGCTGCAGACGCATTTCAAGAATGGCTTTAGCCTGGATTTCTGACAATCCGAACTCGGCCATGAGTCCGTCACGCGCGGCGGCCGGGTCTGCGGCATTGCGGATAAGCTGAACCACTGCATCCAGATTATCCAGCGCAACGGCCAATCCTTCGAGGATATGTTCTTTCTCGCGAGCTTTCCTTAAGTCAAACTCAGTCCTGCGCGTCACCACTTCTTTACGAAATAGAATAAAGTGATGCAAAAACTCTTTCAGGTTTAGGACTCTAGGCTGCTGATTCACCAAAGCCAGCAGGATAACGCCGAAAGTGTCTTGAAGCTGAGTATTTTTATAAAGGGCATTTAAAACCACCTGACCCACGGTGCCTTTTTTCAATTCCACCACGACGCGGATTCCGTCCCGGTCCGACTCATCCCGCAGATCTGAAATTCCTTCCAGCCGCTTGTCTCTTACCAGTTCGGCGATCTTCTCCACCATTCGGGCCTTGTTAACCTGATACGGCAGCTCGTTGATGACGATGCGTTCCCGGTCGCCCTTCTCCATGGTTTCAATCTCGGCACGCCCCCGAACTCGGATGATGCCTCTGCCGGTTTTGTAAGCGGACCATATTCCATTTCTTCCTTGTATGATTCCACGTGTTGGAAAGTCTGGACCCGGCATAAGCCCAATAAGGTCTTCCACCGTACAATCGGGATTCTCAATAACATAAACGGCGGAATCGATAACCTCTCTCAGGTTATGCGGAGGAATATTGGTCGCCATGCCCACAGCGATTCCTGACGAACCATTAACGAGCAATTGTGGAAAGCTTGCGGGTAAAACTGAGGGCTCTTTCAGCGAGTCATCGTAGTTGGGAGTAAATTGAACGGTGTCTTTTTCCAGATCACGGAGCAGTTCACCGGTGATCTCTTCCATACGAATTTCTGTATAACGCATGGCGGCGGCGGAATCGCCATCTATCGAACCAAAGTTGCCCTGGCCATCAACAAGTGGGTGTCTTTGAGAAAACTCCTGCGCCAAACGAACAATGGTGTCATAAATCGCCTGGTCTCCATGTGGATGGTATTTACCCATCACGTCACCGACAATGCGAGCCGATTTTTTATAGGGCTTGTTCCAGACATTACCGGTTTCATGCATCGCGTAGAGAGCTCGGCGGTGAACAGGCTTCAATCCATCCCGGACATCTGGCAGGGCACGTCCAATGATTACGCTCATTGCGTAATCAAGGTACGAGTTTTTCATTTCATCGTCTATGTTGATCGGTTCGATCGTTTCCGGCATTCAAATACCTTTCAGCGTATGAATTTCAAAAGTGACAAAAGAAGAAAAATATCAGCTATTAGTGGTTTCCCTAAACATCTACATTTCGGGCTTGCAGGGCGTTTTTCTGGATAAATTCACGTCGAGGCTCTACCTCTTCTCCCATTAGTATGGTGAACAAATCCTCCGAGGCAACCAGGTCATCGGCCCTGACCTGTAAAAGAATTCTGACCTCTGGGTCCATGGTTGTTTCCCACAGTTGCTCGGCATTCATCTCACCAAGACCTTTATAGCGCTGAATATACATTCCCTTTTTAGCCATGTCTAAAACAGCCTGCAATAAATCGTGCTTGGAGTTGACAGTGGTGCTTTCTCCGTTGTTATGCAAAACAAAGGGTGGATGATCGTTGACCCGAATCGGATCGTAGACATCCAGGATATTCTTGATAATGATAGATTCCATAAACTCGGCATTGAATTTTAGCTGGAAGTCACGGCCGTTATTGGAACCAAACATTACTATTTCGTAACGTCCCGTCTCAGAGTCAAACGCCAACTGAAAATGCACGTCTTTCAGTTCTTGGTTCAAGTCTACCTTTTTGAAACCGTGCGAAGTTCTCGCAAACATTCGTTCGGGATCATCGTGATCCACCTCTACCAGGAATTCTTTTAATCTGTTTTCTTTTTCACTATCGAGATGGCCTGTGAACTGGATAGGAACATTCAGATATTCTTTCTTGTATTCGTATTTTTCCTGGCTTTCTTCATCAACCAGGGAATCAAGTATCTGGATGACGATTTGCATAACCTGTTCCAAGCTTGCAAAGGCCTCTTTGTTTACGTTCATTCCAATCAACACATTTAGAACAGCCCGTGGAATATTATTTTTTACAACCCGCTCAAAGCATTCTTCAAACTGGTATAAATTATCTATGAGCTGACTGAGTGCTCGCCCGGCTATTTTATCGTTGTTCTTCTCGGTTGTTATTTCAAGTTTTTCTACGCCCTGTTCCATGAGGAATTTGAAAAGCAGCTTCTCATCTTTCAGGTAATTCTCTTTTTTGCCTTTTTTGACCTTATAAAGAGGGGGCTGGGCAATATAAAGATAACCCTTTTCAATCAACTGTGGCATTTGTCGAAAAAAGAAAGTCAGAAGCAGGGTTCTGATATGAGCTCCATCAACGTCTGCGTCGGTCATTATGATGACTTTGTGATAACGGAGACTTTCTATTTTAAAATCATTCCCAATGCCCGTTCCCAACGCCGTGATGAGCATTCGAATCTGTTCGCTGGCTATCATTTTTTCTGTGCGGGCTTTTTCTACATTGAGGATTTTGCCTCTCATCGGCAGGATGGCCTGGAACCTTCTATTACGGCCCTGCTTTGCGGTTCCTCCCGCCGAATCTCCCTCTACAATATAAATCTCAGAAAGCGCCGGATCTTTTTCTGAACAATCTGCCAGTTTTCCCGGCAGAGGACTCACTTCCAACGCGCTTTTTCTTCGGACCAAGTCTTTGGCCTTTTTTGCGGCTTCCCGGGCCTGAGCAGCACCTATAATCTTGGCAATAATCTTTTTGGCAACGTCTGGTTGTTCTTCGAATACCTGTCCAAGCTTCTCATTGACAATCTGCTCAACGATTCCCTTTATATCCGTATTGCCCAGCTTGCCCTTTGTTTGGCCCTCAAATTGCGGCTCAGGGATTTTTATGCTTAACACAAGTATCAAACCTTCCCGAGCATCATCGCCCGTCAAGGTAACCCCTGTGTTTTTTAGCAGATTGTTTTGGGCCGCATAACTGTTGATGGTTCTTGTTAAAGCCGACTTAAAACCACTTAAATGGGTACCCCCATCACGAGTATTGACATTATTGACAAAAGTAAACACTTCTTCGGAATAACTGTCGTTGTATTGAAGGGCCATTTCCAAATCACAGTCGTCCTTCGTTCGCTCAATATAAATAGGGTCGGGATGGATGGTTTTCTTGTTTTTCCCCAAGTGCTCTATAAAAGAACGTATTCCACCTTCAAATAAAAAATTATTGTCTTTTCCGTCTCTTTCATCATGAATATGTATTTTTACGCCTTTATTTAAGAAAGCTAGTTCTCTAAGACGATTGGATAAAATCTCAAAACGGAAGTTTAAATCTTCAAAAATCCCAGAATCCGGCTTAAAAACTATTTTGGTTCCTGAAGAACTGGCTTTTCCAGTCACATCTAATGTCGTAACAGGTTTGCCCTTTTCATATTTTTGCGTATGAATTTTTCCATCTTTCTTTATTTCCAAACTCAGGGTTTCTGATAGAGCATTAACCACCGATACACCCACACCATGCAATCCCGCTGATACTTTATAGGTGTCTTTATCAAACTTACCCCCGGCATGAAGAACCGTCATCACCACTTCTGCCGCTGATACCTTTCTATCTGAATGCATATCAACAGGAATCCCCCGCCCATTATCTGTAACGGTAACGGTGCCGTTAATATGCAAAACGATATCAATCTCTGAACAAAAACCAGCAATCGCTTCATCTACACTATTGTCAACCAATTCAAAAACCAAATGGTGCAAACCATCTATACCTGTTCCACCAATATACATAGCTGGTCTTTTTCGAACAGCTTCCAACCCTTCTAAGATTTTTATATTGGAGGAATCGTATGCAGTTTTCTGAGGTGTGTTCATAGATATTTTAATAATAGCTTTAAAGAATAAGAATTATATTTATATTTAGTTGTAGAAGTAGGCACTGAAAGTATGTGGAAAAGCTATCTAAGTTTTCAATTTAAAAGGCAGAATTTAATGAAGAAGTTGTTGTTAAAAATGCGCTTTTTTGAGTAAGGGTGGGAGAAAAATTTACTCTCTTGATTATACCTTATTTTGCCTGTTTTATTCAGGTTTTTTTAACATGTTTTAGACAGGTTATCCCTTTTCTATAAGATCGATTATTTCTCGGATAGAAGCCTCTAATTCTTTGTTTTCCTTAATTAAATTAGATACCTTTTTGTAAGAGAAAATCACTGTAGTGTGATCTTTGCCACCAAACTGGCGACCGATTTCAGGAAGGGAGGACTTGGTGTGTTCGCGGCATAAAAACATGGCTATTTGTCGGGGTACGGAAATGTCGCGAGTTCGCCTTTTGGATTTAATATCAGAGACCTTGATATCATAAAATCCGGCCACAACTTTCATGATATTAGCAACGGTGAAATACTTGTTTTTATCGAGCGTAAAACCCCGCAAGACTTCTTTGGCTAACTCCAGATCGAGCTTACGATGGGTAAACGATGAGAAGGCGATCACCCTAAGCAGAAAACCTTCTAATTCGCGAATATTAGATTTTATATTGCCGGCTATAAAGATAGCAACATCCTGAGGAATGGTTTTTTGATGAACGTCGGCCTTTTTATACAAAATCGCAACTTTTGTTTCCAGGTCGGGAGGACTGATATCCGCGACCAACCCGGATTCAAACCGGGACCGTAATCGCTCTTCCATATTCTTAATATCTTTGGGATACCTGTCGCTAGAAATAACCAGCTGTTTATGCGATTCGTAGAGGGTGTTAAAGGTATAAAAAAACTCTTCCTGAGTCCTTTCCTTGCCGGCAAGGAATTGAATGTCATCGACCAACAAAACATCGAGAGGGCGATACCTTTTCCGGAAAAAAGGCATTTTATCCTTTTTAATAGATTCAATAAGGTCAACAGTAAAACTCTCAGCAGAAATATAACGAACCTGGGACCCAGGGTTGTTCTCGCAAATTTTGTTACCAACAGCATGGAGAAGATGTGTTTTACCCAATCCTACCGCACCATACAAAAATAAAGGGTTGTAGGCGATGGCCGGGTTTGTGGCAACGGCCAAGGCCGCCGCATGGGCAAACTGGTTGCTCGAACCGACCACAAAATTTGAAAAATTGTATTTAGGATTGAGAGAGGACGAAACAGGAAGACTTGTAACAGGTTCAATAACCGGGGTTTCTTCAACCTCCTCTTTATTCTGACCCGTTTGGGCTATAATTTCAGATTCTATGCAAAAATCTACCAGGATCGGCTTTTCCGTGACAGATTTTAACGTGGTTTCGATCAGGTCTCGGTAATTCTCTATGAGGCATTTTCTATAAAATTGATTCGGAACCGCGATGGTCATCAAACCCTCATCGAGGGTCCTCGGGTAGGTGGGCGAAAACCAGGTGGTATAACTTTCGGGGAGTATTTGCTCCTCAATTTTTTCTAAACATTTTTTCCAAAGAGCTTCTTTGACTTCCATAGTTTTTGGAAACAAATAATGAGTTGTAGGGGGGAAATTGGCGTTCAATATATAAAAGAAGAGCCCTAAAAGCAACATCAAAAATTTGAAGCGAGATCAAAGTTCCCAAACCGCAGCATTAACAAAAGTTTTCAAAGCAGATTTTTTACAGACTCGCCTAATTAAAAAGTCTATCCTCGAGCATTCTCTCCACACTTAATTTTTAAAGGTTAGAAACCACACTATTCCAGTAGGTTAGGGAATCAGTACTTTGTTCCAAGTTACATAAGTTAAGAGAGTTGGTTCGCAAGTCCCTTTTGGAAAAGCTTTTTAGCCCAAATGGATTTCCAGCACGCCAATTAAAAGTTGGCCCATTTAGTTCTAATTTTTCTATCAAGCCCTCTGTGCGCTCTCCATTATGCCAAGTTGGAAATAGTAGCCACATTCCAGGTTGAGAGCCGCTGGAGCTTTCCCGGTGGTGATTTTTAAGTTTTGTAAGGGGTACGATAACCCCAAGTTTCTAGTTTAGACTCTCCCCAGCAAATTAATAACGAGTTTGTCCCTTATTATATGAAGAGGCTGGGCATGGATTTTTTTATTGAAAGGAGGCTGAAATGGAAAATGTTAAATGACTTGTTGCAGAACCCAACCCAACATATTTAGAACATAAAAATGACCAGTGCTTGAGAGAGGGAGATCTGATACTAGGCGGAATTATAATGACCTAGATGGTACAAACATTGGATGACTTCGGAAATATCCTAACAGGTCATTCGAAAACAAATTCAGATAGAAAGGCTTGCGATGATTTCGCGAATTTGTGTGACAACGGTTTTGATATCGAGCGGCTTGGTGATGATTCCGTTCATCCCGGATTTTAGATATATTTCGTGGTCGCTGCGTTCATTATTGGCAGTCATGGCTATGATGGGGGTCGGTGGCCGGGAAGGCTGGGAAGCTTCAAATTCGCGGATTTTGTTTGTAGATTCTAAACCGTCCATTACGGGCATATGGATATCCATAAGGACCACATCAAAGGAGCTTTCCTTGAAAGCTTCGAAAGCCTGAAGGCCGTTCTCGACCGAAGTGATATCATGACCTCTTCGGGTCAATAATTTTGTTGCCAGGGCAAGGTTAACCGCCGTGTCATCGGCGAGTAGAATTTTGATAGGGGGGCCGTGGTCTTTTTTCTTAGCGTCTTCTTTTGATTTTTCATCATCCGG
The DNA here is from genome assembly GCA_937891765.1 of uncultured Nitrospina sp. Classification (GTDB taxonomy): domain Bacteria; phylum Nitrospinota; class Nitrospinia; order Nitrospinales; family VA-1; genus LS-NOB. The sequence continues at coordinate 13,501 of CALAGQ010000093.1, forward strand.
TTCATTCATGGCTCCTATTATCGCCTAGCAGGGCGGATATTGTAAATTCATTTATTACACAATTAGGTAGCGGTTTAAAGCTCTTTCCAAGCAGCTATAACGCAGCTGACAATTGGGTCTGGATGTTTGTAAATAAAGATGATGTAGATTATGGAAGGGAGGATGATTATCGCTTGCGATTTTTCCCTCCTGACGAGTTGGAAATTATCCGCAGTGCCCAGCATTTCGGTGTTGAATATCAGGATTATCGTCCGCAACCAGAATTTTATTATTTAAAGGAAGGGTGCTTGAACCTTGAGGATATGGGGCTGACGGACCGGCAGTTGATAGCTGTCGCGTTGGTATTTAATGGAGGAATTAAAAAATCTTGCTGCGCGCACCATGAAAATCAGCAGCCAAGCCCTCTCCGATCACATCAAAGCAGGCCTCAAAAAAATGAGCCATGTTTTAGGGTAAGCAAGGATTTTGCAAATTGGCACTCTCTGCGATAGTATCAAGGTTAACTTGAATTGTGCTTTAGGATTATGAAAATCATCGTTTGTGTCAAACAGGTTCTGGACACTGCCGCTCAAATCCAGATTGAAAATGGAAAGGTGGTTTCCCCCGGCAGTTCTCGCATCATCAATCCCTATGATGAGTTCGCGATTGAAGAAGCTGTGCGTATTAAAGAAAAAAAATCAGATACAGAAATCACCCTTTTATCGCTGGGGCCCGAAGGATTTAAAGATTCCATTAAAAAGGCCCTTGCCATGGGTGCGGATAAAGCCGTACATTTGATGGACGCTGAATTTGAAGGGCTGGACTCTTATGCTCTGGCCCGGGTTTTGGCGCGCAGTATAGAAAAAATTCCTTACGACTTGATTCTTTGTGGCCGACAGGCTGTGGATGGGGATAGGGCCCAGACCGGCCCGGCCTTGGCCACTTTTCTCAACATTCCTTTTGTGACTGTGGTGACTGGGATTGAGTTTTCCGATGATTTTAAAAACGCCAAAATCACCCGGCAGGTCGAAGGTGGCAGCGAAGTTCGCGAATTACCGCTTCCCTTGCTGTTGACTTGCCAGAAGGGTCTTAACGAACCTCGTCTGCCCTCGCTCAAAGGCATAATGGCTGCTAAGAAAAAGGAAGTTTTAACGCTTTCTGCGAGTGACCTCGATGCCGAGACACTGGATATTGATGACAAGCGAATGATTGAGGAAAATCTCTGCTTGCCCCCGGAGCGAAAAAAGGGAATAATTCTGCAAGGATCAGAGATAAGCGGCGAGCTGGTTCGCTTGCTGCGTGAAGAAGAAAAAATCATTTAATTAAAAAAGTCTATCCTATGAATGAGACTCCTACCCCCGGCGGACTAAAAAGTCTGGCACAGAAATATAAAGGTCAGGTTGGCATTGGTCTCCTGGTTCTATATGTTTTTCTTCTCGGACTGGGAACCATTGGCGAAATTTGGGAGGTTGAATGGATACTGGATCTTCCTCTGTTTCGTCCACCCGGAAAATATTGACTGTACTGCGTTTTGAATCCCATTAAGCGCACTAATTGGGCTATGCCTAAAATGGCAGTAAAATTCATTTTATTCAGGCGTCCCTGATGCCCTTTTTTATTCCGGAGTTTTGTCGTGAGTGTTGACCGTGTCCTGGCCGTGGTGATCGAGCATGACCACGGAGAAACCAAACCGGTCTCGTTAGAGGTGCTGAGCGCCGCCCGCAAACTGGCCGACCAGATCTCTGGAAAGGTTGTTGCCTTTTGCTTTTGTCGTGAAGCGAATTTATCGGGCGATCTTTTTATTCGACACGGTGCCGATGAAGTGCGTTTTCTCACCCATCCCGACCTGCAACATTATATTCATGAAAATTATGTTTCCGCTTTATTGCGCGAGCTGGAAAAATCTGCATTCGATTATTTATTGTTGCCGGCCACCAATAACGGCAAGGAATTGTCTGCCGTTCTTTCTGCCCGGTTAGGGGTAGGGGTGGCCGCCGACTGTATTTCCATTTCTGTTAACGATGGTGATGTGGAGGCGGTTCGACCGGTTTCAGCCGGCAAGGCTCATTCCACCGTGCGCTTTACCGGAAAGAAACCGCATATCCTTTCTCTCCGGCCAAATGTATTTCGCAATCCTCCAATTGCCCGGCAGGGTGAAATTGTTGAGGAAGCAATCCAATTGCCGGAATTTTCCCAACGGGTTCGGGAGTTGGTCAAGCAGGTGGGCTCGCAATTGGATGTTACCGAGGCCCGAATTGTGGTATCTGGCGGGCTGGGGATGCAGGGGCCGGAAAACTTCAAGCTGTTGGAGGAGCTGGCAGAAGTGCTGGGCGGGGCGGTAGGGGCCAGTCGACCTGTGGTGGATAACGGTTGGCGTGACTATTCCAACCAGGTGGGCCAGACCGGGCGAACCGTTTCCCCGGATCTTTATATCGCCTGTGGTATTTCGGGCGCGGTACAGCATCTGGCCGGAATGTCTTCCTCGCGATGCATTGTGGCCATTAACTCCGACCCCAACGCCGCCATTTTTTCCGTTGCCGATTATGGCATCGTTGGAGATGCCCTCAAGATTATTCCCGCACTGACCCGGGAATTTAAAAAAGTCCTCACTTCCTGATACCCCTATGCAAGGGACAATCTTACATATTTTGCAGGACCCCCGGCTGGCTCTTGATAATGAGCCTTCCGGCCTTGTGGAGTCCCGGATTCAGCTATTTCTGGATCTTCTGGTCAAATGGAACGACAAAATTAACCTCACCGCAGAAAAAGACCCCGAAGACATCCTCAAAAGGCATGTGTTCGACTCGTTGCAGTATTGCCGAGCCCTCAAACCTGATTTTCGGGTGATGGACATAGGCAGCGGTGCCGGTTTTCCCGGAATTCCTTTAAAAATCATTTTTCCTGAAATGCCATTGGTTTTGGTGGAAAGCCAGCGCAAGCGCTGCAGCTTTCTGGAAACTGCGATCCGAGGGCTTGAACTGGATCGGGCTGAGGTGATCAATGCCCGGGCAGAAGACCTCCCAGCTCAACAGGAGGGCCAGTTCGATGCGGTCATCTTTCGCGCTGTATCCGGAGTAGAGCCGTGCCTGACCCTGGGTGAGCGGTTTTTGGCTCCTGGAGGCAGAGTGGTCCTGAAAAAGCCCCCTGACGAAACCCTGCCCGAATCCACTCTCTCCTTACAAGAAGAAATCCCTATAACCAGCTTTCACGGATTAGTCTCCAGCCTGCTGATTTACGAGAAATGTTCCACGTGAAACACCATTGGGCGCGGGGCCGACTATCAGCGGTTTATTAAGCCGAGAAAAACGATTGCTCGCCAGTAAAAGTCATTGCCATTTACCTGTGGCGGTTTGCCATTGTTCCACGTGGAACATCCAGTCATACCCTTTGATAGTTGGGTCCAGCGTCATGCTGGCGCCGAGAGGTCTATTTATATATTGGCAGGGGATTGAAAATATGGTAGTTTAGGGCGGTTGTCGCACTATTCCCCAGAGGTTTCATGGGCAAAATCATCAGCGTTGCAAATCAAAAGGGCGGGGTGGGCAAGACCACCACAGCCATCAATCTTGCGGCGTCATTAGCCCTTTCGGGCAAAAAAGTGTTATTGATCGATATTGATCCGCAGGGCAACGCTTCCAGCGGGTTGGGGATCGCAGAAAATTCGCGGGGAATTTATGAGCTTTTGATGGGCGAGGCGAGCCAAAAGGAAGTCATTTGTTCCACCGAAATTGAAACGCTAAAAATCATCCCGTCGCGGGTCGACCTTACGGGTGCTGAAATCGAGCTGGTCTCCATGGAAGCCCGGGAAAAAATTTTAAAGACTGCACTCAATGGAGTGCGTGAAGAGTTTGAGTTTATAGTTATAGATTGTCCGCCTTCTTTAGGGCTTTTAACTTTGAATGCCCTAGCCGTTTCCAACTCGGTATTGATTCCGATGCAATGCGAATATTATGCGCTTCAGGGTTTGAGCCATTTGTTGAAAACTTTAAAGCTGGTAAAAAAATCTATCAACCCGGATTTAAAAGTGGAAGGTATTTTGTTGACGATGTTTGATAGCAGAACTCTGCTGGCCTCACAGGTGAAGGAGCAGGTGCAAAAATACTTCAGCGACTTCCTGCTCAAAACAATCATCCCCAGGAATGTGCGGTTGAGCGAAGCGCCCAGTCATGGCAAGCCGATCATGCTGTACGCCGGTCGCTCACGTGGCGCGGATTCTTATGTGGAGCTGGCTAAAGAAATTATTTCCCGATCTAAAACCGATGAACGAACTTCACTTTCAGGCTCAGCGGCATGAACCGAAAAGCATTAGGTAAAGGCATTAACGCATTGATCCCGGACTTCGAAATGGGTGTTCCGGAGTCTGATGAAAAGGGCCGGACCCATAGCGCAGAATTGCTGATCGATGAAATCTCACCCAACCGTTTTCAACCGAGAAAATATTTTGATGATGACAAGCTCGAAGAACTGGTAACGTCCATTCGCGAAAATGGAGTTCTGCAACCGGTCGTGGTGCAAAAAGCGGAAACCGGTTATGAGTTGATAGTGGGTGAAAGACGCTGGCGGGCATCAAAAAAAGCTGGACTGAAAAAAATTCCCGCGATGATTCGCGAAGTCAGCGATGATCAGGCGCTGGAGTTGGCGATCATTGAAAATATTCATCGTCAGGATCTCAACCCCATAGAAGAGGCGGAAGCTTATGCCCGCCTTTCCGATGAGTTTGCTCTGACTCAGGAAATGATCGCTAAAAAGGTCGGCAAAAGCCGCGCTACGGTGGCCAACATTTTGCGGCTTCTCAAACTATCCAGAAATATCAAGGACGATTTAATCTCCGGCAAGCTTTCCATGGGCCATGCCCGGGCGCTTCTAGGGTTGGACAATGCCGGACAAATGCAAGTTCTGCGTAAGGAAATTTTCAAACAGGATCTTACAGTGCGGCAAACGGAAAGCCGGGTGAATAGGTTAAAACAACCGGCGCCGACGAAACTTGTCCCGACCCTTAAAAAAAATATTTTTATCAGGGATCTGGAAAAGGAGCTGGAGCGCAAGCTCGGGACCAAGGTTGAGATTACTCCAGGTAAAAAAGGCGGCAAACTGGTGGTGACTTATTACTCGGACGACGATCTGGATCGCATCCAAGATTTGATCGGCCAGCAAAAACATTAAAACGGGTAGGCGGTTTCTCATGTGGAGAGGAGAAAATATGAAAAAAGACGACACGCAAATTAAAGCCTATATGGGCGAAGACACGGTTTTCAACGGATCGTTATCTTTTGATGGCACGGTTCGCATTGATGGCAAGTTCGAGGGTCACGTCCAAACTGATGACACGCTGATTGTCGGGGAGACGGGACACCTTATCGCAGAAGTCTCTGCGGGAACGGTTGTCTGTATGGGTCGTATAGAGGGAACCATCGTCGCTTCCAAAAAGGTTGAGATCCATTCAAACAGCCGGGTGGTGGGAAATATTAAATCCCCCGCTTTGTACATTGAGCTGGGAGGGGTGTTGGACGGTTCCTGTGATATGACGGGAAAAGAAAATAAAATCATACCTCTGGTAAAAAACGAGGAAAAGAAAGCTTCGGGCCAGTCCGCGCAAGGGTGATCGAAAACCGGTCCTGCTTTTCCGAACGAAAAGTTGAGTTTTTCAAAGCTGAGAACTAAAATAAATACTCAATTATGGCTGTTGTGCAACCAGAGTTAGAGGAAACGGGCAATTTGTTTGTAGTGAGCACCCCCATTGGCAACTTGGGTGATGTGACCCATCGCGCCATAGAAACCCTTGGCGCAGTTTCTTTGATAGCGGCTGAAGATACCCGCCGAACAAGAATATTACTGAACAGGTATCAAATCCAAACTCCCCTTTCCAGTTACAACAGTTTTAACAAAATTAAAAAAGGCAGGGAGTTTGTCGAGCGGCTCAAAAAAGGCAACGACCTTGCCTTGGTTTCAGATGCCGGAACGCCCGGAATTTCTGATCCGCATTATCATTTGGTGAACAGCGCAATCGAAGAGGGGGTTTCTATATATTCCATTCCTGGTCCTTCGGCATTACTGGCGGCATTGACTGTTTCCGGTTTGCCCATGGACCGGTTTGTTTTTGAGGGATTCCTGCCCCGGAAAAAAGGGCGCACGACGATGCTGGAGAATCTGGCGCATGAAAGACGCACAGTCGTTATATTTGAATCGCCGAACCGCATCCAAAAAACGTTGCAAGACCTCTACCGGTTTTTTGGAGACCGCAAGGTAGCTGTCACTCGCGAGTTGACTAAAATGTATGAGGAAGTGATTCGGGGAAACCTGAAAGAACTTTCCACGCTGACACGAACCTGGAAAGGCGAAATCACCGTGGTGATCGCCGGGTCAGACGAGAAAAAGAGGAAGAACTAAATGCCGGTTATTTCAATCATCGGTCCCAAAGGAGGGATCGGGAAAACCACCTTGTCCATCAACACGGCAGCTGCGCTGACGCGTTCGCTGAATAAATCGCTGACCCATGACAGCGTGTGCCTGTTTGACCTCGATCTCAGGCTTCCCACCATTTCCAGCATTCTTGAGAGCCACCCACAGAAAACTTTTTATGATTTGTTCGAAACCCTGGCCAATAAAACCTATCAGGTTGATTTTTTGCAATCGATTTACCGCATTCTCACCATTTTCCGGGCCTATCTGGATAAGGAAATTACAAAAGACAACCCGCAACTTGAAAAGGGACTGGCGTTATACAAAAACCTGAACATAGAATTGTTTCATTTCTCGGAGTTCCCTTTTGGCGATCACTTGCATGAGTTGTTTCTGGAACGCAGCCAGATTTACACCGTAGCCCAGATCAAGACTCTCAAACCGCTCCTGAAAAAAATAGACATGGGGCAGTTTAAACAGATCATGAAAAGGCATGAAGCCAACTCCAGACCCACCGCCGATGAATACATCAATTATATTGAAGAGTTTAAATTTTCGTTGTTGGGCGGAGAGGTTCCTATTCTCGGAAAACGCAGCCATCGCAAACGTATTAACGAGCCGGCGTTTCTTCTTCTTTTCCTGGAGTTTATCAATGACTTGATAGAACGGTTCAACTATGTGATTCTCGATACGCCGGCGGGGGGTGTGAACCACCTTTCCTCATTGATGAATTCGATTGATCAGGTTCTTTTTGTTTTTGACATGAGCAATAATATTGCGGTCAACGGTAGTATTGATGCCCTGCATTCTTTCATTGATTATTATGAAGATTTTTATCAGGATTATCAGCAGGGAAGGTTGTCTGGATTGGACAAGGCTTATGTCAACCGCATGATCGCTACAAAAGGCGAGGCGGCGGTGACGGAAATTCTGGGCAATAAAAAATTCGGAATTATTTTCAACCGTTGCCAGCAGTCCAAGGAAATCGCCAACTGCCTCGATCAGTTGAGGGAATATCTCGATACCCTGGACCGGTTAGAAGAATATAAGGACAGGATTCATATGGTTGGAATGGTTCCCCATCATAAGATCATCAATATAACCAATAACCGTGGTACTTTGTTTTACGACAAGGACAGCGCGCTTTCGAACTGTATCAATTTGGTTGCGGAAAACATTATTACCGAAAACAAATTTAGCCCGACCCTTTCCAATAGCAATAACGAAATTCTTCAATTTCTGCAAAAAAATGGAAAAGGCAGCTGGATAAGTCGTTTCAACAGAATTGCCAGCAGTCTAGGATAAAATCTCTCATGCGCGAACTGAACAACAAGGTGCTCACCCCGGCCGAATTCCATTTTCTGGAAACCAGAAAATGGAACGGCGTCTACAATCAGGAAACCCGGGAGAAGCTTTACAGCATCATTGAAAAACTAAATTTTGGAAAGAAAAACAGTTCCCGGGACGAGAAAAAACTACACAAAATCTTTCAGAATGCCAATTTCGGGATCCTTCTGGAAAAGAATACCCAAACCCGGGGAAAAATTACACACTCCGGCAAAGTGCAGGTCTCGGGAAATTTTGAGGGCGAAATTATTGCCCAGGCAGTTCTCATAGATAAAACAGCCTCGGTGATGGCTAATATTGCCGCCGAAGTGGTGATGTGCAAGGGCAAGGTTTTCGGTGACATACGGGCCACCCATAAAATAAAAATCACCAAAGATGCCGAGGTCAAGGGCGATATCCACGCCCCCAGTTTCATCATAGAGAAAGGCGCAATTTTTGATGGCCGTTGCTCTATGCCGAATATTAAAAACCCCCGACCCCTCCTCCTGCTCAGCAATGCCTTGGGGAAAACCGGCTGAATTTATCCCGCCACAATTTATCCTGTTGAATACTAACGAGTTCCCGGATAAAATATCAGTGTCGCATCCTCCTTATTTAAAGCAATACTCGGGCGTCTCTAAAAACCACCCTTAGGGACCCTTTTAAATTTTTGCGGGCTGGGTTTTATGAATTCTGAAAGCAAACTTATGACTTTAAGTATTACCGAATACAATCTGATCGGTAACAAAGACCCTAACGGAAGTTATGACCGCAAGACCCGCGAAAACCTGTATTGGATCATAGAAAAACTTCGAGCCCATACCCAAGCCCTATCCCGGCTCGAACGTCGCCTGCTGGAAAAATTCAACAACGCAACATTCGGTGCTCTGGAAGAAAAAGATAAAAAAGTAAAATTTGAAGTCGCCAGATATCGCTTATCCAACAATGTCAAACAAACCCTCAAATTGGTGGCCACCACCATCGGGATTTTAATTGTCAGCGGTTTCCTGATCTACCAATTTATTCTGGGTGCACAAACCCAGAAAAAAGTGGATGTGGCTTGGTATCAAGGTTTGAACAAGGTGGGTCTGGTCTCCAAAGAGGAAGTGGAGCAAATACGCGAAGACCTCACCTCAGCCTCTGTCGAGTTGGAAGAGACGCGCCAGTTCAATGCCGAGCTCAGCATGCAGATCGAGCAGATGATTTTGAATAACAAAGTCACGGAAAACCTGAAGTACATCCTCAAGCAGGTTTATAACAGCAAACAGGCAACCTATGTGCGCTCCGGCCAGACCATGACTTTGAAGTACAACAACAAGGATGTGGCTTCCTTCAACTACAAAAAACCACAACTTTGGTACCTTTTGGGAATCGTTGAAAGCGGCATCCTGAGAGTTTATTACAACGATGAAGAAATTATGGAAATAGAAAGTATCTTCGGCAGGACGGGGGAAGAAACCCCGGTCGGAGAATATGAAATAAAGAACAGAGCTTATAAACCGACCTGGTATAAAAAAGAAACCATAGACGGAAAAACACGGGTGCGGGCCATTCCTTTCGGTCATAAAGACCATGAGATCGGGCATTGGTGGTTGGGCATGAAACGGTTGGGTGATCCAGTCCCGGGCAGTTATGGCATCCACGGTGTCAATGCGGCCAAGGTCAACGAATTCTTCAAGAAAAACTTTGACTGGCGAAACGGTAGCGCCGGTTGTCCCAATATCCAGGAATGGTACCTGCATTTCCTGGCTAAGATGATTCCCATTGGAACCCGTGTTAATATTGTGCAGAAAGATAAGTGGGTTAAAAAACGGGATTTCATCCCCCCATCCTCCGCTTGATTGCCAGATACAGCAAATTCCCCAACCTCCTTCGTGGTAGGGGGAGCTTTAATGGACCCCTCTTTTACAAAGAGGGGCTGGGGTGATTTACAACTGCAATATGCTGGGTAGTGGTAAAAGGTATATTTTATGAAAAAACTTTGGGGTGGCCGGTTCAAACAATCGACCGATGCGTTGATGGAAACTTTCTCGGCTTCCATCTCTTTTGATAAGCGGCTTTACGCCTGCGATATCGAGGGAAGCATCGCGCATTGCAAAATGCTGGCACACTGTAAAATCATTTCCCCGTCCGAGTCGCAGAAAATCCAGAAAGGATTGAAACGGATTTTAAAGGAATGCGAAACGGGACGGTTCGAGTTCAGCGACAAGCTGGAAGATATTCATATGAATATCGAAAGCCGTCTGCGTGAAATCATAGGGCCCACTGCTGGCAAGCTCCACACCGCCCGCAGTCGCAACGACCAGGTCTGCCTGGACATTCGCCTCTATCTGCGCAACGAGGTGGATGAGACGGTGAAAGAAATCGATCGGGCGTGCAAAACCCTGGTGGCTCTTGCTAAAAAGAATATTGACCGGGTGATTCCGGGATACACGCATTTGCAGAGGGCACAACCGGTTTTGCTTTCGCATCACCTTCTGGCCTATGTGGAAATGTTGCTGCGCGACAAAGACCGTTTTCTGGATGCGCGAAAAAGGATCAACGTCATGCCTCTGGGATCAGCGGCATTGGCCGGAACCAATTTTCCCATCGACCGCCATTACACCGCCAAACTTTTAAAGTTCCCAGAAATTTCCCATAACAGCATGGACGCGGTGGCGGATCGGGATTTCGCCGCAGAGTTTTGCAGCGCGGCGGCTTTACTGATGATGCATCTCAGCCGCTTTGGCGAAGAACTTGTTATTTGGAATTCCAGCGAGTTCGGGTTTGTCGAGTTGTCCGATGCGTTCACCACCGGCAGCAGTATCATGCCGCAAAAAAAGAATCCTGATGCAGCAGAACTGATTCGGGGAAAATCCGGCCGTGTGTTTGGCAACTTGGTATCCCTTCTTACGTTAATGAAGGGATTGCCGCTGGCCTACAACAAAGATTTGCAGGAAGATAAAGAACCCTTATTCGATTCGGCGGATACGATCAAAGTCTGCCTGAAGATTTTCACCGATATGATGAAGTCGGCAAAATTCACTGTGCTTTCAGACGAAGAACTGGAAGCCAGCGGATTTTTAACCGCCACGGATATGGCGGACTATCTGGTATTGAAAGGAGTTCCCTTTCGTGAGGCGCATGAGATCACCGGAAAAACCGTCGCCTACTGTCTGGACAAGAAAAAAACCCTCGGCAACCTTTCGCTCAGCGAACTTCGCAAGATTTCTAAGCGGTTTGAAAAGGATGTCACCGAACACATTGCCCTCAAGAACTCGGTGGATCGGAAAAACGTTTACGGGGGAACGGCAAAAAAACAGGTGAAGGTGCAGATTGCCCGATTGACGAAAAAACTGAAATAAGGTGCGAGTATGAAATTAAGAACGATTGTGCTCCTGTTGTTGATCCTGATATTTTTCAGCGGCCAGGTTGGTTGTGGCAGGAAAGGCCCTCCTGTTCCTCCACCGGATATTGATAAACCGGAAAAACCCGCTTGAATCTGGTGCTCGGTTTCGTTTAAAGTAATAAGCACACTTTCCGATATATAAGTAATAGCCTTAACTGCGTGCTGTCGATGACTTTTCGAATTAACAGGAAAAATTCGAGCTGGTGGAAGTTGATCTTTTTGGGGATCGTCGTTCCGCTGTTTTTGCTCCCGTTCATCCACTATCACCCCGAAACCATCCATCGCTACGAAGAACTTGCTGATGCCCATCAACATCAGGCGCGTTATCATTCCACGACTTTGGAAGCATATGCCCATCTTGTTGGCGGGCATTTTTCTAATCCCGAGCTGGATGACCATTTTCACCATGCGCACTCTTCCGAAACTGAGAGCGTTGATGACACCGATTTTTTTATCCTGGCTAAAGATTCCAAGTCCTTCAAGCAAGGGCTGGTTGTTACGCCAGGTTCCTCACATGGTGAATTTTACCATGCTCTGGTTTTTGTTCCGCTAGGTTCTGAAACCGTCTCCTTCAAATCGCGACTCAGTAGAAGCCCTTACTCTCCGCGTTCTCCGCCCAGCCTGTTTCTTTAATCCATTCATAACTTTTTAATTTTTCCACACCCTGAAATCGGGAGCGTGCTGTACTGTGCATGCATTTGGTTTTCACGTGTGTGGAAAATCATTGGTGAAAAAAATGAAACGTGTTTTAACAACCGGGGTTTGTCTGGTTTTAAGCTTTTTTATATCAGCTATCTCCTGGGCAGAAGAACAACAGAAAGCTTTAACTGGATCTATTACTTTGACCCAGGCCTTGCAGATTGCCTTGTTGCAAAATCCTGACCTGCAGGCTTTTTCATATGAAGTCCGAGCCCGGGAAGCTGAAGCCCTGCAGGCCGGGCTGGTTTCTAATCCCACACTCAATGTGCTGGTGGAAAACGCAGTCGGTTCGGGAAACTTCAATGGATTCGACCAAAGCGAAACCACGGTGCAACTGAGCCAACGGCTGGAGCTGGGAGATAAGCGCAACCTGAGGAGAAGCTCTGCGAATATATTAAAAGAAATTGCCGGATGGGATTATGAAGTCCAGCGTCTGGAAGTGTTGGCCCGTGCCTCGAAGGCTTTCGTTCATGTGCTAAAAGCTCAGCAAAAAGTTTCTTTATCAGGCGAAGGGGTGCAACTGGCCCGGAAATTTTTAAACGCAGTCTCCGAGAGAGTTACAGCGGGCAAGGTCCCGGCGATAGAAAAAATCAAGGCGCAGGTGGCTCTTGCCAATATGCGCATGGAAAAAGAACGGGCCGGGCAGGAACTGGAAAACACCCGCAGGAAATTATCCGTGCTGTGGGGGAACGCCGAACCTCAATTCGACTCGGCTCAGGGAGATTTGTTCTTGATTCCCGACAAGCCTTTGCTGGAATTAACAACGTTGTCCTCCAATCCATCGCTTTCCAAATGGTCAACGGCTCTGGCGCATCGGCAGGCAGAGTTGGATATAGAGAATTCCAAAGCGGTTCCGGATCTTACCCTCAGCGGCGGTTATCGTCGGTTGGAACAAACGGATGATAACGCCTTGGTTTTTGGCGTGACCGTTCCCTTGAACTGGTTCAACCGCAATCAGGGAGGCATTGCCAAAGCCCGTCACAGGCTGTCTAAAGCCGAGGAAGAAAAAAAGGCGGCGGCGTTGAGAATGCAGGAAGCTTTGTTGCAAGCCCACAGTGAAGTTTCATTTTCCCACGCAAAAGTGATTTCAATCAAGTCGGAGGTTTTGCCAGGAGCCAAAAAAGCGTTTGATGCCATCAGCGAAGGTTATCGTTTCGGAAAATTTGGTTTGCTGGATGTGTTGGATAGTCAGAAAACATTCTTTCAGGTGCAAAGCCAATACCTCGATGCGCTGGCCAATTATCACAATGCCGTTACCGATGTGAAACGCCTGACCGGGGCTGGTTTCTCTGTCCAACACAAATCTCTTGAAAACGGAAAAGGAGAAAGCCAGCCATGAACGGAAAGATTTCTTTCGGCGCAATTGCCATTCTGCTCATAGGTGCGGTGCTGGCCTGGGGCATTTTAAATATGGACAAAGTTAAACCCAAAAATGATGAGCCCGCTAAACCAACTGAACAACGGGGAAAACACGGTGGCTGGTTGTTTGCCGAACGAGATTTCCAGGTAGAGGTGAAAATATTTGAAGACGGCATTCCTCCGCAATTCAGAGTTTACGTGGAACCACCCGCCGATCTTAATGAGGTCGGTTTAAATATTGTCTTAAAGAGGTTGGACCGGGTTGATGTCATTGGATTCAAACCTTCGGGAGAATATTTGTTAGGAGACAAGGTGGTTGCTGAACCGCATTCTTTTGACATGATCGTTAACGCAAAATGGAAAGGGCAAAATTTTAAGTGGCAACTTTCCCAAACTGAAGGTCGGGCAGAATTTTCTCCAGAGGCGATTCAAAATGCGGGGCTTGTTTTTAAAAAAGCCGGGCCGGGAAAACTGGTGACAACGATACGACTACCGGGCGAGATTGGACTTAATGAGGAAAAGGTGGTCCACATTGTTCCAAGGGTAGATGGTGTCGTTAAAAAAGTATTTAAGGATCTGGGCGATCAGGTTTCCAGTGGCGAGATCATTGCCATTTTGGAAAGCCGGGAACTGGCAGACGCTAAGATCGATTACCTGACTGCTACCAAGCAGGCCGACATGGCGAGAGCAGACCTCGACCGGGAAACACAGGTCTTTGACAACACTCAGCGCATGCTGGATCTGCTTGAGCAGGATCTGGACCCGGAAAAAATTTACAGTCAGCTCAAAGATCTGGTGATCGGAAAAAGCCGCGAACTGCTCATTCCAGCCTCTGCCAAATTGAGGCTGGCAAAGTCCATTCACCTGCGTGAAAAAGGGTTGCTGGAAAAGGGCATTTCGTCCGAATCGGAATATTTAGTCGCTTTGGAAGATTATAAAAGTGCCGAGGCCCGCTATATCGCACTGCGTGAAAAAATTTCCTACGACGGAGGATGGTCTCTCCGGCAAAAGAAAAAAACTTTGGAGATCGATCAGCTTAATCTGCAAACCGCTAACCAGAAACTGCTGGCACTGGGGCTGACCCCGGAAGAGGTCGAACAATTACTGGAACAGGATGAACGGCACTTTACCCAGTATGAACTGCGCGCTACTTTAAACGGCACGGTTATCCAGAAACATTTAACGACTGGAGAAGCGGTCAAAAAAGATGATGACATTTTCCTGCTCGCGGATCTTTCAGAGGTGTGGGTAAATTTTGCCATACCGGAAAAAGAACTCAAGAAGGTTCGTCTGGGACAAAAAGTGCTTATCAAGGAGGAGCCTCAAACCATACTGGCAAAACTGTCTTACCTCAGTTCGGTCATTGATGAAAAAACCCGAACGGTGACCGGTCGAGTGGTGATTCCCAATAAAGAGCGTGCCCTGCGCCCTGGGGGTTATGTCACGGTGGAACTGGTTTTAGGCGAGCGAGAAGTTCCTGTGGCAGTAGAACCGGCGGCCATTCAAAACTTCCGCGACTGGTCGGTGGTCTTTGTCAAATACGGAACACAACTGGAAGCACGACCGTTGGAGCTTGGAGAAAACGATGGCAACAAGGTAGAAATTCTGCATGGCCTGAAAGCCGGGGATGAGTATGTGGCAAAAAACAGTTATGCGGTGAAGGCCGAGATTGAAAAATCCGGTGCCGTTCACAGTCATTAAGAAAAGGAAGCGAACCATGCTGGAAAAAATTATTGCCTTTTCTATCCGACAAAGGTTTTTTGTCATTGTCGGGGCTTTGGCTCTCATCGCGCTGGGTGGGTATAATTTTAAAATCCTCCCCATTGATGCGGTTCCCGATGTCACCAATATTCAGGTGCAGATCAACACCGAAGCGCCGGGTTTCACCCCGCTGGAAGTCGAACAGCGCATCACCTTTCCGATAGAAACCATCCTTGCAGGTATGCCTCGATTGAAGCACACCCGCTCTGTGTCGCGCTACGGTCTTTCTCAGGTGACGGTGATTTTTGAGGACGGAACCGATATTTATTTCGCCCGGCAACTGATCAGCTCCAAACTCCAGGAAGTGAAAGGGAATCTGCCCGCAAACATGGAGCCTGCCATGGGTCCTATTGCGACAGGCTTGGGGGAAATCTTCATGTGGTCGGTGGAGGCTGAAGAGGGATATCGAAAAACCGATGGCAGTTCATATTCTCCTACTGAATTGAGAACTATTCAGGATTGGATCATCAAACCGCAACTGATGAACATCCCAGGAGTGACCGAGATCAACAGCATTGGAGGTTATGTCAAAAACTTTCAGGTGTCGCCGAATCCGCAAAAAATGATCGCCTATGGTTTTTCATTTAAGGATGTCATCGAAGCGTTGAGCCGAAATAACGAAAACATCGGTGCCGGTTATATCGAACACAGCGGTCAGCAATATCTCGTGCGAACTCCCGGTCAGGTATCTGGATCGGAGGATATAAAAAATATTGTGATTGGTTCTCACCAGGGTGTCCCCATTTATATTAAGGACGTGGCAGATGTAGGCTTGGGCCAGGAACTGCGAACAGGAGCCGCCACTAAAAATGGTGGGGAAGTGGTGCTGGGTACCGTCTTCATGCTCAAGGGAGAAAACAGTCGAACGGTTTCATTAAGGGTCGCAGAGAAAATGAAATCTATCAATCAGACTCTGCCCGAAGGTGTGGTGGCACGAACCGTCTATGACCGCACCCATCTGGTTAACGCCACTCTCAAAACCGTTCGCAACAACCTGCTGGAGGGAGCACTTCTTGTGATTGCCGTTTTGTTTCTGTTGCTGGGCAATTTCCGCGCGGCAGTAATCACTGCACTGGTAATTCCTCTTTCCATGTTATTTGCGGTAACGGGGATGGTGAGCAACCGGATCAGCGGCAATCTGCTGAGTCTGGGTGCTATTGATTTTGGCATCATCGTCGATGGCGCGGTGATCATTGTGGAAAATTGCAGTCGCTGTCTAACAGAAGAACAAAAACGGCTGGGAAGAATTTTGAATCAGCAAGAACGCTTTGAGATTGTCCAAAGTTCTGCCTGCGAAGTTTCTCGCCCCAGCATCTTCGGTGTGTTCATCATTATGGTCGTTTACCTTCCCATACTCACTCTGACAGGAATCGAAGGCAAAATGTTTCAGCCTATGGCCTTCACTGTGTTGATGGCTCTTACTGGAGCTTTGGTGCTCTCGATCACTTTTGTTCCGGCGATGATGGCGCAGTTCGCGTCTTCTACCATCTCCGAAAAAGAAAGCGCCATTTTAAAGGCCGCGGGTCGGGTTTATTCCTTCATGCTGGACTTCGCTGCAAAAAATTGCGCATCGGTCATCACCCTTGCGGGAGTTCTGGTTGTGCTCAGTATTTTATTGAGCCAGAAAATGGGCAGTGAGTTTCTTCCGACGCTGGATGAAGGTGATTTCGCCGTTCATGCTCTTAGAGTGCCGGGCACCAGTCTATCGCAGGCCGTTGCCATGCAGGACATACTGGAGAAAAAAATAAAGGAATTGCCGGAAGTGGATTATGTCTTTGCAAAGATCGGCACGGCGGACATTGCCACCGACCCGATGCCTCCCAGCGTTGCGGATGTTTTTGTGATGATTAAACCCCGTGATCAATGGGAAGACCCTAAACGTGAAAAAGCTGAACTGGTGCGGGATCTGGAAAAGAAGCTGGCCGAAGTACCCGGCAACAAATATGAAATCACCCAGCCGATTGAGATGCGGTTTAATGAGCTGATATCGGGTGTGCGCAGTGATGTGGCGGTCAAAATTTTTGGCGATGATCTGGACAAGCTTCTTGAATTAGCCGATGAAGTCGAACATGCTCTGGCCGGTGTCCCCGGTGCTTCAGACGTGAGAGTCGAGCAGGTGACCGGGCTCCCGGTTCTGACGGTGGAGATGGACCGACCCGCCATGGCTCGTTTGGGTATCAACGCCGCTGATGTTCAGGAAGTCGTCGAAATCGCGGTCGGGGGTAAAAAGTCTGGCCAGGTTTTTGAGGGAGACCGAAGGTCCGACCTCATCGTGCGCTTGCCGGAAGACATCCGCGCCAAAATCGACCTGCTTAAAGAAATTCCCATACCCTTGGCCCAGAGCGGGGAAGAAGAACCACATAACTTATTAAGTTCGAGCAAACATTTTTCAAAATTTATTTCTCTCGGTGCGATCGCGGAATTTAAGGTCATCAAAGGGCCCAACCAGATCAGCCGGGAAAATGGAAAGCGCCGCGTGGTGGTGACCGCTAATGTAAGAGGCCGCGACCTGGGATCTTTTGTTGAAGACGGGCAAAAGGCCCTGCAACACATAAACGAACCGGGATACTGGCTTGAGTGGGGCGGCCAGTTCGAGCACCTGATCTCTGCTTCGCAAAGATTGTGGGTGGTGATTCCCATTACGCTTGTGCTGATCTACTTATTGCTGCTTGCGGCGTTTGGTTCCAACGCCAACGCTCTACTGGTTTTTACCGGAGTGCCTCTGGCGCTCACCGGTGGATTCCTTGCCCTGTGGTTGAGGGGCATTCCCTTATCGATTTCGGCGGCGGTGGGTTTTATCGCCCTGTCGGGAGTCGCGGTGCTGAACGGGATGGTGATGATTTCGTTCATCGAAAATCTCCGCCATCAAGGACTCCCTTTAGATGACGCGATCAGGCAGGGATCGCTCACGCGCTTGCGTCCGGTTTTGATGACGGCACTGGTCGCTTCATTAGGATTCGTCCCCATGGCTCTGGCAACAGGAACCGGTGCCGAAGTGCAACGCCCACTGGCAACAGTGGTCATCGGCGGCATTATTTCCTCCACCGTGTTGACGCTGGTAGTCCTGCCCGCTCTCTACCGCTACTTCCACGCCCCATCCGGGGCGGGGGAATGAATAAAAGCTTCTTCAGCCGAGCTAACGCTTTAATTGCTCTTTAACGCCATTGCTCATTGGCCCCACGCCGAGCGGCGGGTTCTGATAATCCTATAAAGTATTGATTTTATGGAGATTAGTTGTTTCTGTTCGGTGGGGATTGTGGTATATTTAGTCCTCTTTCATTCTTATTCGATAGGAAAATTCCATGAACAAAGACCAGATCGCTATTTATCTTAACGAGCATCTCGAGTTTTTCAACGAGTACCCGGAGCTGTTGAAAAAAATAAAAGATATTAAAGACGAGGACCTTCCTATCGAGCCAATGAGCACCTTGAGTCTGGCAGACCGGATCATCAAGCGGGTTCATGATGATAAAGAACACCTTAAAAGTAAGCTGGAATGGTTGTTCGAAATTTCCCGTGCTAACGAAAAAATTCAGGATCACTTGTACGAAATCGAAAGACTGGTGTTGACCAGCACTAACCTCGACCAAATGGTTCAGCAATTGCAAAAAGAAATCCCCAACCGGTTTGGCATTCCCAGCGTCAAGGTGTGTCTGGTGAAAGGTTCCGACCCATGTATGGAAGACCGGTTGCGGCAACGTTATAACGGCACCCTTGATGACACGGTGAAATTTATTTGCAAGGAAACGGCCACAGGCTGGTTTGCCAGCGGACTCAAACCCATCCTCCGCAGTGAGATCAAAGAATCCGAAATGTTTGGTCCCAATCATGACAGTATAAAATCAGAAGCGCTGATCCCCATCATGGCGCAGGATGTTCTGGTCGGGGCGATTGCCTTTGGCAGTCCTAATCCCTTTCACTTTCACGACGGACTCGGCACCGAGTTTCTCGAACGCATGGCCGACAAAGTTTCTATATCAATCAATAACATCCTCCTCATAGACCAACTCAAAAACCAACTGGTGGTCAACCCAGCGTAACGCCCGGCGACCACTACTAGGCGTGGGGCCAACTAGAATAATTTTTTAAAGGGCGGGGCCATTCAGGCCTCGCCTTTTTTATTCCCCCTTCGAGAGCCTCAGGATAACAGGATAGATTAAACTCCGTTTTATCAGCAAAATTGAGTAGTTAGAAGAATTTCTCCTGTTAATTGCCGTTGACTAATTTGCCATTCTCCCCGATACTACAAAATCACCGTTTTAGAGAAAAAAATAAAAAAAAGTTTTTTTAGTTATCGAGCGATATTTCAACGGTAAATGATTTTTCACTGCCCTCACGGCCAGTGGCGAGCCTGTTATAAAATTAAGGTTTATATAATAATGGTACGAGAAGCTACATTAGAAGACGCGCACGCTATCCAGAATCTGATCTGTTTCTATTCTGAAGACGGTAAAATGTTGTTTCGCACGTTGCAGGAAATTGAGCAAAGCGTTGCCGATTTTCTGGTGTACGAAATGAACGATGAAATCGTCGGCATATGTAGCCTGAAATTTGGTTGGGACCGATTGGTCGAGATCCGCTCACTCGGTGTCGATCCGCGCTATCAGCGGCAGGGCATCGCCACCCAAATGATTCAGGGCAGTGTGGAGCGCGCTTTATTGCGCGACGATTGCGACACCGCTTTTGTTCTCACTTATGCAGTGCCGCTGTTCACCCGGTTCGGGTTTGAAGTTGTCGACAAAATGCAACTGCCGCAAAAGGTGTGGAACGACTGCAAGGCTTGCCTGCATGAAGAAAATTGCGATGAAACGGCTATGAGCCTTTCACTATTACCGTTGAAAAAATTGCCATTGGCAAAGCCGACGGCCTTGAAAGATCCAGAAGAAGTCCTATACTCCTAAGATAAGGATTTTAAGAAGGAGGATTTAAGCCATGTTAGGTCCAATGTTCAGCGCATTATCAGGTTTGAGCAACGCAGCCAAAAGGCTGCAAAACAGCGCCAACAATGTTGCCAACGTCAACACCGCCGGATTCAAGAAAAGCGATGTCAATAGCGTCGATGTAAAATCGGGCGGCACTCGCGTTAACGATATTTCCAAATCCAATACTCAGGGGTCGTTGATTCCGACTGGCAACCCCCTCGACCTCGCCATCGACGGCGACGGTTTTTTCCAGGTGACGAATCCTAATGGCGGTACCAGTTTCACTCGATCGGGAAGTTTCAAACAAGACGGCGCCGGAAATATTGTCGATGCCAGTGGCAATGCTTTGCTACCGGCGGTCAATGTTCCGGGAAATAATACCGGGATCAGTGTCGACACCAGCGGACAAATTTCTGCGCAGGTGGGTGGACAGCAGCAAGTCTCCGGCCAGCTTCAACTCGTCCGCTTTCAGAATCCATCAGGGTTAAGTGCGACAGGTGGTAACCTGTTCAATGAATCAGCAGCATCCGGTGCGCCGGTGGTTGGCAACCCGGGAGCTGGCGGACTCGGCACAGTGCGTTCCGGTTTCCTCGAAGGTTCCAACGTCGACATCACCGAGGAGATCGTCGACCAGATCGTTGCCAAGGCGGCATTCAAAGCCAATGTCAATGTCATTAAAGCCAACGACGAAATGCTGGGCACTATTCTGGACATCAAAACCTAACTACCCCACTAGCGTGGGAGGCAATTGACAGTCTGTCATTGCGAGGAGCTAGCGGCGACGAAACAATCCAGGTTTTTTAATTTTTCATTCCTTATTTTTATTTGTGCTTTCATGACCGGGGAAAACCAAAATTATATTGTCACTGTTGAACAGTTTTTTCTCACCTTGAAAGATTCCGGGTTGGCACTTTCTGCCACCGACTACGACCTTATTCAGCAATGGGAGGGCCGGGGCATTCCGGTCAATGTTGTTTGTCGCGGCATCGAGAACGGAGTCGCAGAATTTGACAGGCAGAACAGTCGGCAATCTTCCCGAGTGGGATTGACCTATCTCAAAGTTTTCGTCGAAGAAGAAATGGAACGGTCTCATTTATGAAAAGCAAAACGGCGAACTCGATAAACTGCAGCACCTGCCGCGACCACCAGTATGTGGTGTCGAATAAGAAGGGCAAAGTCCACGCCGAAGCCTGCAAATGTTTCGCCTGCGAAAGTTGTCAGGGTACGGGAAGAATTTTAGAAGAGGACGCAGGCGGTATTTCCAGAATCCGCGAATGCCCCTGTGCCGACTTTTCCAAAAAACTGAAACTGTTCAATCAAGCCGGAATCCCCGGCAAGTTTGTGCATGAGGGTCTGGACAATTATGAAGTCACCCGGCACCGCACGCAGAAAGACGCGTTAACGCGGTCGCGCACGTTCATCAAAGAGTTTATTCAGATGAAGGGTCAGTACAGCCAGGGCCTGATTTTCATGGGCAAACCCGGACTGGGCAAAACCCATCTCGCCGTATCCATCATCAAGGAACTGATTTTAAAACACGGTGTCGAATGCAAGTTCGTCGACTTTTTTGAATTGTTGCGCGACATTCGTCATGGTTATGGAGAAGATATCTCGGAAGGCGAATTCATCAATCCCTATGTCGGCGTGAAAGTATTGGTGGTCGATGAGTTGGCCAAGGGCCGGAACACGGATTGGGAGCTGACCATCCTCGATCATTTCATCTCCACCCGCTACAACGATGACGACAAAGTGACGTTGGTCACCACCAACTTCAGTGACAAGCTGGATAATGAAATCGATCAGGACGATAATAAAAAATCCGGACTCGCCAATGCCCGTTATACTCTGGAGGAAAAAATCGGCCCGCGCATTTTTTCCCGATTGATGGAGATGTGCAAGAAAGTCCACCTGCAGGGCAAAGATTTCCGCCAGGTCTGAGCAAGGTTTTCCCCTTCCAAATTCATAGCTTACAAATCCCCAGTTGCGATTTTCTCTTTTCGACTTATATTTTAACTGAGTAAAAGGGGAGGTCCCGCATGGCTAGAAAATCCACAGCAGAAGAGGCCACTGAGCAAGAGCTCATCAAGCTGCCAATATCATCTGCTCGCCAGAAAAAGCCATTGCAAGTTGCCCCTGCGGCGAGCAGGAGAGTGGAGCTTGCGAAAGTTCATATTGCCAAACGCGATTTAAAACTGACCGATCAGTTGTATCGTGGATTTTTAAATGTGCTGTTTGGAGAAACCTCCGCCAAAGATCTCACCCACGGACAGATTGATGAGCTGCTTGAACATTTTAAAAGTCTAGGTTGGGAAAGTGGCTACCCGGCAAATCAAACAAAGGCAGATGACGTTAAAACCAAGAGTTCAGGCGGATCGAAAGGATCGAAAAGTCCTGCTTCTCCAGAGCGTGGCCCTGCGACGATGAAGCAACTGGGTTTGATCATGTATTTGTGGCAGCACGGACCCGGCGTCCGCAATAAATCGGTGCAGGCGCTGGACCATTTTTTGAACCACCATTTCCATGTTGCGGAAATAAAACAAGTCAAGGCTCGTCAGGTTCCGGGAATTTTAGGTGCGATTAAAAATATGGGGAAAGTGTAGTGAGGGGATGGCGGAGCGTTGATTATTTCTTCAGCATGGTTTTGACTTTCTTCAGTTCTTCTTTTGTTTGATCCCGGGTGGTCAATCCTTCTCTTTCGAGAACCATCAATGCCAGCTCAACCTCGCTCATAATGTTCTCTAAAATTTCAGGGGGTGGAACCTCGCCAGCAAGAGTCTTTTGAACTTGTTCCAATAAC
Organism: uncultured Nitrospina sp.; assembly: GCA_937891765.1. Taxonomy (GTDB): domain Bacteria; phylum Nitrospinota; class Nitrospinia; order Nitrospinales; family VA-1; genus LS-NOB. Next base: position 36,131 of record CALAGQ010000093.1, read on the forward strand.
GGGACTCTTTCAAAAGGTTTGGCAATGAAACCGGAGGCTCCTTTCTTGAGACATTTCTCTTCAATGTCGGGGTCGATACTTCCTGAAATTACTAAAACAGGAATATGAGGTTTCCATGCACGGATGATAGGTAATAAAGCATTTCCATCTAATCCAGGCATATTGACGTCTGAAGTGATCAGGTCGGGTTGGAACTGGTGAATTTTCAGAATAGCGTCGTGGCTGTTTTGAGCAACCTCAACCTGATAATTGCTTTTTAGTATTCCGGCTAAAAGAAGGGTGATGGATTTTTCATCATCAATGATTAATATTTTCTTTTTGGATTCCGGCATAAGGTTTTGGCAAAAAAATAGATTTAGGGAGTTATCGTATTTGGAATGATATCAGATTTTGGCGGGTTTTTAGGCGATGTACGCAAAATAGCGCATTAATGGGTGCTACTAATGAGGTTTTAAGGGGGGAATGAAGAATTAGGGCACGTGGGAGGCAATTCCTCCTGGAGTCGCCTCCCACGTAAGGGGTAATTTCAATTGTTCCAACTCAACCTTGGTGGAGGATTAGGAGTTAGCCAGTAATCGAAACTATCCCAAAAAAATTATAGTGGCTCAAATCAATCGGACAGATTTTCATCATCGCTATCCGCGCTTTTCTGCGGTTTTTGTCCGCGTCCCTTCTTCGCTTTTATCGACTCAGCCAGCGGATTGTTAAAAAACGAGTTCCAGTACTCCGCGCTGAGCTTCTTGCTGGAAAGGACTTTTTTGACTTTGCCCATTTTATCAAATATTTTGACTTCATGAAACATGATACACTCCAAACTTAAGGCGACTCAGGTTGATCTTTGGCCCGGTTTGGAGGTTTAAATGTAACTTGCAGCGCCTCCGCCCGGTTGATCAATCAACGCTTTGGGTCGGTATCAGCCCTTTGGGCCGAAGGAAATTTATAAACTGGGTCTTAGTAGTATTAATGAAATCTACTATTTAGGATGTCAAGCACCCGCCCAAGATTTATTTCTTCGGCCTGTATGCTCATCTTATCGGAGGATCATTTTGAAACGATTAGCGTTATTTTGCTATTTCTTGGGATTTTTTGGGCTATCAGGGTGTGATGGGGAGTTGAAAGAGCACCCCCTGCCCGAAAGCCTGAAAAAGGAACTGGCCAAACAAGCCGACCCCACCATCCATAATAATGATGTTTCCGGCACCATCGCGCTCGATCCCGCGCTGAAAGTGAATTTGAGTCCGACTGCCGGATTGTTCATTTTTGCCCGGCCCGAAGGTGTCGATGCCGGGCCACCTCTGGCGGTAAAACGCCACAGTGTGTTCGAGTTTCCCTTCGAGTTTGAGATCGGACAACTGCATACCATGATCGAAGGAACAAAGTTTGAAGGGACGATGAACCTGACAGCACGCCTCGACCAGGACGGCAATAGAAAATCGAGTCCGGGCGATGTGGAAGGAAAAGTGCAAATCACCGCCGGACAACAAGGCGTGCAACTGGTGCTCGAAAATCTCATTGAGGCCACGGCCTCCAACATCGAAGGAACGGTCAACGTGAGCGAAGCGCTCAAGAACAAGATCCCGGCCAATGGCACCCTGTTTATTTTTGCCCGCTCCGAAGGCGTCAAGCGCGGCCCGCCACTGGCGGTCAAGCGCGTTGCCGACCTTAAGCTTCCCTATGAATTCACGTTAGGACCGCAAGACGTCATGATGCCGGGAACAGCTTTCGAAGGCGCGATGGTGCTGGCGGCGAGAATCGATGTCGATGGTGATGCCCGCGCCGGTCCCGGTGATATCGAGGGATTCGTCAGCGCCCAACCCGGTGACCGTAAAGTGGAACTGCTACTCAACCACCTCACCCCTTAGCGGCCGATGGCAGTTGAGCGGTTTTAAGATGTCATTCTGAACGCAGTGAAGAATCTCGGGTTATGAAAACGAGATCCTTCGTTACTTTTTTCTGCTAGTAGCTAAAGAGGAGGGGGCCTGACTGACCGGCATCATTTCTATTCTGTTGATGTTGACATGGGCGGGTTGTTTTAAAACCCATAACGCGCTTTCGGCAACATCTGCCGGGGTCAGTGGTTTTAATCCTTCATAAACTTTGTTGGCTTTTTCCTCATCGCCTTTGAAGCGGACCAGAGAAAATTCGCTGTCCCCCACCATACCGGGCTCGATGTTGGTGACGCGTACTGCCGTGTCCAGCAAATCGGCTTTCAAGTTGAGAGAAAACTGTTCGACAAAGGCTTTGGTCGCGCCATATACATTGCCGCCGGGATAGGGATAGGTGCCGGCGATGGAGCCTAAATTCACGATATGTCCAAGGTTTCTTTCCACCATACCCGGAAGCAGGAGGCGGGTGAGGTGGGTCAAAGCCAGACAATTTACATTCAGCATGTCTTCCCAATCCTGCCAATCGGTTTTCTGGGCGGGTTCAAGTCCCAGGGCCAACCCCGCAGAATTTATAAGAACATCAATGTTGGCAAATTCAGCCGGCAGATTTTTCAGCGCTTCTTTTATTTTATTTTTATCCGTGATGTCGCAGGCAATGACATGGCTTTGAGTTTTTGGTTGTAGGTTGCATTGCAACTCTTCCAGCTTGTCCTGTCGACGCGCCACTAAAATTAATCGAAGGCTATGTTCAGCCAGCGATTCGGCAATCGCTTTTCCGATTCCTGATGACGCGCCGGTAACCATTGCAACTTTATAGTTCACTTTTATATACCTTTAATGTTTTTTCGCGCTGTAAAAGCTAGCAGTCCTGTTGCCAGCAGGCACAGCCAGCTGAACACGTCACCGTATGCGCTGTAGAAGGTGAGCCCGCTTTGGCGTGGAGTGATTTTTGTGATTTGTGCCGCTTCGACAAAAAGTTCTGTTTCGTCTTTAAGTGCGCCGTTGGCCGTGATGGTTCCAGAGACTCCGGTGTTCGCCGCGCGTACTATGGGCACGCGATTTTCCACCGCTCTCAATGCGCCCATACTCATATGCTGGTAGCTCGCCGCGCTATTGCCGAACCAGGCGTCATTGGTGATATTGACTAAAAAGTCGGCGCCGTTTTTAACCGCTTGCCGAATCAGGTCGGGAAAAATCATTTCATAACAAATTGAGACCCCGGCTTTGTGTCCCGCCACATCGAACACGGTTGCTTTTTCACCGCGGCCGAAGTTGCCGATCATCTCCACCATTTTTTCCACGAAGAACAAAACTTTTCGGAAAGGGACAAACTCGCCAAAAGGCACGAGATGCATTTTGTCATACCTGTTTTGTGCGACACCGGCTTCAGTCACCAGATAGGCGCTGTTGTAGTGGGTGGTGTTCCCGTCTTTGCTTACTTTGTAGGGGCTGCCGAATAGAATGGCGGTTGCGGTTTGTCGTGCCAAATCGTTAACAAACTCGGTGCCGGCGGGATGCTGGCTGTAGAAAAAAGGTGTGGCGGTTTCCGGCCAGACAATCAGTTGTGGTTTTGATTCGACGGCTTTGAGAGTCAGGTCACGATATTTAGCCATGACCACTTTCTGGTAAACCGGATTCCATTTCAGGGCCTGCTCGACATTGCCTTGAATCAATCCCACCGTTAAGCTTGGGCCTTGGGTCACGCGGTTTAAGGCCAGGCTGCCATAGCCCAGCCAGAAAGCCAGAACCAGCATGGTGACCGATAAAAACCGCACTCCCATATTGGGACGCTCTTTCCACGATCTCCACGCCAGAAAGAGCCCGACATTGACCAGCATGATGAGCCATGAGACGCCGTATACGCCGGTTATCTCGGCCATCTGTATGACCGGCAGGGATTTGAATTGCGAGTAGCCGAGCCCTAACCAGGAGAAACCGTATTCGGCATGTGTCGAGCGGATGTATTCCAATGCTGTCCACAGAACCGGCGCGAACAGAAAGAGCAGTCCGCTATTTTCTTTGCAGACCCGCCTTATCAAGTAACAGAAGAGTGCCGTATAGAAAGACAGGTAGGCGGCTAAAAGTCCGAGTACCATGAAACTCACAATCTGAGGGAGGCCGCCGTAATTAATGAGGGTGTTGTTGACCCAGCTCAGGCCCCAGGCATAAAAAACCATGCCGGTGATGAATCCGAATAAGGCAGCGCGTTGCGGAGTTTGGCCCTCAATCGCCGAAAAAAGAGGGATAAAGGCGAACCAGGCCAGCACTTCAACATCGAAACGCGGGAAGATCAGCACCAGAACAATTCCGCTCAAAGCGGAGAGTAGAAGTGGGCGTGGTTCCTTAAGAATTAGGTTTTTCACCAAGGCTGGTTTATATTAAAGGGTGAAGGATTTGTTAAATCAAAACTTTAAGGGCATGCAATTTTTGCGGCTCTTAAAAAACTATTTTTACAAAAATACAATCCGGCATAAGAATCATAGCCGGAACCTTATATATTTTGGAAACAAAAAAACTACTTTTAGATAACCTGAAAAAGGTTTGTCTGTGCCGAAGCATCAAGGCGGGAACAATTATGACCGCTATTCGGAATGGAACTTTGACTTTTGAGGGCTTGAGAAGAGAACTTGGTGTGGGAACGGGCAACTGCAAAGCCAAACGTTGCCGGACCAAGATCGAAGACCGGATTAAGGGCCATAAAGACAGCTTGAAAGAGGATGCTGTTGAGTGTGAAGGATCCGGCGGTCCGACCTGCTGACCCCCACTCCCGTGGGGAGGGAAATAGCAAGAGCTGTCATGCTAGTCATTTTGAGCTTAGCTAAGAATCCCGCTTTTTATTAGAGATCCTTCGTCGCCGTTGGCTCCTCGAGGATGACAGGTCGGCGTCTCTTGTCATTCTGAGCGCAGCGAAGAATCTCGCCGCTGGGTCCAGCGTTACGCTGGCGCCTAGCTGAGTTTGGAAATAGCGCTTTTTATTCTTTGGACTCCCGCCTCAATTTTATCCAGCGAAGTCGCAAACGATAAGCGCGCGTAGGCATCGGCACCGAAAGCGATTCCGGGAACGATGGCGACCTTCTCGGCCGACAGCAGGTAATCGCAAAAATCCAACGACCCCTCCAGCACTTTCCCATTCATATCTTTTTTGCCATAGATGCCGGAAAAATCCGGGAAACTGTAGAACGACCCCTGCGGTTTGTTGCAGGTGACTCCGTCAATCTGGTTCAGCAGATCGACGAGGATGTTGCGACGCTTTTCAAATTCCCGCACCATGGCATGAATTTCGTCCAGCGGGCCGGTCAGAGCTTCGATACTGGCTGCCTGCGACACCGAGCAGGGATTGGACGTGCTTTGTCCTTGCAGTTTGGCGACCTGTTTGACAATCTCGGGATCTCCTACCGCGATATAGCCGATCCTCCAGCCTGTCATGGCGTAGCTTTTGGAAACGCCGTTAATGACCACACATTGTTTTTGTACTTCCTTGCTTAAAGAGGCAATGCTTATGTGTTTGAATCCGTCAAACACGATTTGCTCATAAATTTCATCTGAAATAATCAGCAGGTTGTGTTTCAAGGCGCACTCGGCCAGTTTTTCCAGTTCGTCTTTGTTGTAGGCGAAACCAGTTGGATTGGAAGGCGAGTTGAGCACAATCGCCCGCGTATTTGGCGTGATGACACTTTCAATTTGATCGGCAGTGATTTTGAAATCCTTCCCGGTGTCGACGATAACGGGCCGGGCTCCGGCAAGGGTCACCATGTCCGGAAAAGAAACCCAGTAAGGCGCCGGGATGATGACTTCATCTCCCGCCTGCCAAAGCACTTGGGCCAGATTATAAAAAGAATGTTTAGCGCCACAGGACGCGAGGATCTGGTTTTTTTCAAAGACCAGTCCGTTGTCGCGTTGCAGTTTTGTGATGATGGCTTCTTTGAGAAGATCGCTACCACCCACAGGGGTGTAACGGGTTTCGTTATTTTCTATCGCCCGGATGCCGGCCTGCTTGATGCGCTCGGGGGTATTGAAATCGGGTTCGCCGGCGCCGAAGCCAATAACATCTTCGCCTCGGGCTTTCATTTCCTTAGCTTTGGCATCGATGGCTAACGTCATCGAAGGGCTGACATTTTGAATACGTTCAGAAAATTTCATCAGATTATTTTTTTCAACTCCTTGATCACATCACGGGGCACAAGTTTTGAGACATCGCCGCCGTGTCGAGCGATCTCCTTAACCAGATTGGAGCTTAGGAAAGAATATTCCTGGCTGGGAATCATAAATAAAGTTTCGACAGACTCGTCGAGTGTCCGGTTCATCAGTCCCATCTGCAGTTCAAACTCAAAATCAGTGATGGCTCGCAGTCCCTTTATCACCACAGAAGCCTTTTTAGAATGTGCCAGCGAGATCAGCAGATTATCAAAAGGAATGACCTCGATCTTGCTGAAATTTTTTGTGGCACTCTTAATAAACTTGACCCGGTCTTCGAGAGAAAACAAGGGATGCTTGTTCGGATTGAGTGCAATCGCAACGATGAGTTTGTCAAAAAGTTTCATGGCCCGGCGCATGATATCGATGTGGCCAAAAGTTACCGGATCAAACGTTCCCGGATAAAGTGCGATGCGATTCTTTTTCATTAAGAGAGCCTTGAGGAAAAAGCAGGATTATATCGCCAAAATAAGAATAGGCAAATTTTTAAAGGATGATCGACAACAGGCGGATGCTTTAAAAAGAGGGAGTAAAAAAAGCAACTCTCTTATTGAGAGAGCTTTGCGTAACCCGAGATCCTTCGTCGCCTTCGGCTCCTCGAGGATGACAAACTGGCGTTTCTTGTCATTCTGAACGCAGTGAAGAATCGCGCCTTTACGCTTTTTCGACTTATGCAGAGGTCTCTCTATAATACAGAGAAGGGAAATAAAAAACTTCATGCCCGGTGGGTGAAACCACCTTCGCTCTGGCAGGGGCTGGGAATCGGGATTTATGTCCATTTTGTCAACGTCGGGAGCACTTTTTTTCAGCTTTTTTTGCGGGTAAAATAGGGACAAAAAAGCCTGTTTTTTTCATATTGCTGCTTAAATCCTGCAAGCTTTTGAAAATCCGACGTCTAGCCCCTGATTATAGGGAAATCCGCTGTAATTTACACGCTAGATGTAAATCCACATAATCCCTTTAAATATAATGGGTTTCATGATCTCGAGATTTTTGAAGATTTTTAAAAAAATAGGTGAAATTCCTGTTTTGAGGGGCCATATTCACGGGGAACCTGCTACTGATTTTAGTCGTACAAGTTTCTTTATTTTTATTCCCCATATTTTCTTGACATTATGCTTGAAATTCAATATAAATAGCCTCATCTAGAAAAAGGGCAGAAGATTTGATTCGAAATACAGGCCAAAATATGAGAATTAAAAACACGATTCGCCCCTTAATATCCACGATGTTTGCGGAGAATTTTTCATAAGGGAACGTTTAGTTTTTTTAATCTCGAGGTCTGATTTGGTCCCATTTGACGCGGGTTTTAGCGCGTTAGCTTTTTAGAATTTTTAGTATTTTTTCAGAGTTGGAAGAAGTAAGTTTTAAAGTTTTACAAAGTGGTACGAGTAGTAGGTTAGTCGGAGGTGAAGGGCCGCGAGGCTTGGAGGCTCCAAAGAAGTAGTAGTGAAACAGTTGTAATTGGGTTCGGATAACCGGGCCCGCAATTACCAAGATTCACAAGGAGGTTTGTATATGAGGTTAAACAGACGTAAGTTCTTGCAGGTGAGTGCTGGTGTAGCGACAGCTATGGCATTGACGAGCAAGAGGGTTGGAGCTCAGCTGAAGCCCGTAGTAAAAGTAGGGAATCCGCTGGAAGCTTATCCTGACAGACGGTGGGAAGAAGTCTACCGTGATCAGTACAAGTATGAGCGTTCTTTTACGTATTGTTGTTCTCCGAACGACACCCATCAGTGTCGCGTACGTGGATTCGTACGTAATGGCATCTTGATGCGTATCGAGCAGAACTACGATCATCACAAAGTTCGCGATCTGTATGGTAACCAAGCTGATGCTGCGTGGAATCCTCGCATGTGTCTTCGTGGTATGACGTATCCCCGTCGTGCATACGGCCCGTATCGGAATAAGTATCCGATGATTCGTGTTGGCTGGAAGCAATGGGCGGACGATGGCTTTCCTTACCTGGACAAGGAAAACCGCGAAAAGTATAAGATGACAAGCCGGGGCACAGACGAATTCGTTCGTATGACCTGGGATCAGACCTTCACCTACCTTGCAAAAGGTCACATTGCTGTTGGTAAAGCCTACAGTGGTGCTCGTGGCGCACAGCGTCTGAAGAATGAAGGTTACCAGCCTGAGATGATCGAAGCAATGGGTGGATCCGGTCCGCGTACTTTTAAGTATCGCGGTGGTATGGGTCTTCTCGGCGTTGTCGGAAAGTACGGCATCTACCGGTTGGCTAACAACATGGGTCTGTTGGATTCAATCATCCGTGGTCGTGGTCCTGGTAAAGTACTGGGCGGACGCGCATGGTCCAACTACACATGGCATGGTGATCAGGCTCCTGGACATTCCTGGACACATGGAATGCAGGCCTCTGATATCGACTTCGCTGACCATCGTTATGCGAAGATGACCATTCAGTGGGGTAAAAACCTGATTGAGAACAAAATGCCTGAAGCGCATTGGTATACAGAGATCATGGAACGTGGTGGTACGCTCGTTGCTGTCTCTCCTGAGTACAACCCGCCTGCAACTAAAGCGGATTACTGGGTACCGGTTCGTGCAGGTCTTTCTGACATTTCCCTTTTCTTGGGTTGTGCCAAAATTATCATGGACGAAGGTCTTGTAGATGTTGACTACGTTAAGGACTACACAGATATGCCTCTGTTGGTTCGTACCGATACGTTGACTCGTTTGCATCCGGATGAGTTCATTCCGGGTTACAAGGCTCAAGCCCTGCCGAAAGACGGCTTCACCACTAAGTGGATGAAGAACTTTAACCGTGACATGATGCCTGACTTCACCGTGTGGGATACCACAACGGATAAGCCGGTCGCTATCACGCGCGAAGACATCGGCGCTAAGATGAGAAAGAAAAATATCGATCCTGCATTGGACGGTGTTTTTGACATTAAACTCGTAAACGGCAAAACCATCACGGCAATGCCTCTTTATGAGATGTATAAAGTTCATCTGAAGGATTACGACGTTGATACGGTTAACCAAATCTGTCACGCTCCGAAGGACTTAATCGTCCGCTTGGCTCGCGACATTGGTACCATCAAACCTGTCCAGATCCATTATGGTGAGGGTATTTGTCATTACTTCCACGCAACAATGCATAACCGCGCATCTTATGTTCCTCTGATGCTGACTGGTAATGTTGGTCCTAAGGGATCTGGCTCTCACACATGGGCTGGTAACTACAAGGCTGGCAACTACCAGGGTTCACATTGGTCTGGACCTGGCTTCGCGGCCATGGTTGCGGAAGATCCTTTCAATCCGATTCTCGACATCTCCAAGAACGTTGACTGGAAGAATGTTAAGGGTTACCTGAAGGGTGAGGAAGTCAGCTACTGGGCGCATCGTGATAAAGCGCTGATCGTAAATACCCCGCGCTATGGCCGGAAAGTATTTACAGGACGTACGCATATGCCTACGCCTACGAAGCTGTGTTGGTTTGTTAACGTTAACGTCATCAACAATGCTAAGTGGTTCTACGAGCTGGTGTTCAACACGAACAACAACGTAGACATGATCGTAGCTCAGGACATTGAGTTCACCGGTTCTTGTGAGTACAGCGACATCGTACTGGCACCGAACAGCTGGGCTGAGTTCGAAAGTTATGAAATCACTTGTGCGTGTTCTAATCCCTTCCATCAGATTTGGGGCGGCACGGGAATCAAACCTATCTTCGATACCATCGATGATAACTTGATTCATCGTGAATTCTCACGTCGGTTGGGTGAAGTAACTGGTGATAAGCGTTTTGCTGACATCATGAAGGTTTATGAAGGCAAAGCACCAAACCGCACCAAAGCTATGATTCGTCGGTTGTTCACGACGTCTACAACGGGTATGGGTTATAACATCGACGATATCATCAACGGCAAGTATGGTGAGCCGGGATGTTGTCTGTTGCTGTTCAGAACCTATCCTCGGTCTCCCTTCTGGGAGATGTATACGGAGTCTAAACCTTTCTATACGCCTAATGGCCGCATCCAGTTCTACAACGATGAGCCTGAAGCGATTGAATATGGTGAAAACTTCATCGTTCACAGAGAAGGCCCAGAAGCAACGCCTTACCTGCCGAACGTAATCGTTTCAACCAATCCTTACATCCGACCGGATGATTACGGGATTCCGGAAGACGAGCAAGATCCGGATCTTCGTCATGTTCGGAACATCAAGAAACCTTGGGCAGCAGTACGTACGACCAAGAACTTCTTGTGGGAAAAAGGATACAGGTTCTATTGTGTTACACCTAAATCTCGCCATACAGCGCATAGTTCTTGGGCAACCACTGACTGGAACATGATCTGGAACAACAACTTTGGTGATCCTTATCGGATGGATAAGCGTTCTCCTGGTGTTGGTGAGTGGCAGGTACACATGAATCCGTTCTTGTGTAAAGATCTTGGAATCAACGAAGGTGACTATGTCTACTGTGATGCGAATCCAGCGGATCGTCCTTACATGGGATGGAAACCTTCAGATCCTCGATATAAAGTGGCACGGCTGATGCTTCGGGCTAAGTACAACCCTGCGTATCCGTACCACACCACCATGATGAAGCATTCATGTTGGGCTTCTACTGAACGAACCGTTAAGGCGCATGAAGAACGGCCTGACGGACGCGCGATGTCTATGACGACTCCTTACCAGAGTAACTTCCGGTATGGATCTCAACAGTCCATCACGCGATCTTGGTTGATGCCTATGCATCAGACTGATAGTCTGTTCCATAAAGCAAAATCCAAGATGAAGTTCAAACACGGCTATGAGGCCGATAACCATGCGGTTAATGCAACACCAAAAGAAACGCTGGTTAAGTTCTCTAAAGCTGAAGATGGTGGATTACATGGTAAAGGACTCTGGGAGCCAGTTCGTACTGGTTATACCCCGGAATCACCGTTGAAAGACCGTTTTGCCGAGATGTATCTGGCGGGTCAGTATATCCGTGTGAAAATCTAAGCAAAAGGTGGCCCTTCCATAAGGGAGGGCCGCCGTTTGGTTTTTTCAATGTCTAACCAATGTTACTAAGGAGGTACGATAATGCCTGAAGTTTATAACTGGCAGCTAGGTCGGATGGCCAC
>CALAGQ010000094.1 GCA_937891765.1 uncultured Nitrospina sp.
GATCTTTTTTACCATTTTTCTCTGAAAACTGGGTTTTTCAGGGACGACTAATTAATGTACAACGAAAAACGCCATAAGTCTAATAAAATCTGTAGGTTTCTGGTTATTGTTGGATCAGAGATTTTGGACGGCTATCATAAGAACTGCCGGCTTTTTTCAAGTCCTGAGAAGCTGTGGGCGGGTCATAACTGAGGAGGGGGTTAGTTTTTTCAACAAACGGGAGTTTGGGCACATTAGCGTTGCTGCTTGAAGCCTTACTTTTTGTTTCCCTTTTGGATTCGGAATCTGGTTTGTTCGAGGGTCAGAATCTCCTGTTTTCCGCCTGCATCCAGGATGACCTGATTATTGGAAATGTCGATCACCTTTTTCCCAAATGCGAAGTCACCTTTTCTGAAATTCCCCCCACTGATCGTGGCGATGTGCTTCCCTTCAATATTGAATATTGCCTGCAGCTTCAGGTTCTGTGTTTGTACTATTGGGGCATTTTCTTTGGTATACACGCCCGGCGGCAGTTCAAAGGGATTCACCCGTGGCCGACCATCGTTTGTAGCGGAAGCGCTTTCCGATGCCATGAAAGCAAGCAGAACAAATGGCAGGAAATTATAGGGGCCCGGGAGATTCAAGGTCGCGGCTCTCCGAAAACGGTTTAATTCCCCCATCACAACCTGGGGGATCCAATCATAATACTATAACTTTAATATGCAGGCGAGATTCCAGTTTGGGAAGGATTTTTTCATTCCGGGTAGTCTCAAGGCTTTGAATGGTAATGACGGCGGGAAGATTTTTTAATGAAACCAAAAATTTTTTCAGTGCGTTGTAATCACTTTCAACTTCCATGACCAGAGAAACTTCTTTCAGGCGGAGACCGGCCCGGGAAAGATTATTTTCACTGGTTTTGATGGACTTTAAAAACACCCCATAAAAGTCGGCTTGGTTCTGAAGTTCGTTGAGAATTTCAAGGTCCTGCCCGGTCAGGCGGGCCTTGGTTTTTTCGATGGCGGTCTGCAATTCGACGATTTCTTCTTGAGTCTTTTCTATTTCTGCTTTTGTTTTCTGAGTACGCGCAGGAGAGATTAATACTTGCTGTAGGGCCCCAATGGAGGCTTGGGTTTCTGTCGACTGTTCATTGAGTTTTTTAATTTTTTTTGTTTGCACGGTATACTCAAACTGATAAAAGCCATAGCCTACGGCAGAGAGCAGGGTCCCGACTATGATCACAAGTTCCCGGATGCTTAGATTTTTAAGGTCGGATTTTTCTGGTTTTGTTGCCATAAGTCTAAATTGGGTCGCTGATTTCTATGCAGAGTTATTGGGTGCGGGAAAAACATAAAGTTCAAACTTGATTCCCGGACTATTATACTGCCCCTCTGTCAAAGGAGCCGATTTGATAAGTTTGATATCGCTGAAAACCGGGGAGTTTTTTAAGTCCTGAAGTAGTACTCTCAGGGAACTTTGCACTTTCAGTCCGTTGCCAAAAATTTCTCCTTTTACTTTTATACGCTCCCGGTTGGAGGTATCCGCCACCCCCTTACTGGTCAAGTCCTCATCTTGGTTTTCTGCTTCACTGCTGCCTTTTGCAGCGTAAATGATTTGTGAAAGCGAGGTGTTATCCGAAACCAGGCTTGAGAGCTCAGAAAAAATCAGATCAAAATTAATTGAAAAGGGAGCGCTTCCAGGAAGCTGGTTCTTTTCCTTGTTCAATGCTTTTTTAGTTTCTTTAAGTTCCTTCAACTGCTGAATGGGTTTACCCAGTTCCGGAACCTGAGTCTGCAATTTTGCCAGGGTGAGTTTCTGGTCATCCAGCAAAGCTGTTTTGGTGGAAACTTCAGAGCGAAGGCTCGAACTGTAACCATATAAACCAGCGAACAGGACGAGCAGTGCCGCCAGTGGAGCCAGTTTAATCAGGGTTTTTTTGAGGGAAGGCCGGTATTTTTCCGGCAAGACATTGATTTTGTCGCATTGCCCCAATGCCAGTCCTGCGGCAACCGTCAGGCTGGGTCCATACAATTTCATGTTTTCCTTGGAGATCGAGTCATCCTGGGCCGCGGCCTGAAAGAAAACATTACAACGGTCGATTTCCAAATCCAGATTTTCTTTCAAAAACTGATACAGGCCACGCAGTCCTACACCTCCACCGGAAAGGATCAGGCGGTCGACCGAGTCTTTGCGGTATTGGTTTTTAAAATATTCGATGGACCGGTCCATCTCGGTGGCCTGTTTGACAAGAATGGGTTCCATTCGCTCCCGAAGCAGTTTGAGGGGCACTCCTTCTTCGGTTTTTCCATCGTTATCCTCGGCAGGGTAGCCGAATGTTTTTTTAATTTTTTCAGCACGGACTGTATCAATGATGGCAGTTTTCCCATTTTCCAGTTCGTATTCTCCAGCCAGACACGCTGTCAGGTTCTTGCCGCCGTTAGGAATTTCCCGGGAAAACAGGATGCGCCCATCGCAGACAAAATAAATGCGGGTGCGCTCTGCCCCCATATCTGCATAACTCGTAACGGTTTCGGGTTTTTGGGGGCTGACCGCCTGGTCGTAGTCCAAAAGAGCAAGGGGGACGACCGTGACCCCTTTGGGCCGTAGTCCGGCAGATTTGGCGATGGACACTATAAAATCGACCACATCGCCCCGCACAATGACGCTCAACAGGTCGAGTAACGTTGCGCCGTCGTTTTCCGTTTCGCCCATGATGTAATTATCGACCACGGCCTTTTCCATATCGAACAACACTTCTTCCTTGGCGTTCCATTTTGCGGCTTCTATCAGTTCTTCCCGCGGCATTTTAGGGAGTGAGGCGTTGCGGATGATGACGTTGTGGCCGGTGATCGAAAGGTAAACCGCCAAACCTTTGATGTTGGCATCGGCGAACATTTTTTTGATCATGTTCCCCAGTGAAGTGGCGCGGTCTTTCTGCTGAAGTATTTCGGGGGGAATTTCCTGGATGGCGAATTTGGTGACTAGGAAACCTTTGTCATTGCGAACCAGTTCCACAACCTTGATATCGTGAAAACCGATATCCAGACCAATGCTTTTTTCAGATTTTATTGCGCTCACTTTGGGGCTTTTAAGCTTCATCGTCTTTTTGGTTTAATTCTAGGATAACCGGGGAATTATCTCACAACTTTTTGATTTTATGGGAGTTATTTTTCACGGGAGTGCGAAGTTTCAGTGGTGGGGGGCTCTATGGATGGAGTCCCAGATCAAAACTCCTGTGGAATTGAAGAATTTCCCCCGCCCCCGCAGAAGGTGTAACTGTCGGAGTTCAGTCCTGCTGTTTCGTCGAAGGTCAGTGTGGCGTTGTTGGAAAGGCTGACCGAGGCGGCGACGATGGAACCTTTAAACGTGGCATTGTTCTGTAGATCGAAAATCGGCAAAGTCCCATTGTTAGTTGAAATTGAACAATGCCTCACGCCACTCTAATAAT
>CALAGQ010000095.1 GCA_937891765.1 uncultured Nitrospina sp.
CCTCTCAGTTCAACGGGTTTCTACGTGCTAACGAGACCCTGAAGCTTTCCAGCCTGCCTTTTCCCACCGCGTTTGCGGTTGAGTCCAATATCACCTCATTATCGAAAACAGCTAATCGCTCCGGTTTCCTGAGCTTTCATCTGGAAACTGATGGCACCATTAAACGACTCCCTCTTGTTGTCCGTCATATTGATCCTGTAGATGGAAAGGATCATTATTTCCCCCCATTTTCCATACGAGTCATTGAGCAGTACCTTGGCGCCACTCTACTATTTAGGGTCAATGAATCTGGTATGGAAGAAGTTATTCTGGATCACGAGAATCCGATTGTCATTCCGACTAACTCAAGGGGTGAAATGGAGGTCAATTATCTGGGGCCGCGCGGAACAATCCCTGCCATCTCCATTAGCGATCTTCTTGATGAAAATATAAACAGCAAAACAAAAGAAGCCGTACGGAAAAAAATAGTCCTGATAGGTGCCACTGCCACCGCTCTTGAAGATTTAAGGTCTACCCCCTTTGATCCCGCATTACCGGGAGTGGAGATCCACGCAACGGTCATCGATAATATTTTAAGCCATCGCTTTCTCACCCAACCTTACTGGAAACCTGTCGTCGACTCGCTTTATTTATTACTTATCGGGATTGCCTTCACTGTAGTGTACTCCCACATCCAACCCTCATTGGCATTTTTATTCTGGGCTGCAAGCGCTGGGCTCCTGTTCTATTTGAGCCATTGGATTTTTCTCAACAAAGGGTTCTGGTTAACAGATATTTATCCATTTATAGAGAACACCGCCATTGCATCAGCAGTTATGATCAACCGGTTCATAGAAGAAGGAAAACAAAAAAAGTTCATCAAAAATGTATTTGGTCAATATCTTTCACCCCGAGTAGTGAAAGAGTTGATCAACGACCCCTCAAGACTGAAACTGGGAGGAGAGCAGAAAGAGCTCACCGCTTTCTTCACCGATCTGGAGGGGTTCGCCACCTTCTCAGAAAAGCTCAGAGCAACAGAACTGGTTGACCTTTTAAACACTTACCTCAGCGAAATGACGGATATCCTCTTGCAATATGAAGGCACTCTGGATCGCTATGATGGTGACGCGATCAAAGCCTTTTTTGGTGCTCCGGTATATTTCGATGATCACGCTCGCCGTGCCTGCTGGGTATGCATAGATATGCAAAACAAACTCAAGGACCTACGCGTAAAATTTAAAAAGGAAGGCAAGCCAGAATTGTTAATGCGCGTCGGCATCAACACAGGGTCAATGGTAATCGGGAATATGGGGTCAACCACTCGAATGATGTATGGAATGAATGGAGACTCGGTTAATCTGTGCGCTCGCTTGGAAGGAGCCAACAAACAATATGGTACTTATTCCATTATCAGCGAGTCCACTTACCAGCAGGCAAAAGAATTCATAGAAGTCCGGGAGTTAGATATTCTGCGGGTGGTTGGCAGGTCTACCCCCATAAAAATATATGAACTTTTAGGGAAACAGGGAGAAATCGAGGAATCCCTTAAAAAGGCATTACCTTTATACAGTCAGGGTTTGATAAATTATCAGAATCGTAAGTGGGCTGAAGCCAAAAGGTATTTTGAAAATGCATTGATGTCCCGACCAGAAGATGGCCCCTCAAAAGTCTACTTGGAGCGATGCGAAAAATTTATCCAAGTGCCCCCTTTGAAAAATTGGGACGGTGTCTTTAACCTCAGCACTAAATAAGTCTTTCCTAAGATAACAACAGGACTCAGGATTCGGAGGACTCAGAATCAATCGAGCGGTGGTATTCGTCCAGAATGGCATCTTGAGTCTGCTGATCAGCGGATTTATAGATTCGGATGGTTTCAAAGTGGCGGGTCTGTTGAACGCGCAATAATTTAAGGCGCATTAATTCCAGAATAGCAAGAAACGTCACGACGACCTCCTGCTTGCTGTTTAAAACTGTAAACAGGGATTCAAACGTAACGCTTTCTGAAGCGTTGAGAATTTCCATGATGTGCTGAATCCGGTCGGTGACCGACATTTCATTGATTTCAATTTCATAATCTTTTTCAAACGATTTGGTATCGAGAATTTTCTGGTAAGCCTTAAGAAGATCGAACACCGATGCATCCACCAATTCCTTCTCTTCGGAGTTGTCCTCAATTTCAATCTGTCCACCACGCATAAAAACCTGTTGCCGGTCATGCTCTTTCAGTCTCAGTTCAAACGCCGCATCCCGATAGCGCTGGTACTCCCTCAGTCTTCGCATTAGTTCCGCGCGCGGGTCTTCCCCGCTTCCCGCATCAAATTCCTCATCGGTTTCAGGAGCAGGCAGCAAAATTTTTGACTTGATACGCGTCAACTCAGCGGCCATGACCAAATACTCCCCGACCAGTTCCAGATTCAACTCCTGCAACATTTCCAGATACTCCATATACTGGCGAGTAATTTGAGCGATGGGGATATCGTAGATATCCATCTTTTGTTCTTTAATCAGATGGAGAAGCAGATCTAAAGGGCCTTCAAAAATCTCCAGCTTGCATTGATAGGTCATGGTCGGATCATAAGGTTCAAGGTTTCTAATACGAACTCAATAATAACCAAGTTTTTACTATTGAGTGTGATTTTTTATAGATCGCCCCAAAGTGATTGCAAAAGAGCCAATGCCACCACAGGAGCCGTTTCCGCCCGAAGAATCCGAGGTCCCAGACTCATAGTCTGGAACCCGTACTCCCGAACCTTCTCAATCTCCGGAAGACTGAACCCACCTTCGGGTCCAATTAAGACAGCAACAGAGCGTGGTTCCAGCTTTAGATCTTTAAGGGAATGTTTTTCCTCCATTTCCCAAAAGACCAGCTTAAGATCCCGGTCAACGTTTTTGCGGCAAAATATTTCCAGGGTTTCAACATCCTCCGCCACTTGAGGGACCCGGGCACGACCGCATTGTTTGGAACTTTCCAGCGCAATTCTTTTCCAGCGCTCAATTTTCTTTTCCCGTGTTTTTACCACGCATCGCTCAGTGGTTAAAGCGGTGACCGAACACACTCCCAGTTCCACAGACTTCCTTAAAACTCCATCGAACTTGTTGGCTTTGGTCAATGCCAGTCCCAAGTGAACCGCTAACGGAGATTCCACATCGAACTTTTCAGAAGCGATCACGTCCCCATGAACCTCCTTCGCCTTGACCTCAACCAGCCGAACGGTGAGCAATTCATCCGAACCGCTGATGACCTGAATGGATTCCCCCGCCTTCAATCTTAATACAGTTCTGATATGCGAGACATCCGATCCGGTGAGCGTTACCTTATTACCGACAATTTGTTCTCTGGGAACAAAAAATTTGTGGCTCATACTTGAACCAAATTAATCCGCAATAATTCTTCCAGAGAGGCTATTTCATAATCGGGGCAGATATCGGCCTGTTCTTGCCTGCGGTTCAGCCAGGCTGCCTTCATACCTGCATCTTGAGCACCCAGAACATCTGCAACAGGGCTGTCTCCGACAAAAAGAATTTCTGCGGGCTGCAACTGAAAATGACTTATCGCAAGTTGAAAAATGGAGGGGTGTGGCTTGCGAAAGGGAACTCCTGATGAATAAATGGCGAAGTCAAAATACTTCTTCAAACCTGAGCCTTCCAGTTCTAACTCTTTCATAAAAACCGGGTTGGTGGTGTTGGAAATGATTCCCATAGAAACACCCCACTGGCTCAATTGCTCAAGAACATCGACCACCTCGGGAAAGATCTCTCTTTCCTGATAGACCTCCTCATAATAAACTTGCAGAAGTTCCCGAAGCGAGACCCTTCCTTCCCAGGGAACTTTAAAATAGAAAAGCAGATATTTTAAAACATCTTCATAGTGAGCCTCGCGGTGAGTGGTCCGGGATAGATCGATCATTGATCTAAACAATTCCCGCGATTTTTCCAGACAGGCTTCAAAGTCCGGCACAGCAATTTGTTTGGTCTTTAAATGCGCAAAAACTTTTTCCAGAGGACGCCGGTCACCTTCTTCTCCCAAATCCATCAGAGTGTGGGCCCAGTCAAAACCAATTGCCTTAAAGGGAAATTCCATTTCGCACCCGTTGTTGCTGTATTCCAGTCCGTAAGATATGAGAGACTAATGCTAACTGATTAAAACCCATAACCCCTTATTAATCAATATTTAAAATGATGAATTCGAGGCAAGTTGATTTTCGAAAATCTGCCGTGACAACACCACGAAGTATTTTCTTACCTTGACCCTCAGTCGCATCCACTAAATAATAACAGTACAAACAGAATAAAGGAACTGCGGAAAAACTCATGACCCCTGAAAACATAAAAGCCCTGCCCGAAAATGTTCGTTCGAATCAGGAATTGATTCAGGAAGCGATCCGCTTAGGTTGCACCAAGGCAAAAGTGATCTTGACAAAAACCATATCCATGGCCAATTGGATGAAACTGCAATGCCAATATGGTTGTTCTCACTATGGATCACTATTGACCTGCCCCCCCTACACTCCCGATGCGGAGGAAATGTCGGAAGTCCTTGTCGAATACGATAAGGCCCTGCTCATCAATGCCAGCCCGGAAACAAATGTCAGGGAAATTGTTGTCCACTTGGAAAAGCTTTTAAAGGAAAAAGGTTTTAGCAAAGCTTTCGCTTTATCTGCCAAACCCTGCGACCTGTGCGATCCCTGCACCATTGCTACGAATTGCCAATTTCCCGAAAAAGCCCGGCCCACTTTGCAAGCCTGCGGCATCGATGTGAATGAAACCATCCACAATAACGGATGGGATGACCTTGGCCAGCAGTCCCCCTGCACTCCCACCCATGCCATTGGCATGGTGCTTATGCACTGAGAACCGTCTATAATATTTCCACTCAATCATCTCATTTTTAAATTCCCGTGGGTTATCGTTACGCAATCATTGGAACAGGTCGACAAGGACTCTCTGCGGCCTATGATCTGGCTCGGTTTGGCTCTGCCGAGGAAATCCTTCTCTGCGATCTAAATTTAGAGACCGCTGAAAAAGGGGCCGCGAAACTACGCGTCCTGCTTTCACAGGATATCTTTAAACCGCTTACGCTCGATGCAGGAAACCCGGACCAACTCCGTCAAATATTAAAAGACGTTGACTCGGCCATCAGCGCCGTCCCCTTCACGTTCAATCTGGGCATCACTCAAGCGGCGATCGAGTGCAAAACCCACCTCTGCGATCTCGGCGGACACACCAACACCGTCCTCAAACAATTGGCGCTTGATGAATCCGCAAAAACTTCCGGCATCACCATTGTTCCCGACTGTGGCATGGGACCGGGACTCAACATCTCCCTCGGCGTGCTGGCCATGAGCTTCGTGGAAAAACCCGTCAACCTGTTTATCTGGGATGGCGGTCTGCCGCTCCATCCAGCTCCTCCATGGAACTATATCTCCACATTCAATATTAACGGTTTGACCAACGAGTATGAGGGACCGGCCTGGTTCATCCGCGATGGCAAGCCAGTGCAAGTCGCCTGCCTCGGCGAGGTGGAAGAGCTGGACTTTCCTGCCCCATTAGGGCGTTTGCAGGCGGCGGTCACAGCTGGCGGACTCTCCAACGCCCCATGGACGTTTGCAGGCAAACTTCAGCGTCTGGAAAACAAAACCCTGCGTTACCCGGGCCACTGGCAAACGTTTCGAGCCTTCCAACAACTGGGTTTGTTTGAGCAAGACCCTGTCACGCTCAAGGGGCAAAGTGTCATCCCTAGAGAAGTTTTTCACGCTCTGCTACAGCCCAAAATTTCCAGCGATCAGGTTCGCGATATCTGCGTCATCCGGGCGCGATGCGAAGGAGAAACTGATGGTAAGAATGCGGTCTGCACCTTGGATCTTTGTGAGACTTTCGATGAACAAACCGGATTCACCGCGATGGAAAAATTTACTGGCTGGCATGCCAGCATGGTGGCTATTTTGTCAGCGCAAAATAAACTGCCCGAAGGAGCGGTTCCTATCGAGATTGCCTTATCAGGAGAGTTGTTGATGGAAGAAGCCAAGAAGAGAAACTGGGCTATAAAAAACAATACTATACAAAAATTCTAAACAGGCTATTAAAAAATTATATATCTAATCCAACTTATTTAATTTACAGGTAATGGAAATTATAATTCTCTCTAAGCAATATCCCTTGAAGTATATGGAGAGAATTTATGGATACCCTTCGTTCTCAAATGACCACGCCGGTTATCAGCATTAACTCTGAAGCCACTGCCCAAGAAGCCGCCCAGTTGATGAAGGAAAAGGGAATTGGTTCCTTGCTGGTCGAGGGTTGCCAAGGTTATGTCAGTATTCTCTCAGAACGAGACTTGGTACACAAATTGGTGAGCGAAGGTCTGGACCCGAAAACCACTACTCTGTCTTCAATAATGGAAGAGTCTATTCTATCCATGGACGAAAATGCATCCACCTCCGACGCATCGTCTCTGATGCAGAAATACAATATCAGCCGTCTCGCCGTGACGGCAAATGATAAAATCGAGGGAATTCTTTCCGTTAGAGATTTAGCCTACAAGAAACAACCTGCTTAATATTAACCGTTTCCTGCGGGCCAGGATTGGGTTTTACCCCCACCAGAAATCTCATCTAATTCCTGAAGATCTTTGCCGTTAATACCTAGAAAATAAAGGATTAATTTTAAATCTGACTGGTTAATACTGGCCCGTGCCTGGCGTTGCACGATAGGCTTGGCGTTGAAGGCGATTCCCAGTCCGGCCCGCGCCAGCATCTTAATATCGTTGGCACCATCGCCCACAGCCACCACCTGACGCAGGGAGAATCCTTCCCTTTCAGCCAGAGAAACGAGGGTATTTTCCTTGGCCTCGGCGTCTATGATTTGTCCTTCCAGTTCGCCTGACACTTTGCCATTTTCTATTTTCAACTGGTTGGCGATGCCATAATCGAGGTTGTAGCTATCGCGAATCTTGTCGATGAAAAACTGGAACCCACCACTGACCAGAGCAATTTTATAACCCAGGTATTTCAAGATATTCACCAGGGATTCCGCCCCCGGTGTCAGCGGCAGGGAATTGGATAACTGATGCAGACTTTCTACCGGCAGACCTTTTAATAGTTTCACCCTTCTCCGTAAAGCCGATTCGAAGTCGATTTCCCCATTCATGGCCTGACCGGTAATGGCCGCCATTTCCTCCCCCACCCCGGCAAGTTTTCCCAACTCATCAATGACTTCGCATTGCAGGAAGGTCATATCGGCATCGAGCACGATCAATCTTTTATTGCGCCGGAAATAAGTTTCCTCCTGCACGGCGATGTCGACCCCATATTTTTCCTTGAACTTTACCAGCGCGTTCAACACTTCCTCTGATGAGTGAGCCTCGCGGGTTCCGATAATAAACTCCAGAGCGTGGACGTCCCCCGAATTCAATTGTTCAATGCGCAGGATGTTGATATCGAGATCGGCGAATATCCGGGTGATTTCCAGAAATCCAGAGGATGGCATGGAGTCACAGAGCAGAGTCACCACCGAACGGTGACCATAGGGAGCATCCGGCCGGGTCGCCGTTTCCCAAGGATAAACGGTGGCTTTGAAGTTCATTTCCTCGGCATAAGCAGATAATGCCTCACGAAGAGGCAGAATTTGGTTCTCATCGCAACCGTCAAGCAGAATGGAAAGATTGAGCAATCCGTTAAAGACAAATTGCTTGATATCCACCACATTGCAACCGGTCTGGACAATGAATGCCAGAGTCTCGGCTAGAATCCCGGGTCGGTCCTGTGCTGAAACATGAATATGCAATTGGCTGGAGGAAGGAGGCATGAGTCAGGCTTGCGGCTTGTAACGCCACCCTTCCCTTTTTTTACAGGTCCAACCTTCATGAACCTGAAAGGTAGCCAGATTCACCAGCGTTTCGGAATTGAATAAAGCGGTAACACCTTCTCCGTTTATCAGATTCCCCTTCAGGTGCAATCGCTTGAGCTTGCCAAGATATTTCGCATTGGCAAGGAACTTCAAACCCGCATCGCTGACACTGTTCTGGTTGAGATTCAAATACTGGACGTTTTCCAAAAATGCACATTCGGTCAGCTCCTGAAGTCCCTGATCGCCCAGGTTGTTGTCATCCAAATCCAGCCAACTGATTTCCTGCATTCTCGGTGACTGCCACAATAGTCGCGCTTCTTCAGCACTGAGTCCTTTACCGCTCAACATCAGTTGATTGCCGCGCAAGCGACCTTCAAAGATGTCCTCAGCATTTTTAAATCTGTCGTTCATCACTCTTCCTTATTAAAAACTATGGCTGTTTTCTATACCATGAAGACCAGAAATCATCAACCACCACTGGGCGTGGGGCCAATAAACAACCTGCGAGCCAGCCATTAATATGTCACATGAAGGGTTATAAATCACCCCCGCCCCTCATCGGAGAAGGGGGCTGAGGGGGATTGCTTTTTAAACCACGACAACTTTTAGTGACCTCAAGCGATTACTCATCACCACTGGGCGTTGCCCAGCTACGCTTTGTAGGCACGTACTTTCGATCCTTTAAGGGTTTTGGCAGATATTCTTGTTCGACAATAGAGTCCGGGTAATTATGCGGATATTTGTAGTCCACCCCATATCCATATTTGGATTTGGCATCCTTATAGTGTATGTCTTTCAAATGATCGGGGACGGGATAGGATAATCCTTTTTTCTGGATATCGTCTAACGCCGCATCGATGGCCACAATTGCTGAGTTATCCTTGGGCGCACGGGCCACATAAATCACCGCCTGAGCGAGAGGAATCCGCGCCTCGGGAAATCCCAGTTTTTCCACCGCCACCGCCACAGCTTGCACCAGTATGAACGCTTGCGGGTCGGCATTGCCCACATCTTCGGCCGCCGTGACCAGCAGTCGCCGCACAATAAAACGCGGGTCTTCCCCCCCGGCAATCAGTTTTGCCAACCAGTATATCGCCGCATCGGCATCGGAACCGCGTAGACTTTTCTGAAACGCCGAAGCATGGTCATAATGCTCGGTGCCCTTTTTATCATAGAGAGTGGCGGCTTGTTGAATGATCCCTTCAATAATTTTTAAATCGACCTGCTTATTTTCGCGTGTTACCACCACATCATGTGCCGCCTCCAGCACATTGAGAGCGCGACGGGCATCCCCATTGGCATGGCTGACCATCATATCCATCGCCTCGGCAGAAATTTCAAGCCCAGATTCTCCTAATCCTTTTTCCTTGTCCGCTAAGGCTCGGTTCAGAATATTTCGGATTTGGTCACGCTCTAAAGACTCTAGGCGAAAAGTCTGGCATCGCGAGCGCAGCGCCGGGATCACCTCAAAAGATGGATTCTCCGTGGTACTGCCGATCAGGCGAACTGTTCCGTTCTCAATATGAGGCAGAACGGCATCCTGCTGAGCCTTGTTGAACCGGTGAATTTCATCGATGAACAATACCGTGCCTTTTTGCTTTGCCTTCCAGGTTTGACGGGCTCCTTCAATGACCTTGCGGATATCGGCGACCCCGGCATTGACCGCACTGACCTCATGAAACTCGCTGTCGGTTAGCTGCGCCGCAATCCGCGCTAAAGTTGTTTTGCCTGTGCCTGGTGGCCCCCATAATATAAAGGACAAACGTGAGCCGGACTCAACCAACTCTCTCAGCGGCAGCCCCTCCCCAATCAGATGTTTCTGCCCGGCAAACCTTTCCCAGCTTTCAGGACGCAAGCGGTCGGCCAGTGGCGAAGTCGGTCTTTCAAAATCGGGAAATAATTCCATAGAAATTTATATTATTAATGAACCTGATTAGCAAACCCTATTATGGAAGGGCGGCATCATAACTGGCCTTCGTGCAAGTGCCGAACCCATTCCAACACGGCATAGTCCATCCACCGCCAATCACCGTGCGGAGTCGCATGTCTTGAGATATATCCCATATGACCACCGCTTTCCGGTTTGTATAACGTCACCTTTTCGCTCATCGCGATCTCATCAAACAAACTGCCGGGAACAAAAGGATCATCTTCCGCAGACAAAATGGCCGTAGGAATATTTATTCCCTTCAAATAGTGCCGGGAACTGGATCGATCATAATAATCATCGACATCTTTGAATCTGCCTGCGGGAGCGGTGTAGCTGACATCGAAATCCCAAATCGTTTTCAGGTTTTTGAGCGGACTCAACGCAGACGGAAACTGTTTGACCAGAGCCACTGCCTGATTACGAATCAACTTCATATAATATTGGTTGAATAGCGCACAACTCCATTTTCTCGAAATGATGGCACTTGCAATCCTCAAGTCAACGGGCGGGTTTACGGCAAGGGAGGCTAAAATATTTTCTGAGATTTTTCGGCCTTCCCCCAGATATTTCAGAAGGACATTGCCGCTCAAAGAAAAACCGACCGGCACCAAAGATTTTTTCGGATAGCGCTGAAGCACAAACTCGATCATTTTTCCCAGATCATCGCTGGAGCCACCATGCCACAACCGTGGACTTAATCCCATACCCGGCCCACAGCCCGGTTGATTGATCAAGAACACTCCGTATCCTCGTTGCCAAAGTTTGGTGGAAATCCGTTTCATATAACGGGATTCGGAACACCCCCCCATGCCATGTGCCAGCAGAACAATGGGCAGGGTCTCATCTTTAGCCTCAATTTCGTACAGGACGGCCCTGCCCTGTTCATCCAAATGCACTTCATGCCGGGTTCGAGGGGGACAAGGCAACGCCTTGTCCCTGAGCTGGGAACCTACAATCGTCTGGGCGACGCCTCCCGGCACCCCCCAATGCGCTTCAAATGACTCCATAAACTGATTGGACTTCAAACTCATTCCTTTGCAAAACTAAGGGCAACAATAATGCAACTCGATGGAATTTTTAAACCCCGGCAAGTATCTATGAGAGAGCCGTTAAAAACCTGAAGTTGACACTCCACCTTACTATTGCTAAATTGCGAGATTCAACTTTTAAGACATACTACCAAAGTGAAAACTATTAAATCCTCTAAAAAATCCAGCCTGCGTTTCTTGGTTTTCTGTTTGACCCTGTTACTGGCCGACCCGACGGTTTTTGCGGCTACTAATAATGAGGCAAAAGCGCTCTATCAAAATGCGCTGAAACTGAGCCAGCAGAAGAAATGGGATGAGGCCGTGGCCGAATTTGGGAAAGCCTCCGAACTCTCCCCTGAGGACAGCCTCATTCACGCGAACCTTGGCGTCGCCTTCAGCCAGACGGGAATGCACAAGGAAGCCCTGCTCTCTTTTGAAAAAGCATTGCAATTGGGCTACGACTCCCCCGGCCTGCGCTACAACCGGGGCGTTTCTTTTGCTCGTGTCAAATTGATCGATGAGGCCGTTCAAGAACTGGAAAAAGCCCTGAGCATGGACAGTCGAATGGTAAAGGCCGAGTATGACTTGGGAGTCTTATATAATTTGCAGGGAAAACGCGAGAAAGCCCTGGAAAAGGTTGAAACTTTATTCAAGCGTAATAATAAACTCTCAAAAAAACTGTTCGACCAGATTGAATCCGCTTACACCGTAATTACTGTAGACAATGGAGGAACTTTAAAAGGCCAAGTCACACTTTCCGGTCAGGTTCCCAGGGTCCGTTCTTTTCACCTGATCCACGCCCCAAATGTAGAGTTCTGCTCAAGAATCTCGGATGGGAGAGGTCACCGCCTGCTGTTCGACTTCACCGTTTCAAAAAATCGTGGACTGAAAGACACCATCATTCATCTGGCAAAGGTTGAAAAAGGGAAACCGTTTTCTCCCAAGATGCAAGTCTTTCACATCGACCGCTGCCAGGCCAACCAATATGTCATCGGTGCTAAAAACGGTGAAAACATAATGGTGGAGAATACAGACCCTATCCAGCACGAAATCGCGACCTATGAAGTCCGCAATATTTACTCAGACCAGACCAGCAACCGGCCGGTGCCACCTAAGTCCAGTCAGGTTCGCAGTATCTTTGCACGCAAAGACGCTGAGAATTACATCATAAAATGTAATCTCCATCCTTTCCTTCAGACGCATGCGTATCTGGTGCAAAACCCCTACTACACCGTGTCCGACGAAGGAGGCAACTTCAGCATCGAAAATATTCCACCCGGCACCTATGAGGTGATCGCATGGCATCCTTTTATTGCCACACAAAGAGGGACGATCACTATTCCCGAAAAGGGAGAAGCCAAATTAGATTTCGAATTTAACGGGAAAGACGAAAAGAGAAAGCTCTACCACGACGATATCGAAGGCTATCGCTTCAACACCTGGTTTGACAGCAAAGAAAAGTTTTACGGAGGAGAAAGAATTGATGACCCGGTAGAGGAATTACAGGCCTTCTGTGATGATGACCACCTTTGCTGACACCCGGTAATACTCCTAATTAGTTTTACGCACCACCACCGCGTTTAGTTTGTAGTCGTTTCTGGCCAGGCTGGCCGCCTCCTGCGCTTTCTTTTCATCCACATACCTGCCCAGAAAAACCCGGTGCCAGGTTCCACCATGATCGGCAAGTTCTGTTTGCATCAAAAACGCGTCGAATCCGTTTTCCTGCAGACGCATTTTCAAAGCACCCGCGCGCGCCTCATCCCGAAACGAACTCACCTGAACGGCATAACCGGGCTGCTTCTCAATTTCAGGTTTTGGGTCCTGCTTCTTCTCAGGTTCCACGGCAGGTTCTGATTTTTCTGTTTTTTCAACAGGCAACGTTGAAGGAATCGCCTTAATTTTGGCAGGAGCTACCGTTATCTTCTCAGGTGAAAGTGCGGCCGGCATCAACCTGCCCTTGAGATCCACATACTGGGTCATGGTGAGATCGTTCAAGGTCTTGAAAAATGTATAATCCGGTTTATGGACTACCGGGGCCTCCTCACGCACAAACTCAGGCTTAACAGCCCTTAATTTTTTGGGAGCTTCGCCTTGGAACTCACTGATCACTCCCGAAAAATACAACCCCGCCGCGGAAGCCATCACAAAAATTATTACAAAGAGAAGTCTCATAAATAAATTAATATAGAGAGTGAAACCTCTTTAAGTCGAGAAAACTTTTTGTCCATCATACAAAGTCAGAGCAACTACCCCGGCGGCTAGCCGTTACATTTTCTCTGGAGACGAAATACCCATCAACTCGAAACCATTACGAATGGTGATTCTCAAAGCGTCCAGCAAAAACAGTCGCGCCAGCGTGAGCGATTTGTCGTCAGAGACAACTCGATGCCGACTGTAATAACCATGAAACCGGGAAACCAGATCCAGCAGGTAATGAGAAGTTCTATGTACCTCCAAAGCCTTGGCACTTTTTTCCACAATCTCAGGGAAAGCTAAAATCGCCCGAATGATCGCGAACTCCTCTTCTTCGATCAGGCGGGAAAGATCCACGTCGGCAGATCGGTCCCATGCCACGCCATTCTCTTCAGCAGTGCGAAAGATACTGCATATTCGAGCATGTGCGTATTGAATATAAAAAACCGGATTGTCAGGGGTCTCCTTTTTAGCCAGTTCCAGATCAAAATCCAGATGCGTGTCGGAACTGCGCATCAGGAAAAAATAACGCGCCGCATCGACCCCAACTTCACTCACCACATCCGCCAGTGTTTCAAACTCACCGGACCGGGTGGACATAGATACTTTTTCGCCCGCCCGCAAAAGGCTGACAAACTGTACCAGAAGAATCTTGAAGATATTTTTATCATACCCCATCGCTTCCAGAACCGCAGCCATGCGCGGCACATAACCATGATGATCTGCACCCATCAGGTTGATGAGTTTTTTAAAGCCGCGGTTGATCTTATTCTGGTGATAAGCAATGTCTGAGCAAAAATAGGTCCGTTCTCCGGTCTGCTTGACAATGACCCTGTCCTTATCATCATCGAACGCCGAAGACTTCAACCAGACAGCTCCGTCTTTTTCATAGATATGGCCCTCGCCCCGCAACCATTCAACAGCTTTCTCTACCGACTTATCTTCGTAAAGAGATTCTTCGCTGAACCAGTTGTCGAAAGTCACACGGAATTCGGAAAGGTCTTTTTTAATCCCTTCAAGAATATTATCCTTAGCGAACTTTCTGAAAAAAGGAATGCACTCGTCTTCCGGCTTGTTTATGAACTCGTCTCCCTTCAGGTCGATGATTTGGCCGGCGATATCCTTAATGTATTCTCCCCGATAATGGTCTTCGGGAAACTCAATCCTCTCGCCCAGCAGTTCCCGGTAGCGCAGCCAGGTGGATCGGCCAAGAAAGTTCATCTGGTTGCCCACATCGTTGATGTAGTATTCGGCGCTCAAATCGTATCCGGATTTTTTCAAAATTCTTGCCAGAGCATCGCCAACGGCGGCTCCCCGCCCATGCCCAACATGCAAGGGGCCGGTGGGATTCGCGCTGACAAACTCGATCAAAACTTTAGTGCCCTGCCCGGCATCAGACTGGCCAAAATCTTCCCCCTGAGCAACGGCATTTCTGAGCCGTTCCAGGAAAAACTCCTGCGACATTTTAATGTTGATGAATCCCGGTCCAGCAATTTCTGCCTGGCTCAACTCGCCATTTTTAAGATAACGGGCAACGCTTTCGGCAATCACTTTCGGGCTCTTGCGCTCACTCCGTGCCAGCGTCATGGCAACATTGGTTGAAAAGTCTCCCATTTTTTCGTCCTTGGGGTTTTCCACCACAATGTCAGGAAACGAGGAAAGCTCCAGCTCTCCTGCCTGCTGCGCCTTTTCCAGCGCATCATGAATAATTTTTTTAATTGCGGTTTTCATTCAGGGTTATCTTGAAAATTGTAATGAATAATGGAGGGGTCAGATATCAGGCAGGCAACAGGGTCAATCTTTCCGATTGCGAATAGCTTCCACTTCCTTTTCCATTTCTTCTTCCAGCGTTTTCTTATCCGATCGAAACTGCTCTTCCAGTTCTGCTTTTCTGGCTTCAATTTCTTCTGGGGGAACCCGATCCGCCAATTTGCGGATCTTGTCACCAGAGGTCACATCTCGGTCGGCAATCTTGGCGGAATATTCTTTTCTGATCTCGGCAATGTCCTGTTTTTGCTTTTTGGTCAGCTTTTTCTGACTTTTCAGTTCTGGAGCCAACTTATCCGAACGCTCCAGACTCAATTCCCACGCACTTTTTAATCCCGACATACCCATCATCCCTCAAAAAAGTTTAACTGCTTAATTATAAAGGAATTAGAAACCATACTCAATAGGCATATCACGACTGTATGATTGAAAATTATTTTGGGTAATGGTTTGTTTTATTTACGCCTCTTTGCTATCCTGATTCTCAATATGGAAACACCAAAACGAGAACCTCTATTAAGGGAATTAAAAAATTATCTCACCCATTTGAAGGATGTGGGATATACAGAAATCCCCTGCGAGGCAGAATTATTTGCAAATGCCCAACAGCGGGCAACCCAACCCTCTCAATCACCCAATGAAATGGCTAAATCCCTCACCGCAGTACAAAAAGAGCTGGGCGACTGCACACGGTGCAAACTTTCAGAAACAAGAAAGAATATCGTCTTCGGCTCGGGAAACCCCAAAGCCGACCTTGTCTTTGTGGGAGAAGGACCGGGTGCCGATGAGGACGAGCAAGGGCTCCCTTTCGTAGGCCGGGCGGGGAAAAAACTGACAGAAATTATTGAAAAAGGAATGGGCCTGAATCGGGAAAAAGACACCTATATCTGCAATATCGTCAAATGCAGACCGCCGGGAAACCGCGACCCGGAAGCAGAAGAAATTGCCGCCTGCAATCCTTTCCTGATCCAGCAATTGCTAGCCATCAAGCCCAAAGTCATTGTCGCGCTGGGCAAATCCGCATCGTCTACCCTTTTGGGAAGAACCGTGCCCATCGTCAAAGAGCGTGGCACCTGGCATGAATATGCAGGCATCAAGCTAATGCTCACGCTCCACCCGTCCTATCTAATCCGGTTTTACACCTTGGAAAACCGCAAGGCCGTGCATGAAGATATGAAAAAAGTGCTGAAAGAGTTGGGAAGATGAAATCAGCACAGGAAAGTCTGAGTCGGCTCAAAAAAAATATCGAGCAGGTCATCTTTGGCAAAAGCGAAACTATTGAGCTTGCCATCACCTGCCTTCTCGCTAAAGGCCACCTGCTCATTGAAGACGTTCCCGGTGTCGGCAAAACCTCTTTGGCTCATTGCCTCGCCAACTCGCTACAACTCAATTTCAAACGCATCCAGTTCACCAACGATCTTTTGCCTGCAGACATCACCGGCGTTTCCATTTACGATCAGGAAGAAAAATGCTTCCATTTTCAAAAAGGTCCACTGTTCGCCAATATTGTTCTGGCCGACGAAATCAATCGCTCCACACCACGCACCCAGAGCGCCCTGCTGGAAGCCATGAACGAAAAACAAATTTCCGCCGACAACAACACCTATATCCTTGACGAACCTTTTATGGTGATCGCCACCCAGAACCTGATAGAAAGCCAGGGGGCCTATCCCCTGCCGGAATCGCAGTTAGACCGTTTCATGTTCTATATGTCCATGGGCTATCCGTCTCAAGAGGATGAGCGGCGTCTGTTGCAGGAACAATCCACGCGGCCCGGCGCGGCGAGCGTAAAACCCGTTCTAAAAAGGGAAGAAGTTTTAAAACTGCAAGCCATGGTCGATACCATAAAAATAGAACCGGTTCTGACCGACTATATTCTCAACATCATCACCGCCACTCGGGAATGCACCGACCTCGCCCTCGGCGTGAGTCCGCGTGGGGGGTTGATCTTTCAACAGGCGCTTCGAGCCTGGGCGTTGGTCTCCGGACGGGATTACTGCACTCCCGATGACGTCAAACACCTGGCCGTCCCGGTTTTGTGTCACCGCGTCATTCCCCAGTCTCACAACCTGTCGCACAAGCGGCGCTTCGCCGATACCGCGACCATCATCCAGCAAATTTTAGAGCAAGTCTCCGTGCCTGTTTAAAATGAAAGCGTGTTGAAATGACCAACACCCGTTTCACCTTCACACTGCGCAACCGCACCCTGCAATTGACCCAGGAGGGATTGGGATTCATTGTGATTTTGTTCGGGGTGGGACTCGGCGCCATCAACACCGGCAATAACCTTTTATATTTGATACTGGCCATGTGTTGCAGTTTCATCGTCGTCTCGGGAATTTTATCTGAAATGAGCCTGAAAAAGCTCAGCATTGAGGGCGAAGGGCCTGCTTATCTTTATGCTCAGGAACCCGGAGCTCTGAAATTGAAACTCAGCAATCATAAGAAATGGGAGCCCTCCTATTCAATTCGCGTTAGAGCGGCGGAGTCCCAACAAGCCTTCTTTCTCGAACCCGAGCCCTATTTCTTTTTCATCCCCGCCGGGCAAACGGTTGAAAAACCGGTTTTGCTGACCGCCACAAAACGTGGGCATTTAAAAATATCCGCATGTCGGCTGGCGACCCATTTCCCCTTCGGATTTTTCTATAAAACTAAAACCATACCTTTCAAGTTAGAGATCATAATTTTCCCCGCTATTCGTCCGGTCAAACTCCCCGAACAATCCGAAGCCGGGTTGGAAGGCGAAGGCATTGCACAACCAAGAGGCGACGAACTGCATGCGGTCAGGGAATTTCAGCCCGGCGATCCATTGAGCTCCGTACACTGGAAATCTTCCGCCAAAACAGGAACCCTGAGAGTGAAGGAGTTCCAAAGCCACAACCTGCAAAGCTATACGGTTTTTCTGAACTTGATGGATCCCGCCACCAATCAGCCGGTCCAGGAAGACGTTATGGAAGAAAGAGTGAGCGAAGCCGCATCACTGATCTACCACCTCATAGAAAGAGGCCATGAAGTGAGCTTGAAAATGGGAGAAAACCAAAGTCCGTTTGGAAACTCCGAGGCACATCTACTAAACCTCATGCACACATTGGCTTTTGTCCGGTAGGCGGCAGAGAGCCTCCGCTGGCTAATAGCGATAGTTCTATCTAGAGGGCGCACGCTATCTCGGCTTAAAGTGAGGGTGAAAGTTTAGCGATTTTAGCTGATGAGAATAAAGCAATGGGAGGAAAAACGAGGGGAAGGAATTCAGGCGGCTAAACGATCTTTTCTTACAGAATCATTTAGAACCGTCCTGAATTCCATTTTGGCATTTTCTCGATTGTAGGCTTTTTTGTTATCCTGCGTTTTCACATGATAACGTTTGCTTTGCAGCTGTTTCACCACGAAGTCTATTGGCTTCTTTATGATTTTCATAAAGCACCTCCTGCTAAATTAATAAAACTGTACTATTCATTAAGTTTAAACCTGAGGAGTAGCATTGTCAAACGGTGGGCCTGATATGACAGTCCGACCAGCCACCCCCAAAGCCCCTCCCTATGAAGGGAGACCTTTGCATCAGTCGTCTTTGCGAGGAGCGATAGCGACGAAGCAATTCAGAAACCTGGATCGCCGCGCTCCTTACAGTCGCTCGCGACGACGAATAGTGCGCTTCTCAATATTTGGACGAGTGAAACTGGCAAGCGAGGGGCGGGATGACTTATAACTTTTCAGATGTTATCCACTTCTAACGCTTAAGAATACTCTGGGAAAAATATTTAGCGGGGATTTCGACATCGAATTCGATGACATCAAACTTATAGGTGGTCCGGGTATTTTCCTTGAGCATATCGCGAAAAATCATAGTACGGGGAAACATGCGATGATCAATTTTTCCGTAGTCCAGAAACACAATCTGTTTTAACAGTTTCCCGCTTTTAGCAAAGCGTTCTTCCTTCAAGACAATGCGCTCCTCCTTATTGATCCAGACTTTTCGGGTCTGGTAAGTCGTTTCCTTGTCCCGGGACACCAGATGCAGAACGGCGCAGTTAACACCGGTAAATTCTTCGAAGCCTTCCAGGGTCGCGGCATAGGAATGACTCAACTTATGGTCTTCCATCATATCCTCATAAGAGAGGTCGCTACCCATCATTGACTGGCGCAGAAGGTGACCGGCGATCAATACCTTTCGGTCTGTACGCGGGGTGTACATCCAAAGCTTGCCGCCGATCTTGAGCATTTTGGTGCCCTTTTCACGGGCCGGAGATTTGTAATGACTGTAAGAGCGGTCCACGCCCTGCATCCACGAATCCTGAGTCAGGGTGCGCACTTTACGTCCATTATCGATAATGAGACGCCCGGTAATAAATTTAGTATTGGCCCATAAATTGTCGTCCACCTGCTCCAATAATTTCTGCGCGTTTATTTCTTCTGCGTGGCATGGGTTTACAAAAATAAAAAGACAGAGTAGAGCGAAAACAATTTGATTCTTCATAATCATCACCCCGCCTCCAGTTCGCGAAATAAATTAGCTTCCGAACGTTGAAAAATCGCCATGCTGGCAACCAATGTTCCGGCGACACTGGCAAAAACTCCAGGCACGATTCCCTGGATGAATCCGCCCACCGTCACCCGCGCCCGCACCACATCGTTGATCATCAAACCGGACTGGGCAAAACTGTCACCCATATTCAATCCCACTTCCTGAAGGTACCAGGAAAAACCTCCGCCCAATAACGACCCGGCCGCCGAACCCAGGATACCGATCCATAATCCTTCTATTGCCAGAGCCACGATCAGCTTCCAATGCGGTTCGCCGAAGGCTAGACGCAGTCCCATTTCTCCATAGCGGTGAATGCCGCTTAGGATACCGGCATTCCACAACACGAGCACCATGAGAAAAGTAAAAGTTCCAACAACAAATCCTTTAATGACTCGGAACTTATCCATGATCGCGCCGATGTTTTGTTGGTCGCGAATGCTGAGCACGATGGGAGCATCGTCTTTCGCCCAATCTTTCGGTGGGGTCCAATCCGCCAGACTTGCGCTCATACTCAGTTTGACTTCTTCATAACTGTCAAAGTCGGTGCTGGGTGGGAAATAACCCAGCCAATCGGTGACCATACCTTCCATATAAAAAGTATTCTGTGCATCGGTCAGATCAATCAACACCATTTTTTTATCCATGGCGGAGACTCCGAACCGGACAAGACCAGCGACCTTATAATTATCGGCCACCATCCCTCCATCGAAAGACTGCCCGAGCAAAGTAACAGACTGCCCCACCGAAACATCCAGCACCTCTGCCAGTTGAATCCCCATCAACATTTCATTAATGCCTTTAGGGAGAGTTCCTTCAACCAGAGAGGATTTTAATCGGAGTCGTTCTATCTCTTTGGAGTCTGGCGATTTTAAATCCAACCCCATGCCCATCACCGGAGTTTGCGAACGTGTTTCACCCTGTTCATCGGGCACATCCAGAATTGCTCTCCAGCGGATTCTTGGCGACCAGTCCACTTCTTGATTAGAATGTTTCACTAGCCAGTCATGAGTCTCACGTTGGTTAGCAAGAGCGCGGTCCAAAGGGCGCAGATGTTCCTCATCGTAGAAAGCCTTATTCACCAGACGCAAATGGCCGGAGTCAAGATTGGAAGTCATGTCTATCATACCCATAAAAACCCCTTCCATGAACCCGACCAAAGCCACCACCAGCGTCACCCCGACCGCCACCACCGTAAAGGGAAACAAGAATCGCGATTTGTCGCGCATCAGTCCACGAAACCAAAAACGGATCATGTGATCGCCCTCCCCCGTAAAGCCAGAGTAGGATCCAGCCGGATGATTTTCTTCACCGGCACCCAAGCGGCCGCGATGATCAAAGCCAGAACAATGGAAACCGAGACTAAAATTTCCCTTGGCTGGTAATCCGGATAAATAGTTTCCCGGATCGGGAATGAAGCTTCGCTTAAATGCGACACATCAAATCCGACTCCCTGAAACCAGATAAAAAAAGGTACTCCGAGAAACACCGTTAACACCAAGGCCCACAAAGCCGCGAGCACACCCTCCAAGGTGAATATTCTTACAATCCGTCCAGGCTCCATACCGAGAGCCATCAAGGTTCCAATTTCTTTCTGCCTTTTAAAAATATTCAGGATCTGCGTGTTGAACACACTGGTGCAGACCAGAACCATCAATATTCCCCAAAGGATTTTAGAATTAATTCGATCTTGACGCAAAAGAGCTAGCAAGTCGGACATGAGCAAATCTATTCCCTGAAACTCGAATCCATTTACCGGCCCCAAATATTCACGCACCGCCACCCAACTCACTTCTTTATCTCTATCCGTCATGGATCGCAAATGATCCAACCGCAACCAGACCACACCATTATCAATCCTGGGATTAACGATGTCCCCCACATCAACCACCAAAACATCGCGGGCATCGACCGCACCGCCTTTATCGCGCCATTTCAAAACCACCGTATCGCCTTTTTTCAAATGCGCTTTGCGGGCCATCTTGACACCAACCACAACGGGAATCATATTTCCCATCTTGTCGTCATAGGATTTCAAACCCGCCAACGGTAAGTGAAGAAGAGACTGGTTCATCTCAATACCCCGCAACTGCACCGGGAACAATCGTCGGTTGGGATAAAGCTGGCCTTGCTGGATCAATACTTCCGCTTTGTCTTTTGCAGTGAGACCGTTAAGCACTTCGGGCACGGTCATTGTAAAGTCTTCCCACTCCGTAGGTGTGAGAATATCAAAGCCCGGCACACGATAATGACCGCCGCCAACATCAGTCGAGACCAGATTTCGTGTCGCCTGCGCCTGGAATCCATTTAACAACGACAACATGAAAATGAGGGCGATGATGGAGAGCGCTGTCACCAGCACATTCAAAAAAGCCCGTAACCCCTGGCGGTAGAAATTCTTATTGGCGATGTCCCAGTTCACGATTCCACCTCAGTTCCGTCGCTACGCTTGTCCCAACTGACCTTGCCATCTTCCAGCCGGACTTCTCGTCGAACAAAACGCGTTACCTTTTCGTCATGAGTGGAAAAAATCACCGCTGCTTTATATTCACGATTAAGTTCCAGCATCAGTTCCAGAATCTGGCGCGAGTTTTCCGAATCAAGATTGGCAGTTGGCTCATCCGCGAGAATCAACAAAGGGTCTTTGACCAATGCCCGGGCAATCGCGACTCTCTGGCATTGCCCCCCAGACAACTGCGCCGGTTTTTTATTGATTTGATCCCGAAGCCCTACCTTGCCGACCATTTCCTCAACCCGAGTTCGGACATCGTTTTCCTTTTGCCCGTTCAAGATCAATGGGAAAAGAACGTTCTCATAAACCGAGTAAACCGGAAGCAAGTTATACGTTTGAAAAATGAAACCAATATTTTTCCTGCGGTAGGCCGCCAACTGATTCCGACTCATGTTTTCCAGATTAGCTCCCTGAAAAAGAACGCTCCCGGTTGTTGGGCGATCCAGGCCTCCTATCAAATTCAGCAAGGTGGTTTTCCCGGAACCGGAAGGACCTACAAAGGACATAAAGGCTCCCTTGCCCACCTCCAGACTGACATCGTTCAAAGCGGTGAAGTTTTCCTCGCCAACCTGATACAACTTGCACACTCGTTCGAGTGTGATTAAAGTTTCACTCATTGCAAAAACGTCCCCGGCCAAAATGTCCCTGAAAAATAATTCACCAGCGCCAATCCCACAAAAGATTCTGTTCCGTTAAATATTTCAGTTTTACGAAATAATCGTCCGTCTTTTTTTCCCGTCTTCAAGGCACCTCCCATCCGTCCATGGGCGTAGAGAAACAAAGTGTCGGTCAGCGCGTATTCAATTTGGGGTACTATTTGAAAGCTTTCATCGCGCAAATCATATAGCCCGAAGACCTGCCATTTAATATCTATTCCTATGGGCTGGTCGAAAGAAATACCAATTTGTTGAATGGTTCGCTGGCCTTTCGGGTCGAGCAAAGTAAAGTCCCTTTGCCGGGTAGTGAAAAAATATTCCGCCAACACATGCAAACCCTGCCCAACATTAAAAGTATAGTCCACTCCCAGAACCGTATCGAACCGAATAGGAGAGGAAGGCTTAATTTCAACATCCAACCGGCTTTCATTCCAAAAGCCAAACTCCTTTTCTCCTTTTATATGATATCCCATCTGAACCATTTCCTGGTTGAAACCGGGCAAGTCCTCTAAATCGGACTCAGGATGATATTGAAACACGGCACCTGCTTCGACACCCTCCAACTGCATCTCGCCGCGCATTCCAACAATAAAAGCGCTGTCTTTTTTCGCAGGAACAATCCATCCTTCAACAAGACCGGTCGCCGACTGGAACCGGGTAACACGTACTCCATCCACCCCTCGGGTTTCAGGAACGACACCGGTCACATCCCGGGTATCAAACAATCCCAGTGGGCGATATATGGCTCCCGAACCAAAAAGGATTTTTTGCCGCCCTCCTCTGATTTTAAAGTCTCCATTATCCAGACGAAGCCAAGCGCGGAAAAAATCCACATCCGTTTCCGGACGAAGCCTTGACTGCACACTCGGGCCATCCGCCTGTTTTGCATCGGCAGACAACTCATAATCAAGAACCCAGCCTTCTTTTTCGACCAGATTGCCCAGCAACCCCAGCCGTGACTCCAGTTCACTGTCAAAATCTTTATGGAAGGACGGACTTTCAAACACATACTGACTGCCAGCTTTAAATCGCCCTTCAAAATCCACGTCGAAGGCCCACAACGCTGAGTTAAACAGGAGGGAAAATGCAAACAGGAGCAATAACTTTAGGAGATTTTTATTCAATACACACAGATTATACTGACGGGTTTAAAAATCGAACAAAAATAAAGCGCTGCAATCAGAATTAGGGGCAAGCAATTATCTGGCTCAAACCTAAACCCTTCAAGAAGGTTTCCAAGTCTCTTTGATAATTTTCCAACGATTGCCTTCGTTCTTCCAGACCAGTTCCTTCCGCCCTATGTCGGAAACTCTGTCTGATTTAAAGTCCTGAACAAAAGACATTTCTATGGTCTCCCCGTTTTGCTTCATCTCAATATTGCTGACCTGGATGATAATTCCCGAATTTCGGCGCAAAATAAAACGGCGTTCCTGCTCCCATTCATTGCGGGATTTTTTGGGATCCTTAAAGTTTTTAGAATAAAAAGACAGGTAGGCGTTGACCTCCCCTCCTTCCCAGGCTTTCAGCCAGATCAGGAACTGGGAGACCACAACATCAATGGAGTCCACAGGGCTTCCCAAATCTGGAGGCCCTTCCTTAGAGAGAATCACCATGGCGGAAATATCATGGCTCTTCTTAAGATTCTGGACAACCTGCCGGGCCTCTTCTTTAGAGGGATATGGCCCGACACGAACCTTATACCATTGGGAATTTTCACTCCTCACCATAAAAGGCGTATAGCCATTCTTTTTGATACGGGATACAAAACGCTCTGCATTCTTCTCTTCATGAAAAGAGCCCAACTGCACCATCCAGCCCTTTGCAGAATTCTCTCCGGCCATTGCCAGTGAAGAAAAGAGCAAAAGTCCAAATACAGCCAAGTTTTGTTTATAGAAAAGAGACATTATAGATCATCCAAGGCAGAAAAACTCCATGTAGCAGAACCTAAACGTACTAAAACTGATTATAAAACAAATATTTATTAAGGGCCAGCCTAGGGAGGTGAAAGTTTTTCGAGAAGAAAGTTGCTCGTTAGTTCCTGATTCAAATGATTAACAGTCTCTCCATCAAAGCAATTTTTTTATGTGGGGTACCAATTGGTCAGCACCAACGGCCGGAGCCCGGGCATTCAAAATACCCTTTTGATCAATAATCAAAACGGTTGGCATTTCCCTTTGCGAATAAGACTGATAAACCCCTTTTACCGGGTCGATCAGATAAGGGAACCGTACCTTCTCCGGGAACTGGCTGAGGTAGTCCGCCACTGCTTCCCTAGAGTCGCCATTGGTATTGATCCCCAACACTACCACCTGATCTACATTAAACTGGTCACGAACTTTATTAAATTCCATAGCCTGATTCATGCAGGGAACACAAATATGGAACATGCCTATTACAACCACCTTGCCCTTAAAGTCCGACAAGGCCACCTGTTTGCCTTCCATGGATTTCAAAGAAAATTCAGGAGCCTGTTCCCCCGGTGAAGGCGCCCCTGCAAAGGCGGGAACCACCCCTAAAATCATGACAAGCAATGAGAGAATTATTTTTCGCATGATACGCTCCATTTCATGGAATATTTTATTAGGAAATCTACTCTTAAGACAGGATAGTTTTGCCTCGAACCCCATTTTAGATCAGGGGAAACTGATTTGGAAGGGATTTCAAGAATACGCAAAATAACAAGTTTCAGCAGCCAAAACTCTCCCTTGACTTGGTGCAGATTTTATACTAAAAAACAGGGGTAATCCTTTAATTCTCTTAGGCTTTACCCTGAGATTCGAGCTTGATTCGCAAGATAATGATTTTTGTCTCAAGAGGCCTCATCAGTTTTGGCACATCCTTGGGAATATCTTTTTTTTCAATGGGTTAAGTTTACAGCAGGCCGTCAAATTATGAACTGAGAACATCCCTTGAAAGTACAATTGTGACCGCTGGTTTTTTGTAAAACCTCACAAATTTCTCTAAGAAAAACCGAGAACAACTGTCATCCCCTTTCAAGTTGCTAACTTTTGACACGAGGGTTTTAAGAATGAAAAAAATATTGTTCCTCTCCAAAGTCTTACTTGTTCTGGCCACTTTGTTGACCTTCTCCCTTCCAGCTTTTGCCTATCAGGAAATTAATGTGCAGAACGGAGGAACCATAAAAGGGGATGTAAAAATGACCGGCAGCATGCCTTCCCCTCGTGTTTACCACTTGATTCTGTTTCCCAACATAGACATGTGCGCGGAAGTGGATACCGATAACGAAATGAACCGAATTCTTGATGACTTCAAAGTTTCAACCAATGGGGGTCTTAAAGACACGGTCATCACTCTGGAGCATGTCGAAGCTGGAAAGCCCTTCAACAAAGAACCCATCAGGATAACTTCCGAAAACTGTAAATTTTCCCCGGATCTCAACTTCATCCGGCAGGGCGAAAGTTTTCAGGTAGATAATGTCGATGCGGTCATGCACAACAGCCAAGTTTACCAAAAGGAAAGAGGGAAAATCCTGTTAAACATCCCCATCCCCGCTGAAGAAGTTTCTGAGGGAATAGTCACCTTCAGAAAACACTACAAGATCATGCAAATGATTTGTGGAATGCACGAGTTCATGCAGACCTGGGGTTATCGGATACAGAATCCCTACTATTCAAAAACCGGTATGGATGGAAACTTCAGTATTGGTGATATCCCACCAGGGGAATATGTGGTTAACGCCTGGCACTATCTGATGAAACCGCAAAAGAGGAAAATCAAAATCGCCGCAGGCGAAACGATCAACCTCAACTTTGAGTTTAACGGAGATAAGGTTGAACGTCCTTTCTACGAAACTATCAAGTCGGGAAGAATCAAAAAAGACGCGGTCGTTCCGGGAACCGCAAAAGGCAAAGAATTGGGGCGCTAGTTTGAAGCCCTCTATAAAACCCGGTATTTCCCATGAGCATGGTGTCATTCCCCTGTTTCTTTTTTGTTTTCTGGCGACATCTGCCCCCGCATGGGGGTTTACCCCCCCTCCTTCGGAAGGTGTCCCCAAAACCTTTCTCTTTAAAGATAAACCGATCGCCCTTAAAAGCCTGACCAATCCTTTCAAAAAAGACCCCAAAGTCATCAATGAGGGAGGAACCTTATATACCAGGCATTGCTTCTTCTGCCACGGTGATTTGCTGGACGGTAATGGATTGTTTGGGAAAAGTTTTTTCCCACCCCCTGCGGATTTCACCCGCCTCAACTCTATCCTCGCACGGCCTCAGGCCTATACCTTCTGGCGTATTATGAAAGGAGGCAAAGGGCTTCCGAAAAAATACGAACCCTGGAACTCGGCCATGCCAGCCTGGGAAGACACCCTGAGTGAAAAAGACGTTTGGAAAATCATCACCTATATTTATGATAACGCAGGACAACGGCATGCAAAACCTGGCAAACAGGAGCCGCCTTCTCTGGAGAGAGGGAAACAGGTCTATCTGGAAAAATGCGCCTATTGCCACGGAGACGAAGGCAAGGGAGATGGCCCTGCGGCCGACTACTCAATGCCGCAACCGAGAAACCTGACCAAAGGCCATATAAAAATCCGCTCGACATCGTTTGGGAAAATCCCCACTGATGAAGATTTGCTAAACATCATCAACAACGGGTTGCGCGGAACCACCATGCCGGGCTGGAAACACCTTCCTGAAAATGATCGTAAGAGCCTGCTTATTTTTGTAAAGTCTCTATCCAATAAATTTGAAAAGTTTGTGAAAAAGGGCAAAGCCCATAAGGTGGTAAAAGTTGGCAAAGAGCCACCCCTCTCCCCGGAAAGTATTGAACGCGGCAAAACTCTCTTCATGACTCAGTGCTCCGGGTGTCATGGTGTTAAAGGGCGAGGAGATGGTGTGGCAACGCAACGCATTGTGGATTATTCATCCAGCGCCATCTGGCCTAGAAACCTGAGCCAGCCCTGGACCTTTCGTCGCGGTAGCACCCGCAAGGATATCTTTAAAACCCTACGCACAGGATTATCCACAACCGCCATGCCCAAGTTCTCACCGAAAGTTTTCAAGGATGAACAGATTTGGGATATCGTCAATTTCGTCAGCAGCTTGGCTCCCCCGACTCAGCCCAAAATGCAGAGTCCCATTCACGCTAAAAAAGTGGCGGGAGAAATTTCAGACGATCCTAATGCCGCAGTATGGCAAGACGCGCAAGCCAGCTTTGTTCCTTTAGGAGGTCAGCTTCAAGCAAAACCTAAATCCTATTTTCCAACAGTACGCAACCTGACTATACGAGCGGTTCATAACAACAGAGAAGTTGCTCTTTATATCCATTGGGATGATCCATCTATCGACCCGGCACTCAAAAAGTTTACGACGGTTGAGGTGTCCCCACCCCCGCCTCTTCCTGAGCATATGAGGGGAAAGGGACCAGAAGAAGCTCTCGAACCCAGCATCCCCGAATACCCGGATGCAATCGCAGTGCAGTTTCCAGTCAGCCTGGACAAACAAACACCCTATTTCCTCAACGGCGATACCGAGCATCCTGTCAACCTTTGGAAGTGGGCAACCTCCACCAACAAAGCCACAGAAATACACACCAACGGATTAGAAAAATGGTCTAAGGAGGAAGCGTCTGGAGTTAAAGCCAAAGGACATTTCAGCTACGGAAGATACTCAGTAATTTTAAAACGCCCGTTCAAAGAAGATGCCGATGATATCCAGTTCCAAACCGGAAAACCCATCCCCATCGCTTTCAACATCTGGGACGGATACGCGGGCGAGACCGGCAACAAAAAATCCATCTCAAGCTGGTTCACCCTCTGGCTCGACGAATAACCGGCTAGCAGCCGGTGGCAATGTTTATTTTCTGACCGTCCAGCCAGATCAATACCTCCGCAAAATTCCCTCTTGTGATATATTTCTTTAAAAGATACAAACCAGAAGAACACCTTGTAAATATATAGCGCAGGAAACTAACGCATTTCCGGAACCTAGCTTGTGACAAGTATTGCCTAAAGTGAATATCTGATTCGAATAATCCAAAACTACCCTTCCAACCTCTGTGAGCTGAAGCCTCTGGCCTTTTCGTTCAAACAGACGTTGGTTCAATGATCCTTCTAAATTTTTGATTTGGGTGCTGATGCCTTAGCGGCTGAGCAACAACGGTTCATGGTGCGGGTTTATAACTGGATGGGTGCCGCCGGACTCGGTATCACCGGCTTTATGGCTTATTATATAGCCAACAGCCCAGCCATATTCAATGTGCTAATGGGTAATCCCATCTTACCCATTGTTCTTATAGTCGCACAGATCGGACTGGTCTTCTGGCTGGCTTCGAGAGTCATGCAGATGAGCGTGAGTCAGGCAACAGGAGTCTTTTTATTATATGCGGGTCTTACCGGGCATCACCTTTTCGACCTTGTTCGTCGTTTATACCGCTTCGTCCATCACCTCGCCATTTATGGTGACGCCCGGAACTTTCGGGGCGATGAGTTTTTATGGCTACACTACAAATAAAGACCTCACCTCATGGGGAAGTTTTCTGTTCATGGGACTCATCGGGATTATCATAGCCTCGGTTGTGAACATATTTTTGCAAAGTCCTATGATGCACTGGATAATAACCTACGCTGGAGTATTGATCTTCGTGGGACTGACCGCATACGACACGCAGAAGATCAAGGAAATGAATATTCTCGGCAATGAGGGAACCGATGAAGATACCAAGGAGGCGATCCGCGGAGCGCTGACACTGTATCTCGACTTTATCAACTTGTTCCTCATGCTTCTGAGGATCATGGGCAACAGACGCTGAACTAAATAGGAGCTGAATGAGTAAAAAGTCCGGAAAAGTTTATACCGCTCCCTGGGAGAAAGCCTTCGACAGGGTCTTGACGCCCATTGAAGATTTTATTCACCGGCAGACCACAAGTGCCATACTACTTATGTTGTGTGCGGTTGTAGCCCTTTACCTTGCCAACAGCAGCTGGCATGAGACCTACCATCATCTCTTGGAAATGCCTTTTACCATTGGGTTCCAAGATCTTTTCATTTCGATGTCCCTGCACCATTGGATCAACGATGGCTTGATGGTCATGTTTTTCTTTGTTGTGGGGCTGGAACTTAAGCGTGAAATTCTTGTTGGAGAACTGGCCGACCCTAAGCAGGCAGTGCTTCCTATAATAGCAGCCGTCGGAGGCATGCTTATGCCAGCCCTTATATACATA
Organism: uncultured Nitrospina sp.; assembly: GCA_937891765.1. Classification (GTDB taxonomy): domain Bacteria; phylum Nitrospinota; class Nitrospinia; order Nitrospinales; family VA-1; genus LS-NOB. Next base: position 29,607 of record CALAGQ010000095.1, read on the forward strand.
GGGTTCAATCCGCAGGGTCATTCCTTCGATGGATGGGGAATACCAATGGCAACAGATATCGCATTTGCCCTCGGCACCCTTGCTCTTTTGGGGAATCGGATACCCAAGAGTCTTCTGACTTTTCTGGTGGCGCTGGCTATTGTGGACGATTTGGGTGCCGTGCTCGTTATCGCCCTGTTTTATACTGAGACATTGGACTTGACTGCTCTAATAGCAGTATTTCTTCTCTTGGGATGTCTGGCTAGCCTTAACCTTGGCGGCATTCGTTCCCCATTGCCTTACATTTTGTTCGGTATGCTTCTCTGGCTGGCGATGTTAAAAAGTGGTGTACACGCGACACTAGCTGGAGTTCTGTTGGCATTTTCTATTCCCATGCGTCCTAAGTACGATCCTAACCTCTTTCTGGATTATGCAAGCAAAATGGTGACGGAAATTCGAGAAGCTTACAATAAAGAAAAGAACATCATCAAGAATGAGGAAATGCGATCCAGGCTGATCGCTTTCGAAAAAGGAGTGCATATGGTCCAAGCCCCGGCTCAGGTATTGGAGCATAAGATGCATTTTCCATCGGCTTACCTGATCATCCCTCTGTTTTCCTTAGCCAACGCGGGAATACCCATCAACTGGGCATCTTTTGGGACTAGCATTATGAATCCTGTCTCTTTAGGAATTGTGGCCGGTCTGATTGTGGGAAAACTAATTGGAGTGACTGGATTCACTTGGGTTGCGGTGAAGTTGGGACTATGTCAATTACCGGAAGGGTTAAATTTTAAGCACATTGTGGGCGTTGGGCTCATGGCGGGCATTGGTTTTACCATGTCGATCTTCATTGCCGAACTTGGTTTTGCACACCATCCAGAGGATCTTTTGTTGGCAAAAACCGGCATACTTTTCGCCTCTCTCATTGCCGGGCTTTCAGGTTACATCTGGTTGTTTCTCACTAGTTCCTCATCATCTACAACTTAATATACTATGGAGGGAAATCCGTTTGTTGCTCTCCTTTCAAACCGGATTGGGTATTACTCTTTCCACACATGATCTAGCCGATTTAATCGATTATTTACGTGCACAATTAAAGGGGCTACTGGGAAGATGTAAAGCTGACTGAGCTAAGGAAACTGATTAGTAAATACTTTCAGTGCTGGATCTTGCCGATAAAAATCCTGTAAAACCTGATAAAGTTTTGGATGATAGTGTTTCATGTTTTCGGGTTTACAAAAAAAATATTCAGTCACGACCGCGAAAAACTCAGCTTCATCCGTTGCTGCATAACTATCAAAAAAAGTAGGCAGGCCATGTTCCACCTTGCTACATAGCTCTAGATACTCTTTGGAACATACTTCAACCCACAGCTGATATTCTTCAGGAGTTGTTAATAATGGAGTTCCATCTGCACTCCCATCAAGCATGTCCAGTTTATGAGCAAATTCGTGATACACAACATTATGACCGTGCTCCGGATGCCGAGTTTCTTTTTTCACCACATCCCAGACGAGTATCACCGGGCCGCGATGATGGGCTTCGCCTAGAATTGGCATCGCGCCCTGCACTGGGGTAGTGCTAACTTCAAAAAATCCTATTGAACTCTCAGGAGAAAAGATTGTTGTAGGATAAACATAAATGGATTCCACATTGCGGTAATAATCGTTTGGCAACGCGAGTATCATCAAGCAGGCATGAGCGGCGATCATGACGCGAATTTCATCTGTCAATTCCAGGCCATTGCACCCTAACCATGACTTTTCGGCAATAAAGATTTGGATGAGATCCTGTAAACGCTTTTTTTCTTCATTGTTGAGGTGTTGATAATACTGAATGTTATTTTGAATATGCCCCTCCCACGCGCTAGGGAATGGAGTGGCTAGTATTTTTTTCCGCCGATTATCACTAAACAACTGCCACATAAAATTTAACCTCTTTCAGGCTGAATCACCGCCACATCCCATAAAATATTTGGGCATCTGATGTCAGAAAGGCGACGTTGCCTATTATATTAATCCTTTCCTTGTATCCACTCTACTAATAAAACATGTGACCAATTTGGTCCCGCGAATGTCCGCTTATGGCGGCGGTCTCAACTGGTCAATGCAACACATGCGTTAAATCGTTGAGCTGGTGTTTCAAATTCTAATGTTTTACGTGGCCGCTCATTTAACTGTCGTGCCCCGGCATTCAGCTTAGTTTGAGAGTGTACTGACAAATCAATACCTCCGCAAAATTCCCTCTTGTGATATATTGTATTAAAAGATACAAACCAGAAGAAAACATAAACTAGGTACCGAAAATGTCCGTTTCCGACGGCGTTCTCAACCGGTCGATGCAACACTATAATCTTAAATAAAAAGATGGAGTGTTGCATCGACCGGTTGAGAACGCCACCCAAAGTGGACATTGAGGAAATTTTATCAGAATGTATCTTTTAGCTTCTTGCCTCAAATGCCTCACTTTTACCTGACGTCAAACAGACAAACTGGCAAGCTGGAAAGCTGGAAAGCTGGCAAACAGATTAAATCCTTTTTCATAAGGGAACACAGGGGACGCTTGGTAACGTCACTTCAAAGAGTGGAAGACGCCTGTAGGCGTATGTAAAAAACTATCCAAATTATACTGGGGAAGTTATGAACAAGAGACATAGAGTACAGTTTCCAAAAAACGAATTATCCGGTAGCAATCAAGATGAAAGCTATTTTTATCTTCATGGCACAAGTAAAAAGAGAAAGATAAAATTTCATGAATACGATGAAATTTATCAGATACCAGGCTTGTATGAACAAATATTCTATGATCGCCTGAAATGCACATCTCCAAACAAAGTGACCTCTATTCTCGAATCGTCTATAAAACAGTCTCAAGATAGCTTTACTGAGCTTCGAGTGTTAGATTTGGGCGCTGGTAATGGCATGATGGGTGAGGAATTAAAAAAACATGGCGTATCACGATTAATAGGTGTTGACATTATTCCAGAAGCTTACGAAGCGCTTATTCGCGATAGGCCGGGAGTTTATGATGCTTATTATGTTGAGGATTTTTGCAAACTAAGTAAGGAAAAGAAAGAAGAAATAGAGTCTTGGCAATGTGATTGTATGGTAACTGTAGCGGCGCTTGGTTTTGGCGATATTCCAACGAAAGCATTCGTGAATGCATTCAATATTATTAAGAACGAGGGATGGGTAGCGTTCAATATAAAAGATACATTCCTTGATAAAAGCGATGAAACTGGGTTTTCCATATTGATACGAGAATTAATTTTTTCAAAATATCTTGATATCTACCACATCGAGCGGTACAGGCACAGATTTTCAGTTGATGGCCAGCCTCTTCATTATTTTGCAGTTGCAGCCAGAAAAAAGGCAGCTATTTCGCCAGAGTATTTGGAATCAAAAGGAGTTTTATTCTGATGTTTCTAACTATCAGCACCAATGTTCTGTGACCTTGGGATATTTAAATCTTGATGTATTCAATTTTAACCACGCTGTGGATTTGACACGTATCTATGATTGCCCTTGACCAAGTCAGCAAATCTTATGATGGCGTTTCCAGAATCATAAATAACCTGTCCTTAGAAGTACTGGAAGGAGAAATCCTGATTCTCCTGGGGTCTTCGGGTTGCGGGAAATCAACAATACTTAAAATGATCAATCGTTTGATCGATCCGACAGAAGGAAGGATATATTTGGATGGAAAGGATATTCAGCAACAGGACCCGATAGAACTTCGGCGTTCCCTGGGATACGTTTTCCAGGGCATCGGCCTGTTTCCGCATTTGTCTATTCGAGAGAATATTTCCATGGTGCCGCACCTTTTAGGTTGGCCCGAGGACCGGATAAACAACCGGTACCGTGAACTGCTTGAACTAGTTCAGCTGTCTCCCGAAATCCACGCCGATCGATTTCCCGATGAACTGTCAGGCGGCCAGCAACAGCGCGTAGCCGTTGCCCGTGCTTTAGCGGCTGATCCGGATTATCTCCTGATGGACGAACCTTTTGGAGCGCTTGATGCAATCACAAGGGATTCTCTCCAGCAGGAATTTCTGGACTTGAAACAACGTTTGAATAAAACGATTATTTTTGTCACTCACGATATTATTGAAGCCGTCACTTTAGGCGACCGTATCGCCATCCTCCACGAAGGGCGACTGGAACAAATCGGGACCCCTGAAGAAATCCTGGAAAACCCTGCCACCGATTTCGTTCGGGAACTATTTGCGAAATCTGTCAAGTTCTGGAAGGGGTTCAAAAGCATTTCGTAATGAAGACTACATCCTTGACAGATTACATTATCGAACGCCTGCCGGAGATTTGGCAGCGCATCGGGGAGCACATTTTTCTTACAGGAATATCTACTCTGACCGCGGTGTTTGTCGGCATTCCTCTGGGTATTTTAGCTTTCTACCGACCCGGGTTGCGCGGTCCGCTTTTGGGAATAGTCAGTATTTTACAAACGATCCCCAGTCTGGCAATGCTGGTCATCCTTTTGGCCCTTTTCCAGAAAATCGGAGTAATACCGGCAATCGTTGCGCTCATTCTCTATGCTCTACTCCCTATAGTTCGGAACACTCTGGCCGCACTTCAAGGAATTGCTCCGGAGATCATCGAAGCGGCTCGGGGAATAGGCATGACAGAATGGCAAAAAATGCGACTGATCAGAATCCCTCTGGGAATTCCAGTAATTATGGCGGGCATTCGGACTGCCTCGGTAGCGGGAGTAGGTATCGCAACTCTCGCAGCATTTATCGGGGCAGGAGGTTTGGGTGAATTTATTAATCGCGGCCTGGCTCTTTCCAACACTCGGTTAATTTTTCTTGGCGCGATTCCTGCGGCACTACTGGCCTTGCTGGTGGATTTCGTGCTGGGTTTCATAGAAAAGGTTTGTGACCCTAAACGAAACAGACATTGGTCCCACCGCTTTCGTTTTGCCTTGAAACTCTCCATAGTTCTGATTCCTCTTTTCCTTTTGATCCCCGTTTTTATAAGTTTTTCCCCCTGGTCCTCGCAAACAGCAGGATCTTCTGAAAAGAATGAAACGAAAGGTATTAATGTCGTCCGTATTGCATCAAAAAATTTTACAGAACAGCTTATCCTCGCCGAAATGATGGCCCAGATGATTGAAAAACGAACCCACCTTTCCGTGGATCGCAAGTTCAATCTGGGTGGAACAATTATTTGCCATGAGGCTTTAAAACGGGGGGAAATTGATCTGTACGCGGAATACACCGGAACAGGCTTGATGGCCATTCTGAAACTTCCTGCAATGAACAATCCCGATGAAGTATATCATCGTGTGTCAGAAGAATATCTAAACCGATTCAACCTGGTTTGGTTGGAACCCTTCGGCTTCAATAACACCTATACCCTCACCGTCCGAAAGCAGGACGCTGTGCAAAATCAATGGAAAATCATTTCTGATTTAATTCCAATGTCTTCAAAATTGGTAGCAGGGTTTTCTGGAGAATTTCAGGAACGGCCTGACGGATATCCTGGATTTCAGGAGATTTATGGGTTTAAGTTTGGAGAAGTTCATGATCTGGACCCGGGTCTAATTTATCAGGCCTTGGCCAAGGGAGCGGTTGATGTGATCGACGGTTATTTGACCGATGGACGGATTCCAGCATACAACCTGATTTCCCTAAAAGACGATAAGAAATTTTTTCCTCCTTATTATGCGGCACCGGTAGTTCGGGAAGAAGTTCTGAGTGCCTACCCTGATCTGAGAGAGGCATTGGCTCCTCTAGGGTCCCTCATAGACAACACAACCATGAGGGCTCTGAACTATGAGGTGAATGGAAATAGACGGGGAATTTCGGAATTGGTGACAGAATTTTTGCAGGACAAAGAAGTTTTGTGATTTCGAACGGGTTTTGCGTTGACCGGTTGAAGTCGCAGCCGATAGCAGACCTTTTTTGCTCGCCGAGCGATTTCCACATTGCCCCTACGCCTAGTGGACTCCCATCAATTCGACATCAAAAACCAAAGTGGCATTCGGTGGAATAACGTTGCCGGCACCGCGTGTGCCATAACCCAAAGAGGAGGGAATGATTAATGTCCGTTGCCCCCCTACTTTCATACCCTGTACGCCTTGATCCCAACCTTGAATGACCCGCCCGGCCCCTAGCGGGAATGTAAAATGGCCAGGACGATCACGGGAACTGTCAAACTTTTTGCCTTTATTGTCTGGGGCAGATTTATCAAAAAGCCAACCGGTATAATGGACATTCACCGTCTTACCCGGTACCGCTTCTTCTCCCGCGCCTACTTTTATATCAGTTTTAATTAACGTTCCGCTGTCAGCAGCCGCATGGGTCGCCAGGGTTAGACCAAAAATAAAAATGCTTAAAGCAAAAAGGGTTTTCATTCCAGACATAGTGACCTCATAAAAAAATTTAGTATTTTAAAACGCACTCTCAAAGAATCAGGTTAGTTTTTTTGCCATAACATGATCCGCAAATCCTGTACCCGCTTCAGTGTAAATATTAAACACAGCCGTTGCACCTGCCTCACGCAACCTTTCCTCTTCATCCGGATACCTTGCCGTCGCGGCAACATTCCCATGGAAAGATATTTCCCTCAGTTGCCTCAGAGCATCTAAATTGGCTTCCAGATTGGGCAGTGTCAACATTACAAGTTCTATACTGTGGCCTTCCTCTACTTTTTCCCAAAAATCCGCATCACTGGGATCACCATGTAGAGCTTTGCGTCCTGTCGACAGATGTAGTTTTACTTTTTCAGAGTCAAAGTCAATACCGACTACAGTTTCACCATGGAGCTCACGCATCTTATCGTATGCACCCGTACCTACTCGACCCATACCAAATATTGCAATCGTTGCACCAAACGTATCTAACAAACTATCATCCGGCAATCTTTCCTTACTTTGAAACCTTATCCAAAAATTCCTAAACTTTTTATAGATTCTGTCCTCGTTTCCTGTCAACGAGGCAGCAACCACAAATGAGATCGAAAGGGCAATGGCAATAATAATCAGCCATTCACCCATTATCCAGCCATTCGCCACGCCAATCGCGGCAACAATCAGGCCAAATTCACTGTAATTGGTGAGGTTAAGAGTGGCTAATAACGAAGTTCGCGACCGCAGTTTGAAGCGGGTCATCAAAATATAAAAAAGAGCTGATTTGACAAAGATGAAGGGCACAAGCAAAACGCCAATGGTCAACACTTCTAACGTGATCTTGCCTGACATACCTATGGAAAGGAAGAAACCAACCAAAAAAAGATCCTTAAAACCCAGCATCGACTTGGACATTTCACTCGATTTTGGGTAGGAAGAGATGAGCAATCCCATGAAGAGGGCTCCAAGATCGTCCTTAACACCCGCCAATTCGAAGAGTTCAGCTCCTCCCAAAGCAAGGACCAGACCATATAAAATCATCAATTCGCCATGGCCTGCCTTTTTTAGAAAGTAATGAAACAAAGGTCGAAGAGGAATTAGTATAAAAAGTAATAACGCCCAGAGTGAAGGAATCTTCCCTATTGATGCTGCCAGAAAAATGACTGCAGCCAAGTCCTGCATGACTAGAATGCCGATTGCTATTCGTCCATGCAGGGACTTCACCTGTCCTTTCTCTTCCAAAGACTTGACTGCAAAAACAGTGCTGGAGAAACTCAATGCAAAAGCAAGCATCAGAGAAAGCTTAAAATCTAAACCGGAAAATAGCGGGAACTTCATCAAGGCAAGGCCAAAAATAACCGCGCCGAAGAACGTCATAACAATAGTTATGTGAAGTGCAGTCGCCAACCAGACCTCTGGCCTTATCAATAACTTCAGGTTCAGTTTTAAGCCAACAGCAAATAGCAACAGAGTGATGCCCAAATCAGCAAGCTTTCGCAGCATCTCCCCGCTAGCAAAACCCAGGTAATTGAGCACGAATCCGGTAGCTAAAAAACCAACCAAAGGTGGGAGACCGATCGATCTTGCTAAAAATCCTAGAAAAAATGCCAGAGATATCCAGCCAACATCACTAAGCGCTATAGCAACCCACTCGAAATCCATATTCTACTTGTTCTGCCTTTTAGGGTTTTGATCGGCACCACATAAGAGCACCATGTAATCAAGCATGCAGGTAGGATACCATGGCTACGGCTACTGGCCGTGCGCCGAGCACAAAAAAAAACAGGGGGGACCGAATGGTCCCCCCTGCCCTTGTTACAGCTTTGAACTAACGATTGGTTATCGCATGGACAACTTATCGTCCCCAGTCTTGGAAGCGGATTTCTCCTCTTCGTCCGGCTGAGATGCGGTTTTCACGCCTTTAACCGTCGCTTTACCCAACGGAAGGATCGAGCGGTCACCGGAAGGCAATACCTTCATGTAACCCCATTGACCCGCCTGCTGATAAGGCGTACGAGCGTTCATCCACAAGTACGTGCCAGGGTTCTTGTAGGTTCCACCGGCGTTGAGGAAAGCTTGAATGTACTCGCTTCCGCCAAACTCCTCGACGTCGATCATGTCTGAACCTTTTTGGTTCAGATGACGGCGCCACTGATGGCCATCTACGTTGAACATCTGGTTCTGCTCGTTATGAGCCCCGAACACGTTGATCATCACATTATCGCCTGCATGAGCCTTGATCGTCGGCGTTGCCGGATCAGCGTCTGCCGCGACACAAGCTGTGAACATGTTGCCAAGTTCACAACCAGAATCTTCGCGGTAGCTCCATGGCTCCAAGCGATAGTTCACGCCTGTCAACCCTGCTACGTTCTGCAGGTAAGGCATGAACGACGTTCCCAGAATGTTGTCCTCATCTTGGAAGTACAAGGCGAAATCCCTGTAGTTGTCAATAT
>CALAGQ010000096.1 GCA_937891765.1 uncultured Nitrospina sp.
AGGAGTATCACCCAACCAGATTTCATCAAGGGATGGGCGAATAGACTTATTGAAGTAACCTTGGCCCACACCAAAGAAAGTTGGCGTGTCTTTAAGCCGAAGGAATCGTATTGATGTATTTAAAGTAACCATGTACCTTTAATTTTGTAGAAAATAAGAGACTTTTTTTCTCCACCCCACGCAAAGCATGAACAAACTAAAATCGTTCAAATTTGACGAGTTTTACCGGTTGCTTGTCGGATGAGAGGACTGTTCCTAGCCCGTTCAGCAAGAGCGTTTCGCTGTTTATCTGACAAGTTGCGTCGATGATGGGGATTCTTTCCAAAACGAAACTCATATAATGCACAATCATGGGAAGGGCACTCTTCAATCAACTTGGAATAGCTTTGCTCCACCCCCCGACCACCCATGCACTCAATGCAATTTTCCCGAATAGCCTTAATCGGGTTTTTAACTTTCTTCGGTTGATAACGCTTCATGTTGCACCTCCTCTTTATTGATCCACGATAAGTGTGATTTCTGGTTTTTTCCCACTACGGGTTTTTACTGAAAGCAACCCGGCCTTCTCCATAGCCCTTAAATGTGCGTAACAGGTCTGTCGGCTCACACCCATATCTCTAATTGTGTTGAGGGGTAAGTCGAATGTTGTAGATTTCTTTATCCCCGACCAAAACCAGAGAGCGTTTGCTATATGTAGTGCTTTGCCTGGTAGGTTAGCGGCAACTATTAGCCAAGGCATGGGGATGGGCCCCTTTAAGAAGTGATCCCTCTTTTTCTCATACACCTTTTTAGGGGTGATATTTATTTCAGGAATCTTATTGTCACGGTAGTTGGGGTACATAGTATTTAATAGACTCTATATAAGAGATATAATAAGAGGGACCGGGTGTTAAGTTTCATAACAGGTGGTGTCTAGCTCCTTAACAGGTAGGTGTCAGGGTTCTTAACACCCCTCTCTGCTAAAATTCTGGTGACTCTGTCCCACATTGACTGGCCTCCTTCATCCATGTATCGGTCTGGGTGTCGCACTACGTCTGCATCTGTCTTGAGCTTGAATCCTCCCAAAATGATTGCGCTTGCCTCTGCCATGATTTCTTGAGTTTCTGAAATAGCCGAATCCAAATCCTGTAGAGGGGCTTCAATCAAAATTGCGTCATGGACTGGAGCACAGACCTTGATGCCCTTCTCTGTTGTAAGAATGCAGGCGAGGCGGAGCATCTCTGCTCCATTGGCTTGCATTGGGAAATTTCTTAATGATCTTGGGTTGCTCTTACCCCCGACATGAACGACCCAGCCAAAGACTGTGTAAAGTTTGCTTGTAAGCATGGCAAAATCTAGTGAAGCGTCTGACCATTTCCAGAAGACTTTAAAAATTTCTTTATGAAGGCGTATCAGTTCCCTCGCCTTTGCCGGGCTCTGGCGAATTCTGGCAGCCAGCGACTCCTCTCCCATCCCGTACTGAAGGGCAAGCACGCAAGCCTTAAACAACTCACGCTCGGAAGCGTGAGATTTTTTGGTGGCATCTTCTGGAACGGCTCCAGCTAGTTTGGCAAACTTGAGATAAGGATCGCCTGACTCATAAGCGTCTTTCATCAGGGCATCCTCGGAGAGCGCCGCAGCAATCCCAAACTCTTGTTGCGACCAATCGATATATGCGAGTCCGGTTTCCGGTTTCGGTTGTATAAGTCCTCGGAGCCACTTTGAAGGACCAAAAATGAACTTGCTGTTGCTGGGTTGATTCCGACTTGTTTTAGATCTAAAGGGCGACAGTAGGCATCTGTTCCGCCCATCACATCCCACAGCCAGCTTATTCAAACGCATCTTTGAAAGAGATGTGCGTAGCTCACGTAGCGGGACGAGCTCTGGATATGAGCGGGACATTTCCCTGAACGTATCGTCTGTTAGATCCAGACTCCCGGAACTGAGTTGAGGCCAGGGGATGTCGTTCCTAATGAGGTAGCCCGCAAATAGGTTCTTCTTAAACGTTCTACCCTCAAACACACCGTAGTCAGCATCCACCTCGCTGATAAGTTGGTCTTGAATCTCCTCCCAATTGTCTTGGAAAAGTTCCAGGTGCTCTGTATCAATCGGGACGCCATTAAACTCAATGCGAGCCACGGCCTTCATGTACCTTCCTCGCAGGAGAGCCCTAGATGTATCAATATGGGGAGCCATCTTTGGCAGGAGTTTTTCAAGTGCCACTACATCAGATTCGCAGTAGTCAAAAATATCCAGTTGCTCTTGTTCTGACCAGGGGCCACCACTTAAGATCAGGTCACGCATGGTGTCTTTCTCTGTAGAGTCGATGCGTGGCAAGCCAAAGTAGGCCAGGGCTCCCAGTAAGCCGTTCCCGCAGGGGATAAACTTACCGTTGGTGAGAGTTCTAAACTCTAGGAACAGATCCAAAATATTTTCCGGGAGCGACCAGCCCAGAGCAAGATGGCATCCCATTTCAGCGCTGGCGTAGTAGGCGACAAATAGAGCATCGCTACCGATGGCGTAGGGCGGCTGTCTAAGCCGCCCCATTTCATCCTGCCATAGCTTGAGTACCTGTCCGCTTTTAAGTTCTTTTGCTACGAGACAGACAGGCTTCGGTTGCTCGCCATCTGACGCATCGAACTCAAAGTCGACGAGCCAGATTTCCCTATAAGGTTCATCCAAGTTCATCAGGCCACCCCCAAAAGAGCATTCACAATCGGGTGCTCCATAGAGTCTATAATGCGACCCCGAAAGGCAATGCCGAGCAAACTGTTAAAGTCCATGCCGCTTTCCGGCCATTCTGGGGCTGGCATCTCGCTCCTAGCTTCAAAGACCTCGTAGGCACCGAGACTCATATTTGCCGAAACTCGAACCCAACTATTAATAGCTAGCTTTGCAGCGTCTAAAGCGGACTCATGCCAAGGGTTAGACCTTCCGTCCAAGCCGGGTAACTTTACAGGCCACAGCGTGAGAACTTTTTGTCTGCTGATAGTAGTGAATAGGCAAGCTGGCGTAGTGAATTCTGAAAGCTCACCTAAAAGCTCCGGTGCGACTAAATAAACTTCCCGCTCATCTTTAATCTCTATTAGCGCAATCTCCATCCGCCAAGCTTCATCAGGATGAACTCTTACAAACTCTTGCTTGGATGGTTTCCGAACGGGGACATTCGTTAAGATTTTTTTCACACCAATTTGTGAGGCGAAATCTTGAGACAGCCGAAATTTAGAGAAATCATTTCCTTTAGCTTCCGGACTGCTTGGTGATTCTGTTGAAGTATCGCAATTATTTTTTTTCATCTCTTTCTCCTTATGTCCAATGTTGTGGTGGCCACTCTTTGTGTTGCTGGGGTGGTCGTTAGTTTTAAACTTGCCTGACTCGTCGTCAGGGCTAAATAAATTTTCCATGATGGTTCCCTTGAAAAACATTTCTAATCTGCTGTAAATGATTTCAGGTGAGCATTGATCCATGTGACTAGGCTGCTTTTCCTGAAGGGATACAGCAATTGCTGATACAAGTGGTTTGTGCCCAGAGCCCATTAAGCCGCGGGCCCTGAAGCGCTCTCTGCATTACACCTAGAAAAAATGCGGTGACTTTTTCATTGATGAGGGCTAATTGGTTTTCGGAGAACGATTGAAGGCTCTCAGGTTTGTTCTTTAACTCTGGGGTTTTGTTTAGCGCTGTCACGTGCGTGCTCCGTAAAATTGATCTTACGGATAAGATATGACTGCGAGGGGTGTTTGTTAATTAGGGGTTAAAACAAAGTTTTAGGCTAAGACCTAAGATTACCAGGAAGTGAACTCTACGCCCTTATCTGAGTTGAAGGGAAGGAGTCTTTGGCCGATGCTGTTTTCATCGAGCTCGCCTAGTTCTGATTTGGTTTGCGTGGGGTTGTTAGCTTGTTTTTTTATTTTATCATTGAAGAAGGTGGCGTTGACAAAGTCTGCATTTATTTTGTGGCAAGGCTCCCCAGTTGTTGGCATAGCCCCGGTTCTTCGGGTAAGCCATCCCCCCTTGTTATTTAGGTCTGTGAATTGCCTGAATAACAATGCCAAATAAAATATTAGACCATTTAGTTCTGGATTTTGTGAGTGCTGGGATGAGCTTAGTTTCTTAGGATATTTTAAGGGGCCGGTTTCGCGGAAATAATGACTGAGGTTTTCTGGGGAAGCGGATTGTTCAAGTTGATCAAGTTTAAATTTTACGAGTTTGTGGTAGACACTCAAAACTTTTTCAAATATTTCCATTGAAAGTTCTGGGTCGGAGATTTTTGGATTGTACGGCTTTAGAAACTGGGACACGATTTTGTATTCTTCAGGTGTTAGAAAAGGAGGAGGGCTTTGGTTCTCTTTGAATGGGTTTTGGCTGGCATAGTGCGGATCGATTGGTATGTTGAGTTTGCTGATTGATTGTTGAAGTTTACTTAGATCATTCAAAACTGGTTCTAGTTTGTCTATATGGGTTTTACGCTGTTTCCGCTTGCCTTCAGGGGCATTGGCGCCGAGTTCTTTGTAGTTACTTGCCAAAAAGCAAGCTGCCAGAACGTGTCCAATTAGTTGCTCCTGTTCCTCCAAGGTCCTCATATTTAGTCTCTCTCGAAGAAAGCGTATCGCGTCGCCCATCTGATCACTTTTAAGAATCCTGTCTAGCCATTCCCTAAACACTGATTTGAAATAGGGCTCCTTAATGTCTTCAAAGGACATTTCCCCGTCTTGTATTGATGCCTGCTCTTCTTCTGTGGGAATCGCTGTGAAGAAAGGAAAGTACTCATCCAAAATTTGAAAATATTTTTCCTTGTTATGCTTCATAAGGTTAATTGATGGAGATGACAGTTCGTAATAAATTCTTCGAGGAGAATAGCGCACTAGGAGTTTTGAGGCCAAATTTTTAATGGGCGCATGTTTAACCTGGGCGGCGCTGTGTTCCGGTTTCTACTGCGTACTGCTTGGTAGTCGCTTAAAGGGAGACGAGTTTGAGGGCTCTAATTTTCTTGAAAAACCGACCTCGTTTATTTGTCTGGGGGTAGATAGAGGTGTTCAGCTTTTCTATAAAACGGTAGTTTTACTGCTTCTTTCAAAGCTAGACTGCACGATCTAATCGGAGCTAGTACACTTTATTTGTTCGTTTGTTTTACCTGTCCAGACAACTGGCTCCTGGAAATTATTCCGAAGCCCCCACTATCGCAACTAGTGTTTGAGTTATCCCCCATGACAATGAGTTGCCCTTTTGGAATGCGGTTTTTTGAAATTAGCCGTTGCATGGCAAGGATTTTGAGTTGGCTCTGTGTGTACCTCTCTAGTTCCGTCTTATACAGCATAAAAGAGCACCACATTCCCCGGATTACCACCCTAACTTAATCAATAGAAGGGTTTTTCGTGACTCTCTCGTGTCGAGTTTGATCCCAAATCAGTTGAGAGAAAAATAAAATTTTATCATTTTAAATCGAATTCGAGGCTGTTTGAAAAACGTGAGGAAGGTGTGAGGAAAATTATTGAAATCGCTTAATCACTTAGCCACTTGCTCACAAGAAAGATCTAAGCCACTGGCTCCCAGATTTGTAAAAACTTAAGGTTTGATCAAACAGACAATGTTAGATTTTATGCTGAAAAAGAACAGTGCTTTTTTTAGTTCCACCCAAAATTTCCCATCAAATAACTCAAAAATCTTGACGTATTTAGGCATTTTCATGGATCATGAAGAACGATTGTTAGTAACCTATTGGTTTTATGGCATATAGGGTTTGACTTTCTTTAAGGTTTCCCTTTCCCCTTTAAATTTGATAACTTACCAACTGATTAAATTTTAATCAGTGCTCCTCACCTCCTGATTTATGAGGGGAAAAGGATGTTATTGCAAGAGTTGATAACAGGTTTTCCACAGAAAATGTGAGTAACATTATTGTCAATAAAAATATTTGTCAATTTGGGTTTCTCCAGTCCCTGCCTATAAAGTTTCTTGTCTTAAGGCAGTGTATGTCAGATCAAACCTTGGGCTTTACACCCCGATTTCCCAGATCCCCTTAAAATGAAAAACGCGCTGAACCTTCCAACGCGTTTTTACCTCTTTTGTCTGGCCCCTTCTCTGTGCTTCTCGGGGGCCGTCTGCGTTTATACGCAGACCTGTGATTTCATCCTACAAACCTCTTGAGGCGGGCTCTTAGCTTCCATACAAGCTCCATTTTTCATGTCGGTCTCTCAAACCTCTTTCAGAAATAATGTAGCCCCTCGGTGGGAAGTTCGCCAGTAAATTTCTAAACAAGTTGTTTGGGGGGCTTGAACCAGTGGTTTGGTGATTCGCTGGGCAACCTCATTATTTTCGGACAAAGTATCTGTAGGTCGATGCTCCTGATGGGGGGGGCCTCCTTTGTTTGAATTGCTTTTGTCGTAGAAAACAATTTTACAACAAAGGGTGCGCTGCCTTCTCACTCCACATACACCAGAAATTACAATAACTCTGTCGATATTATGATACAATCTATTAAGCTGACTATTTTATACAATATATGGAGTATCCCCCCATGAAAGCATCTGACCTTTTTATCCGTTCGCTCGAGCAAGAGGGAGTTGAATTTATTTTTGGTGTTCCCGGGGAAGAAAACCTTGATTTCCTTGAATCTTTAAGGACCTCAAAAATCAAATTAATTCTTACTCGCCATGAGCAGGGTGCCGGTTTTATGGCAGCAACTTATGGAAGACTGACTGGGAAAGTTGGAGTCTGCATTTCTACATTAGGGCCAGGGGTGACCAATTTTGTGACTTGCGCCGCATATGCGCAGTTGGGTGCCATGCCCATTCTTATGATATCTGGCCAGAAACCTATTAAAAAAAGCAAGCAAGGGCGTTTTCAAATCATTGATGTTGTAGAGATGATGAGACCTTTGACAAAGTTCACTAAGCAGATTGTGCATGGAAACAATATTCCTGTACTAGTTCATGAAGCTATGCGCCTTGCCAAGGAAGAAAGGCCGGGTGCAGTGCATTTAGAATTGCCAGAAGATATTGCTGCTGAGGAGTGTTCTGCTGTCCCCTTTGATGCTATTTCTACTCGAAGACCCACTTCTGATGAAAAGGCATTAGATCAAGCGGTAGAATTGATTCATGCCTCAAAACTACCTCTAATACTGATTGGTGCTGGTGCCAATCGAAACCGTATTTCCGAAGCCTTAACGAAACTAATAAATAAAACTGGGATTTACTGCTTCAACACCCAAATGGGCAAAGGCGTTATAGATGAAGGTCAACCCCGTTTTCTTGGAACTGCTGCTCTTTCAAGTAAGGACTATCTTCACTGTGCAGTTGATCGTGCTGACTTGATCATCAATGTCGGTCACGATGTCATCGAAAAGCCGCCATTTTTTATGTCGGCAGGAGGAGCCAAAGTGATACACGTCAATTATTTTTCCTCCAATGTTGATGAGGTGTATTTCCCCCAGTTGGATGTGGTCGGAGATATAGCAGGAAGTATTGAGCAGCTCGCAAAGAAAGTCGATAAATGTGCGCACTGGGGCTTTAGCTATTTTGAGCGTGTTAAAAATGATATTGAATCACATTTGGAAGAAGGGAGTGATGACGTCCGATATCCAGTTATTCCTCAGCATCTTGTTAAGCAGGTTCGCAAGGCTATGCCAAAAGATGGAATTATTGCCTTGGATAATGGAGTCTATAAAATCTGGTTCGCAAGAAATTATAAAGCTTTTTTGCCGAATACCGTTTTATTAGATAATGCTCTAGCTACTATGGGAGCCGGCCTGCCTTCGGCAATCGGTGCTAAAATTGTACATCCGGATAGAAAAGTAATGGCCATTTGCGGCGATGGCGGATTCATGATGAACTCTCAGGAAATGGAAACCGCCGTCCGGCTGGGTCTGAATCTGGTTGTCATGGTCCTCCGAGATGATGCCTATGGAATGATCAAATGGAAACAGGCTGGAATGGGTTTTCCTGACTTTGGTCTGGACTACGGAAATCCTGATTTTGTTAAATATGCTGAGTCATACGGTGCTCATGGGCATCGTCTGCAAGCAACTGATCAGTTACCTGCGCTTCTGGATAAATGCTTGAATGGTCAGGGTGTGCATTTAATCGAAATCCCTGTGGATTATTCGGAGAATAAAAAAGTATTAATTGACGAATTGAACTCCATAAAATGTATTCAGTAGGCTATCAACTAAGGGAATTTTCATGACTAAACGGTTAAAGGTAAGTTCGCCTTATGATGGCCACTTGATATCTGAGGTTGATATGGATGACGCCACCCAGGTAGAGAATGCTCTAGAAACGGCTTACCAATTGGCAAAGGACCTGGGCAGAGCCCTGCCTGCTCATAAGCGCATTGAGATACTGGAAAAAACTGCTGATCTGGTTGAGGCCGGATCCGAGGAGTTTTCCCGTCAGGCGGCAGAAGAGGGTGGCAAGCCACTGGCCGATTCTCGTGTTGAGCTTGCAAGAGCTATTCAAGGTATCCGCGAAGCGGCCCGGTCTATCAGTCAGCTGACGGGTCATGAAGTTCCTATGAACCTAACCCCTTCCTCCATGAACAGAATGGCCCTAACAATCCGAGAGCCTATCGGGGTAGTGGTGGCTGTCAGTGCTTTCAATCACCCCTTTAACTTGATCGTTCACCAAGTGATCCCGGCGGTGGCAGTTGGGTGTCCGGTCATAGTAAAACCTGCAAACCCAACTCCTCTCTCCTGTCTCAGTCTCGTTAAATGCTTGTATGAAGCTGGGCTGCCTGAGGAATGGTGTCGCACTATCATTTGTGAAAATGCTGACGCCGAAAAATTGGTGACAGATTCTCGGGTTGCATTTTTTACTTTCATCGGATCAGGAGCGGTCGGATGGATGCTCCACTCTAAGCTAGCCCCGGGTACGCGTTGTGCTCTTGAGCATGGCGGCGCAGCCCCAGTGATTGTTGATCATGACGCAAACTTAAAAGACACGCTTCCCTTGCTTGCAAAAGGGGGTTTTTATCATGCTGGGCAAGTTTGTGTGTCCGTACAAAAAATATATGTGCACGAAAGTCTGATCGATACGTTTTCAAAGAGATTAGTCGAGTTAGCTGAAAATCTTGTGGTAGGTGATCCTCTTGATGAGAAAACGGAAGTGGGCCCTCTTATATTGGAAAGAGAGGTGAACCGTGTAGATCAATGGGTGCAAGAGGCAAAAAGTGAAGGCGGAAAAATTCTGACTGGTGGAAAAAAAATTGGTGCTACTTGTTACGCACCCACAGTGATCCTTAACCCTCCTGACTCGGCTAAGGTCTCTACTAATGAAATATTCGGTCCGGTCATCGTAGTTTACCCCTTTAAAGACCGTTTGGAGGCGATTGCAAGAGCCAATAGCAGTCCCTTTTCATTCCAGGCGGCTGTAATTACTCAAAATATAGACACTGCTTTGGATACAGCTAAAAGAATTAATGCTACGACTGTTATGATTAACGATCATACTGCATTTCGGGTTGATTGGATGCCATTTGGTGGTCGTAAGGCATCTGGAATAGGCATGGGTGGAATTCTTCCTAGTATGATGGAAATGACAGAAGAGAAAATGCTGGTTTTCCGTTCGAAATTGATTTGAAGTGCAAGTATTTGAACTTTAACAAAAAAATTAAGGAGAAAAATGATGTCAGCAGCAATTAAGCCATTGAATATGGATGAGTTTATGGCAGGGGTTGTGAAAAGAAATCCTGGAGAAACCGAATTTCATCAGGCGGTTGAAGAAGTTGCTGGAAGTGTCATTCCTTATATTAATGAAAATCCTGTGTTTATAGAAAACCGAATTTTAGAAAGAATGACTGAGCCTGACAGGACAATAATTTTTCGTGTTTGTTGGGAGGATGATGAGGGTAACGTGCGGACGAATAGGGGTTACCGGGTTCAATTTAACAACTCTATTGGTCCTTATAAGGGGGGGCTTCGATTTCACCATTCGGTCAATTTAAGTATTCTCAAGTTTCTTGGTTTTGAGCAGACATTCAAAAATAGTTTGACCACTCTTCCTATGGGTTCTGGGAAGGGGGGGGCTGATTTTAATCCAAAAGGGAAATCTGAGCGAGAAATAATGCGTTTTTGTCAGGCTTTTATGACAGAGCTATCCAAGCATATTGGTGCGGACGTAGATGTTCCGGCCGGAGATATTGGGGTCGGTGCAAGAGAAATAAGTTATATGTTTGGTCAATATAAGCGGTTGAAAAATGAGTTTACGGGAACTTTGACAGGAAAATCTCTCGAATTTGGTGGAAGCCTGATACGAAAGGAAGCTACCGGGTATGGTTGTGCTTATTTTATGGAAGAAATGCTTAAGCATAAAGGTGATTCTATTAAAGGAAAAAACTGTCTTGTATCTGGATCCGGAAACGTTGCCCAATTTTGTGCTCAGAAATTAATGCATTTAGGGGGCAAGGTTTTGACGCTATCAGATTCCTCCGGCTTTATTTATGATCCTGAGGGTTTGAATGATGAAAAGTTGGAGTATATCATTGATTTGAAAACTAATCGTCGTGGAAGAATTTCTGAATATGCTGAAAAATATAAAGCCGAATTCCATGCAGGCAAAAGACCGTGGGCTATAAAAGCAGACTTGGCGTTCCCATGCGCAACTCAAAATGAGCTAGAGTTGAGCGATGCGGAAGAACTCATAAAAAATGGGTGTAAGGCTGTGGCAGAAGGAGCTAACATGCCAACCACTATTGAGGCAGTTGAAGCATTGCATAAGGCTAATATTGTCTTTTCACCGGGAAAAGCCTCCAATGCTGGCGGTGTGTCTGTCTCAGGGCTTGAAATGACTCAAAACAGTATTAGGCTTTCATGGGCGAGGGAGGAGCTGGAAGAACGACTAAAAACTATTATGCATGACATTCATAAACAATGCGTTGACTATGGGACTGAAAAAAACCGTGTTGATTATGTTAAGGGAGCAAACATAGCGGGGTTTGTTAAGGTTGCTAAGGCGATGGTCGCTTATGGGGTGATTTGAGGCTCTGTTGTTTTGTAGTTCTGAAATATTTATCAGCTATGTTGGGTTGTTTTTTTTTCAA
>CALAGQ010000097.1 GCA_937891765.1 uncultured Nitrospina sp.
CGCCCTACAGTAATTTAAGAGGGTAAAGTGTCTCACTTATATTGGCACAGAGGGGCCGTGGTTCCGTTGTCCAGCGTGAAGTTACTCGCACCCGTAGTGCTTACTGATACGGCTCCTGTCAACGCAGAAGTATCCAGTGTAATATTGTTAGTTCCACTATCGACCGTAAATGAAGAGGTGCCCGATACGGTCAGTGTTGACGAATCGGTGATCGCCGCACCTGCCTGCAATACCAGGTTTCCATTCACTGTTCCCTGTATCCCCAGAGCCTGGTTCGTATTGTCGATCGTTACATCGCCGGATGCTCCCTGAGTTGCGACAGTGATATTGCCGGAAATCACGTTGCCCGTTCCGTCGAGCGTGATGGCCTGGTCATCCACGTCTGTCGTGAAACTCGCTGTCCCGCCCACGGTGATAACCCCACTGTCTGTAATAGTCCCGCCTGCTCTTGCCGAGAAATTTTGTCCAATGCCCACCGTTCCAAGATTCAGCGAGATATTACCGTTATCCAGAGTTACATCCCCGGTGCCGCTGGTGGAAAAACTCACTGCTCCTGAGAAAGCATTGGTGGTTGTATCTAAAGTGATGTCCTTATCGGCTTGATTCGTAGTGAAACTTGCGGTGCCCGACCCGGTAGTTGCGGCGCTGTCGGTGATGATTCCTCCTGTCGTAATAGAAAGGTTGCCCGTTCCCATAGTGATTCCGGCCAGATCAATATTTGTATTTCCATTATCGATGGTGGCGTTGTTTCCGCCTGTTCCTGTGATCGCCAGTGTTGCAACAGCCGTATTAAAAGTAGTTGCTGAGCCAATGGCGCCCGATGAGGTCATCGTCAAGGTTCCGGTAGTTGTCACAGCTGTATTTGCTGCATCGTCATCGATGGTGCTGGAAGAAGTCAAAGTTACGTTGTTGGAGCCCGCACTCAGTTCTCGTAACACCATTGCTCCACCACGGATGGTGATCGGATCGTTGATCGTCAGCGTTCCACCACTACTACTCGAGTTAACAGCTCCAGTACCATCACTCCTGCCTATGGTTATGGCGCTGAATCCATTTGTGAGGTTTCCGATCAAAGTTTCGTTAGCGCTAAACGTACCTGACGGGTTGTTGGGACCAATGCCTATGGTGGTTGCGGCAGCGCTGGGTTGAAGTAGCACAGTGCTTTGTCCCGTAAGGTCACCGGTAAGAGAGATAGTGTCTGACGTGATCGAAATAGCATTGGCTCCAACATTGATGACATCAGTTGATGTTGGGAGGGAAAACAGTCCGCCATTACCATCGGTGTCTGCGTTCACGGTGAAGGCTCCCGAACCTGTGAGTCCAACATTGATAGTTACTCCAGCCGTGGCGTTAAGGGTGAGAGATCCGCTGGCCGTTATATCTTTATCTCCTGCACCACCAGTCATAAGAGTTATAGAACCGCCTGAAGAGGTCAGTGTCACGCCGCTGGCAAAAATGATATCTTCATTGTTGCCACCGGTATTATCTGAGTTGCCGTCTATGGTTATGTTGCCCGACGAGGTAACATCGGCGTTGATGTTGGCACGATCTTTAGAGTTTAATATAATTGCTCCGGCCGCGGTGATGGCATCGTTGATCGTTATATTATCACCGGAGCTCAAAGTGAGGGCTCCTAAAGCCGTGATGCCGCCCGTGGTTGCGTCCAGAGTCAGAACTCCCGTAGAAAGACTATTGGTGAAACCGGCAGCGAAGGTGAGGGTTCCCGAGGTGGCGTTATCCGTATCCGCATCGATCGTTATGTCTCCCCCCGATCCGGTTAGATCATCATTGATAATGATCCCAGCAACGGCGTTCAGGGTAAGGACTCCCGAAGCATTGACTCCCTTGTGTGAGGCATGAGCAGAGGCAAATAGGGTCATAAGCCCCCCGGAAGTCAGGGTCACACCACTTGCGATAACGAGGTTCTCATTACCGGTCCCCGAGTTGTCCGTGTTTGGGGTGATAGTCAAAGCCCCTTTGACGGTGATGTCGGCGTCAATGTTAATTCCGTTTCCGGTAGCTAGCGTCAGTCCAAAGCTGTTGGTATTTCCGCTCGCGTCGATAGCGGTACTGACGGTAATGGAGTCGATGGCGGCAAGCGATACCGCCGCAGTATTGAGCTGAGTCACGATCTGGCTGGCTGAAATTAAACATGTGCCTCCACAGACGCTTTCGGCAGATGCCAAAGTTTGATCTCCCGTAATTTGACTGCCGTCTGTATCATCGGTTCCAATCGTTATGTTGGTGGGGTCCAGTAACAAAGAGCCCAATGAGCCGTTGACAGCTGTTAAATCGGCAAGCCCTGCATACATAAGGTCCGCTTTACCGGAGACTTCTACAAATCCGCCGTCACCAGAAACACTGCCGCCCGTAGCAGAAATATTTCCGTAAAATACTGTTGTTTCATCGGCCCAGAAAATAACCTTGCCGCCATTGCCAGTGGTCAAAGCATTAGCCATAATGGTTACGTCTTTACCGACATAAGTCCTGAAAGCGTTTTGAATATCCGGATTCTTGCCCTGGTAGTCCCCACCGATGAGAGCGGTGCCTCCTCCAATGTAACCTGAAACATCAATCTTGGCGGTATCGAACAGACCAACTTTGTTACCAAGCGCATGGATCGTGCCGCCCTTTGTTCCCTTTTCCTTGCCCGAAGCATCAAGAGACCCGTGCACTTTTAATAATTCATCTGCTTCAAGAATTATTTTTCCTTGCGGAGCATAAATCTTCCCGTGAGTTATTATTTCAGGAGCGGAGAGGTGTAGTTCTTTTGCTTCAATCGAGGCGCTGTTTTCCAAAACAAATTGTGAATCGGCTACGATTTCAAGACGTCCATCGGCAATGATGCGGCCTTTCATGTGAACCGGCTGTCGTCCGGTGATTTGAATTTTTGCCAGGGAAGTGGGTTCCATTTGAACAATGTGGAGGGTCTCGTTACTCTCCAACGGTAAAGAAGAGGCGTCGAGGATCAGTTCATTTTCAGTCTGCGTGATGGTTGTTCGGGAAGCTTCGCCAGTTTCTTCCCCCCAGGAGAAATCGGGGCCAGGAAACAGCAATCCGCTGGCAAAGAACAACAGAAAAAAGGCAGGGGTCCACCGTGGAAGGTAGAATTTCGGATGGATTTGTGGCCTGTATTTTTTGGGTTGAGACTTCAATTTTCCATCCGTGGATATAAATTAGAGAGATCAGCTCTTAATCCGTAAAAACATCTCTGACCTAACTTAATATATTTAAAGTTATTTTTAGGCTTCCTAGGAATACATATCGGCATAAAAAGCAGGATTAATTACCCCTCAAATGGGGGGGGGTGACGGATATTTCCGCCTCGGGAGGCACAGCATTAAACATGTATGGTAATACTCTTGATCTAAGTGGATTGCATATCGGCGCATCGGGAGCGGATCGGGGTTTCCACTTAAGATGAAAACGGTTGGGAACCTTGAAATAGGCCGCATTTTTTATTTAAAAAAAACGGCTATCCCCCCGCCGGACTGGTTGCGGGATGGCTGTCTTTGAGACGGGAGAACTTTACCCCTTACCAGTAAGTAGGTGAGCCAAGACTTGGGCCATACCCAACATTCCGATAATTTTTTTGTTCTTTATAACCGCAAGATGCCGAACGCCTTTATCCAGCATCAACTCTCCGGCCTCCACAATGGTTTTATCGTGGTCGATGGTTAAAATCGGAGAATTCATTATTTCTTTGATGGCCGTGGTTTCAGGATCAATTCTTTTCGTTATGGATAAATTGGCCAGATTCGTGTAGGTGACGATACCCACGTCGTTTTCATTCTCCTTGACTAGCAACGCCCTGATACGATCGGAAAACATTCCTTTGGCAACGTCCTGAATAGACATTTCGGAAGAAACCCTTTGTGGGGAGTATCTAATAATATTTTCAACCAAATTCATAGAAAGTCCTCCTGGCCGATAAAGAGTCGTAAATCTTCAAAATAGAAAAAGGCAGGGTGGCATTAGGGAAGCAAGATTACAAAATACCACCTTGGCAGTTTATACATAAAACATGATTTTAATGGTGTGACTTTGCTTGCATTTTCATAATATAAAAAAATGACTTGTATCTCAAAAAAGTAAACTAATTATAAAAATAATACGGTATGAATATTTAAACAACCCCCCCCCTAATGAGGGGGGCATATATCCACTATTGTTGCAAGCAGATCAGTCATGATAGTAAGACTCTGGATCTCAGTGGATTGGATATCGGCGCATCTGGAGTGAATCGGCGTTTCCAAAATCACTGCACCTTCTACGGCACAAAAATCATTTACACTATCTTCAAGTATTTGTTAACCTGACCTCATGTCAGCGACCCCTATCAAATTTTCTCTCAGCGTAGCGTTGCTTCTGGTTTTCATATTAATAACCCCCTCATTGGGATGGGTGGAAGATATTTCTGCTTTAGTGGCCAAGCGAATCAGCCATGATGGCAAGACCCTCGATCTCAGCGGATTGCATATTGGCACAGCAGAGGCGAAGCAGTTAGCTAAAATGGAACGGCTCAAAGAAATCACCACGCTTCATCTACAGGGCAACAATATTAAAGCCTCGGGTATGAAGGCGCTGGCGAAATCTCCACATCTGGCTGGACTCAAACATCTCGATCTCTGGGGCAACATGCTCGGTGATCTGGGGCTAAAAGCTATTTCGGAGTCGCCTTATCTCAATCAATTGGAATCCTTAAAACTCTGGAAAAACGAAATCAGTGATGACAGCATCGAACTGATGGTGGCGTCCGGTAATTTCGCCCACCTGAAAACCCTCATGCTGAACGATAATTTGATCACCATGGAAGGCGCTGGAATGCTAGCCTCGACCAAGGTGTTCCCAGAATTAACGACGTTGAATTTGTTCCGCAACGAAATCGGTGATGAAGGGGCATTGGCTTTTGCCAATTCGGATAAGTTTGCCAAATTGGAGTTGCTATATATGGGACAAAATAATATCACCGATCAGGGCGCTGTGGCCTTAATCGAGTCGCAACATTTTCCCCAACTAAAAGTTCTGGATATCACCCTGAATCCGCTAGGGGAGGGCACGATGATGGTGGCCTTCAAAGCCAACCGCAAAGGAAATCTGCAAATTATCTACCGCTAACCGGCGAGCCGCCGGGGGCAGGATGCTGAAAAACTCAACGCGCATGTCATCCTGAGCGATAGCGAAGGATCTCTGTTTTTGGATCAGGGTAAACTCCTTGAAGAATCTCACCCATTATTTTATTAGAAAATTCGAGATCCTTCGTCGCCTCCGGCTCCTCAAGGATGACAACTTTTGGACTTTCCCTGTAGGGTGCTATAATCCAATTTTGATAATAAAACGAAAAGGATTTTTGGTCAGACATGAATATTACTGAAATAGCGAAAAATGCCAATGCTTCGGCGTTGGTGCTGGCGCATCTTTCCACTGAC
This sequence comes from uncultured Nitrospina sp., assembly GCA_937891765.1. Classification (GTDB taxonomy): domain Bacteria; phylum Nitrospinota; class Nitrospinia; order Nitrospinales; family VA-1; genus LS-NOB. Next base: position 5,430 of record CALAGQ010000097.1, read on the forward strand.
TTGAAGAATCAGGCTTTGGCATTGATGGCCGATGCTCTGGAGGAAAATTGCGCTGCCATTTTAGCGGAGAACGAAAAGGATCTGGTGTTTGCGAAAAAAGAAGGTATCGCCCAGCCATTGATCGCTCGCTTGGCCTTGAATGAGGATAAAGTTCGCGGAATGGCCAAGGGTATTCGTAGTGTGGTGGCCTTGCCCGATCCGGTCGGCCAGGTGAATAGTGTCATGGAGATGGATGAAGACCTGGTGGTCGAGCGGGTGACTTGCCCTATCGGCGTGATTGGGGCAATTTTTGAGTCCCGACCCGATGCGGTGCCGCAAATTTCCTCACTATGTCTGAAGTCGGGCAACGCGGTCATTTTGAAGGGTGGAACGGAAGCGCAGAACTCCAACAAGATCATCGTTAAGCTTTTGGTGGAAGCGATCGGCAAAGTGCCTGGTGTTCCCACATCATCGGTGCAGATGATTGAGACACGCTCGGAAGTGGCGGACATGCTTAAGGAAGATAAGTACATTCATTTAATTGTTCCCCGGGGCAGCAACGCTTTTGTGAAATACATTCAGGAGAACACAAGAATTCCAGTTCTGGGTCATTCCGAAGGAGTTTGCCACGGCTATATTGATAAATTTGCCGACATGGATAAATCCATCCGCATTTGTCTGGACTCGAAGCTGCAATACCCTGCGGCTTGCAACGCTATGGAGACTCTTCTGGTGCACAAGGACTTTGCTGACAAGATTCTGCCCAATTTAGTGGCAAAACTCGTGGAAAAACAAGTGGAAGTGGTGGGATGCGTGAAAACCTGCCAGGTGGTTCCCGATGTCGCCCCAGCCTCTGAGTCGGATTGGGATACGGAGTACAACGACCTCAAGCTGTCGATTAAAATTGTGGATGGATTTTCGGAGGCGGTGAAGTTCATCAACAAGCATGGTTCCGGGCACACGGATGTGATCCTCACAGAAGACCGTGAACGGGCAGAGCAGTTTCTCAATGAGGTCAGTTCGTCCAGTGTCATGTGTAACGCGTCAACACGTTTTGCAGATGGCTTTCGATATGGGTTGGGAGCTGAAATCGGTATCAGCACGAATAGAACACATGCCCGAGGGCCGGTTGGATTAGAAGGACTGGTTATCTATAAATACAAACTTCGTGGCAACGGTCAAATTGCGGGTGATTACTCCGGCGCCAATGCGCGCGAATTTACTCATAGACCTTTAACGCCGCCCAAGTGAATTTTGAATGTGACGCAAGACGATCAAAACCCTCCTGAGGAAATTCCTGCCTCATTTGACTCCCCTGTAGATGACTCCGATAAACCACCCAAGACGGAAAACTGGTGGCTTTTCTCTTTGTTATTGGCGGGAACTTTGGTCACGACATTTTTGTCTGGCGGCTTGCTGTTTTCAATCAGTCTGATCCTGATTCTGGGTGCGCACGAGTTCGGGCATTACTGGGCCAGCAAAAGGAATGGGGTGCGTTCAACGTTGCCTTACTTCATCCCCGCGCCACCTGTCTTCATCGCCGGAACCTTTGGCGCCTTCATTCAGATCAAGCAGATCATTCCTAATCGTCGAGTGTTGATGGAAATAGGTTGCGCAGGTCCTATTGCAGGATTCATCGTGGCTCTGCCTACATTGCTATACGGCTTGTCGCTTTCAAAGGTGTCGCCGCTACTGGGTATTGAAGGAGTGAATTTTGGCAGTTCTCTAATATTAAATATTTGCGCGGAATGGGTTTTGGGAGTGAATCCTCAGTCGCCGGATTTTAATATCCAATTACACCCGATCGCGTTTGCGGGATGGATAGGAATGCTGGTGACTGCTTTAAACCTGATACCCATCGGACAACTGGATGGCGGGCATATCGTCTTCGCGTTGTCCCCAAAACAGCATGAGTGGTTGGGGCGTCTTTTTTTCGTCGCGTTATTTCCATTAGGCTATTTTTGGACGGGCTGGTTTTTCTGGGCTGTGATGATAGCGTTGATAGGTTTTAAAACCACGCCATTGTTAAACGAAACGGAAGAATTGGACACCCTGCACAGAGCACTGGGAGTGGCTTCCATAGCCATTTTTCTGGTAACGTTCATACCCGTTCCCTTCTCCTGGATATAAATTATAACTCATTGGTAAAATGGGTATTATGCTCTAAAAGAGGGGCTTTTTGAGGACTCGGAGCTTAGGAAAATATCGGAAATTTTATAAATATTAAACCATTGAAAAATAAGGGTTTAAAATGCCCTATTGTTGGGATAGAATGGCGGTGTATATTTAACTATATGTAAACAAATGATATTTTTGTCAAAAATTTGTCAAAATTACCGTCGTCGTCTAGAATAATATTGACAGGGATAGGGGCCTATGCTAAATTTACACTATCTGAGGGGTGCTGAGCTTCTGTCCTTTACCGGACATTTTTCAATGAAAAGAACATTCTTGGTTGCCATCAAGGTTTCTTTTTAGAAGTTTAGTGCCCCTTTTTTCTTTCCTTCAATCTCTTTCCTGTTTTAATTAAAACAAATTTATAGGATCGCGTTTCATGTCAAAAAACACGTTACGAGGTATTCTAAAGCCTCTGGTTGCAAACTTAGTTGTATTACTGTTGATTTCTACACTTTTTCCTTCCAGTTCCCTGGCGGGAGGGGTGGAGCCATTGCCAGGTTTGCAAAAAGCGATTGAAGATATACGGTCTCTTCATAAGGGTAAAGAGCTATCGTTTTTAGCCGAGAAAGAATATCAGGTCCGAAAATATTATTATCAGATTCAAAGCAAAATGCAGAGACTGGAAATATTAGAAGAAGTGCAGGGACATTTTGAAAAGGCCGTCACAAAAGCCGAAGAAAAATTCGATTCAGGTGAAGAGGATATCAGTCAATCGGCCATTACAAAGCTTAAACTGGGCCTCGCCGGGACTTTGAATGATATCATCGAGTTGGATAATGATATAAAGGTAGCGCGATTATCTCTGGCTGTGATGTTCAAAGAAGGCTATTCTCCTGCTGCGGAGATGTCGGACTCTGAAATAAATCCGATCGACTTTAAGTTTGATAATTATGAGTCTTGGTTTAAGGAGTCGGGTCTTGCTACCGCTATGAACGAACAGTCTTCTGATAACGAGTTGAGACTCAAAATCGGTTATCTAAGAACTGTGGAGAGCAAGGGGAAACTGAACATTGCCCGGAAGAATCGCAAAATCACCCGGGCTTTGTTGGTGAGTGAAGTGGCAAACTATGATTTTGGTATTGGAGATCCGGGCGACTTGTTTGAGGCTCTCATCATATACACTCGGGTATTGAGCGGGTATTATGATTCGGTTTATAATTTTAATCTTGCTGTCGCGGAATTAGATCGGTTAAAAGTCCCCTGGACAGGGAAACCCTAAAGTATTGGCTGGCTTTAAATATGGTTGTTGGGGTAGGCCGGACCCTGTTTCACCGTCTCGTTCAGGGGATGGGTTCGCCGCGTGAAGTCTTCCTGGCACCTAGAAACGAACTGCTGAGAATCCAGGGGATAGGCGATAAAGTAGCGGGAGAAATAAAGAGCTTTGATGTCGATTCTGCCGCAGAGCGCGAGTTGAGGCTGGCCGAAAAAGATGGCATACAGATTTTAACGCTCGAAAGCCCGGAATACTCACCTCTGCTGAAATCCATTTATGATCCTCCACCAATTTTATATATAGAGGGTAAGCCTTTAAACACCATCTCCCTACCCTTGGCGGTGGTGGGAACGCGTACGCGCCTTCTGAATATGGAAAGCTGGTCGCAGAAAGACTTTGTTTGAAACTGGCTTCTGGAGGATTTAGTATAGTCAGCGGCTTGGCCAGAGGGGTTGATACTTTGGCCCACAAGGCTGCACTTTCTGTCGGAGCGGACACCATTGCTGTTTTTGGTTGTGGATTGGGGCATGAGACCGGATCGGAATAATTTCCCGGCAAGGAACCGGATACTAAGTGGTTTGGCTTTGGGAACGGTGGTTGTCGAGGCGGCTGAAAAAAGCGGAGCCCTGATCACTGCCGACTTTGCATTGGAGCAAGGGAGAGAGGTTTTTGCGGTTCCGGAAAATATCACGTCTCCCAAAAGCAGGGGAACTAACAACTTGATCAAGGCAGGCGCAAAGTTGGTCGATAGCCCTTAATCCATCCTTGAAGAGTTATTGCCCGCATTGGGTGAAAGCTTGAGGGCTAAAAAGGAAAACGGTGAGCCTACGGTCAAGCTTGATAATGACCAGGAAGAAAGGGTTTTTTCGTTATTGTCCTTAGAAGGTAGGCATATAGACAATTTAATTGAAAACAGCAATTTGTCTCTTGCGCAAGTTTCGGCTACACTGTTGAAATTGGAATTGCGAGGCTTGGTTCGGCAACTGAGTGGGGAAATGTATATTTCTAATTGCGACGATGAACACAACTAGTGAGGAAATATGGGTAAATCGTTATTGATCGTTGAGTCACCTACCAAAGTCAACACGTTGAAGAAAATCGTTGGCAAGGATTTTATTATTAAAGCCTCGGTGGGACATCTCAAGGATCTTCCCAAGAAAAAGCTTGGTGTTGATGTTGACAATGACTTTGCTCCGGAATACATCACTATCCGGGGGAAAGGAAAAATTCTCCAGGAACTCAAAACCGCCGCCAAGAAGTGCGACACAATTTATCTCGCCCCGGACCCGGATCGCGAAGGCGAGGCGATTGCCCACCATATCGGCAGTGAGGTAGCACGGTTTACCAAGGGTAAAATTTATCGGGTAACCTTTAACGAAATCACTAAAAAAGCGGTTCTGGCAGCCATTGCAAACCCAACCGAGCTTAATGTTAACCGGGTGAACGCACAGCAGGCTCGTAGAATTCTGGACCGGTTGGTGGGATATAAAATCAGCCCCATCTTGTGGAAAAAAGTTCATCGCGGGTTGAGTGCCGGGCGCGTGCAATCTGTTGCTTTGCGGATCGTTTGTGAGAGAGAGCGTGAAATTCTAGCCTTCGAACCCCGTGAGTACTGGTCGATCACGTTGGAATTGGAAGGCAGTCAGAAACCCCAGTTTCAGGCAAAACTATTTAAAGTTGACGGCGAAAAAGCCGAAGTCGCGAATAAAGCCGAAGCGGACAAGGTTCTCAAAGGATTAGAGGGGGCCAAGCCCGTTCTGGAAGACATTGTTAAGAAGGAACGAAAAAGAAATCCAAGTGCCCCATTCATCACCAGTACACTTCAGCAGGAAGCATCCCGAAAACTTAACTTCTCTCCCAAAAAAACCATGATGCTTGCCCAACGCTTGTATGAGGGAATTGCCATGGGCAAAAAAGGAACCGTGGGTCTTATCACGTATATGCGTACAGACTCGGTGAAATTGTCGGATCAGGCTCTCGAAGAAGTTCGCGCATTTATTCCTGAAAAATATGGCAAGGAGTATTTGCCTGCAAAACCCAATCTGTATAAGAGTAAAAAGTCGGCACAAGAGGCGCATGAGGCAATCCGGCCCACCGATGTTCAATTGGAGCCGAGTGCTATCAAGGACAATCTGGAAAAGGATATGTTTCGGCTTTACCAGTTAATCTGGTCGCGTTTTGTCTCCTGCCAGATGGTTCCTGCAGTTTTGGACACCACTCAGTTTGATATTCAGGCGGGAAGCTATTTGTTCCGCAGTAATGGCTCGATATTGAAATTTGCAGGCTTCATGAAAGTCTATGTTGAAAGTGATGATGACAGTAAAGAGGGGGTGAAATCGGAAGGCCGAGACGAGGATCGCCTGCTCCCTGAGTTGGAAAAAGGCGAGACTTTAAAGGTTCACGAAGTACTCCCAGAGCAACATTTCACCCAACCTCCTGCCCGTTTTTCAGAAGCGATGCTGGTCAAGGAACTGGAAGACAAAGGTGTCGGGCGACCCAGTACTTATGCTTCGATAATCAGTGTGATTAAGGACAGGGACTATATTCAAAATGTAGAGCGGCGCCTGCAACCGGTTGAGCTTGGTTTTATGATCAATGATCTTTTGGTTGAGAATTTCCCAGATATCATGACTACAGAGTTCACCGCAAAAATGGAGAGTCAGTTAGACGATATTGAAGAAGGGAAGCTTGAGTGGGTCGATGCCCTCAAATCTTTTTATATCCCCTTCAAGGCTGACTTGGAAAAAGCTGAAGAAAAGATGAAGGACTTCAAAGCCCAAGTGGAAGAAACGGATGAAGTCTGTGAAAAGTGTGAGCAACCCATGATTATTAAGTGGGGGCGTTTTGGCAAGTTCATGGCGTGTTCTGGCTATCCGGAGTGCAAAAATACCCGGGATCTGGGAGAAAAAGGTGAAAAGGGTGAAGCGGCCAAGCCCGATGAGGTCGAAGGAGAGTGCGAGTTGTGCAAGTCGCCGCTGATTGTTAAACGCGGGCGGTTTGGTAAATTTATTGCTTGTTCCACTTATCCCGACTGCAAATTCACCCGACCGATTGGCCTTGGTATTGCCTGTCCGGAGGAATCCTGTGAGGGAGAAATTGCCTCGCGTCGGTCTAAAAAGGGAAGAACTTTTTATGGGTGTACGAAATACCCCGACTGCAAATTCACATCATGGGACAAACCCATTGGGGAAGCTTGCCCGGAATGCAAAAATCCATTTTTGATCGAGAAATGGAAAAAGAATGAAGATCCTTCTGTGCTCTGTCCTAATTGTGGTTTTAAGAAAACCGATGCTGCGGCTTGATCGTTTGTGAATAATTTTTTAACAATTATTGGTGCAGGGCTCGCGGGGTCTGAGGCGGCCTGGCAGGCGGCAGAACGGGGCGTGCAGGTTGTTTTGTATGAAATGCGGCCGGTAGTCCGTAACCCTGTCCATAAAACCGGGAATTGCGCTGAACTGGTTTGCAGTAATTCCCTGGGAAATAATCAGCCTCATTCCGCTCCATTCATCCTTAAAGAAGAACTTCGCAGTTTTAATTCCATCATTATCGCATCCGGCGATAAGAATTCGGTTCCTGCAGGCTCCGCTCTAGCTGTTGATCGGGATTTGTTTTCTCAGGAAATTACCGAAAAGTTATCCAATCATCCCAATATTACTTTCAAACGTGAAGAAGTAGTGGAAATCCCTCAGGAGGGACCTGTCATTATTGCCACAGGTCCTTTGACCTCACCGCAGCTGTCGGAACAGATTTCAAAATTAATTGGCCAGGAATATTTATATTTCTACGATGCCCTGTCTCCCATCGTTAATGCGGACTCGATAGATTATGATAAAGCATTTTTTGCTTCGCGTTACGACAAGGGAGATGCCGACTACCTGAACTGTCCCATGAACGCGGAACAGTATTACAATTTTGTCCGGGAATTAAAGGCCGGCGAAAAGGTTGAATTCGCCTCCTTTGAAAAGCCGGTATATTTTGAGGGATGTATGCCCATTGAAGTGCTGGCCGATAGAGGTGAGCGCACTTTGGCCTTTGGTCCGTTAAAGCCTGTTGGTTTGCCCGATCCTAAAACTGGCAAGATAGCGCATGCGGTGGTGCAATTACGTCGGGAAAATCGGGATAGTTCTGCCTATAACTTGGTAGGATTCCAAACCAAGCTCACTTACCCGGAACAGAAAAGAATTTTCTCAATGATTCCAGGTTTGGAAAATGCTGAGTTTTTCCGGTTGGGTGCCATTCATCGCAACACTTTTATCAATTCTCCCAGCCTTTTAAGTAACGAACTGGAATTGAAGGATCGACCGGGAAAATATTTTGCCGGTCAGATTACCGGAGTGGAAGGATATGTTGAATCGTCGGCGATGGGACTTTTAGCGAGTTTGAGCGCGGTGGCAAAAATTACGGGACAGCCCTATACTCCGCCTCCTGCCGATACCGCACTGGGTGCTTTGATAAATTATCTGACGACATCAAGGAGCAAAGGATTTCAACCCATGAATATTAACTTCGGTTTGTTCTGGGTTCAGGAAATGAAGATCCGTGATAAAAAGTTGAGGAATGAGAAGATTGCAATAAACGCAATTGAAAAAATTAAGCAGTGGAAGGAAGGACTGAAAGGCCCGATCCCCGCGCACTCTTAAGAAGAACTGTCTAAAATTTTCTAGACGATACAAACGGCCATGACCTGTTTCAGGTCGCAATCCCCTTTGAATACTTTATAGATTCCGTCCTGCTTGAGGGTCGTCATCCCATCACTCAGAGCCTGCTTCCGCAACTCCTCGACCAGAGCCTTTTGCATGATCATTCGTTTCATATCGTCGGTGCCCTCCAGACACTCATGTAGTCCTGTACGACCCGCATAACCGGTATCATTGCAGTTTTCGCATCCCACAGGTTTCTTCAACATCAGGTCGTCAGAATATTCGATGCCAAGTTTTTCAAAGCCCTCTCCATATTCTTTGACGAGGGAATTGAACTCTGCTTGGTCAGGGTGATAATCTTCTTTGCACTTCTTACAAAGGGTGCGAACCAGCCTTTGCGCGACAATGAGGAGCAAAGCATCGGAAAAGTTGAGCGGATTCATTCCCATATCGATAAGCCGGGTAATGGTTTCGGGGGCAGAGTTGGTGTGCAGCGTGCTGAAAACCAAGTGACCGGTGAGTGAGGCTTCCAATCCAATGGAGCAGGTTTCGGCATCGCGCATTTCACCAACCATGATGACATCTGGATCGCCACGCAGAAAACATCTCATGGCTCTAGCAAAGTCTAATCCAATTTTATTGAGCATCTGTACTTGGCGGAGGCCTTTCTGGGTGATTTCCACAGGGTCCTCAGCTGTCCAGATTTTTTTGTCCGGTTTGTTGATATCACCCAGAATGGAATGCAGGGTGGTCGTTTTCCCTGATCCTGTAGGCCCTACCACGAGAATCAAACCATAAGGTTTGGTTGCGCTGGCCTGCGTCAGTTCCAAATTGTGTTCATTAAAATTCATATTCTTCAGCGGGATGGGTTTGCTCGCCGCCAGAATACGCAGAACCGCATCTTCGTTCCCTCCAACTGTCGGGCAGGTTGCGACCCGATATTCAATTTCCTTCTTACCGTATTTCATTTTTATTTTTCCGTCCTGGGGCAACCGCCTTTCAGCAATATCCAGTTTGGACATGATTTTGATGCGGGAAATCATCGCCTGCTTGTAAATGGAAGGAATTTCTTCATAAATGGTACAGGTACCGTCCTTTCGATAGCGGACCCTCACAGTATCTTTGCCGATACCCGGTTCAATATGAATATCTGAAACTCCTTGGTCATAGGCATCAATCAGTACTTTGTTCACCAGTCGTACAATGGTGCTGTCCGTCTCGCTGATGGCATTGGCCCCGTCATTATCATCTTGCTCTGTGTCTATATCGCCTTGTTCTTCTTTAAGGGCGCTTAACAGGCCGGACATTTCCTCGATTTGAGGCTCCGCTCCGTCGACAGTAGCCAGATCCATCCCAAGAGAGGAATTTAAAAAATCTACGATATCAATTTTTAATCCGATCTTGTATTTGATCTCCTTCTTGGGGAAAATTTGCCGAATGTTCTGGTTCCGGTCAGGATTAAGGGGGTCGTTGATCAGTATGGTAACCTTATCGCCCTCTTTTTGAATGGGAATCCAGTAATTCTTAGTCAGGAAATTACGGTTCAATCCCGTCAGTATTTCTGCTTGCAGGATAACTGTATCGCTGTAGCCGAAATAGGGGAGGCTGTAAAAAGTTTCAAAAGATTTCCCCAAGTCCTTTCTTTGTAATTTAAAATCGAGTAGCAATACGGTTTCCACGTCAACCTGGTTTTTTCTTGCTTTGGCGGTGGCCTGGGTCAATTCTTCTTCGGTGACAATCCCATTTTGTATTAAAAAGCTGAACTTGGTTGGCTTGGATGGGATGTATTTGGCCTGATTTTGAAAAGCCAAAGCCAGTGTTTCTGAAATAATAGCGGCGCTCTTTTCATCTTGTGCCGTAAATTTCCCCCCATTTAATTTGTTAACCAGCTGTAAGACTCCCATGAGATTTCCATCATGAATCATGGGATGACCCAAAACGGATTTAGTAACGCTTCCAGATTTTTTATCCCAAGAACTGTCAAACTTTAGATCGGCATGGTAGTTTTTCAGTTCCTGCTCGTCGTAAACATCGGTAATATTCACGCTTTGTTGATGGCTTCCAACCCAACCGGCAATACTCACAGGGGAAATGGGAACCCGAATTTCGTTTATCTGCTCGCCAGACTTGATCTTGGAAAAAATTTCATTTTTGTGTGCGTCAACGGCATAGATGGTGATGGCCTGCGCCTCAAACAGCTTTAAAATGGAGTCCTTTAGCTCAATCAGGATTTCATCTATATTTTTTGCCGAGTGGATGGCCTGTGAAATGCGATGAAGATTCTCTTCTGGAGGCAGGCTCTCAATTTCAGGAAGAGGCTCCATGTCATATTCTGCTTGCAGTTGGGCAAAAATTTTTCCAAGGGCAGGAGACATCTCTCGGGCTAGTTTGAAATCAGCATCGCTAAATGCTTCCGCATCTCTTCTTTTGTTGATCACTTCCATCACGCCAATCAATTTTCTATCGTGCGGAATGGGGATGACCATAATGGCCTGGGTTTTGATGCCCAACGGGGTATCCAGACTAGAGCCCGTTGATAGTTGAGGGTGTATCTGGGTAAGACTTTCCTGGGAATAGGCATCAGCCAGGTTTATGGGTTTGCCAACTCCCGCGACATACCCCGCAAGACTGCTCGTCGAAATATCCACCCTTACTTCTGATTCCAGACCTTCTATCTTGTTGCGGGAAAAGAGTTGCCGGCTTTGTCTGTCCAGGGCGAAAAGAGTGATGGCTTTACAACGCCAAACTCCCTTCAGTTCATCGATCAAGTCTGGGATTAGTGCGGCTATATTCGAGGTTGTTTGAGCCTGGGCCAGGATTGACTTGAGTTTGGCGCCATTTTCTGAGACCGGCTTGGTCAGTGTTAGTTGGTTGTCATTCATGACTTATTGGCCGCAAAAAAGGTTAAAATTATAGTCCTTTACGTAAGTTAAACGATACAAACCGAAAGAACTTGTTTTAAATCACAGTCGCCCTTAAATATTTTGTAGATGCCGTCTTGTTTTAAAGTTGTCATGCCATCATTGATGGCTTGTTTGCGTAGGTCCTCAACCATTGTTTTCTGCATGATCATGCGTTTAATATCATCCGTCCCATCCAGGCATTCATGTATTCCAGTACGGCCCGCATAACCGGTTTCATTGCAGGCGGCGCAACCGATGGGTTTTTTTAGAATCAATTCATCGGTGTATTCAATTCCCAATTTTGGAAACGTCTTTTCCCCATATTGTTGAACCAAAATGTCAAATTCTTTCCGGTCGGGGTGATAATCCTCCTTGCATTCTTTGCAAAGAGTGCGCACCAGTCTTTGTGCGACAATGAGGAGTAGAGCATCGGCAAAGTTGAGCGGATTCATTCCCATATCGATAAGCCGGGTAATGGTTTCTGGCGCGGAGTTGGTATGCAAGGTGCTGAACACCAGATGCCCTGTGAGAGATGCCTCCAGCCCAATGGCACAGGTTTCCGAGTCACGCATTTCACCGACCATGATGACATCAGGGTCACCACGTAGAAAAGATCTCATGGCACGGGCAAAATCTAGACCTATTTTATTTAACATTTGTACCTGCCGAAGCCCATCTTGAGTGATTTCGACAGGATCCTCCGCGGTCCAGATTTTTGTTTCTGGTTTGTTGATGTGGCCCAGGCAGGAATGCAGAGTCGTGGTTTTACCGGAACCTGTGGGACCCACTACTAAAATCAATCCATAAGGTTTGGTGGCTTTATCCTTGATGATTTCCAGGTTCCTCTGAGAGAAATTCATTTTGTCAAGCGGGATAGGTTTGCTCGCCGCCAGAATACGCAAAACCGCATCCTCGTTCCCCCCGACAGTCGGGCAAGTTGCGACTCGGAACTCAATTTCTTTTCTGCCGTATTTCATTTTTATTTTACCGTCCTGAGGCAACCGCCTTTCTGCTATATCCAGCTTGGACATGATTTTGATACGGGAAATCATCGCCTGTTTGTATAAATGGGGGATTTCCTGATAAATACGGCAAGTTCCGTCCTTACGAAATCGCACTTTCACCGGTTTTTTACCCGTTCCAGGCTCAAGGTGAATATCAGAAACCCCCTGATCGTAAGCATCGGTCAATATTTTGTTCACCAGGCGGACAATGGTGCTGTCTGTTTCGCTGATAGCGTTGGACTCGTCGTCTTCCTGCCTGGTGTCGACAACCTCTGCACTCTCATCTTCTAACGCATTTAAAAGACTGGACATTTCTTCAGGGCGAATTTCATCTGCGGCTCCTGACCTCGCTTCATCCTCGGTCATTGCTGATAGTAGAAATTCCCGAATATCGACTTTCAGCCCTACCTTCAGATCCAGTTTCTTTTTAGGGAAGATCATCTGAACATTCTGGATTCGATCCCTGTTTGTCGGATCGTCAGTCAAAATGATTGCGCTGGTCATATCATTCTGCAGAGGAACCCAATTATTTTTTGCCAGATAATTTTTGTTGAGTCCGGAAAAGTTGGATTGAGGAAGAACAATGGAATCGCTGAATCCTTGATAGGGAAGGCTGTAATAAAGCTCAAGAGACTTGCCAAGATCTTTCCGTTTTAGCTTTAAATCGCTCAGCAGAACGGTTTCAACATCGATTCGATTTTTGCGCGCCTTGGCAATGGCTTCATTCAATTCTTTCTGGGAAATGATACCGCTCTCGACCAAAAACCCAAATTTCGTGCGTTTTTGACGGATGATTTTTTGTTGATTGAAAAAAGCAAGAGCAAGGGTCTGGGCAATATTTTTAGCGTTACGTTCATCGCATTCGGTGAATCGGTCGCCACGCTTTTTGTTCACCAACTGCATGACACCCATCAGGCTCTCACCTTGGAGAAGAGGGCACACCAGCATGGACTTGGTGCGCAGGCCAGTTTTCTTATCCCATGAACTGTCAAACTTAAGGTCGGGATGATAACTCTTGAGCTCTTCGGAGTCATAAACATCACTGATGTTTACTGGCTTTTTAGTCAGGGCGACACATCCCGAAATGCTTTTTTCAGAGATGGGCACTCTGATTTTGTTGATCTGATCACCGGACTTGGCTTTTGAATAAATTTCATTGCGAATTTCATCAACCGCGTAAATTGTGATCAATTCGGCATCAAACAGTTGCAGGATAGGTTGTTGAAGTTCAAGAAGAATCTCGTCGATGGTTTCCGCTGAATGGATGGCACGCTCGGTGTCCCGAATTTTGGACTCGATATTTTCTACTTCCAGCTTGACCAGAGCATGTCCAAGGGTTGTTGATAGCTCTTTAGCCTGGCGGGCATAACCGTCACTAAACTTTCCGCCGGATTCGTGGTTCAGGCACTCCAGTACTCCCATCAATCTTTTGTTGTAGGGAAGGGCTACCACCAGCGCGGATTTAGTTTTGAAAGGGATTTTTTTATCCCAGGATTTATCCAGTTTTAGTTCAGGGTGGTATTTATTCAACTCTTTCTGATCATAGGCGTCCTCTATGTTAAGGGTCTTACCCGTTGCGGCGACAAATCCGGCAAGGCTCTTAGTGGATATATCCAGCCGAATTTCTTCGATACTTTCAGATTTGAAATTTCTTGAGTAAATCTGTCGTTTTTCCCTGTCGATGGCATAGACAGAAACGGCATGGCAGTTAAAAATATCTTTGAGGTCATTCGTAAGAGAGAATATAACCTGTGCCATACTTTCGCCGGATAATATTTTATTTATGATAGGGCGGGTTCGGTCGCTGGATCTTCTTCCTCGTTCCTCATCAATATCAGGACTTTTATCCGTAGCTCGGCGGTTCAAGGTGGAGGGGGACAGACCGGTATTAGTTAGGCCATTGCAGCCTTCTAATGAATCTCCTTGAAATTCGGGATCATTTGAATCCACGTTGAATTCAGAATGAGGGTGAATTTCTTCAGGATCGTCTTTTTTTTTTAGCCTTGAAAAAATGGACACGTCCCCGTCTTCCGCTAAATAAAGCTCTATAGGTGTATGATCATACTACTACCAAGCTAGGTAAAACTCAAGCTGAATCAGTTAATGAGCGGTTCTAAAAGCATTGAAAACATTCCAGTTACAATTACGGCGCGATCGTTCGAAGTCAGGAGGGTAAAGAAAAAAACACACTATATATGGTGAGAAAAAGGAGTGAGAATTTCTAAAAAAATAACTTAAACATCTAAGTCTTTAACAAATTCAGCCTTCTCCTTTATGAACTTAAAGCGAAATTCTGCATTTTTTCCCATTAGTTCGGAGACTGTTTTGCTGGCCTGCTCGGCAGACCTCAGTCCTACCCGAATCAGGGAGCGGGATTTTTTACTCATGGTGGTTTCTCTCAAGTCCGAAGCGGGCATCTCCCCAAGACCTTTAAAACGACCTATTTCGTGAGAGGTGCCGTTTAATCCTTTGATAATTTCATCTTTTTCCTCATCGGTTAATGCGTAAAATAGTTTTTTGCCGGCATCAATGCGATATAAAGGCGGTTGGGCTATGAATAGGTGGCCCTTTTCAATAAGTTCTGGAAGATATCGATAGAAAAAGGTGAGTAGCAGGGTGCAAATATGTGCCCCATCAACATCTGCATCGGTCATGATGATGACTTTTCCATACCTCAGTTTATTGTAATCAAATTTGTTGCCAATACCGGTCCCACAGGCAGAAATGAGATTTTGAATTTCTGTATTGGCCAGTATCTTGGTCATGGTTGCTGTTTCAACATTGAGTATCTTCCCGCGAATGGGAAGGATCGCCTGGGTTTTTCGATCCCTTGCCTGTTTACTGGAACCACCTGCAGAGTCTCCTTCGCAAATAAAGAGTTCGGCTTGATCCTTATCCGTCGTGGCGCAGTCTGATAGTTTTCCCGGCAAGTTGAGTCGGTGCGAAATATTAGTTTTTCGCTGAACCGCTTCCTTGGCTTGACGGGATGCGATTCGAGCTTGCGCGGAAAGGATGATGCGGTTAGCGATGGTGTTTCCCAAACTCTGATTTTCATTCAAATAATGCTCGAGGGTGTGATTGACCACCGCTTCCACCTGAGAGGTGATTTCTGAATTCAACCGTCCTTTGGTCTGTCCTTGAAACTCCACCTCTCCCTGAAGATAAACATTGATAATGGCAACCAAACCCTCCCGGACATCATCGCCGGTAACTGCTGTTATACCTTTGGGGAGCAGTTTGCGTCGGTCGATATAGGTCCGAACCGCTTTGGTGATACCGTTGCGAAAGCCGTTCTCGTGGGTGCCTCCGTCAATGGTGCGGATGGAGTTGGCAAAGGAAAGAATCTGGGTGTCGGTGCTCGGTGTCCAGAGAAACGCGGTTTCCAATCTTAATAACTTGTCTTCCTTTTCAACGTAAAAGGGTTTCTCCATCAAAGTGGTTTTTTGTCCAACAATCTTTTTGATGTAATCCTGAATTCCGTCTGGATAGTGAAACTCATGCGTATTATTATTCTCATAAACGATTATTTTAAGTCCCTTGTTGAGGAAGGCTTTAGATTCTGCCCGTTCCAAAATAAGTTTAGGGTTGAATTCCGTTTTAGGGAAGATTTGTCCGTCAGCCTTAAAACAAACAGTGGTGCCGTAGTTTCGGGCGGCCTTGCCTTTTTGAAGTTTTGTGGTCGGCTTGCCTCTGGAATAAGTCTGGCTCCACTCAAATCCGTCTCGGCGAGAAGTTGCGACAAGGTTTTCCGACAGGGCACAGACCACAGCCATGCCGACCCCATGCAGGCCACCGGATACTTTATAGTTGCCCTGGCCAAACTTTCCGCCTGAGTGAAGAGTGGTGAAGAGGATTTCCATCGCGCTCTTTTTGGTCTTGCGATACTCGTCTACAGGAATTCCCCGGCCATTATCCTTAATGGTGACGCTATGATCCTTTTCCAGAGTTACTTCGATGGTGTCGCAATGACCGTTGAGGGCTTCATCGACGGAGTTGTCCAGAATTTCCCAGAGCAAATGATGCAGACCCGTTGATGAGGTGGAGCCGATGTACATTCCCGGACGTTTGCGAACCGGCTCGAGGCCTTCGAGGACTTGGATATCTTCAGATCGGTATTTCGTCATGATGTTTATTTTATTTTAAGAATAGTTTTACGTTTGGAAATAATCACACCCTGGCTACCGCGATTGCAGAGGCGGACGCTTTTCACGGTGATTTCCTTGTCGTTGCCGGAGTCAAATTGCAATGTGACTTTATGCTTTAGACTCACGAATTTAAATCCTACCAAACTGCTTTCTCCCGGTTTCATAAGGGTGACCCCTTTGCCCGATCCTGTCAGTTGTGTGACTTGATCCGTGGGAATGACCACCGCTTTTCCTTTAGCGGTGGCTAGGAAAACATGGTCTTGCGTCACCGGAGCGAAACCGATCATGCGGTCATCATTTTTCAGGTTCATGATCTTTCTTCCAGAACGCGTTGTCTCGGCCAGATTAGAGAGAGGAAACCGAAAACCAAATCCATCGGCGCTGGCAACCATAAACTCGTTTTCTTCAGATTTACCCTTTTTGATAAAGTCCATGGTGGCCTGACCTTTAGGTGTCTCCGATCCTTCAACGGGAGCAGGAAGGGGCAACATGCCGATCACCTTTTCTCCATCACCAAAGTTGTACAGGCTTTGCACAGGTTCGCCAAACCCGCTTCTTGTGTAAGGCAGATTGTAAACCTTGGAGACATAAACGGTTCCAAATGAGGTGAAAAGAGCCAGCAGGTTTTGCGTGTTGGTTTGCAGTGTGCCCAGCAGCTGATCGTTCTCTTTAAATTTCAGCCCGGAAGGATCGGTTTTTAGTTTCCGAATCCACCCGTTCTGACTGAGGACGATGTGCACATTTTCATGCTCTATAAAATCTTCCGCGTTATATTCGACACTCTTGCTGCTCTCGAGGGTTTTGATTTGAGTGAGGCGTTTGTCCGAGTGCTTATTCTTGATTTCCTCAAACTCTTCCCGCACCACCGCCCAGATTTTTTTGGGTGACGCAAGAATGGACTTGATTCTTTTTTGCTCTGCGAGTTTTTCTTTTTGCTCCTGCAGAATCTTCTCCATCTCCATTCCGACCAATCGGTAGAGGGGGATTTCCAGAACAGCACTGATCTGTTCGTCATCAAGCTTAAAATATGCTTGTAGTTTTTCGTGAGCTTCTTTGCGAGACTTAGAAGAACGTATCAGCTTTAAGGCTTTATCCAGGTCGTTAAAGATCACCGCGAATCCGGTAAGGATGTGCAGGCGCTTTTCAAGAAGAGCCAGCTCATAATTAAATCTTCGTGTGACCACTTGTTGGCGAAACTTCAGGAATTCCTGACAAATTTGCAGTAGGGACAGACGGTCCGGTTCACCATTGGGTTTGAGGCAGTTAAAATTAACTTGAAAATTGTTCTCCAGTTCGGTGTGCTTGAATAGATAGCTCATCAGTTTGTTCTCATCGGCCGTACTTTTGAACTCAAGGACCACCCGAACCTTTTCATCACTCTCGTCCCGCACATCGGTCAGGGCAGGGAGCTTTTTAGCGATGATGATCTCTGCAATCTTCTCTATTAAGCGGGCTTTGTTGATGCTGTATGGAATCGCTGTGAGAATGATCTGCTTTTTGCCGCGGGGCAGGGATTCAACCTTCCACAGTCCGCGAGTTTTTATCGCTCCCAAACCAGACTCATAAGCCATTCGCAACTCGGCCTTACTGTTGAGTATGATTCCTCCTGTAGGGAAATCGGGGCCTTTAATATGTTTCATAAGGTCCGCCACGGTCTGCTTGGGAGATTCGATCAATGAAATTAGAGCAGACATGACCTCATCCAGATTGTGGCTGGGGAAAGAACAGGCCATTCCTACCGCAATGCCAGACGAGCCGTTCACCAGTAAATTGGGAACGCGGGAAGGTAACACTACTGGTTCCTTCAAGGTGTTGTCATAATTAGAGCGGAAATCGACAGTGTCCTTTTTGATGTCCTGCAAAAGATAGGAAGTGATGGGTGTTAAGCGGCCCTCGGTATAACGGTAGGCGGCGGGGGAATCACCATCCATCGAACCAAAGTTACCTTTCCCGTCTACCAGAGGATAACGCATGGAAAAATCCTGAGCCATGCGCACCATCGACTCATAGGTGGATGAGTCACCATGCGGATGGTATTTACCCAGTACCTCACCGATGATCTTGGCGGATTTGACATGCTTGCTAGCGGAATTCATACCCATGCTTTCCATGGCAAACAGAATTCTGCGATGTATTGGTTTCAAACCATCCCGCACATCAGGAAGAGACCGGGAAACGATGGTAGAAAGCGCGTAGGTCAGAAACCTTTTTTCTAGCTCATCTTGTAAGTCGGAAGTTTTTTCCTGGCCCATGAAGTGATCTCGGATTGTTGTTTAAGAAAAGATGAGTGGTTCAGCTTGACGTTTGTGATTTGCGGTCTTATTAGTTGCCAGGTCAGAAGTTTTTGACCCTGATCGGGAGGTTTTCAGTTTAAAAAACAAATTCAATGAGTTAGGGCCTTTTTCTTCTTTAAACGCTTTGTTTTTATTATTCAGTAGATGTCCATATATTGTGGGCCTGAATCGTTTGTATACAATATGCAGAGTTACAAAGCAAGTGAAATCAAGGGGTAACAAAGGCTTCTCCAATAAACCTCCCAAAAATGTTAACACGATTCATTTCAGCAGGTTGAAATCTTTTTTGAGAAAACCCCATCCTATTAGTGTCCGGCGGAATGCTTAGGAGGATTTTTGCTTTCGCCTCGCAATGATAAAGCTTCGGTGTCATTACCGATTAAAAGAATATTTTAGTTTAAGGAGTGATTTATGTCTGACCCCAAGCTGCAAGAGAAAATAATTGATGCGCTGAAGACGGTTCAAGATCCTGACCTGCATAAAGACATTGTCAGCCTTGGGTTTGTCAAGAATTTGAGTATAGATGGAGGAAGCGTCAAGTTCGATGTTGAGTTGACCACACCTGCCTGTCCGGTGAAAGAACAGTTGCGCACAGAATGCGAAACGAAAGTCCAGGCCATTGACGGAGTTGAAAAGGTTGACGTGAACATGACCGCTGTTGTCAGGTCGACCGAGCATTCTCAACCGGTATTGACCGGCGTGAAAAACATCATTGCCGTGGCGAGCGGGAAGGGCGGTGTGGGGAAATCCACCGTCAGCACCAACTTGGCTATTGCCCTGTCCCTGACCGGCGCGCGTGTCGGCTTGATGGATGCGGATATTTATGGACCCAGCATACCGCAGATGCTCGGCATTCCCATTTCTTCGCCGAAGGTGGGCTCAGAGAATAAATTTTTTCCCCATGAAAAATTTGGACTGAAAGTGGTCTCGGCGGCGTTTTTAACCAAACAAGGCCAACCCCTGATGCTTCGTGGCCCCATGCTGGGCGGTATCATCCAGCAGTTTCTGCAAAATGTGGAATGGGGCGAACTGGACTATCTGGTGATTGATTTGCCACCGGGTACCGGCGATGTGCAGTTGACCCTGACCCAGAAGGCGCCGATTTCCGGTGCGGTGGTTGTGACCACTCCGCAGGAAGTCAGCCTGATAGATGCGGACAAGGGCGTGAAAATGTTTCAACAGGTCAAAGTTCCCCTTCTCGGTATCGTTGAGAACATGAGCTACTTTGTCTGCGATGGTTGCAACAAAA
Organism: uncultured Nitrospina sp.; assembly: GCA_937891765.1. Classification (GTDB taxonomy): domain Bacteria; phylum Nitrospinota; class Nitrospinia; order Nitrospinales; family VA-1; genus LS-NOB. Next base: position 25,035 of record CALAGQ010000097.1, read on the forward strand.
AACATCATATCTTCAGGCAGGGTGGTGGAAAAAAACTGGCCGATACATTCAATATTCCGCTGCTTGGCGAAATACCTATTATCGAATCTATCGCAGAAGGTGGAGACTCTGGTATTCCCGTGATCATGGCTGATCCCGGATCTCCTGCGAGCCTGGCCTACAAAGACTTGGCCGGGAAGGTGGCGGCACAACTCAGTATCAATCAGGCTAATAGCGGTGAAAAAGTCTCTTCTTCTTTTGAATTGGCTTGGAGCACGGAAGGTGAGACTGACGCGAAATGACAGCTCCTGCACCGAAAAATATTAAACAGGTGAATGATTCCACTCTGGGTATTTCCTGGAACGATGGGCACGATTCGGTTTATTCAGTTAAAAGTCTGCGGGAAAATTGCCCGTGTGCAAATTGCATCGATGAATGGAGTGGCAAAAAATTGATCGCTCCGGGTTCCATCCCGCAGGAAATCCGCCCGCGAAACCTTAAGGCGGTGGGACTTTACGCCATCCAGTTTGACTGGAGTGACGGGCACAATACCGGGCTTTATACGCATGAGCTTTTGCGGCAACTGTGTGAATGTGCGGCCTGCAAGAGCAAAGCCACTGATAATTAGGCTTTAACTCATTGATTTTCGTAACAAACTTGAGACGTCCCTGAAACGAAATTGCAATGTAGGTTTGGCATACTGAAGATGGATGGATGTCCCTCTGCCGTTACGCCTCCCCCCTTTAAATGAAATGGCGGAGGGATCTCCAGATCCACTACGTGGGAGGAAAATAGCAGTAGTTTTTCTGGCAACGGGAGTTGTCAGGTTACGCAAAAACAAATTAGGGTGCTTGGGAATACAGACTCGAGTGCTCCAACCCGAACGGGAGTAGCGGTCAGGCTGCTCCCGTTTTTTTGTTTCCCAGTCACGGTAGACTAAGTAAAAGGTTCAGCGATATCTGTCTGCCTAACGGGAACGACCCATCGGCCGCAACGCCTCGCCGCTACATGCCGACTTTTTCGCGGACTTCGTCCATCAGTTTCGCATCAATGGTGGTGACACCTTTTTCCGTAGCAAAATTGATGACGGTTTTCTTAGCCATGCCGCGAACGAAAAAGGGAACCCGTTTGATTCTTTCCAGGGCTTCTTCGGTCCAGATGAGGTCATCTTCCGGGTTGGTGCTTTTGAGTTCTTCTTTGGCCTGTGACAGAGAAGAACCGACTGACGCCATCGGTGCCTTGCTGACATCGGTAGCGCCGCCAAGTTCTACACCCAGTTTGCTGACAAACTCGGTTTCAAATTTATTGGTGAGCATGGCGATGCTGTGCCCGCATTTTTTACATTTGAATTTCATGGCAAGATTGGTTTTTTCTTCTGGCATGATGCCATCAACCTGGACTTCCATCTTGACATCACAAGGAATACAAAGGAATTTCATTACGTCTCCTGTTTGAAAACTATTTGGTGATAAATTTTTCGATATTGTCAACGGCCTCGGCAATGGCTTTGCCCGTAACAGAATCTTTAAACTCGTTATAAAAAAGGTTGCCCGATTGGCTGCGTGACACACGCGTGTCGAAGGGAATCTTGCCAATATAGGGGATATCTTTTCTTTCGCTCAGTTTGTGAACATCTTCCCCGTCAAACAGTTTCCCTTCTTTATCACAATGCGGGCAGACATAAGTGGCCATGTTTTCGATCAGCCCGATAATGGGCACGCCCATTTTATTGTTCTTGGTGATAGATTTGGTGACAATGTGCTGAGAAAGCGGGGAGGGGATAGTGATCTCCACCACTCCTGCCAGTTCTGGGATCAAAGAACGGATATTATCTATACGGTCACTTCCTGGTGGCATGTCGATGAGAAGGTAGTCCAGTTCGCCCCAGTTAGTGTCTGCCATTAGTTCGCGGGTGGCGGTAGACTCCATGATGCTGACCCAAGACGCTGTGGCGTCGTCTGCATCGGTCCACATTACGGGAGTGTCGTCGGTTTTCAAAAGCATATCCATCGACATAATGCGAATTCCCTGATGACCGATGCCGGGATTCAAACCATCGTCTTTCATTTCCAGTTGAACTTCATTGCCAACCCCTAAGAGGTGGGCGATGCTGGGTCCGTTTAAGTCGGCATCCAGTATTCCGACCTTATTGCCACGATCGGCGAGACAGGAGGCTATGTTGGCAGTGATAGAACTTTTGCCGACACCGCCTTTGCCGCTCATCAATGCGACTTTATATTTGATTTTGTCGAGACGAGATCGCAGCTTTTCGCCTAATGCTGTCACCTGCCCGATAACATTGGATCCGCCATCGCCTTCCAGATCCTCATAAGTTTTCATGCAAAACTCCTTAATAGTCCGGTTTTTTAATATCCCGGCCTTAATTTTGTTGGGATTTAATCATTCATCTTAAAGTAAAAATGACAGGTTTTAAAGGATTTCTTGGATTTCCAGCCCGAATATATTAGACGCGAGATTTTTCTTTATCGATTTGGTGGTTTTTGGTTGACCCGTGAGGTTTGTCTCATTTACATTAGCAAGTTTAGCTCATGCACACGATAAGGGCTTTTAACTCGGGGAAAGTAAAGCATGGCTTTGACAGAAGAAGATAAGCGGTTGATCGAAGAGGAAGAGAAGCTGCTTGAAGACACTTTGCAGTCGTTATGTCAACAGCTTCCCCTTGTCCAGGCATCAAAAATCAGTGCCAATCTGGCAGCCCGCGAATTGACCCGGCAGGTGGTCAACGAATGGAATCATGAAGAACGACAACCTCTAGTCTCGGATGAGGCTGTGGCCCACCGTGTTCTGGATATCCGCAAAGACAGTGACAAGGCTCTGTATGCCCTGATTCAGGAACCCTACTTCGGCAGAGTTTGTACGAAGGAGGAAGACGGCAGTGAAGTGTCTTTCCTGATTGGCAAAAAAAGCAATATTGAGGCAGGCATTGTGGACTGGCGAAATGGTCCCATCGCCGGTTTATATTTCAACTACAAGCAGGAAGAAGAGTTTGATGAGGTCATCAACCAGAGAGAGCGTAGTGGTCACATTCAGTTACGGCGATCTTACCGGGTTGAAAATGGCCAACTGGTGCAGATAGATACTCCCGAAGGAATATTCCGCAGAAACGAAGCGGGCTGGGAGAAGCTCGATGTTGAAGGTGAAGTTGCAGCGCATCGCTCAAGGACCGCTCATTCGACAGAAAAACGTTTGCCAAGTATTCTTTCTTTAATTACCAAAGATCAATTCGAACTGATCACAAGTGATGCGGAACGACCTGTCATTATTCAGGGGTCGGCGGGTTCGGGTAAAACCACCGTAGCTCTGCATCGGCTGGCCTGGCTCCTGCATGAAGGGAACTCGCAAGCCAGGGCGAAGAACACCCGGGTGGTGGTGATGAACAAGTCTTTGCAGATTTATGTCAGTGCCACCTTGCCGTCAATGGGTATTGAGGGGGTGCAAACCTCAACCTTCAATAGTTGGGCGTTGTCCGTCATTGGCAAAGCTGTTCGCGGGCGGCCTTTTTTCAAGTTCCTCACTGTCCCGTCATTTGTTGAGGAGATAAAGTTTTCTGAAGAAATCCTCAAGGCGCTTGAGGGATGGGTGGACAAACAATCTCGGTCTTTAAATGGAGAAATTGAACGGGTTTTTAAACCCTGGCCCGGTCAGTTGAAGTCATGGAAGAAAGCAGAAGGCACGGCCCTGTTGCCCAGGCTCAAGGATTTCACTCACGATGTTAAAGAGTCGGGTCTGCCTAAAGTCGACAAAGACCAATGTCTGGAGTTTTTGAAACGTAAAATTTTTGATTTGGAAGATTATGTTCAGGATATTTACAACTTGTTATCAGATTCTGAACATTTGAAAGGCTATCTTTCTACGCATGAGAAACTGGATTCTAATCTGGAGTATCTGCAAAGGCTGACGGATAAAAACAGGGCCAAAAATAACCTGGATTATTTCGACATGTCTCTGGTGCTGCGTCTCATTCAGCTGAAAAACGGCGGACTGCCGGATGGGTCGGGTGGCGTGGTTTCGTTGGATCATCTGGTGATTGATGAGGCTCAGGATTTTGGCCCGGTCGAGTTTGCCATCATGATGTCAGCGGTTCACGATAAGCGCCAGATAACCATTGTCGGCGATGTGGCCCAGAAAATTCTGTTGGCGAGAAAGTTCATCGGCTGGAACAAGGTTGTGGAAAACCTCGGCATGGAAGAGGACTCTATTATTCGCCTTGAAGTTTCTTTCCGCTGTACGGTGCCGATCATGACTTTGGCGCATAAGGTGGCAGGCGATCCGAAAAAAGTTGAAGGCAGGGCGGGTTCTGATCCTGAATGGCATAAAGCGGATGACAGGGAGAGCATGCTGGAACATCTGGTGGAATGGAGCAACCGCCTGGTCAAGGCCGACCCTTATAAACTCATCGCCATCATTTGCCGCTATCCGAAACAGGCGATGGAATTAAAAGAAGAACTGGAAGAGTACCTGTCAGGAGAAGTTCGCCTGGGACACCGCGACCAATTTTCTTTTGAGCCTGGTATCATGGTGACAAATATTCACCAGGTCAAAGGATTGGAATTTGATTCCGTGGCCATGGTAGAACCCGATGAAGAAAACTATCCGATAAGAAGAGAAGAAAGCAGGAACATGATTTATGTGGGAATCACCCGGACTCAGGATGACCTGCTTTTGACAACAGTTAAACCATTTTCTCGGGTATTCTTCTATAATAGATAGAAATTTTTGATAAAAATTTAATTTTTATAAGATGTTGCGAAACCGGGCAGAGGGACTATATTGCTAAGTAAGGGATTTGAGACCCACCTTAACAAAGGAGGTCGGTATAGAAGCTGATAGTCCACCTAAAGAGTTGAGTAGAAAAAATTTAAAGGTTCGCATATAAATGTGAACGGATCCGCGCAGTTCAGGAAGCGGGCCAAAAAAAAGAGGCAAAAACGCGTTGACAGGGTCAACGCGTTTTTCATTTTTATGTGCAGACCAAAATGAAAAAAAAGTATCTTCTAATAATAGAGTATGAGGGCAGTGCCTACCACGGCTGGCAGATGCAAACAAATGCTGTCACCGTTCAGGAAGTTCTGGAAAAAGCCCTGAGCAGAATCCTCAATACCCCAACAACCGTTTTGAGTTCCGGCAGAACAGACGCCGGTGTGCATGCCGAAGGAATGCCGGCGCATTTTGTGACCGAATCGAAGATGAAGCCCAATGAACTTCAACTGGGTTTGAACAGTCTTCTGCCGCATGACATCACCATTCGTGAAGTGCGCAAAGTTCCTATGGCGTTCAGTGCCCGGGGTTCTGTCAAATGCAAGCTTTACCGTTACACGATTTTAAATCGAGATTATCCTTCCGCACTCAATTTCCGCCGGTCGTGGTTCATTCCTCATGAATTGGACATTCCTGCCATGCGACGCGCCGCGAAGTATTTGCAAGGCAGGCACGACTTCACCTCGTTCCGAGCAGGAAACTGCAATGCGAAATCCCCGATTCGGACCATGGACCGTGTCGAAATTATTAAGGAGAACGGTTTCCTGATTTTTGAGTTTGAAGGCAAAGGATTCCTCAAACATATGGTACGTAACTTTGTCGGAACCCTGGTGTATGTAGGCAAGAAAAAAATCCCGGCACGACAGGTTAAAACCATTCTAGAAACCCGCAACCGAAAAGTCGCCGGCCCCACCGCCCCCTCTCACGGCCTCTGCTTGATCAGGGTGGAGTATTAGGCGTTTAGCTTCTTCCCATTTGGATTGAAGATTTTGAAATGGCCCAGGCCGCGTTTGGCCATGGCATATTTTAAGGCAGTCTGCATCACTCCCATCCCATAAGTCACGCTGCGGCTGAAGCTGATGGATGAGGCATCGTCAAAGTAAAGGGCAGGGCACGAAACTTCCCCCACATCAAAGCCAAAATACAGCGTTTGGCAAAGCATCTGGTTGTCGAATACGAAGTCATCGGAATTTTCCAGTAGGGGGATGGTCTCCAAAACTTTTCGGCTGAAGGCCCGGTAGCCGGTGTGGTATTCAGAAAGTTTTTGCTGAATGAGCAGGTTCTCGGTCAAAGTCAACATGCGGTTCGAAACATATTTGTAAAGTGGCATTCCCCCCATCATGGCTTTGTTGCCAAGAATTCTTGAGCCGATCACGGCATCAAAAATACCTTCTGCCATCATCGATGCCATAGGAGTGATGAGCTTGGGGGTGTATTGGTAGTCAGGATGCAACATGATGACAATGTCGGCACCACTATCCAGTGCCGCCTGATAACAGGTCTTTTGATTGGCTCCGTATCCTCTGTTCTCGGTGTGCACAAAGGTTTTAATATCCAGTTCCCGGGATAGTTTTGCCGTTTCATCCTGACTGGCGTCATCGGTGAGGATGATATCATCGACAATATCTGTGGGGATTTCGTCGTAGGTTTTCTTGAGGGTTTTTTCGGCGTTGTAGGCCGGCATGACTACGCAGATTTTTTTGCCATTAATCATAGGTTGGAAGGCTCAAGTGATTTTTAGAGTTTTCATTGTCGGCGATTATAATAATGTAAAAATAAATATTTACAACGGATTTAATGCCGATATACTTCCCACCTACTAGCCGTAGGGACAATGAGATGCAATTGAAAAATTACCAGACTACGTCATCGCGAGCCGCAAAGCGGCGTGGCGATCCAAATTCTGGATTGCTTCGCTCCACTCGCAATGACGGATTCCAGGGTTTCGTGAAATTTTTGATTTATAGGAGTTTGATTTGTTCTTATGAAAACTGAATTTAATATTGCAGTGTTTCCCGGCGACGGAATCGGGCCGGAAGTGATCCGGGAGGCTTTGAAAATTCTCAAGATCATCGAGTCCAAACTGGGATTAAAGATAAATATCAATGAGGCACCGGTAGGCGGCGCGGGTTATGAGGCCACCGGTCACCCTTTGCCGGAAGCGTCTCTGGAGGTGGCAAAAAAAGCCGATGCGGTGTTGTTGGGCGCAGTTGGTGGTCCCAAATGGGAGAATATTGATTTTTCCCTCAGACCGGAACGGGCCTTGTTGGGACTCCGATCCAGTCTCGGACTCTATGCCAACCTTCGTCCGGCGCGAATTTTCCCGGCTTTGGTGGATGCCTCCACGCTGAAACGTGAAGTGATCGAGGGTCTGGACCTTCTTGTGGTGCGTGAATTGACCGGTGGCATCTATTTCGGTCAACCGCGCGGGGTTGATACGCTTGCAGATGGTACGAGGAGAGGATTCAACACCCTGGTTTATACCGAGCCTGAAATCGAACGCATTGCCCGCATTGCCTTTGATGTGGCCCGCAAACGCAATAAGTCTGTTTGCTCGGTAGATAAAGCCAATGTGTTGGAGTCGACTGGTTTCTGGCGTGAAGTGGTGACGGGCCTGCACTCCGAATACTCGGATGTTAGTCTTTCCCATATGTATGTGGATAACTGCGCCATGCAGTTGGTGAGAAACCCGAAACAGTTTGACGTCATTCTGACCACCAATATGTTCGGTGATATTTTAAGTGATGAGGCCTCCATGCTCACCGGGTCCATCGGCATGTTACCCTCAGCAAGCCTGGGAGAAAAATATGCCATGTATGAACCGATACATGGTAGTGCGCCGGATATCGCCGGGCAGGAGTTGGCCAATCCGCTGGCGACAATTTTATCTGTGGGGATGATGTTCAAGTATTCCCTGGAGCGTGAGGAACCGAATGAGTGGATCGAGTCTGCTGTTGAAGCGGTATTGGATAAAGGAGTTCGCACCCGTGACATCATGTCTGCGGGAATGAAAGAGTTGGGAACCCAGGCAATGGGCGACCTGATTGCGCAAGAGTTGGAGAAAAAGAATGTTGGCTAAGAAGTCGCAATACAATGTCGCGGTAGCAGGTGCCACCGGTGCGGTGGGAAGAAAAATGCTCGAGATTCTTGCCGAGCGCAATTTTCCTGTCGCCAACCTCAAGGTTCTGGCATCGGCAAGATCGGTGGGGCAAACTCTTAGCTTCAAAGGAAACCCTGTCACTGTTGAAGAGTTGAACGAGAACTCCTTCGGTGGGGTGGACATTGCCCTGTTTTCTGCGGGAGCCGGTGTGAGCCGTCAGTTTGCTCCTTCTGCTGTGAAGTCCGGTTGCATTGTGATCGATAACAGCAGTGCGTTTCGTATGGAGCCGAACATCCCGCTGGTGGTGCCAGAGGTGAATCCGGAAGCGATCGGCTCTGATCCCGGTATCATTGCTAATCCCAACTGCTCGACCATTCAAATGGTGGTGGCGTTAAAGCCGATCCATGACAATTTTAAAATAAAACGGGTTGTGGTTTCCACTTATCAGTCCGTTTCCGGTTCTGGTCAAAAGGCCATTGAGGAACTGCAAAACCAGACCAAAAACCTGCTGGATGGCAAATCCTCAAAGCCTAGTGTTTATCCTCATCAAATAGCATTTAACTGCCTTCCACATATAGATATTTTTTTAGAAAATGGGTACACGAAGGAAGAGATGAAGATGGTGGAGGAGACGCAGAAGATTCTCGGCGATGCATCGATTCAGGTCTCGCCCACTACCGTTCGAGTGCCGGTATTTTATAGTCATTCTGAATCGGTGAATGTGGAGACCGAAAAGCCGATGAATGCCGCCGAGGTTAAGAAAATATTATCGGGCCAATCTGGCATTCGAGTGGTTGATAATCCCGAAAAAAATGAATACCCATTGGCAATCGATGCTACAGACAGGGATGAGGTATTTGTGGGGCGGATTCGTGATGATATTTCCTGCGAGAATGCCATCAATTTCTGGGTGGTGTCTGACAACCTGCGCAAAGGGGCGGCGCTCAATGCCATTCAAATCGCAGAGTACCTGATTCAAAGATAACGGAGTGACCCCTTTCCAAGTGAGGGGGCCTTATCAAGCCGAGAAGACTCTTTTTTAACCAGACAAGGCTATTGCTAGTCGGCTCCACGTCTAGTGGCTTGACATTTATTGCCCTTAAGTATATAAAACATAGCACCTTATGGTATTTGGCCCTTTGCCAAAAAACATTCCTCTTTGATACAGGACTTTTGTTATGGCCGAAGATTTTAAACCTGAGAATCCTCAAGATTCCATATCCTCAGGAAAAGCCGGTTTTGACCCCAAAGAATTTCAAGAACTCATCAAGGTAGCCTCGCATGAGCGCAAGAACCTGCAATTGCTCGTGGAGTATTTTGAGCGCAAGTCGGGAGAACTTGAGGACAAAAAAAGGTCTTTTGATCGTGTCAGCGGACAGGTGCCAGACGCTTTAAGGAAACTCGATTCGTTGGACGTGCGTTTTGAAGAGATCAAGACTTTTGATGTCCGGGTGCGTGACTTTCAACGGGTTTCAAAAGAGGTGAACTCCAATTACAACACCCTGAAGAAGGACTTGGAGGAGTTGCATCTGCTCAATGAGCATATTGACAGCAAGATTAAAAGCCTGAGCCAGCAAAAGCAAGTTGTTGAAAAAGCCAACGAAGATGCGGGCCGCCTGAATGTCCTGGTCTGGGACATGGATTCAAAAATTAAAAAACTGCGCGAGGAAAGCAAACTCCTCAAATCCGCTGATCGCAATATCAACCGGCTTGAGCATATGCTCGATAGCGTTTCGACCCAGGTGCAGGACGTCGTTAACATGAAGGAATTGTTGCGAACGGCCGCTGTAAAAGTCGGGGTTATGAAGGATACTCTGGGCGAACTCGACAGCCGCTATGACAGGATCAAGCAGGATAAAGAAACTATAGAAAGCCATACCCGGGATACGGAAGAGTTAAAGCGTGTCCTTGCCAGTGTGCAGGGGGACTATGAAAAGCTCCTTGGGCAGAGCCATATGATTGCCGAGACTCAGGAGACCTTGCACAGTCTGATGCAACAAATCAGCGAGCTTAAAATCGAGTCGAAGAACATTTCGGTCAAAAATGAAATGATTCGGAGCATCACAGGACGTTTGCGGGACTTGGATTCTTTGTCTGTGGATGTCGAGACCAAGATTGCCAGGATTCAGGACGAAAAGTCCATGATCGAAAAAACCGAGGAGAAAATACACAAGCTCAATTCCTTTCTTATAGACAATCTCAGCAACAAAATGAAGATTTTGAAGGATGAGATGAAGATCATTGATGATGCCAATGAGAGGATGAGCCGATTCAACGTCATGGCTGAGGAGGCAGAGCAGAAGGTCAGGCGACTTGATGAGGATATCAAGAAGATTGATACGGTCTCAGGGATTCTCAAGCGGGTTGAGGTGATGAACGAATCCACACAGCAACAAATGGATGAGATCATTCGCAAGCAACAGTTGGTGGATCAGGTGGATAAGAAAATCAATGATCTCAGCTCAATGGTCATCAGCCTTGATGTGAAGATGGAAACTCAGATGCAGAGAAAAGCCCTCATTGAGAAAATGGAGAAGAAGGTGGACGGGCTGGATTTCTTCATCGAAGAGGCAAACATCAAAATTGCTAAAGTTTCCAAGAAGATCGATTTCCTTGAGAAAGTGGACGAGAAGCTTGAGGATTTGAAGTCCATGGCAAACGTTGTTGAGGAAAAAATCCTAGATCTGGCTAAGGAAAAAGCGGCCATTGATGATCAGGCAAAAAGGATGAACAACATTTCCTCCAAATTGAGTATTCAAGAAATTGAATTGCGCACCCGGTTTAAGGAAGTTCAGGAAGCCAAAGATGAAATTTCAAAAATTGATCAGATTCGTCAGGAACTGGGGCAAATAACCACAAATTTTGAAGGCAAAATGGAAGAGTTGAACAAAGACTCGGCCCAAGTGGAAAAGACAGATTCTAAACTTCAGGAACTTGATAACCTGATGAAGGATTTGCGCAGCAGGCAGGACGCTCTGGACGAAAAGCAGGAGTTCATGCTGGATGTTGAAAAGAAAATGGATCAACTCAACAATATGCTGGAGAGAACGGAAAACAGGATCAGCCAGGTTCATGAAAGCGAAGAAAAAGTTAAGCGCACCCAGCAGGCTCTCGGCGAACTTGAGGTGGTTATCAACCGCACCAACACCGAGAAAGCCAGAATCGATAAGGAAAGAGACAATCTCGATAAAATCAACCTGAATATTGAAAAACTGACCAATATTACGGAGGAGGCAGAGTCAAAAATTGATCTACTGAACAGCAAGATCAATGTATTGGGTGAGGTGGAAAAACGATTGAGTTCACTAAACTTGTTGGCGGAAGATGTGAATGTCAAGGTTCAGAATCTCAAGAAAGAGGAGGCGGTATTCGGCAAGGCTGGAGAACATATTGCGGAATTGAAATTTTTGTTGGACAAAGCAGATAGAGCAAGAGAGGACTCGGAGGGTTGAACCAGCGGGTCGGAAACCAATGACCTTTCCTTTGTAGTGGGCAGGGTAGCAATTTTTTCAATCGGACGGGCTTTCTGCTTGTCCAGTGCTTTTTATCCTTATTTTAACTCAACGGTCTTTGAGCTAAACCCCTTTCAATAATTAGTGGAGTGAATTTTCATGGCGGAGAAATTGCTGGGTGTGATCGGCGGCAGCGGATTATATCAGATGAAGGGCCTTGAGGTGATCGAGAAAGTAACGGTGGATACGCCGTTTGGCTCGCCTTCCGACAGCATCGTTGTCGGGAAACTGGATGGAGTTAAACTGGCTTTTCTTCCTCGTCACGGGGTAGGGCATGTTATTCCACCCTCTGAGATAAATTTCCGGGCAAATATTTTTGCCATGAAAAAAATTGGCGTTGATCGTATTATTTCTGTAAGCGCCGTAGGAGGCATGAAAGAGAATATGCCCCCCGGCCATTTTGTGGTGCCGCATCAATTTATTGACAGGACGTACAAGCGTATCAGTACATTTTTTACCCAGGGAATGGTCGGTCATGTCAGCCTGGCTGATCCGGTTTGCCTTGCAACTGCGGGAACTCTCTTTAAAGCCGCTCAGAAGGCGGGCGCGGAGGTTCATGAAGGGGGAACTTATATTTGCATTGAGGGCCCCCAGTTTTCCACCCGAGCAGAGTCGCTGTTATACCGACAATGGGATGTCGATGTTATAGGAATGACCAATGTCACCGAGGCCAAGCTGGCCCGTGAAGCGGGACTATGTTATTCCACCTTGGCTCTGGTGACAGACTTCGATTGTTGGCATGTGGAAGAAGAACCTGTCACACTTGAAGCGGTGTTGGAAATCATGCATAAAAATGTAGAGCAAGCGCAGAAAGTTTTAAGGGAATTGTTACCCATGCTGGAAGGCATTGAACCCTGCTCCTGTTGTGATGCAGCCAAATTTGCTGTGGTCACCGATCCTGAAAAAATCCCACCCACTCTAAAAGATCAACTTTCAATTTTGTTTGGTTAATATCCATGAATAGAAAAAAATCGAGCCAACTTTTCTCAATGGCCAAAAAAGTTATGCCGGGAGGGGTGAACAGTCCGGTCAGAGCTTTTAATGCGGTTGGGGGAGATCCCTTGTTCATCAAGAGTGCTAAGGGATCACGGATGACGGATGCTGATGGCAATGAATTTATTGATTATGTGTCATCATGGGGACCGCTCATTTTTGGTCATGCTCATCCTGAAATTGTGTCTGCCATAACCCGGCAGGCTCAGTTGGGTACCAGTTATGGCGCGTCCACAGAGTTGGAAATCCAGTTGGCGGAAAAAGTGGTTGCGGCCGTGCCTTCTGTCGAAGTGGTGCGGATGGTAAATTCCGGCACCGAAGCGGTGATGAGTGCGTTACGGTTGGCTCGGGGAATTACCGGGCGTGACAAGATCTTGAAATTCGAGGGTTGTTATCACGGGCATGGAGACAGCCTTTTGGTCAAGGCGGGGTCGGGACTTGCCTCACTGGGAATTCCAGACTGCCCCGGTATCGTTTCCAGTCTTGCCGAGAAAACCCTGAACCTTCCCTACAACAATGTTGATCAGGTGCGTGAACTTTTTGAAAAAGAGGGCAAAGAAATAGCCGCGCTGATTGTGGAACCCATCGGTGGCAATATGGGGGTGGTTCCACCAAAGCCGGGTTTTCTTGCAGCTCTGCGTGAAGTGACCCAAAAGGCCGGCGCGCTTTTGATTTTTGATGAGGTCATTACCGGATTTCGAGTCTCATTGGGAGGTGCGCAAAAACTTTATGGAGTCACTCCTGATATCACCTGCATGGGAAAAATAATTGGCGGGGGACTGCCGGTAGGCGCCTACGGCGGATCGCGTCAGGTGATGGATCATATTTCTCCGATGGGCTCGGTATATCAGGCAGGCACTTTGTCCGGCAACCCTCTGGCTATGGCGGCCGGAAACGTAATGCTGGACTTACTCTCGAAGGAAGGAGTTTATGAGAACCTTGAACAGAAGTCAGCAAAACTTTGCCAGGGTTTGAAGGACAATGTCGAGGCCCTTGGTATTGAGGCTCAATTTACCCGGGTGGGTTCGATGTTCTCCATGTTTTTTACCGATCAGGAAATTGTTGATTTTGAATCCATCAAATCCTGTGATACAGATTTCTTTAAACGTTACTTTAATGGATTATTAGAAGAGGGGGTCTATATTGCGCCTTCTCAATTTGAGGCCGGTTTCATGTCCGCTGTTCATACGGATGAGGAAATTGACCTAACCATAGAAGCCAGCCGCAAGGCGTTGACTGCGGCCCGGGGATAACTGAGATTATGAGTGAAATCATAGGGGTGCAGAGCAGACAGATTCTGGATTCAAGGGGTAACCCTACGCTGGAAGTGGACGTGACTTTGGAAAGTGGCGCGATGGGTAGGGCGGCCGTTCCATCAGGGGCATCCACCGGCTCCAGAGAGGCCGTTGAACTTCGCGATGGGGACTCCAAGGTTTATCTGGGGAAAGGGGTTTCCAAGGCGGTCAAAAACGTAAACACAAAAATTGCTCTGGAAATTATCGGGATTGAAGTCACAGAACAGGTTCTGATAGATCGGCTGATGATAGAAATGGATGGAACTGCCAACAAGAGCAAGCTGGGTGCGAATGCCATACTGGGGGTTTCTCTGGCGGTAGCTCAGGCGGCGTCCAGTGATCTTGACCTGCCTTTGTTTCAGTATCTGGGTGGCACAAACGCTAAAGAGCTTCCCGTTCCCATGATGAATGTGCTGAATGGTGGCGCGCATGCGGACAATAATGTGGATATCCAGGAATTTATGATTGTGCCGGTCGGTGCAAAGTCTTTTTCAGCCGCTTTGAGAATGGGTGTCGAGGTGTTTCACCATTTGAAAGTCGTTTTGAAAAAAGGCGGCTTCAACACCTCCGTCGGGGATGAGGGGGGGTTTGCCCCCGACCTGAGATCTAATGAGCAGGCGATTGAAGTGTTGATCAAGGCCGTCAAAAGTGCAGGCTATAAAATCGGCAAAGATATTTTGATTGCTCTGGATGTTGCCGCCAGCGAATTATTCTCCAATAAAAAATACACCATGGTAGCAGAAGGAAACAGTAAATGGACTTCTGATGAGATGGTGGATTACTTGGCCCGTTTGGCGGGCAAATATCCCATCATCAGTATTGAAGATGGTCTGGCGGAAAATGACTGGCTGGCCTGGAAAAAATTGACGGATAAAATTGGCGATTCTGTTCAAATTGTTGGGGACGACCTGTTTGTTACCAATACGGAAATTCTGTCTAAAGGAATTCAGCAGGGGGTTGGCAATTCGATACTGATTAAAGTTAACCAGATAGGAACTCTTACAGAAACACTGGATGCTGTGGAAATGGCGAAAAGGGCGGGATATACCTCTGTTATTTCGCATCGTTCCGGCGAAACGGAAGACACCAGCATTGCCGATATTTCTGTGGCAGTGAACGCCGGTCAAATTAAAACCGGGTCTTTGTGCCGGACTGATCGAGTCGCCAAATACAACCAGCTCCTGCGCATAGAGGAAATCCTGGGAGATACTGCAGTTTATCGGGGAAGAGACGTTTTTTACAACCTGACCTGATTGCGGCGGCTTCCGAGTTGTTCTTAAATAATGAGTGCTATTTTATGACTGAAAATTCTCGATACCAGAAAATACTTTTGTTAAGCCTTGGCTTTTTTTTGCTGTTGATCATGATGGCGGTCTTTCACGAGAATGGTATTTTGAATGCTTACCAGTTGGAGCAGGAACAGTTGGAAATGAAACACAAAAATGAAAATTTACGGGATGGGAATGAAAAACTTCAACTGGAAATTACTGCTTTGAAATCAGATCCCTACGAAATTGAAAAAATTGCCCGTGAAAAGCTGAATCTGGTCAAACCCGGCGATCAGGTTTATCACATCGTTCAAACGCAAAAACCGCACCCCCTTTCCCCGTAATCATTTTTCCTGCTGATTTCCGCTTGATCGTACCCGCAGATCCGGTGTTTCTATAACCCTTTTTAAAGAAAGGGTTATCTGGGATCTCATTTTTTGTTTTTTCTGGAGCTCTGTCAAGTATGAAATTTGAAAAATTTTAATAACAGGGAAATACTGCTAAATTCTTG
>CALAGQ010000098.1 GCA_937891765.1 uncultured Nitrospina sp.
TTCTTCAAAAAGAAAACTTTACTAACTGTTGCACTTCAAACTTGAATTCGCCAAGTTATAATTTCGAAAAAAAGGTTCATAACCCAGAAATCCTTAAAATAAGCAAAGGTCGGTTATTATCGGAAGCGCGGCCTGTTAATTTTCAATCACACCAAGCAGGTCGCGTTTATGTTCTTCTTCCTGCATGAGAATATCTTCCAATACACGTCGGAGACCATACTCTCCCAATGCCTCAGCTTGGGCAATGCGTTCTTTATATCGTTGAATAGCAATGTCTTCTCCTTCAAGATCCTGCTTAAGGATAGTCAGGCTATCCGCAGAAACTTCCCTTTTTTCTACTTCTACAGTGGGGATCCCTCCCAAAAACCCTATTTGATCAGCGACCATAATCGCATGCTGCATTTCTTCCTGGGAATGGCTAAGAAGCTCTTTTTGAATTGATTGATACTGAGCCCCTTTTATCGTAGCGGCATGTTGTATATATTGAACGGCGGATGCATATTCCCATTCCAGATCCTTATTGAGTTCTTCAATCAATTTTTCTTTTGTAACAGACATTATTCATTCTCCTTTATTCATGAGTTGGTGGAAATTCTGGAATAGATACAATAATGGGTTCGCCCTCCAGTGCTCTCATGAATTCGACCATGTCTTTTTTCTCCTGACGGGTCAATTCCAGTGGAGTGATAAAAGGGCTGCGATTCTCTGCAACATCGCCACCGCGATCATAAAACTCCATCACCTCTTCGAGTGTGGCCTCGCTGCCATCGTGCATATAAGGAGCGCTCCGCGTAATATGCCTCAATCCTGGTGTTTTGAATGCGCCTTTATCAAAATTCTCTTTGGATACTTTGTATCGCCCTAAATCTTCTTTTAAAGGTCCGTGTTGCTTAACTCCAATATTATGAAACCCGCTATCGGTAAAAGCCGGACCGTTATGACAGATGGAACATTTCGCTTTTCCAAAAAATAGTTTCATGCCGTTTAGAGCCGAGGCAGACATGGCGGTTTTATCACCGGCAAAGTATTTGTCGTAAGGGGCATTTTTTGATACCACCGACCGTTCATAAGTCGCGATAGCTTTGGCTATGGTGGCTTCTTTGATCCCTTCTTTTGGAAAAACCTTTTTAAATAACCGGACATATCCTGGGATAGCTTCAAGCTCCTTAACGAGCTCACCAAGATCCTGTTTCATTTCAACCTGAGAGCCTATGGGGCCTAAGGCCTGCTCCTCAAGAGATTTGGCGCGACCATCCCAGAATTGAGCCTCAAAATAACCGCTGTTAATGATGGTGGGCGAATGCCGATCGAGCTCCTTTTGTCCATGACCAAAGGGTCGAGGCAATCCATCTCCCCAGCCAAGTCCCGGATTATGGCAGGTCATGCAACTGATCCAATTGCTTCCGGAAAGCCTTGGGTCAAAATATAGTATCTTCCCCAGATCTTCTTTTTCCTTAGACCATAGATTATTTGCAGGGTGCTTCATTTTAGGTAAGGGCTCATAAAATTCCTTTAGATCTTCGAAATCGCCAGCACAGACGACTAATGGGATGCTTAGAAACAAAAAGACCAGTGTGGATTTTAGTGTTTTCATCTGATTTCACCGTTATAAGCTATTAAAATTTTATTGAATAAATTGCCAAACATAAACAAAACTCCTAATGTCTTAATAATCTAATCTAACTATTATTTTCTTCACGGGACCAAAATATTGGAACCCAGCGAGGGACATTTTCTTTATATTTTAGATATGCATCCCCAAAGCGTTTCTCCAGCTCAGGCTCCTCAATCAGGGGGGTATAAATCAGGTTGCCTACGATCCATATAACAAGCCAAAGTAGCAGTAATGAAGATCCTAGAGTGACCCCTTCTCCAAGGAGAAC
Organism: uncultured Nitrospina sp.; assembly: GCA_937891765.1. Lineage (GTDB taxonomy): Bacteria > Nitrospinota > Nitrospinia > Nitrospinales > VA-1 > LS-NOB. Next base: position 1,884 of record CALAGQ010000098.1, read on the forward strand.
AAACCCAATACCTGATACCATTGGATTACGAACAGTTTTGTAAATGCCTATTACAATAAGGTTTTCAGGTGGGTCCCAGGGTGCAGGGGTTCCATCTTGTCCATGGTTTGTTAAATCTGAAACAGAACGAAAAGCAAGGTGAATTCCGATAGCTATGCAGGTCGACCCTACAATGGCACTCATTGAAAAAATATGTCTTTGGAGGAATTCTCCACTGCTTGAAACCCAAAGTATAACGCCTGGGATAATAACCATTATATTCAGGGGGGCAACTATGAAAGCTTTGGCTTGTTGTGGTGTGAACTTCATTTTAAATTGAGCTTCCAATAAAAACTCACAAAAATCATAAGGCTACAATGTCAGTAAGAATGTAAGCCCTTAAAGCAGTAATAATTACTCAGAGCTTTTCTCCTAACCCACCGCGACCTTCCAAGTGCAATAAGCACCAGTAAGGTTTCTCACCTTAAAACCTTGTTGAACTAAAAAGCGGCTAGCGAAATAGGAACGCTGGCCTGTTTGGCAATAGGTGATAATCTCCTGATCCTTTGGTAATTCAGTAAACCGTATACGAAGATTGGGCAAGGGAATATGAAGCGAGCCTGGAATATATCCCTCCTCTCGCTCGTCTTCATCGCGAACATCTAGAATAACAGTCTTATGCGGGTCCAGTTTGGCTATTTCATGCCATTGGCAATTTTCAACCTCCCCCTTGATGGCATGCTCAGCTACCATTCCCGCCAAATTAATAGGATCTTTTGCCGACCCAAATGGAGGAGCGTAAGCTAGCTCAAGATCTTCCAAATCGTGGGCCGTCATCCCTGCTTTTAACGCTGTGGCAAAAACGTCTATTCGCTTATCTACCCCATCTTTTCCTATCATTTGCGCACCCAACAACTTTCCTGTTTGGGGGTTAAACAACACTTTCATGGTCAAGCGGGAGGCTCCCGGATAATATGAAGCATGGGATGGTGGATGCAAATGAACCGCATCATATGGGATGTTCATTTTCTTCAAAGTTTTTTCATTTGTACCGGTACTGGCTACTGCCACGTCAAATAATCTTAAAATGGACGTTCCGCAAGTTCCTGGATACTTCATTGCTTTTCCAAATATATTTTCAGCGACAATTTTACCCTGCCGGTTGGCGGGTCCCGCAAGAGGAATCAGAGTCCAATCACCCGTTACAAAATCACGCACTTCAATTGCATCCCCAATCGCCCAAATATGAGGAGCACTTGTCTGGAGAAGACCATTAACCCGAAAACCTCCTTTATCTCCAATTTCCAAACCTGCATCTTTACCTAATTTTATTTCCGGTCGAACCCCTAGGCCAAGAATGACAACATCCGCAGGAATACGTTGCCCACTTTTCAATTCAATGATGGAGGCCTCTGCTGCTTCTTCTGGTTTTGGCTGGTCAAATTTAGAAACGGGGTCATTTAAATGCAGTGTGACATTTTTATCTCGGAGTTTTTGATGAAGCCAAGCTGCCATTTCCGGATCCAGTGGTGCCATTACCTGTGGCAGAGCCTCTACTAGAGTTACTTGTAATCCCAGTCGATGGAGTTGTTCGACCATTTCCAGACCAATAAAACCTCCACCAACTACAACTGCTTTACCAAACTTATGATTTGTTATCCAAGCACAAATAGCCTCAATGTCAGGGATATTACGAACAGTAAAATGCCCCTCCACATCAATTCCTGGAATAGGAGGTTTTAATGGGACGGCCCCTGTAGATAAAACAAGATCGTCGTAGGCTTCCCAATATCTTTTCCCAGAGTTAGAATCCGAAATTTCAATTTTTTGATTTGAAGGGTCTATAGTTATGACCTCTGACATGACACGCACATCAAGGTTAAATCTGGAGCGAAGTCCCTCTGGGGTTTGAACTAGCAAGTCTTCCTTGTCGGCAATTTCGCCTCCTACGTAATAAGGCAGGCCACAGTTAGCAAAGGAAACATGGGATCCCTTCTCAAAAATGATTATCTCTGCATCTTCGGATATTCTCCGGGCATGAGCAGCTGCTGTTGCTCCTCCTGCAACGCCACCTACAATTAAGATTCGTTTTCGTGTCATCTGGAGTTCACTCTCATCGTTACAATGTTATTGTGCAAACTGACGTATGTAATGAATCAACTGCCAAACCTGATTATCCGACAGGTCCGAAAATGCAAACATCGATGTGTTTTTAGAGCCGTTTTTGATGACCCAAAATAACTGCCCATCCGAAAGACTTTTCATGGTATTTGTGCAGGCGAAGTTTCTTGCAGGGGGCGTGCTTTCAAAATCTGGATCGCCTACTCCATTCCCTTCTATCCCATGGCAGAATTTGCATGCAATAGGCCTGGCTTTGCCTTGATACAAATCCTCTCCCGCCTTTATATTTGATGAATCTGCAGGAAGAGGGTTTTTCAGATTAAGGAACTTACTTGGAGCGGCCTTTGTTTTTCTTTCCTGCGGGCAATTCTCAGACGCTGCCTGTGTGGGAAAAAGCCCACTCAAAATTAGAAAAGAAAGAATTACTATCTTTTTAGAGGCGCTGACTTTTATTTGTTCCCAACCATTATGCATATCAAAAACTCCTTACTATTTGGCTAATTGGCGAACAAACAAGATGATTTGCCAGATTTGATCATCGCCTAAATCTGCAAATGCAGGCATGCCAGTACCTTCGGAGCCGTTTTTAATAATCCAGAATAATTGGCCGTCTGGGATGTTTTCCATGGTTTCTTGGCACGTGAAATTTCTTGGCCGGGGATTTAAACCAGCACTCATCATTCCTAAGCCGTTTCCAGAGCCGTGGCATGCTGTGCAGCTAGGTTGTGCATCCAATTGAAAAAGCATACGGCCTTTTTCAATACTGTCCGGAGTATTTTTAAGAGGATTGGTTTTGCTAAATAAAGGTTCGGGAGCTTTAGCCGTGGATCTTGGTTGCGGACATTGGGCTTCTCCATCCAATCCGGGTCCTCGTCCCATACCGTGTCTCATTCTGTGTTTCATACCGCCTTGATGGCCCATCCCTTTACCCTTGCAACCCTTGCCTCCGCGATGACCCTTGTTACAATCCATCCGTCCCATATCTTGGCAATGGTTTCCCTCCTGTTTTTGGCAGTCACGAGAAGCAAAAATAAGAGCTTCTTGTTGTTTGATTTTTATGAATGACCCATTATTGGGATCAAAAAAAGGATGGATTTCGTTGGCAACACTTTGCCCAATAAATACCAGGAATGCTCCCAAACCAACGAAAAATAAAATGGAGAAATGTTTTATGAATTTTAAGTGTTTCATAGTGGTATCCTTTATTTTTCAAATGACCGGAGGTGCTAATTCACCTTCCATGACTTTTCTTCGGTAATCACCTTCAGAATGATTGAGGTCATGGCGCCTCCAGAAGTTCTCTATGAACCAGTAGAGCCCCTTTCACCTAGGAACCGTCTAAGTGCAGTTCCCCGGTGAAAGGGTTACATATTTTATCTTACGGTTATTTCGATGGTATCACTTAAAGGTGGATTGTAAGGAATGTGGTTTCCTTTCCCGAAAAGTGTTCGGATCGTATGTTTCCCTGAAGAAAGGGTGATCGCTTTGCATGAAGAACCATCACCCATATGGATGTGATTGGCATCTTTAGGGATGGGTTGGTTCAGATTAGGCAACCCGACATCTACCAGAATATGGTTGTGACCTTTTCCTGGATTGACCCCTTTCTTGGCAGGCTCAAACTCAACGCCCCACGGTTTCATGCAAACCGTTAAGGGGCTGGAAACCGTTGCGCCATTCACAGGCTCGGTAATGGTTACAGCCATAAAGTCGCCCGCAAAAGAAACCGAAGCCAGCAGGCTAAAAAACAGTGAAGCGATCAAACAAAAGCACAATTTTTTCATGGTAATCCTCCTAATCTGTGATTTTAATAATACTTGCAGGATCAATAAAATGGTTAGTGGATCCAGCAAGTCCAGTCATCCTATAGGGAAAAACAAAGAAACCTCCGTCCCCTTACCTTCGTCCGATTGGATTTCAATGTTTCCAGCATATCTCTGCATTAATCGTTGAGTGATGCCCAGTCCAAGACCTGTTCCCTCTCCTTGCATTTTAGTGGTGAAAAATGGGTTGAAGGCTTTTCTCAAAATGTCTTTTGGCATACCCGGCCCATTGTCTTTAATTGTTATCACTAAAAATTGATCGCTTTTCCGGGCAGATATCTTCAATAACCCTGTCCCTTTCATCGCCTGGCAGGCATTGTTGATGATATTGTAAAAAATTTGTTGTAGTTCTTCTGGGTAGGCCACCAAGCTGGATAGACTTCCCAAGTCTTCTTCTAAGTCTATTTTATTTTCAGGATAGGCCAGCATGGCGAATTTAAGGGCGCTCTGGATGCTCATTGCAATATCGACTTCTTTCTTGGCGCCATCTTCTTTTTTCTGAACATAGCCGGAAAAATCGGAAAGGACTTTTCCCAGGCGGCTGGAATTGTTTACAATTTTTTCGGCATAATTTCTGATTTTAGTTAAATCTGTTTCCTCAGTGAGGGCCTCTGAAAAGCTGAGGATTGAATGCAGTGGATTACTGATTTCATGAGAAATTCCTGCTGCGAGCGTTTTGAGTGAGGATATGTTTTCAGCTTGAGTCATTCGATCGAGAAACGCCTTTTCTTCAGTAATGTCATTTAAAATAAGACCTTTCATTTGCTTCCCGGCAGAGGTTGTTCCTGCATCAAAAATCTGATACGTAAAGAACTTGTCCTTCAAGGAAATGACGGATGGTGGATTGAAATTTGAGGATTCGGTAGATCGCGCGATCAACGGATCTCGGTGGTGATAATTGTCTAATTCCTTTTTGCGATGATCAGGATGTTTTCCAAGCTCAGAGTCTTTAATCGATTTAGAAAATTCGTCAATTAGAAACTCCCATTCACCTTGCAAGTGCGAGAGAGTCTCCTTCAATGATTTTCCGACATAGTCCTGTGAACGTTCTCCAATAAGTTTTCCAAATGATGTGTTTGCAAACAAGATCATATTGCTCAGGTCTGTGATCAAAATTACACCAGGAATATTCATTAAGATGGTTTCAGATAAATTGCTCAAAGGCCACCCGTGGTTAAGAGATGATAATAAATTAAGCGTTCTAGTCGTCGATAGCGAAAGAGATTGCATAAAGTCCTTCCTTTAACCCATCGGAAGTGAAAAATAAAAAGTACTCCCTTCCCCCAATTTGCTGGTGACCCCGACTTGACCGTCATGTAAATGGATGAGTTTTTTGCAAATCGCCAGGCCCAATCCTGTAGATTTTTCACCACCCGTAGGCCGAGCCGTCAGGGTTTGAAATTCTTTGAATAAAAGTTGCTGGTCCTCTGCTGAAAGGCCCGGGCCTTCATCGTGAACAGAAAAGCGAACAGTGCTGTCGAGTTTTTCTGTCGTTACCAAAACCTTCGAGTCGGGTGGCGAAAATTTAACCGCATTTCCAATAAAGTTTCCCATCACTTGCGTGATGGCACTGGTGTCATAAGGAATGGCAGGGAGATCACCGGGATCAAAATGGAGTTGAATATTCTTTTTGTCGGCAACTAACTGGCTTAGTTCAACCTGTTGCTTTGCTGTAGGGTTGATGTCCTGCGTTTCCTTGGTTAAATCTATTTTGCCACTTTCAATTTTTGAAATGTCCAGAAGATTTTCCAAAAGCCCCTGCATGAAGTTGCTGGCGTTAAATATCTTTCCGGATATTTCCTTTTGTTTATCATTTAATTCCCCTACCGTGCCATCTTTCAAGGCCTCGCTGAATGTCTTGATCATGTAAAGAGGATTGCGTAGATCGTGAGAGGCGATCCCTAAAAACTTATTCTTCAATTCATTGAGTTCGCTGAGTTGCGTATTTTTATGTTGAATCTCTTCTTCCCTACGGCGTGAAACTATGGCATCGGCTATCAACCCGCCGATGGAAAGCAAAATTTCCTGGCTTCTTACGTACCAAGGCGGGCTTTCATCTGTGTATAAAAAAAGAATTCCGATTAATTGGTTTTCGCTTTTCAGGGGTACAATATAGTGCCCGTGAGCCGTCATGTTGTCGAATTTATGTTCATGTCGGAGATCTGTAAAACAACTGTTGCTGATTAAAATTTCCCCCGAGATGGCAGCTTTTCCACACAAACAGGCACCGTAGGCGATTTCTGCTTCTTTTTCCATAAACTCCTGACCAAATTCACCTACCGTGCAAAAGAGACGCAAAACTTTATTTTCTGGATCAGCTAGAAAAATCCCGGCCTTGTTTTCCACTTCCAACTCCTGAAACCGGACGAGCGTGGTCAAGGCCTTAACCAGCATATTTTTAAGTCCATCAGGGTTGTGCAAAATTTTAGCGATTTCATGAAGGACTTTATACTCTTCTGTCCGGCGTCGAATTTCCTGCTCGATTTCCTTGAAATAAGGGTCGTCTTTATCAGGGGCCACATTTTTCATGTTCACATCCTCTTATTTGGATTGCAATAGTAATTACCCCTTAGGGAACAACAACAGTCCATCGGCCCCAGTCCTCTTTAGTATTAAAGTTAGTAAGGAATGGAGCCGATGCAACTATTATTAAAACTCAACACTCTTTCCCGCAGCGATTAGTTTGTCCACAATGCCGACTAATTTTTCCTTCTGTACTGGTTTTACCAAGTATTCCTTGATTCCCTTTTTCATCAAAGAGGCCGCAAGCTCTGCATCAGGGAAAGCCGTGATCACGACTATAGGAATCCCCGGAGCATTTTGTTTGAGATAGTCAATGCACTCGACCCCATCGACCTTGGGCATCCGGATGTCGCAAAGAATCAAGCCCACGTTTACCAGATGGTCTGCTTGCTTCATCTTGGCAATGGCTTCCTCTCCGTTCTCGGCTTCCAGGATTTGGAACTTCTTCCCCTCAAGCTGAAGTTTGATAGCTTCTCTTACATCCTGCTCATCATCTACGATCATAATTTTTCCTGTAGGCATGGTGATTCTCCTTTTGTTATTGATTTAATATTAAGTTTTGACTAGTTGTGCTACTTTTTTGAAAGCCCACCGATTCCTTATCCCTGTAGTGAAACAGTAGTGAATTTAGAGAACCAGAACCGGCGGACCGGCTTGAAATCTACTTAACGTCAATTGTCATGATGACAAATTCTTTATTCATTTGAGTTCCTTGATGAGGCTCCACATAGGTTCCATCGTAGTAATACCATTGCAGTGGAACCATTTTTCCAAGTTCGCTTGGTTGTTTTGGGAGTTTGCTTACATCCAAGCCATTTTCAATAAATGTTTTAGGGTTTAAGTAATACACAATATCTTCACGAGTGCTCTCCGGTTTGGAGGAAAAATGAGTCATATTATGTTTAGTAACTGTTTCCAACATGCAAAACTCTCCGCTAGCATTAGTGATATCAATCGCTGCGAGTTTTGATCCCGGTGCAAGCAAATTGGCAATTGCATTAATCTCTTTCTGCGCAGTTCCCTCAAGTTTTAGAACTGCAGAAAAATCTTTTTTAATCGTTTCCAGTTCTTTGTTGGAATCGTTTGAGGCCCAAACAGAATTACCAGAACTAACTAGAAAAATAAAAGCAAACAGAGATGCTAAAAATTGAGGGTTGAAATTTCGAGTCTTTTTCATTTTTTATCCTTTCTAAAAAGAATTGGAGGAAGTTAAATATTTAGGCTTTGATTGTTTTTGCTTCAAAGATTTTATTAAGGAACCCATTTTTTTCAGAACCATCGAAATTGTTTTTGCCATTTGAGGCCTGAAAACTATTCCAATGAATTTTGCTTAATTCTTCACTGCTAATTATTTTTCCTACGGTTCCCTTTGGTCCTAGAATCCTAACTTGATAAAACATTTTTCCTCCTATTCCCGGTGGCTTAAATGCATTAATCCTTTGATGGAGTCCAAATAGAACTCCTCATTTCTTAAATTCAGTATAGGAAGATGGGGAGGATTTTAAAATCGCTGGAATTACTAAAGTTTCGAGGTAGTTTCTTTGCTCCGCGTGTAGTTAAAGTACTACAAATAGCGAACCAAATCGCTTGGGGAGAAGCAGGAATGATACTGAAATTAAAGCAGTGGTAAGGAGGGAAGGGTTACTTAATCAATCCATTTGTAATTGCGTAATGGATGATGTTGGCATTACTGCTCATATCCATTTTTTGAAGGATGCGTGATCGGTAGGTGCTGATAGTATTGATGCTCAGATTAAGCTCAGTCCCAATTTCTTTTAATTTCTTACCAGCAGCAAGTAAGCAAAAGACTTGAAACTCTCTATCGGTCAAGGATTCATGCAGAGCCTGTTTGATATCTTTATTGAGATCCGTGACTAATTTATCTGTGAGAGCAGGAGATATGTATTTCCCACCACCTGCTACTTTCCTTATGGCTTCAACGAGTTGATCAGAGGCGCTGGCTTTTCCGAGATAACCAGAAGCTCCTGCTTTTAGAAATCGAGTCCCATAATGATCTTCGGGGAAAATACTTAATATGATAACGGGCAACTTTGGATATAGAGCCTTAAGTTCTATCAAGGTATCCAATCCATTTTTCTCTGGCATATCAAAATCAAGAAGAACAATGTTCACTTTCGTTTTCTGAATTATTTTTAGTGCTTCGTTTCCATTACCTGCTTCTGCAACGACATCTAAATCTGAATGTTCTGAAAGGATGGTTTTAAGCCCTTGACGAACGATTTCATGATCGTCAGCGATCAATATTTTTATAGTGTTTTTTGACGAATTCATTATTGTTCGAGGGGTATTTTTACAGTTACCCTTGTTCCTTTTCCTGGAAAACCATCGAATTGGACTCGACCATTAAATCCCCAAGCGCGTTCTCTAATACCAATAAGGCCGATTGACTCTGGATTATGAATAACTTCTTTTTCTATTCCCTTACCATCATCCTCGATAATAAAAATGAGATGCCCGTCAATAAGATTTAAACTGACTTGTATTTTAGTCGCTTGGGCGTGGCGAACAATATTTGTCAATGTTTCTTGAAATATTCTAAATAATGCGGTGTTAAGATCTTTTTTTAATTCAATATGCTCTTGAAGACAGTTAAGATTGAATTCAATCCCAAGTTTTTTGTTATATTCTCCGGCCTGCCAAGCAATAGCCTCACATAGACCAAACGCATCCAAAATTGGAGGACGAAGTTCCATGGCAATTTCTTGAACTGATGTAATGGTGGTATCAATTAATTGAGTCATGGAGCGCATACTTCTTTTGATTTCCTCTAGGCTTGGAGGAAGTTTTTTTTCGATATACACAGAATCCATCTTTAATGCCGTTAAAGATTGCCCAAGGCGGTCATGGACTTCTCTTGAAATGCGAGATTTTTCTTCTTCTCTGGCTTCCTGAATCTGGCTGCTGAGCATCCGAAATTGATCCCGAGAACTTTTTAAATGCTCTTGGGTGCTTTTATGTTCCTCAATCTCTAAGGTAAGCTTTTCATTAGTACTCCTTAGTTCAATAGTTTTTGAATCAACCATATGTTCTAGTTGGTCTTTATATTGCTCTAACTCTTTATCAATTTGCTTTCTTTTAATGGTATCCGCTATTAGACCACCAATAGATAACAAAACCTCTTGACTGTGTTGATACCACGATGGATAGGTGTCGGTGTAAAGAAACATTACCCCTACAAGACTATCTAAACTTTTAAGTGGAACAATATAATGCCCATGAGCTTCCATATCGCTAAATGTTCTTTCATGCCGAGGGTCTTTAAAACAGCTTTCGCTCATAAGAAGTTTGCCAGATAACGCAACGCGTCCACACAGGCATTCTCCAAAGGGGACCTTCTGCTCCTTAGTGATAAATTCCTCACTGAAATCTCCATAAACGGCAAACAGACGGAGGGCCTGATTTTCATGGTCTGCCAAGAAAATTCCTGCCTTGTTTTCAACTTTTAGGTCTTCAAATTCAGTGATTGTTTTCAGGACATTCTGTAGCATATCCACAAGATCACCCTGAGTCTGCAGGATTTGGGCAACCTGATGAAGAACACGATATTCTTCTGTAATGTGGTCGCCTAGTTTATCAGAATGCGGTTTTTGGGGTCCTGAAGACATAAGGTTTGGGATGGTCTTGAGAAAATTTATATTTGAACATTATATCAAAAAATGAGGATTGAGGACATTTCAACCCAAATTAAAAAACAGCCTGTAGCTAGCATTATATTCACCGGCGAAGAGTTGATCTGATGTAGGGACACCCAAATTGTGAGGCAAAAATGGTGTTGCGCCAAAACCCTTTTTTTTTGTGATAGGACTCATTCTTTCCGCAACATAGATCAATGTAATAACGGTGGCGTCCGCGCGGTGATAAACTTGCAGTAACTAATGTTGACCGGCCTCTTTAAAACTGATCTAGGTTGCATGTTAGGATTGGGGCTAAGATCTGTTGAATTTGAACAGAAAAATGTGTGCTAAGGAAGGAATATAAATTATCCCGACTCTTTTTTGAAGAGGAGCCGAAATAATTTAGTAAATAACCTCACAGCCATCAACGTCTCAAACCCCTTTTATTTTCCCCACCGAACAGTTAGAATTCAATCACAAGTCCGCTTCCGAC
>CALAGQ010000099.1 GCA_937891765.1 uncultured Nitrospina sp.
GTCAGGGAATCTTCCTCCGCTCCCATCATCTGTGTTTCTGCCATTACAAACAAGGAAACCATCGATGAATGCCTGAAGCTTGGGGCCACTGAGTATATGTTCAAGCCCATAAACCTTGAGGAATTAGACCGAGCTATCGAATCAGCCTTAAAGGTAAAATAGCATCAGGGTAAATAACTTACTCTTTGCGCCTGTCAGCAAAAAAGCCCTTCATCTTCATTGATCTTCTCTAAATAAGTGGACAGTTAATTTAGCCACATTCTTTTTCTCAGCGAGCGAGCTTAGGGGAAAGATAAAGACCTAAGTAATCTCCAACCCCTTCTCGTCAACCAGCTCCTTCAACTCTTTTCCGGCCTTGAAGAAGGGTACTTTCTTAGCAGGAACATTTACTGTTTCACCTGATTTAGGATTGCGAGCCGTTCTGGCATTTCTTTCACGAATACGAAAACTTCCGAAACAACGTAGTTCTACTTTATCGCCTTCTGCTAGTGAATCAGTAATGGATTGGAAAATGATGCCAACGATATCCTCTGTCTGTTTCTTGGTCAGGTTGATTTGATTTGCCACCCTGTTAACAAGGTCCGCTTTCGTTATCAGAAGTTCCTACTCATTATAGGTTATGGGGCTATTTGTTTATTTCAATCTGAGCTTCACGTTCTTCGCCATGAAGCCTTTATCACTCTTTGCAATTTCGTACTCCACTGCTTGACCTTTCCTCAAGATCTTGAAACCTTTTTGATGTGGCGGGTATTATGTTGCTGATTTACATATAGACATCAGTTTTTGTAAATTTCAGCGATTTCTATATTCCGGTAACGCTCGCATTTTAGTTTCATGCATGCCAGTTTATTGATTAAGTCTACAGCCATCCTGCGTCCTACAAATTCAATTTTTTCTTTTTTTAAATGGGCTATCGATATGTCCTTTTGCTTAGAACTGGTTTCTAAATTGTCTCTATCCTCCCTCAAAGCCGAAAGCTTTTCCACCAACAAATCTCTTTTAGTGCCAGCACCCGTAACTTCAATTTTTCTTTTCATCTCTACTATGTAGTTGGAGTTTTTCAAACGGGATTTTTGTGTCTTAAATAATTCCTTTGCAAGGCTTTTGACTTCTTTCCCCCATGACTTCTGGAGTGTTAATATATTTTTCACTTCACTGTTTATGTACGAGTGTATTTCGTTGGGGTGAAAGCAAAAGTGTCCGGTAAAAAACCATTTGCCTTGCTGAGGAACAATTCGGCCCTGAAAAATATCATTTTTTCTGAATATCAGGCTTGAATCCTCTTCATCAATAAGATGTTTTTCATCCGTAAATAAATTCTGAACCGTTACCGAGTTATTACGGACTTTTTTGATCCCAAAAAGAGCCTGAATGTTGTTGGCGATATTTCTGTGAACCTCCAAGCGATTTTGATCCCATACAGACTCATTTTTTTTAATGATATCTTCA
>CALAGQ010000100.1 GCA_937891765.1 uncultured Nitrospina sp.
ACATCAACCGAGACTCCGTTAGTAGTGACGAGCGAACGCGGACCAGGCCAGTGGCTTAGGAAAAATAACTAGAACAACATGGAAAGGTTGGCAATAATGGGTGATAGCCCCGTATAGGTAATGTTTTCTTAAGTCCTCGAGTAGGGCGGAACACGTGAAATTCTGTCTGAACATGGGGGGACCACCCTCCAAGCCTAAGTACTCTCTAGCGACCGATAGTGAACAAGTACCGTGAGGGAAAGGTGAAAAGAACCCCGATTAGGGGAGTGAAATAGACACTGAAACCGAATGCTTACAAGCAGTAGGAGCAAAAGCTTGCTTTTGTGACTGCGTACCTTTTGTATAATGGGTCAGCGACTTAGTTTATCGAGCGAGCTTAAGCCGTTAGGTGTAGGCGTAGCGAAAGCGAGTCTGAATAGGGCGAACATAGTTCGATGAATTAGACCCGAAACCGAGTGATCTAGCCATGGCCAGGTTGAAGGTGGAGTAACATCCACTGAAGGACCGAACCCACTAATGTTGAAAAATTAGGGGATGAGCTGTGGTTAGGGGTGAAAGGCCAATCAAACTTCGTGATAGCTGGTTCTCCCCGAAATGCATTTAGGTGCAGCGTTGCGTGTTTCTTACCGGAGGTAGAGCTACTGGATGGTCGAGGGGGCCTACAAGCTTACCAACATCAGCCAAACTCCGAATGCCGGTAAGTGAGAGCGCAGCAGTGAGACGGCGGGGGATAAGCTTCGTCGTCGAGAGGGAAACAACCCAGAATAGCAACTAAGGTCCCAAAGCGCGTGCTAAGTGGAAAAGGATGTGAAGTCGCATAGACAACCAGGAGGTTGGCTTAGAAGCAGCCACCCTTAAAAGAGTGCGTAATAGCTCACTGGTCAAGTGATTTCGCGCCGACAATGTAACGGGGCTCAAGCACGCCACCGACGTTCTATCATTCACACACTATCCCGGTCTACCTTTATTGGATAGATCCAGGAGTGTGGATGGGTAGGGGAGCGTCGTGTAGCTAGTGAAGCGGCAGAGGAATCTAGCCGTGGAAGCTACACGAGTGAGAATGTAGACATGAGTAGCGAAAGACGGGTGAGAAACCCGTCCACCGAATGACCAAGGGTTCCTGGGCCAGGCTAATCCGCCCAGGGTAAGTCGGGACCTAAGGCGAGGCCGACAGGCGTAGTCGATGGACAACTGGTTGATATTCCAGTACCCGTGTTATACCGCCCATGACGAATCAATAATGCTAAGTGCCCAAAACTGGAACGGACTTGTCCGGAAAAGTGGAGCGCGCGACCCAAGTTGGTAGTAGTCAAGCAATGGAGGGACGCAGGAAGGTAGTCCAACCCAGGCGATGGTTGTCCTGGGGTAAGGGTGTAGGACGGAGCGTAGGCAAATCCGCGCTCCAATGTCTGAGACCTGATGCCGAGCCGTATGGCGAAGTGGATGATCCTATGCTGCCAAGAAAATCTTCTAGCGAGGTATAAGGCGGCCCGTACCCGAAACCGACTCAGGTGGTCAGGTAGAGAATACCAAGGTGATCGAGAGAATCGTGGTGAAGGAACTCGGCAAAATACCCCCGTAACTTCGGGAGAAGGGGGGCCAATTTAGGTGTAGGGGTTTACCCCCGAAGCTTGAGTTGGCTGCAAAGAATAGTCTCAAGCGACTGTTTACCAAAAACACAGGTCCGTGCGAAGTTGCAAAACGATGTATACGGACTGACGCCTGCCCGGTGCTGGAAGGTTAAGGGGACTGGTTAGCTCTTCGGAGCGAAGCTGAGAACTTAAGCCCCAGTAAACGGCGGTGGTAACTATAACCATCCTAAGGTAGCGAAATTCCTTGTCGGGTAAGTTCCGACCTGCACGAATGGCGTAACGACTTGAGAACTGTCTCCACCGCGAACTCGGCGAAATTGCATTACGAGTAAAGATGCTCGTTACGCGCAGAAAGACGGAAAGACCCCGGGACCTTTACTATATCTTGATATTGGTACTCGGAACGTTTTGTGTAGCATAGGTGGGAGGCTTTGAAGCGGAGCGCTAGCTTTCGTGGAGCCATCATTGAAATACCACTCTGAACGTTTTGAGTTTCTAACCTCGGTCCATTATCTGGATCAGGGACAGTGTCTGGTGGGTAGTTTAACTGGGGCGGTTGCCTCCTAAAAAGTAACGGAGGCGCTCAAAGGTTCCCTCAGTCTGGTTGGCAATCAGATGTCGAGTGTAAGTGCACAAGGGAGCTTAACTGTGAGACAGACATGTCGAGCAGGTGCGAAAGCAGGAACTAGTGATCCGGCGGTGGCTTGTGGAAGCGCCGTCGCTCAACGGATAAAAGGTACCCCGGGGATAACAGGCTGATCTTGCCCAAGAGTCCATATCGACGGCATGGTTTGGCACCTCGATGTCGGCTCGTCGCATCCTGGGGCTGGAGTAGGTCCCAAGGGTTGGGCTGTTCGCCCATTAAAGCGGCACGCGAGCTGGGTTCAGAACGTCGTGAGACAGTTCGGTCCCTATCTTCTGTGCGCGAAAGAAACTTGAGAAGGGCTGTCCCTAGTACGAGAGGACCGGGACGGACGAACCTCTTGTGTGTCGGTTGTTCCGCCAGGAGCACGGCCGATTAGCAACGTTCGGAAAGGATAACCGCTGAAAGCATCTAAGCGGGAAGCCTGCTTCAAGATTAGGTTTCTCACCGATTTATCGGGTAAGGCCCCCGGAAGACCACCGGGTTGATAGGCCGGAAGTGGAAGCGAAGCGATTCGTGGAGCTGACCGGTACTAATAGGCCGAGGATTTAACTACATTTTTTAATTAAATTTAATTAAATTTAAATTGATTAAATGCATCGCGTTCACTGTGTGGTTCCCGAGCTACGGTCGGGAACTGTTAAATTTCTAGAAGCGTAGAATTGTAAATTTATTTTGCGATTGTTGGCTTTGTAGAAATGCAACTGACTGATAACTCAATAGAGTTTCGGCGGCCATAGCGAGAGGGAAACGCCCGGTCCCATTCCGAACCCGGAAGCTAAGCCTCTCAGCGTCGATGGTACTGCAAGGGGGACCTTGTGGGAGAGTAGATCGCCGCCGGACATCATTAAAAAAAGGAGCTCTTTCCATAACTTCGGTTATTGGAACGGCTCCTTTTTTATTTTTTTCTATTGTTCTCTTTTTCGCTTTACTCTCGCTCTTTCTAGAGTGAAATTTACGAGGTGGTTTTCTATTTCAACAGGTGGATATTTGCCACAGTCTGACTGCTCTTTCCTCACTCGAGATTATTTATGGCTGATGCTTGCACCTCTTGAAAATATCTTTCAGGAGAGTCGCTCGATGAATTGACTTAAAAATGGCGAAATTGATTAGAAAAAAATACAGTTGAAAGAAGCTAATTCAGATCCAGACACTTCCAGTTTCCAGCCCGTGAATGAAGTCTTTCTAGTCGGAAGAGTGAGAAGCCTGGCCAGCGAGAAGACATTGCCAAGTGGTGACAAGGTCGTGGAGTTTAGAGTCGTCATTGGTCGATCTAAGTCGCGAGGGAACCGCAAAGAAGTTGACTCGCTAGATATAGCTGCGTGGAGCTCTAAGTCCCGCAGGGCGGCGCTGTCGCTGAAGGTTGGCAATTGGGTTCAGATTTGAGGAGCGGCACGGAGAAGGTTTTGGCGGGCACCAACAGGCCTAGCAAGTCGATGGCAAGTCGAAGCAAGCGAGGTTCTCCGCCTTTAGATACGGTTAGCCCATGGTAAATGATCTGAATTCAATTCTAAAGAAATTTCTAGCTTCCCTATCGAAAAATGAGGCCAATGTAGCGGAGCTGACCAAAGGGCTCAAAAGTTGGGTTATCGAAAATAGCGAGTTAGTGAAGGAAAAGGTTGAAACCCAGATTGATGAAACTGCGATCCGTATGGGTTTCGTTAAGGCAGATGAGTTGGATCTTTTAAATCAAAGAATCGCAGAACTTGAGAAGAGATCTGGCAAGGATTCTGGTGAGACAGAGAGCGTGTCTAAGAAATCGGCTGTAAAGAAATCGGCTGTAAAGAAATCGGCTGTAAAGAAATCGGCTGTAAAGAAATCGG
>CALAGQ010000101.1 GCA_937891765.1 uncultured Nitrospina sp.
GCCTTGTACACACCGCCCGTCACACCATGGGAGTTGGTTTTACCCGAAGCCGGTGAGCTAACCTGTTTACAGGAAGCAGCCGACCACGGTAGGGTCAGCGACTGGGGTGAAGTCG
Source organism: uncultured Nitrospina sp. (assembly GCA_937891765.1). GTDB lineage: Bacteria > Nitrospinota > Nitrospinia > Nitrospinales > VA-1 > LS-NOB. The sequence goes on from CALAGQ010000101.1 coordinate 116, forward strand.
TAACAAGGTAGCCGTAGGGGAACCTGCGGCTGGATCACCTCCTTTCTAAGGATGATGGTTTAGCTATTTATAGATAAACTGTCTCTTATAGATTATATAGAGAGTTGGTTAGATTTGTTTGTGATATTGCTTACGTAATATTATGAAACATGTTCAATGAGCATGATCTAATGAGCATCTCGGTTTGTCGAAAGACGGACCAAAAACGCATTATTCGCTGTCTACATTTCTCTTTCAAATTTAGTAAATAAAAATACCTGTATCGGGTCTGTAGCTCAGCTGGTTAGAGCGCACGCCTGATAAGCGTGAGGTCGGAGGTTCAAGTCCTCCCAGACCCACCATATTTTTTTTATAAAAAATATGGTTTGCTTTTAGTTTTGCTCCCGCTATTGCAAAAGCAATAGCATGGAACGTGCTCAAGGCTGTGGTTGTGGGGATATAATGGCAAGTTCTAAGCGGACAATGTTTGGTTGTTGTTGATTATGCTCTAATCCGAAGCCCCTATGGGCTGAGGCAAGGCCGACTGGCCGCCGCGAACGGCTTTCGCGAGAGCCTAAGCCGGAGGCGCCGGCGACTGAGGCCAAACAACAAAAGAATAGTGTAAGTAGTGATCCGGGGGCATAGCTCAGTTGGGAGAGCGCGTGCTTTGCAAGCATGAGGTCGTGGGTTCGATCCCCTCTGCCTCCACCATTACTTAGAGGTATTACGTAAGAGATTTACTAAAATTTGAAAATAAGAGAGTTTGTTATTCTGGTTAATACCAGAGTGTTTGATCTTTGAAATTGTGAATGGGTATAATTAGAGTTACTCCAAAGGCTTGGAAGCATTTTGGTACTGTTTATCGGTACCATGAGCCACTTTCAAGCTGATTTCTAATTATACCGTCTAATAAATTATGTTTAATGAGCTATGTATGTTCTGGCATGATCCCCCCCGGGTGATTGTTGGAAGCTTATGACCCAGAGTTCCAAAATAGGGTTATAGGAAGATGTTATTTTAATCTAGGTTATTTTAATCTCTGTGCATGGTGACGATCTCAAGTATAATAAGAGCATATGGTGGATGCCTTGGCGAATAGAGGCGATGAAGGACGTGTTACGCTGCGATAAGCGTCGGTTAGCTGCGAAAAAGCTTTGATCCGATGATTTCCGAATGGGGAAACCCGACTATTTATAGTCATCCTTAACTGAATACATAGGTTAAGGAAGCGAACTCAGGGAACTGAAACATCTAAGTACCTGAAGGAAAGGACATCAACCGAGACTCCGTTAGTAGTGGCGAGCGAACGCGGACCAGGCCAGTGGCCGGTTAACAAAAATTAGAATGCAATGGAAAGTGCAACCATAGTGGGTGATAGTCCCGTACAAGTAACTTGTTTTCCGGTCCTCGAGTAGGGCGGAACACGTGAAATTCTGTCTGAACATGGGGGGACCACCCTCCAAGCCTAAGTACTCCTATTCGACCGATAGTGAACAAGTACCGTGAGGGAAAGGTGAAAAGCACCCCGATAAGGGGAGTGAAATAGATCCTGAAACCGTATGCTTACAATCAGTGGGAGGGGCTATATGCCCTGACCGCGTACCTTTTGTATAATGGGCCAACGACTTAATTTATCATGCAAGCTTAAGCCGATAGGTGTAGGCGTAGCGAAAGCGAGTCTTAATAGGGCGATTTAGTATGGTGTATTAGACCCGAAACCGAGTGATCTAGTTATGGGCAGGTTGAAGGTGCAGTAACATGCACTGGAGGACCGAACCCACTAATGTTGAAAAATTAGGGGATGACCTGTGACTAGGGGTGAAAGGCCAATCAAACTCGGAGATAGCTGGTTCTCCGCGAAATCTATTTAGGTAGAGCGTCAGACGAATACTGCTGGGGGTAGAGCACTGGATGGATGCGGGGGACGCGAGTCTTACCAACTCTAACCAAACTCCGAATACCAGTAAGTACTATCTGGCAGACACACTGTGGGTGCTAAGGTCCGCAGTGGAGAGGGAAACAGCCCTGACCGACAGCTAAGGTCCCAAAGTCATGTCTAAGTGGGAAAGCATGTGAGAAGGCCAAAACAACCAGGAGGTTGGCTTAGAAGCAGCCATCCTTTAAAGAAAGCGTAATAGCTCACTGGTCTAATTAGCCGTCCTGCGCCGACGATGTAACGGGGCTCAAGCCATGTACCGAAGCTGCGGATTCAGAGGTCTATCGGATCTTTGAGTGGTAGCGGAGCGTTCCGTAAGCCTGCGAAGGTAACCCGCGAGGGTTGCTGGAGGTATCGGAAGTGAGAATGCTGACATGAGTAGCGAGATGAGGGTGAGAAACCCTCACGCCGAAAATCCAAGGGTTCCTGCGCAAGGCTAATCCGCGCAGGGTGAGCCGGCCCCTAAGGCGAGGGCGAAAGCCGTAGTCGATGGGAACCAGGTTAATATTCCTGGGCCAGGTGGGATGTGACGGATGGCGTAAGTTGTTTACTCTTATTGGATTGAGTGAGCAGCGAAGCCGTTCCAGGAAATAGCCCCACCAATATTGACCGTACCCTAAACCGACACAGGTGGATTGGTAGAGTATACCCAGGCGCTTGAGAGAACGATGTTGAAGGAACTCGGCAAAATACCTCCGTAACTTCGGGAGAAGGAGGCCCTCGGCTTGGGCAACCAGGTTGGGGGGGCACAGACCAGGGGGTGGCGACTGTTTACTAAAAACACAGGGCTCTGCGAAGTCGCAAGACGACGTATAGGGTCTGACGCCTGCCCGGTGCTGGAAGGTTAAGAGGAGAGGTGCAAGCTTTGAATCGAAGCCCCAGTAAACGGCGGCCGTAACTATAACGGTCCTAAGGTAGCGAAAT
>CALAGQ010000102.1 GCA_937891765.1 uncultured Nitrospina sp.
CTGTTTCCGGCGTGAGAGGCCAGCGTCCTACCGTTAGATGAAGGGGTCAATTTATAGGGGGACTAAGAGGTGGCTAATATCTCGTTGATTTTGAGAGTGGAGACGATGTGTTTGTCCATGCCGAGTTCGTTGGGGGAGTAACCCAGCGCCAGGGCAACTAGCTGGGGAAGGTGTAAAACGGGGATGGAATTATTCTTCTTTTGCAAAATTTCAATTTCCGGCTGATAAGAATCGAGACTCAGGTGACAAAGCGGACAGCCGGTCGCCACGACATCGGCACCGTGGTCGATCGCATCCAGCAAGGCGTTGCCAGACATATCCAGTGACGCGGGTTTGTTCATCATGACGATGGGGAACCCGCAACACTTAATGCGGCTGGGATAATACACGGGTGTCGCGCCCAGCGCTGCAAAAATATCTTCCATACCCGTTGGGTTATCGGGATTCTCAAAGTCTGAGTTTTCTGACGGACGCAGGACATAACAGCCGTAAAACGCGGCGACTTTCAATCCGGTCAGCGGTCGTTTGATGCGTTCCTTCAACCTTGCCATGCCCTCTTCGGTCGCGAGGATGTTGGCAAAATGTTTGATGCGTGTCTTGCCGTTATATTGGTGTCCGCCATCCTCGAGGATGTCGTTGACCTTCTTTTTATATTCGGCATCTTCATTGAGATGGGCTTCGGTTTTTTTGAGGGTGCCCTGACAGGTGGAGCAGATGGTGACAATATCGAGCCCCTGTTTTTCGGCGATGGAAAATGTACGCGCGTTGAGTGCATCGGCGAGAAGAGGACTTTTCTCGGAGACCACTCCGGCACCACAACAGGAAGCGCTTTTCATTTCTATGAACTCAAACCCGAGACCTTCGGCGGCTTTGGTGGTGGAAAGCATCAGTTCCCGGGTTGCCCCTTTGGCAACGCATCCGGTAAACAGGGCAAACTTCATTGATCCAACTCCTTGAAAATTCGTTTAACATCGTCCATTTCATCGATGGAGTGATGAATGATCGGGGGAACCTTGCCCTTGAGGAACATGCGTATGCCAACAGGAAGCAGGCTTAACAGGCCGGGGATATTGAAAAACCCCATCGACTCAACCGGAATTCGGTTCTCATTCAGGTTACCGCTTCTTTTAACGGAATTGAAAAATGACATCGCGTGTCGGGCTCCGTTATTATTGTGCACACCTTGTTCCAGCGCCACGGTCATGATTTCTTTGATGCGATCAAACGGTTTTGCCGGTTTTGGGCAACGCTCGACGCATTCGCCGCAGTGGGTGCAATCCCAAATGCCGCCTGGATCACTGAGTGCTTTGACCCGCTCAAGCGTTTGAGAGTCTCGGGAATCGCCGACAAATCTTTGCGCTTTGGCGAGAGCTGCTGGGCCTAAGAAGTTGTCATCCACTTCCAGCACGTTACAGTCTGAATAGCAGGCTCCGCACATGATGCAGGTGCTGGAGTCGTCGATCTTCAAGAACTCTTCCTGCGATTGGCGTCGTTCTTTTTCCGGCACGGCTTCTTTCGGTTCGAGATAAGGTTTGACCTTGTTGATCTTGTCCCAGAATGGAGTGAAGTCGACGACCAGGTCTTTCACCGGTTTCATATTGCCCAAAGGTTCGAGCGTGACGGTCTCGTCGTTATCGACAATATGTGCAGCCTGACGCTGGCAAGCAAGTAGAGCGTGGCCGTTCGCCTTGACGGCGCAAGACCCGCAAATAGCACTGCGGCAAGACATGCGGTAGGAGAAGCTCCCATCCAAAGTCCATTTGATCAGGTTCATGCAGTCGAGAAGAGTGGCGCCCTCTGGAATATCCAATTGGAATTCCTCGAAGTATGGCTCCGGTTGCTTTTCTGGATTGAATCGCTTGATCCTGAAAGTTGCCATTAATAAGTTCTCTCTGCCGGTTGATGTTTGGTGATCACAACGGATTTCTTTTTGATAACCAGTCCGTCTGGGGTATCAAAGATCATTGAATGATGGAGAAAGTTTGCGTCATCGCGTTTCGGAAAATCGGTGCGGAAATGTCCGCCTCGGCTTTCTTTTCTTTCCAGAGCGGCGGTAGCAATGAGCAGGGCCATGCCCAGCATATTGCCCAACTCAAGGACTTCATAAATTTCCGTATTGAACAGTTTGCCCTTATCGGTCACTTTACCTTTTTTGAACTTTTCCTGCAGTCCTTTCAAGGTTTCAATACAGACTTTGAGTTTTTCTTCATCGCGGAAAACCCCGCAATGGCTCATCATTATCTCTTTCATCTCGTCACGGATGTCGTTATAGCTTTCTGAGCCATCTCTTTGATAAACATCTTCAAACTTTTTCAGGACCTTGGCTTTTTCCTGCCCTTCGTTGACGTTTCCGTAGTCAATACCCGCTGCATATTCGAGCACGGATTTACCGGCACGTTCTCCAAACACCACAGCTTCCAGAAGTGAATTTGTTCCGAGCCGGTTTCCACCATGAACAGAGACGCAGGCACATTCTCCGGCGGCGAAGAATCCGTTCACGCGGGTGCCGTTTTCATCACTGATGACGTGGCCAAATTTATCGGTCGGGATACCGCCCATCGAATAATGCGCGGTAGGCTGAATGGGAAGACAATCGGTGATGCAGTCGATACCTAAAAAGTCGATACCCAGTTGCCGGATTTGCGGAAGGCGTTCCATGATCCGTTCCTTGCCCAGATGGCGCAAGTCAAGATTGATACAGTTTTCGCCATCCACACCACGCCCGGCATCGATTTCGCTCTGCTCGGCCCGGGCGACAATATCACGGGGCGCCAGTTCCATACGCGACGGGGCATATGTTTCCATAAAACGTTCGCCGTTTCCGTTGAGGAGATAAGCGCCCTCTCCCCGCGCCGCTTCTGAAAATAAAATTCCCTGACGGTACAATCCTGAGGGATGAAACTGGACGAACTCGGGGTCTTCGAGAGGAAGGCCTACTTCGAATGCGGCCATGACTCCATCAGCCGTGCTAGCAAAAGCGTTGGAAGTGATTTTGAAAACCCGACCATAACCGCCTGTGGCAAAAACCACAGCCTTGGCCTGAATCACTTCAACCTCTCCGGTCTGGATATTGCTGACCACGACACCGTTACAACGGTCACCATCGACAATCAGAGAGTGCATGTACCACTCATTATAAATTTTTACGGATTTCGCGTTCTTCATGAGTTGCTCATGAAGGGCATGCAGAATGGCATGGCCGGTGCGGTCGGCAGAAAAACAGGCGCGCGGTTTGGAATGCCCGCCGAAACTGCGCTGAGCGATTTTTCCATCCGGCGTACGGCTGAAAATACAGCCCATATGCTCTAATTCGTATATGACTCTGGGAGCGGCTTTAACATACTCTTCCACCGCATCCTGATCGCTGAGAAAGTCGCCACCTTTGATGGTGTCGTACATATGCTCTTCCCAACTATCCGGCTCCGAGTTTCCCAGAGAAGCGGCAATTCCCCCTTGTGCTGCTCCTGAATGGGATCGAGAAGGATAGACCTTGGTCAACACGGCGACATCCAGTTCCCTACACGCTTCCAAGGCACAACGCATCCCAGCGAGACCGGCACCCACAATCACCACATCATGTTGAATCACAAAATCACCTCAAAACGGGAAAAACCCGTGGTTCATTCAAAACGAGTTTGTCCGGTAAAGGCCGGATAAAAAACGATAACAATTGTCCCACTTTCCTACCTTGTTCTCATTTTCCGGCTTGCCCCTTTTGAAACAAAAACCATTGAAAATCAAAGGGAAAATTCTTTGAAATCAAGTACGGGCGGGCCTGTAATCGGGGTAGCTACCGGAATCAAAATTGAAGGGCGATTTAAACATTTCCGCCCCTCCAAAGTCAAGAAAAATGAAAGTTTGGGTTGCAAATCAGGGGTAAGCCCCTCATAATGACCCTTGTCTTCAACAAAGATTTTTAACCACTTGAAAATCAAGGCTCTAACTCTCAAGAGTCCCTGTGAGAAGTGCCCACCCGGAGCATCTTTTGGAACTACTGACCTTTGAATCACTACCCGTACCGGAAGCGGTATTGAAGGGTATTCGCGACGCAAAATTTGAAACCTGCACACCTATCCAGAGCAAGTCTCTGCCTATTACTCTTGGGCGTAAGGATCTGGCCGGACAAGCACAGACCGGAACAGGAAAAACCGCGGCGTTTCTGATCACCCTGCTCACCCGGCTATTAGAAAACACTCCACCGCTTGACCCAAAAGGGAAAGCAGGCCCGCGAGCATTGATCATCGCTCCGACCCGCGAACTGGCAAGGCAAATCGAAAAGGATGCCCTGCTCCTGGGCAAGCATTGCAACTTCCGCATCGTTTGTGTTATCGGCGGGGTGGATTATGACAAACAGAGAAACCAGATCAAAGATGGCGTGGACATCCTCATCGCTACGCCAGGTAGATTGATCGACTTCTATAAGCAAAAATTCTTCAGTTTAAAACAGGTGGAAGTGCTGGTCGTCGATGAAGCCGACCGCATGTTCGATATGGGATTCATTGCCGACCTTCGCTATTTATTTCGCAACTGTTCGTCTTACGACAAACGCCAGTCGATGCTGTTTTCGGCAACGCTCAATCACCGGGTGATGGAATTGTGCTACGAGCACATGAACAATCCGGTTCGGGTAGCCATCGAGCCGGAAAAAGCTGTGGTCGATGCAATCACCCAGATTCTTTATCATGTCGGACAGCATGAAAAGTTCAACCTCCTTTTAGGATTGATGAAAAAAGAGGCCGGGGAAAAAGTTCTGATTTTTTCCAACACTAAAATTGAATGCGAGATTCTTGAGTGGAAGTTGAACCACAACGGCTTCAACGCCGGGCAAATCAGCGGTGACCTTCCCCAGAAGTCCCGAATACGAGTACTGGAAAAGTTTCAGGAGGGCGAGCTCGATATCCTCATCGCCACCGATGTGGCATCGAGAGGACTGCATATCGACAACATCACACATGTTATTAATTATGATTTACCGCAGGACGCAGAGGACTATGTTCACCGCATAGGCAGAACCGCACGTGCCGGGAACAAGGGCACCGCCATCACACTTTGCTGCGAAGACTTCGCCCAGCATCTGGAACGCGTCGAAGATTACCTGAAAAATAAAATCCCCGTATCCTGGCCGGAAGAAGAATTGTTTCTGGAAGAAAAGGAAGGCAAGCCTCCTATGCGTAAACGCCGAGGCCCGCCACCAAAAGCCAGAAAACCTGACAGCAGAAGACCTGCAAAACGTCCGGTTCGCAGAAGAACTCAGCCATCCGCTGCCCGCTGAAGAGCTTAACTCAACCACTCTCCATTAATTTCTGTAACGCTTCCTCATCTAATATTTGGATACCGAGTTGTTGGGCTTTGTCCAGTTTCGATCCGGCAGAAGCGGCTGCCACCAGATAATCGGTTTTTTTGGAAATTGTTGAAGTAACCCGACCACCCAGAGATTGTATTTTCTCCTTGGCTTCCTCGCGAGTAAACCGGGTCAAGGTCCCCGTTAGAACAAACTGCTGGCCGTCGAACAATCCCCCGCTTTCAGGAGCATCGCCCTGCTCTTCCATAAGAATGCCTTGTTCCAGTAACCGCTCGATTTCCTGTCTATTGCTGTCGCGATCCAAAAACGCTTGTAGGCTTTCAGCGATGACCGGCCCTACTTCATCAAGTTTTTCCAGTTCGTCATAGATGGTCACTTGCAATGTTTTGAGCGAGCGAAACTTTCTGGCTAGAAGAATGGCTGTGCGCTGCCCCACATGCCGTACACCTAATGCATGCAGGAGACGGGAAAGTCCTGCCGACTTACTCTTTGCAATTGCGGAAATAAGATTCTGAGCCGACTTGTCCGCCATGCGTTCCAAAGCAGCAACCTCCTCCGTTTTAAGAGTATAAAGATCAGAAAAGTTTTTGACCCGTCCCGAATCAACCAACTGCTCGATCACCGCCGGACCAAGATGGTCGATGTCCATCGCTTTGCGGGAAGAAAAATGTTTGAGCCTTTCTTTCAACTGGGCCGGGCAGGCACTGTTCACACATCGCCAGACCACTTCACCATCAAGGCGGGAAAGGACAGCCTGGCATTCAGGGCAGACATTGGGCATCTTAAAAGGCTGTGCCCGTTTTCCGGAATGTTCGAGTACGCGAATGACTTTGGGAATAATTTCACCGGCCTTTTCAATCACCACTTGGTCGCCGACACGGACGTCTTTGCGTTTGATTTCATCTTCGTTGTGCAAGGTCGCCCTGCTGACGGTAGAACCCGAAATCAACACGGGCTTTAATTCGGCAACAGGAGTGATGGAGCCGGTCCTGCCCACCTGGCAAACAATATCCATAATTTCGGTCACCGCCTGTTCCGCTTCATACTTATAGGCCACCGCCCAGCGCGGGAATTTGGAAGTTTCACCCAGCTTTTTTCGGTGGGCTAATGAGTTCAACTGAATGACCAGACCGTCCACTTCATAATCGAGTTCTTTTCTCTTGTCGCGAAACTCCTCGATCAAAACAAGTGCCGATTCGAAGTTTTTGCAAAGCCGGTTGTGCTTATTGATCGGGAACCTCAAGGCATCAAGCTTTTCCTGCAACTCATAATGAGTCTTAAAAGGATTGTTATCGAGAAATCCTACTGCATAGATAAAGATACCGAGCTTGCGCTCGGCTGTGATCGCAGGATCAAGAAGGCGCAACGCCCCGGCGGCAGCATTTCTGGGGTTGGCGAACGGCGTTTCCCCTTCTGCCTCGCGCTCGGCATTGATGCGCTCAAACTCCTTCTTCGGCATATAAACTTCACCGCGAACTTCTATGCGGTTAAAAGACTCTGTATCAATTTTCAAAGGTATAGATCGCAGAGTTCTTAAATTTGCGGTGATGTCTTCACCCTGCAGCCCATCGCCCCGGGTGGCTCCCCGCACCAACAAACCGTTTTCATAGGTGAGCGCCACAGCCAGGCCATCGAACTTCAACTCCACCACATATTCAATAGAATCTTCGGGAACATCCGGTAGGCCCTTTAGTACTCGCTGATGAAACGCCCGCACCTCATCAACATTGTAGGTGTTGTCGAGGCTGAGCATGGGAACCGGGTGCACGACTGCTTTAAACCGTTCATCCACTTTTCCACCCACTCTTTGCGTCGGAGAGTCGGGAGTGATGTGTTCGGGATGAGCAGTTTCCAGTTCGCGCAAACGCCGAAGCAGCGCGTCATACTCCTGGTCAGAAATTGATGGGGAGTTTTTAACGTAGTAGAGATGATCGTGTTGATGGATCGTCTGTTTGAGATCCTCGATGTCCTGTTTAACCGTCATAAGAAAAGAAGGAGGGAAAGTTTTAACAGAGTTTCAGGATCGCATGGCATCCTTGCCACCCGCGCTGGAGTAAACGCAAAACGTGCCTCAAGGTTCCAGTGTCACATAATACCCCTGCCGCCCACGTTGAACCAAAAGTAAAATGCGATCCGGATTATTTATTTCTGCGACGGCCTTGTTATAATCCTCTTCAGTGTCCACACTCTTCTGATTCATTTGCCGAATGATGTCACCGGGGTTGATACCAATTCGTCCCCCCGCACTGTTGGGAACCACCTCCATCACAACCATTCCCTTGGCAGTCAGCAGCCTCTTGGCCCGGGCAAACTGCTCGCTGTTCTGCTGAATATGTAACCCCAGCCAGGTTCGGGTGAACTCCTTAACATAGCTTTTGGGAATAGCGGTAACGCGGACTCTGTGCTCCACCTCTTTTCCGTCCCGCAGAATGGAAAACCGAATAGAGCTACTCACCGTGTAAGAAGCCATACGTCCACGAAAGTCCGACTTGTCTTTCACATCATGGTCGTCAACGGACATGATGATATCCCCGCGTTTCAAACCGGCTTGTCCGGCAGGGCTGTTTTCGGCAACGCCAACAACCAGAACCCCTCTTTGCCGATCCAGTTTGAAATGGCGCAAGAGCTGGGCGTCCAACTCCTGGACAGAAACCCCCAGCCATCCGCGCCGGACTTTTCCGTAACGGATCAGTTCATCGACAATCCGTTTAGCATGGTCGATGGGAATGGCAAAACCAATGCCCTCGGCCTTTTGGTAGATCGCCGTATTGATGCCAATGAGAGAGCCATTAATATTCAGCAAAGGTCCGCCGCTGTTTCCCGGGTTGATCGAAGCATCGAGCTGAATGAAATCGCTGTAAACCATATTTTCCCCAGCTCGGATGTTGCGGTTTAAGGCGCTGATGATTCCGGTCGTGACCGTATGTTGCAAGCCAAAGGGATTACCAATGGCCAGCACCTGTTCGCCGATCATTAAATCATCGGATCGCCCCATTTCAACGTAGGGCAAGGGTTTAGAGGAGTCGATCTTGATGATCGCCAAGTCAGATTTAATATCCGCACCAATGACACTGGCATCAAACTCCTGCTTGTCGCTCAAGGTGACATGGATCTTTGCGGCTTTGGCGATAACATGCTCGTTGGTGAGAATATATCCTTCACCATTGATAAGAACACCCGAACCCAGACTGCGCCTTTGATTTTCAGCAGAAGGAATGAAGTCTTTGAAGAACTGGTCAAACAGATTGTTGCCAAAACTTCTGAAGGGATTGCGAGCAGGCCTGGAAATTTCTGTCGTGTAAATATTCACAACAGCCGGGCCAACTTTCTCGACAGCCCGAACAAGAGGAGTTCTGCGGTTATAGCGCTCTTCGGCAAAGGCCAGAGACGGCCCTAGCACGACAAACACAACAAAAACCCAGAACCACCTTGAGGGAACGCGCACGCTTAGACAGGGTGAAAAGTGAAAAAAATAATCAACGATGCTCTACTCTACTTTGACAGCAATGTATATGGTACTGCCTCCCCGCTTGACCAGGAACAGAACAGATGAACCCTTATCCACCGAGGCCAACAGGCGGTGGTAGTCCTGCGCATTTTTGACTACGCTGCGGTTCATTTCCGAAAGCACATCTCCCCGGCGGATGCCCGCTTCCGAGGCAGCATTTCCGGCGGTCACATCGGAAACCAGAACCCCATCCATATCTTGCAATTGCAGACCTTTCGCCAACTCCTCGGTAATATCCTGAACCTGAAGACCCAGAGGATCGACCTTGGCTGCAGCCACCACCGCTTCCTGCGCATCTTTCAATACTTCTATGGTCACATGAAGTATTTTCCGGGAACTGTCACGAATCACCTCAACATCGACCAGCAGGCCCGGGGTTGTCGCGGCGACAATTTTGGGAAGATCTTCCATTTCTCTTACAGGTTGATTATTGAACTGGGTGATGACATCCCCGCGCAGTATTCCCGCCTTGGCGGCAGGACCATCAGGAATAACATCTCCAACAAGAGCCCCTTCACTTTGGTTGAGGCCGAAAGATTTTTCCAACTCGGGAGTGATTTTCTGGATCATGACTCCCAACCAACCACGTGTTACCGACCCTGTTTCTTTCAGATCTTTTAAAATTTCCTTGGCGATGTTGATAGGAATGGCAAACCCGATTCCCACATTTCCGCCAGTATTCCCTGAAATGATAGCGGTGTTGATACCAATCACATCTCCTTCAATATTGATCAGGGGCCCACCACTGTTACCCGGGTTGATCGAAGCGTCGGTCTGAATGAACTCATCGTAGGGGCCAGCACCAATGCTTCGATCCAAAGCACTCACCACGCCCACCGTAACGGTGTGGCTGAGACCAAAAGGGTTACCAATAGCTACCACCCATTCCCCGACTTCAAGATTTTCTGAACTGCCCAGCTTCAGAAAAGGGAATTCCGTATTGTCCCCCGGTTCGCGTTTGATTTTAATCAAGGCAATATCGGTTTTAGCATCTGACCCAATCAGGGTCGCGTCGTATTCTTTTTCTTTTCCATTATCCTCAAGCATCACCACAATTTCATCGGCACCTTCTATCACATGATAGTTGGTCAGGATATGACCTTCCTTGTCGATCACAAATCCGGAACCCATACCTCGCTTGGGTTGTTGACTGTTCGGACGCTCGCCAAAGAAACGGTCATAAAAATCACGAAAAGGATCGGGAGATTGCCCCTGCCCGGGTCCAGGTCGAGGGGCAGGTTGAGATCTGGGTATTGGGAAATTCCTCTGCGGTGCGACCTCTGCCTTCGCCTTGGTGCTCACATTAACCACGGCGGGATTTTGCTTTTTTGCGATTTCCACAAAAATATTACTCGCAAGCGGCTGGGTGTTACTGCTCAGCGCAAAAAGGGTCTCTGGAGAAATAACCATACCCCATGCAAGTAAAGACATAAAAACCAATGAAGTTAAACCGGCGCGATGGACAAAAGATCTAAACATGTTTTTTAATCCTCAATTTGACGAATGATCAAAAATAAAATTCGGGAGTCCCCATGCAATACAACCCAAGCTCTCATAAGATAGCGGTTAAATTAAATATAGCTTAATATTTAGCGACAAACATTTCAGTTAAAAAAAATTAATCTGAAATTCCCAGCCTGCGTAAACATTAAAGATACGACACCTTTTCACGGGAATGCCTGTTCCCGCAACAAAGCACCGGTTGACCACGCCTGAAAATGGGCATCTGAAGGAAAAAGGAATCTTGACGATTATATAATGCTTTTCCCGCTCTTTACAACCTCAAAACCCTCTTCAGCGAAGGACCAGGGAGCAATGTCTTTATTTCGCGGGCAATCCGTTTCTCGACTCAATGGGTCATTGCTCGCTGGCCCCGCGCCGAGCGGGAATTATGTATTGACTCACTTTATGAGATAAAAGATAATCGCAGCAGGCGATGGGTCTGTTCCTCAAGCCGACCAACCGAAGTGCCGGTCAAATTTATTGGGTCTTCCACTCATCAAGAAAAAAAATTATGCAAATATCTTTCCCTGTTTATAATCGGCCCAAGACATGAGCCTGTTCCTATCCGCTCTCGGTTTGATGATGGTCTTTGAAGGCATCCCTTATTTTTGTTTTCCTAAGCAGGTAAAAGCTTTTGCCCGTAAAGTTCCAGAAATGCCCGATAGCACCCTGAGGGTGATCGGTTTTTGCCTCATGATGGCAGGTTTACTGGTGGTCTATTTTGGAGGAGGTACAAATGGTTAAACGACTATTCCTGTTTTCACTGTTTGGAGTTTGGTTGGCCGGATGCGCGACGTGGGAAGAAATGACCGCCGTAAAACCCCCACCGCCACCCCCTCCCCCTGAAATGGTTTATCCCTTTTCGGACATTCCCGTACCCGATGGGTTTGAACGGGATCATTCAAAATCCTTTGTCTATGAGTCGGGAAGCGGAACCGTCAAGGTAGGCCGGTTTTTCTATTCCGGTTGGAGCAACTTGAGTGAAGTCGTCAGCTTTTACCAGAACGAAATGGTCAACAAAGGCTGGAGCATGGTCAACTCCATCAAACATGAGACCACCATCCTGAACTACGAAAAAGAAGGCTGGGTTTGCGCTCTGATGATAAAAACGACACTGGGAAAAGCTTATATTGAAATTCAGGCCGGCCCAAAATAAGCCTGACCCGGCGTGGCCGCCGGTGGCAGTGTGCAATAGCGCTGTCTGGCGAACAAGAAATATTGGCGGCTTGACGAGTCGTTGCCCCATTTTCTCCGGGCGTAGCCCGGTAAAACTATGACCGACAAACCCGGCCAACAATTACTTTTAAATTTCCCCTCTCATCCGGAATATGATTTTTCCAACTTTGTGGTTTCGGATGGTTCGCGCATCGCTTTTGAGACGGCGAAGGAATTCTGCTCCGGGAATCCGGTTGCCTTTCAAGTCCTCTACCTTTTCGGCCAGAAAAACCTTGGGAAAACCCATTTACTCCTGTCCATAGGCAATCATGCCGCAGAAAAAGGGTTGCGTGCCGTCTGCATTCAGGGGAGTGATTTCGCTAACAAGATCGGAGACGGCCTCTCATCCGAAGCCCAACAAACTCTTGAACAACTTTTGGACGTTGATTTTTTTCTCATGGATAATGTCGAAGGCATTGTCCACTCCCCAACAGCGCAGGAAAAACTTTATCATGTATACAATCAGGTTACGGAGAAGGGTGGCAAACTTGCGTTCACCGCGAGTCTGCCACCTGACAAAACCTCTGCAATGGAAAGCTACCTGACTTCGCGGTTTCAGTGGGGAATGGTCGCGGAAATCAAACCGATTGATGATGCCACAACCGCAAAAATTATTATGAAGCTGGCAAAAGATATCAACCTGACCTTGCCAGATCCCATCATTCATTTTCTGCTGTCCCGCATTCCCAGAGATTTTATTTCCCTTCAAAATGCGATCACGACCATTAATCAGGAGTCTTATCTCAAAAAGAAAAAAGTGACCCTGCCTCTGGTCAAGACAGCTCTCGACTTAACCTAGCCCACCATGAAATCCTGCAATATCTCCGCGAGTCTGGCGCATTGGGCAAAAGAGATGCCCGATCAATCTGCAATCATTGAAATGCGGAGTAAAAGTCAAATCACCTTCAAACAGTTGGAAGAAGAGAGCAATTTAATTGCCTCCGGCCTTCTTCACCACGGGGTCAAAAAAGGGGACCGTGTTCTGGTGATGGTTCCTTATGGAATGGAGTTTATAACACTGACCTTCGCATTGTTTAAAACTGGAGCGGTTCCCGTCCTCATTGACCCGGGACTGGGCAAAAAAAATGTTCTGCATTGCATCAAGCAGTCCGAGCCTCGGGGAATCATAGCTGTTCCTTTAGCACATGCCATCAAAACTTTTATACCGGCTCCGTTCAAGTCCATTCAACTCTCAGTAACCGTTGGAAAAAAATGGTTCTGGCGAGGCCCCACATTGGATCAGGTAAAACACAGCGGGCAGGCCGATTACCAGATGGGTGAAACGTCTGAAGATCAGGCTGCGGCTGTTTTATTCACCAGCGGCAGTACCGGTCCTGCAAAAGGGGTGCTTTACACTCACGGCATGTTCGACCAGCAAGCCCGAATTCTTCGCGAGCATTTCGATATTCTTCCCGGAGAAAAAGATTTACCCACTTTCCCTCTGTTTGGTTTGTTCAGTACAGGGATGGGAATGACCAGTGTGATTCCTGATATGGACCCCACCTGTCCGGCAAAGGTAAACCCTGAAAATATTATCCGCCCGATTCAGACTCATGGCATCACCAGCAGTTTTGGGTCCCCGGCTCTTTGGGACACGGTCAGCCGCTACTGCCAACAAAACGGCACACGACTTCCTTCCCTTCGGCGCATCCTGATTGCCGGCGCTCCTGTTTCCGGAACTTTGCTCAAGCGTTTCGAGTCCATTTTGGAACCCGACTGCAAAGTCCTGACTCCCTATGGAGCCACCGAAGCTTTGCCCGTCACTTCCATAGAGAGGCAGGAGATCGTCAACGACACCTGGACACAGTCAGAAAAAGGCGAAGGAACCTGCGTCGGCAAACCCATTCCCGGAGTTGAAATAAAAGTCATACGAATTTCAGAGGAACCTATTCTCAAATGGGAAGATGACTTGGAGATACCCAGAGGTCAAACAGGAGAAATTATCGTGAAGGCCCCCTGGGTCACCAAAACCTATTTCAACAGGGAGGATGTCACTCGCTTCGCAAAAATCCCGGATGGCGAAACCTTCTGGCACAGGATGGGCGATGTGGGGAAATGGGACGAACAAAACCGGCTTTGGTTCTGCGGTAGAAAAAACCACCGTGTCGTCACCGATTCGGAAACTCTATTCACCATTCCCTGCGAAGCCCTGTTCAACCAGCACCCGGATGTCCGGCGTTCTGCGCTGGTGGGTAAAGGACGGGGAAGCCATCGCGAACCCGTTATCATTATAGAACCGGAAAATACGGAGCGGGTCGCTAAAGACCGGGAAACCTTCATCAAGGAATTGCTGGAAATCGCAGCCGCTTCTCCGCACACCCGTTCTATAAAGAAAATACTTTTCTATTCGGATTTCCCGGTGGATGTCCGGCATAACGCGAAAATCTTCCGCGAGAAACTGGCCGCCTGGGCCGAAAGCCAGTGACCCTTCTCACCTATTAAAGCTTCAATTTTTATTGATGGGTTTTCTTAAAATCGCGTCGACAAAATCAAACCGCCGCCTCTACTATCAGCGTGGGGATAGATGGTGAAGTGCCGGCCCTTTTTGTTACTATGGAGCCTGAGGATGGTTTTCGAAGTGAAATAGCCCAGCGCCGCACCAAAAACAACATCTGACGCCCAATGCTTTTCATCGTTGATCCGTGAAAACCCTACCAGGGTGGCAAGGCCGTAGGAAATGGGTGCAATCATGGGAACCCCATCATATTCGTTGGCCACCACAGTCGCGATAGCAAAGGCCGTGGAAGTGTGCCCTGAAGGAAATGAATGACCAGAGCCCTCCTCGATGGGGCCACGAAAATCATTGGCAGAAGACCCTACTACTGCAGGACGTACCCGCCCCATCCCTACCTTTAAAACTCCTACGAATAAACTGGTGACTAGAAAACTTTCTGTAGCCAACAAGGCGGTTCGTTCGACTTTCTCATTCTCGCCGAACCTACCATATATATAAAACCCGATCAGAGCGGGAACAGTAAAAGACGAATTGCCAAACGGTTCAAAAACACTCGCAATATCATCGGTAGTAGAGCTTCGGCTCGTTTGGACTTCTTCATTGATCTCATCATCCAGAACAAAAAATGTTCCGGTGACACCAGCTACGATGGCAGCGGTGGTCCAGTCCGATTTGTCCCAGCGCCAAGGGGATGTCACAGCATAACCCGTATCCGTGAAAATACCTTTGAAGTAGTTGCTATCCAGTTTAATTTTGCCACGCACGCTGGCCCGCTCTGTTTTTTCTGTTAGAGCTGAGGAATAACTACGGTTTGCGGCCAGGAGCAGTTCACCACCTTCGCTTTCGAAAACGAACTCATCTTCGTTCAGCAATGAATTGGCTGAAAAATATGGCACGCGGAGAACCTCCGCTGGCGACTGGTTCTGCCTTTTCTCTGCGTCCAATGGTATCTGGCGCTTTAACGAGCCATTGCTATCTGCTTCCCACGCTAGTGGGCGGGTATTGTCCGCCAAAGCAGGAGAAGCCATAAGGCACAGCCCAAAAATAGCAAAAATCACCCACCAAAGTTTTAGGGAAATATAGAGATTCATCATGGCTTTTTGATTTTTATAACACGCCAGCGAGTTGGAACAAAAGCGGCGCTCAAATTTTGTTGTCCCATATAGCGTTTACGGCTCATTAACCCTTGAAATCAAGGACTTTCTCCTCTATTTGCCAAAAGAGTTTTTCTACCAACAAAAATACCGAGCAAGGCAGTATCTCCAGAGGCCGTGCAGAACTTTTTTGCTTGAAGGGGCGTGAAACACTCTGAATTGGAGGGACTAATTCGCTAAATGCGGGCAAACGTAATGAAAATCAGGCTTTCAACCGATATGACAAGGAAAGATCCATGCACCTATTCAAGGAGGAAAACGTGCAAACCACTTACCCAATAAGAAAACCGGCCAAACCCGCTTCCCACTACATTCTACCGATCACCCTGCTGGCAATAATGGTGTTGCTCGTCAGTGCCCTGCACAGCGTGGCGCTCCCGGACCCTCTGGGGGACAAAATCCAGAGCCATATGAGCAAACTCAAAAAACCAGCCGCAAAGCGTTAGCCTGACATTTAATGGGTCGGTGATGAAAACTGAGGCACAACACGTTGGAGGGAATTGGCAAAGCACATGTTGAGCCGAGATAACTTTTACTCGCCAAAAGCAGCCATTGCTAGTTAGCCCCACGCCGAGTGGGGGCCGAGTAGCCGAAGTAAACCATAAGCCGGGTTTTGTACTTCATGAAACATGAAGTGGTGACCATTAATCTAGGCCTGCTGTTGCCAACAGGCTCAAGCAATCAACCCGAAAGTATCGGACGGGCCGCCCTCAAGCACTTTCCTATTTGATCTTGCTCCGGATAGGGTTTACCAAGCTACCATTGTCACCAACGGTACTGGTGAGCTCTTACCTCGCCTTTTCACCTTTGCCGCCGGCACGAGGCCGGGTTGGCCGTGTATTTTCTGTGGCACTTTCCTTAAGGTCGCCCTCACTCCGCGTTACGGAGTATCCTGCCCTGTGGAGCCCGGACTTTCCTCTCTCCCGGCCATAAAGCCGAAACAGCGGTCACCCGGTTTACTTCGGCGTCGCGGCTTCTGAAACTTCTTCCCAATATAAAAAACACAGACAACTTGAACATTGCAGGATTGTTTCGCCAACTTTAATATCAATCACCATCTGGGGTAAAATCTGCTGGAAACATCCCTGACAAATATTTTCCCGTAACGAAGCGACCGCCTGACCGCCCCGAGATTTCGCAATTTTTTCATAGCGTTGCACCATCACCTTATCAACCTGCTCCATCAACTTCTCACGTTTGGCGATATAAACATCCAACTCCTGCTTCATCCTGCTCAGTTCACCCTCTTTTTTCGTTTTATATTCCTGGAAGAGGGCATCCTCTTCCTTACATTTTTTTTCGATTGCTGGAATCTCCTTTTGCTTTTCTTCAAGGACTTCCATGATTTCCAGTTCTTTATCTTCCAGCTCTGAAACCTTTACCTTAACCGCATCCACCTCGGAAAGAATAGCGGTGTATTCCTTGTTGGTTTTTACCGCTGGCAGTTTGATTTTGATTTTCGCCATGTGGTCATTTTCGACCTGAACTTCAGACTCAATAGCCTTACGCTTATCTTGTAACGCCTTTATTTCTTCCTGACCGGTTGCAAGGATTTTCTTTACTTCTTCCAGTTCCGCACGTCTGGCATCAATCTGGAGAGGCACCTCAGCGAGAAGCTTATTATGTTCGGCAATTTCATCATCCAGATTCTGCAGAAGGACTAATTGCTGAAGTTGAAGTTTGGGGGAAATACTTGTCATCGAATTCTCTAGTTGTATGCCCCTTAACAGGGGAGGTAACTGGGCAATAACTTGTCAGGCCGCCAACACTCTTTGCTTGCCAGCGAAAGTCATTGCACACTGATCACACGCCTAGTGAACATTAGCACGGGCTCAAAGAAGATTGCAAATGATTCCATAGTAGCCCGCGCTGAGGCAGACATGCAGGCTAAATGAGGCTATCGAGGACCATCAAAAGGGGTCTGAACGGTTTTACACTCGTCGTCGGGAATCCCAGTAAACCAGAAACACGCTGGCGATAAAAATGGAGGAGTAGGTTCCGACCAGGATGCCTACCAGCAAGGCAAAAGAAAAATCATGAATGATCTCTCCCCCAAAGACAAACAGGGCGACCACAACCAGCAACGTTGTACCTGAAGTGAGCAGTGTCCGGCTCAATGTCTGGTTGATACTGGTATTGATGATTTGAGCAAGCGTATTTTTTCCTTTGCGGCGAAGGTTTTCCCGGATGCGGTCAAAAACAACAATGGTGTCATTCAGGGAGTAACCGATGATAGTTAAAAATGCCGCAACGATCACGAGAGTAAATTCTTTATCCAAAATTGAAAATGCACCCATGGTGACCAACACATCATGAATAAGGGCAATGATCGCGGCGATGGCATACTGCAACTCGAAGCGCCATGAAATATAAATCACAATCCCGATGATGGCGTACAAAATGGAGAGAAGAGCTTTTTCTCTCAAGTCCCGGCCCACTTGCGGCCCCACCATCTCTACCCTCTCGATGGTGATATCTGCCTTATTGAATTTTTCACCCAAACTATTACGAACCTGAGAGCCAACCGCTTCCAGTTTTTCCTCTGAACGTTGCACACGAATGAGGATGTCGCGTTTCGTTCCAAATTCCTGAATCGTGCTTTCGCCAAGGCCTATGGTCTTCAACCCATCTCGAATCAATTCTATATCCGGAGCAGTTTTAAACTGCAGTTGAATCAGCGTTCCACCGGAAAAGTCGATGCCATACTTCAATCCTCCGGAGAGGGCAATGGACCCCAAACCGATCAGGATCATTAGTCCTGAAATGGTCATGGCCATTTTGATTTTACCCATGAAGTCGAAATGGGTTTCGCTACTAATGATTTTCATATTTTATATGCTCAACTTATCCAGTTTTATCCGGCTCATGGTTCCGTCAAAAATAGCCCGGCTCACAAAGACTGCGGTAAACATGCTGGCCGCAATCCCTATACATAAAGTAATGGCGAACCCTTTAATAGGGCCTGTACCAAACTGAAACAGAACCACCGCCGCAATGAAAGTGGTGATATTCGCGTCAACAATGGTGTGAAAGGCTTTGGAAAAACCCGCATCAATCGCGGCCCTCACCGTTTTGCCAATTCCAATTTCCTCGCGGATTCTCTCAAAAATCAGCACGTTCGCATCAATGGCCATGCCCACAGTCAGAATGATTCCCGCGATTCCCGGCAATGTCAAAGCCGCGCCAAAATATGCCAGCGCCCCTGCCAGAAGAACAATATTGAGAAACAACGCCACCACCGCGATGACGCCGGACAACTTGTAATAAATAATGATAAACGCCAAAACAAGAAGGCCTCCATAAATAATGGAAGTAATTCCCTTGTTAATGGAATCCTGACCCAACGATGGCCCTACCGTCCTGTTTTCGAGAATGACCACCGGCGCGGGAAGCGCACCTGCTCTCAGAACGATGGCCAGATCTTTCGCTTGCGCTGAAGTGAACTGACCTGTGATCTGCGCCCGCCCACCGGCGATTTCATCCTGAATAACCGGAGCCGAGTACACATTGTCGTCCAAAACAATAGCCAGACGTTTTTTAATGTTCTCGCGCGTCACCTGCTGGAAAATCATGGCGCCGACGCTGTTGAAATTCAAAGAGACATAAGGTTCATTAAAATCCGAATCAAATCGAATCTCCGCGCCGGTCAAAGTTTCGCCTGTCAAAACCGTGCGTTTCTTTAAAAGAAAAGGATCCTTGGTAACAGCCCCGGTTTCCTTATTTTCTATCCGCTGATACAAAATTTCAGATTCTTCGGGGACGTTTCCTTGAAGCGCCTGCTGCAAACTATTTTCTTCATCCAATAATTTGAATTCAAGCCGGGCGGTTTTCCCGATCAGGTTGATGGCCCGTTCCGGATCTTTCACACCGGGCAACTGCAGCAGAATGCGTCTTTGCCCCTGAGCCTGAATGGTAGGCTCCGAAACCCCAAACTGATCCACCCGGTTGCGGATCGTTTCCAATCCCTGACTCACAGCGTTCTGCTCGATCTGTGTAATCTGATCCGCACTCATCTGATAGATCAGTCCAAGTCCATCGGAGTCCTCACTGAACAGACTGAAAAAAGGATATCCCTCCATAACTTTTTTCACTGGCGGCAGATCCAGTTTATCCACCATCCGCACACTGACCTGCCGATCTGGAAAGATAGCTTTGACGCGGTCCACTTCCAGATCTTCTTCGGTGATACCCCGCTTGATTTCATCTGCCAACCTTTCCAGACTGGCCTCCACCGCTTTCTCAACCTTGACCTCGAGCACCAGATGCATCCCTCCCTGCAGATCAAGAC
The DNA here is from genome assembly GCA_937891765.1 of uncultured Nitrospina sp. Taxonomy (GTDB): domain Bacteria; phylum Nitrospinota; class Nitrospinia; order Nitrospinales; family VA-1; genus LS-NOB. Next base: position 19,426 of record CALAGQ010000102.1, read on the forward strand.
CCAGGGCAATTTTTTCCTTCAGGGGATACGCCAGCCATACCGCGCCCAACACGACGGCGAGTATCAAAGGAATTTTCCATTTAAGTGCTCTATACATTATCTAGGACTTTATGCCTCAATTTAATCTTTCCGGGTGCCGATGGAAGAACGGTTGATCTTGACTCGGACATTGTCAGCAATTTGCAACATGACCGTATCATCTTTTAGTTTTTTAATCGTTCCATGAATGCCACTCAAGGTTACAACCGTGTCGCCCTCTTTCAGCTCATCGATCATTTTACGCGCTTCCTGCTGTTTTTTCTGTTGCGGACGGATGAGCACAAAATAGAAGATCATGAACATCATGATCATCGGCGGCAATAATGCCAGTAAACTTCCTCCGCCTTCCGCTCCATCTGACGGTGGGGCCATGGCAAATGCTAAATCAAGCATGGGTACATTCCTGAAAAGTGAAATTTTTTATAATTCAAAGGTTTAGCTTCTATCAAATCCCACCCGATTTGTCAAACTCACTACCGTGAGGGAGAGCTAGCAAGAGCCCATCAAGCCGAGACAACTCTTTGCTAGCCAAACAGGGCTATTACAAATTGGCCCCCTAGTGGGGGTTAGTAGAATTTGTCCCTCTTGACGCCTGCTTCGTTGGTGAGTTCATAGTAAAGAGAATGAAATTCTTCGGTGGTTAGCTTTGGGTCACGCAGTCTTTCAAGGTCTTCCGGTTTGATGGCAACTTCCGACAACTCATCCCAGGCGGAGGTGGCGACCGCCACATAATTTGGCGGATTGAGCGGACGCAAAATCAACCCATCCAATCGGTCATTATATTTCAACGCAAAGTTAATCGCCATACGTGCATCTTCCGCACTCACAGCACTGCCAATGGCAATATTTGTTGGAGGGTGCCCGTTACCGCGCCTCCAGAACTGAATCGTATGGTTCAATACTTTAAGAGACTTGGATTTCAGATATCCCTTAATTTCTTTTTTCTGCTTTTTATGTTCGTGGGCCAGCCATATTTCTATGGTGCAAATCGTTGTTTTAGAAGTATCGCACGGCGGTTTATAGCTCGCGGGCGGGAACAAAAACTCTTTCGACACCGCCAAAGAAGACCCGCTCAACAACACCAAAAACCCCAACAAACCTACAGCCAAAACCATTAACCGTTTCATTTTTGCTCCTACTATCTAGTTCTAATTCTAAGAATGAGCACTATTGTAATGCATTTATTCCATTTATCGAAAAAATATATCTCCCCAACCCAAGCCTAAAAAAATTTACACCAAACTCTCAAAAGACAAACCTCATTTATACAACAACAAGGGAAGCCTCAATCAAGAAACACCGTAACTCTATATTTTTTAATGGGCAAAAATAATTCTGTTAGCTGGCATAAAAATTGCTGTTAATCAGGGCAGTGGTTCAACAAGGGAGTGAGTGCTCAGTTTCAAGCCGCGGCCTTAAAAACAGCACAAAATGTCCAAAAACAAGAAGGCGAGGCGGCAGTCTCTCTCATTAAATCTGCGGCAGAGGCGGGAGAGGCTACAGATCATTCAATACCTTCAGGCACAGGCAACAACGTAGACGTCACCGCATAGCCTACCACTAGGCGTGGGGCCAATGAGCAATGGCTAGGGGCTGGAAACCGCACGGAGCTTACACACTACATCATCCCGTTTGTCATCGGACAAACGGGATGTTTTGTTTTTCTCAATATAGGGAATCAACTCCCTGAGTCGAATAACATGTGAGCCAAACTCCCCTTTCAATACCGCCCGGGTAAACACCACGATAGGGATGAAGTAGACCGGCCCGATCACCTTTTCCAGAGCATTGACATGCTTGCGGTTTTCCCATAATGGGTTGTACAAAATATCCGACTTGATGTGCCACTCCCGATCCCCTTCCCTGCCCGTCACCTTGCCTGCTTCAGTTTTGACGGTCAGGACGAACACCCCATAAGATGAAACCACCACATGGCTCACATCATTCATTCCTAACTCTGCGGACACCACCACATTGGACAAGACGGTATAGTCGGCTCCCAAGCGGTCAAACTGATCCCTCACAACCTTCGGGTCAGCAGCTAGCCGGTGCTGTCGGCTTCGCCGAACAAACACCACAGCGAACACCACCGCTAATACAGCAAGAATCTTGAGTCCGTCTGCGGAGAACAAAGAATCCATTAATAAATTTTGTTAAAAGTTGAAAGGATTAGGTGGTTCAAAATCAGCGGATGTGGTTTTCTTTTCCTGCTTCTCTTCCCCTTTGGCGGCATTCAGTTTCATCCCCGAAGCCTCTGGGAAAAATTTAGGCGATATCGTTTTGTCTTCTATCTTTTTCCGGTCCACGCGAAACTGTTGCAAGTTGGTGAGAGTCACCGCTCCCCGTTCGGGAATATTGTCGAGAACCGATTGCGCCGACCTGCGGCCGAACACGGTAATATCCAGCAGAGAGTTTCCCATAAGACGATTTTTACCGTGCAGTCCGCCGGTCACTTCTCCTGCAGCCCAGAGCCCGGCGACATCGGTCCTACATTCCGAATCCACACGAATGCCGCCGTTCTGGTAATGCAGTGTCGGATAAATCAGAATCGGTGTTTTCGCCGGGTCAATATCATAACGCTCGAAACGGTGAATCAATCCGGGAAACTGACCCGCCAACGTCCCCGCCCCTTTTTTTAAGTCTATCATCGGAGTATCGAGCCACACGCCTGATTTTCCATGTGGGGTTTTCACACCTCTTCCTTCGGCAATCTCCTTGATGATGGCTCCTGCTAATACATCACGGTAAGCCATCTCGTCGATAAAGTGCACACCTTCGGCATTGACCACCTGAGCTCCGATTGACCGGATCGCCTCGGTCACCAACTGCCCGGCCAGCGCTTCCGGATAACAAGCACCGGAAGGATGATACTGATAACTGTCGAGATCAATGAGCCGACACCCCTGCCGGTAAGCCAGCACCAAGCCATCGCCGGTCGCACCGACATGGTTGCTGGTGGGGAATCCTTGCAAGCGAATCTGCCCACTGCCACCAGTCGCCAGAATTACCGCCCGGGCCGAAACGCAGACCGGCCGCCCTGCACTGCGGTTAAATAAAATAGCTCCAGTCACCCGGCCCTTGCCGTCATCGACCAGTTCCATCGCCACATGTTCTTCCAGTATTTGTGTGCGGGTCAGGCGCACTGCGTCTTTCAATACGCGCATGATCTCGAGACCCGTATAATCCCTGCAAGCCAACACACGCGGTACCGAAGTGCCACCGCCACCACGCAAACGAAACTTTCCGTCCTCATTCTGATCGAACAAACAACCGAGTTGACTGAGCCAGCGAATACTTTCTGGACCCTGCTCACAAAGAATCCGCAACAAGTCCGGGTCATTGTCGCCGTGCCCGCCAACCAGAGCATCGGCAAAATGTCGTCTTGGCGAGTCGTCAGGACCGAGCGCAGACTGAATCCCCCCTTCGGCCATCACTGTGTTGGAATCGCCCAGCCTGAGTTTGGTCGCCAGATGAACGGTGAGTCCCGACCCTTCCAGCGTCAGAGCTGCGGCCGCGCCCGCTCCGCCACCTCCGATGATCAAGACATCCGTTTCTATTTCAGAACTGGGGGAATAGTCCGGCTCAATAGGACTGTCTCCCTCCAAGAGCTGGGCAAGTTCCAAGGGAAATTTCTGTCCCCCGGCGTTGAGGCCAACGGTCACCTGCCTTTCATGGCCCAGATAATCCGGATGATATTGTTTAAGAAGCGCATCTGCCTCGTTGGAATCAGGTAAAGGCGCGGGTTGATTGAGCCGGGCCGGACGCGAACTTTCAAGATTTCTCAGAGACTCTTTCGCCCATTCCATCATGGTTCGATCCTCCCTGACTGGCGAAACTGCCGGGCTCTTTGGAGTCTTTGCGCCCTGTCTTTATCCAGCAGATATTGCCATTCCTGTTCAGCATTGGCATCGGTTTTTTCTATCGCAATGTCCTGGCTCATGCCGAGAGAACGACGTATCCAGAGTCCCATATTATGCGGCTTGACTTTATCTTCGCAAACGAATCGACACAGTCCACAATGGATGCAGGTGGTAAAATCTTCCGCCACCGCTTGAAACTCGCCCTTTTGCATACGCAAAACCGAGTCCATCACCGGGATAGACATAGGGCAGGCGGTGGTGCAGCTTCCGCATTTGGTGCACCGGTTGAGCGTGGGAAACGCCAATTGCAGATGCGAAAGTTCCGGCTCGGCCACCGGTGCCACAGAGACATCGGCTTCAACAGGACAAGGAAAGACTTCCATCCCGGCCTCCACCGGTTTCATGCAGGCCAGTTCCGTGCCCCCTGTTCGGCCATCAGAATAGCGCAAAGTGACGGTGCAGGCCCCACAGACCCCTCCGGCGCAACCGGTCTTGACGCTTTCGGCCATTCCCGCCGCCCAAAGGGCATGCACGAGGGTTTCACCGGCTCTGGCCTGGATGGTTTTCCCGGAAATTTTTATTTCTACCGTTTTATCGGTCATAAACTCATACGAAGTTGAGAGAGGATCATAGATTATGTTAAATTACCCACAGCTTATAATTTTTTTGAATTGAGGAACGAATATGTCCGGGCATTCCAAGTGGGCCAGTATAAAACATAAAAAGGGCGCAGCCGACGCCAAACGCGGAAAAATTTTCACCAAACTCATTAAAGAAATCACCGTAGCCACGCGCATCGGTGGCGGAGACCCCGATGGCAACCCACGACTTCGAACTGCCATCCTGATTGCCAAAAGCAAGAACATGCCGGTGGATAACATCACCCGCGCCATTAAAAAAGGCACCGGCGAGTTGGAAGGCGTACACTATGAAGAGCACACCTATGAAGGGTACGGTCCCGGTGGGGCGGCCATCTTTCTCGAAGCGATGACCGACAACAAAAACCGCACCGTCAGTGAAATTCGCGCCACTCTCGGTAAAGCCGGTGGAAACCTCGGCGAAAACGGCTGTGTCGGGTGGATGTTCGAACAAAAAGGACTCATCACCGTCAAGACCGAAGCTAAAAGCGAAGACGACCTGATGGAACTCGCCATCGATGCCGGCGCTGATGATATGCAGACTGTCGACGAGCACTACGAGATCACCACCAGTGTTGAAAATTTCGAGACCGTACGCAAAACTCTCGAAGATGCAGGCGTACCGATGGAAATGGCGGAGATCACCCGCATTCCACAAAACACGGTTTCCCTTGATGAGAAAAAAGGTAAAGCGCTGCTCAAACTGATGGATATTCTGGAAGACCACGACGACATCCAAAAAGCCTACTCCAATTTTGACATCTCGGATGATGTCATGGCTGCTATTATAGAGAGCCAATAGGCGTGGGGCCAACTAGCAAGAACCTATTGAGCTAAGAAAATCATTTCTAGCTAGAAAAACTATTACTCATTACCAGCGGAGGTACTCCGCTCACCAAGGCTGAAAAAAAATGCGCGTCATGGGCATCGACCCCGGCAGTAACTGCACCGGAATCGGCATCGTCGAAGAAATCAAAGGCGACCTGCATGCCGTGCACTGGAACGGTGTTCGCACTTCGCCGAAACAATCCTTTCCCCAACGGATCAAACTCATTTATGATGAACTCATGCTGGCCATGGAAAAATTCCAGCCCGATGCGGTTGCTGTCGAAGATCTGTTCTACTCCACCAACGTAAAGACGGTCATAAAACTCGGGCAAACCCGTGGCGTCGCGCTACTGGCCGCTGTCAACAGTGGCATGGAAGTTGCCGAATACAGTCCGCTGGAAGTCAAGCTGTCGGTTGTCGGTTATGGACGCGCCGATAAAAACCAGGTCTGCGACATGGTGTCGACCCTGCTGCGCCTGAAAGAAAAACCCGAACCCTTTGACGCCTCCGACGCGCTGGCTGTCGCCATCTGTCATATTCATCACGCCGGACTGCAACAAAAAATCAAACAGGCCGGGGGATGAACAAAGTATGATCGCCCACCTTAAAGGACAACTGACTTACAAGTCTCCCGAATACACCATTATCGATGTCAATGGAGTCGGCTATCAGGTTTTCACACCTCTATCCACCTATTACGCCCTGCCTAATCCGGGCGAAACGGTATCACTCAGGGTGCATACCCGCGTGAGGGAAGACGAACTCAAACTCTTCGGCTTCCTGACAGAGGAAGAACAAACCATTTTCCAGAAACTCATCACCATCAATAAGGTTGGGCCCAAACTGGCTCTCGGCATCCTGTCCGGCATGTCCCCGGCAGATTTATTGTCCGCCGTGATGAACAATGATTCCGCCAGACTGAGCACCATCCCCGGTGTCGGCAAAAAAACTGCCGAACGCCTGACCTTGGAAATGAAAGACAAGCTGGCAGACATGGCACTGGAAATGAGCCATCATCTTGAAGCCCAGCCAAAAGAAGGTTTTTATGATGATGCACTCTCGGCACTTCTCAACCTCGGCTACAAAAAACAGGAAGCTGAAAAAGCCCTGAAAACAATTTACAATAAGAACGGCAAAGATGCTGGCCTTGAAGATCTTATTAAAGAAAGTTTGAACATTTTATAGCAGGTATCACCCACAGGAAAAATTAATGGAAGAAGACAGACTTATAGATTCGGAGCAGGACAACGAAGAAGTCCAATTCGACAACAGTCTCCGGCCCAGCCAACTGGCCGACTATGTCGGGCAGGAAAAGATCAAAGAAAATTTGAAGATCTTCATCTCCGCCGCGCAGATGCGGGAGGAGTCTCTCGACCATGTGCTGTTTTACGGTCCGCCCGGACTGGGCAAAACCACCCTCGCAAACATCATCGCCTCCGAAATGAACGCGAACATCAAGAGTACCTCAGGCCCGGTCATCGAAAAGTCTGGTGACCTTGCCGCACTTCTCACCAACCTGAAAAAAGGTGATGTGCTGTTCATCGACGAGATCCACCGACTCTCTAACGTCATCGAAGAGATTCTCTACTCGGCGATGGAAGACTATAAACTCGATATCATGATCGGCCAGGGACCCAGCGCCCGCTCCATCAAATTGGAACTGCCGCCCTTTACACTTGTAGGTGCAACGACACGGGCCGGACTCCTCACCTCTCCCCTGCGTGACCGGTTCGGGGTGGTGCATCGGCTCGACTATTACAACGAGAAGGAACTGGAAATCATCATCACCCGTTCAGCCGGAATTCTTGAAATCGCCATCGTCCCTGAAGGGGCCAATGAAATTGCCCGCCGCTCACGTGGCACACCAAGAATTGCAAACCGCCTGTTAAGACGCGTGCGCGACTATGCCCAGGTGAAAGCCGATGGCATTATCACCCGCGATGTCGCCGGCAGTGCTCTCGAAATGATGGAAGTGGATGGCAAAGGACTGGACAAAATGGATCACAAGCTTCTACTGGCGATGATCGAAAAATATTCCGGCGGTCCGGTCGGCATCGAAAGCCTGGCCGCATCCATCAGCGAAGAAAAAGACACCATCGAAGATGTCCTGGAGCCTTATCTCATCCAGACCGGATTCATCCAGCGCACCCCGCGTGGCCGCGTCGCCACACCCATGGCCTATAAGCATTTCAACAAACTCCCGCCCAACCAAGGTAATCAGGACAATCTATTTTAGAAAGAAAGCGTCCACGAAAATGAGCCTGTGACCGGACTTTCAATGTCCACCCGGTCGCCAGACTCAAGCGACCCCACCCCTGACGGGGTGCCGGTATAAATAATATCGCCCGGTTGCAACGTCCACCATCGGCTCAATGTATAAATTAAACTCCTGATGGGGAATAGCATATCGCAAGTGTTGCCCTGTTGGCGAAGATCCCCGTTGACCGAACAGCTGAACGATAAATTTTCCAGATCGATAACATTCGCATCATAAGCTTTGAAGTCGCCTAAAGGAGCACTCTGCTCAAACGATTTGGAAAGTTCCCACGGAAGACCCGCTTTTTTTAACCGGCCTTGAACATCGCGCAAGGTTAAATCCAATCCCACAGTAACGCCTGCAATATACGACAAGGCGTCAGAAACATCCCGCCCTTCCTTGCCTATCAAAAGCACCACCTCCACTTCATGATGCAAAAGCTTGCCATGGCGAGGCATGCACAGAGTTTCGCCGGGAACTACAATGCTCGACACCGGTTTCATAAACACCACCGGTTCTTCCGGCGTTTGCCCGCCCAGTTCTTTTATATGCTCGTCATAATTTTTGCCGATGCAAAAAATCCGTTGAGGATTGAACGATCGGTCATTTATAGTAATCGGCAATACGCTCATTGATTGAAGACACGCTTAAAAAATTTCTGCATTGCCGACCAGGACCGCTCATCCGCCTGCCTGTTGTATTGCAGGTTGGGGATGCTGAACTTTTTGCTGAACTCATCGGCCCGTTTGTTGGTGAAGCTGTGTTTGATTCCCGCCAGATTCATGTAGGTGAAATCGACATTGCCCGCCACCATCTGACTGGAAAAGGAACCCACCGTTTCGGGTTTTAGAAAAGAGTCCTGCGATCCGTTGATGACAAGAACGGAGGCCTTCATATTTGTGATCGCCGGTTGCAACGGCAGAGAGCTGTGAAAAGCAACGACACCATCCAGATCAGCGCCGCCTCGTGCCATGCGAATGGACACCGCACCGCCGAAGCAAAATCCGATAGCACCAATCAGCTCTGCATCCACAGTTTTATGAGACTGTAAAACTTCCTTCGCTTTATTGAACCGGGCTTTGGAAACTTCCCAGTCCTTGAAAGCCGCATTCGCGAATTCTCCGGCCTTTTTGGGGTGGTCAGCGGTTTTTCCATTGCCATACATATCCACCGCCAAAGCTGTGTAGCCAACTTCAGCCAGCATGCGGGCGCGGTCACGGGCGTGTTCATTGTGCCCCCACCATTCGTGGACCACTAATATCCCTGGTCTTTTAGTTTTAATCGCTGAGTCGTAAGCAAGAAAACCCTTTAAAGTTGTACCGCTCTGGGTGTATTCGATCTCCTGAGTTTGAACCTCGGCCTGAGCGTTGGCCGCGAAACCCAGAGCGGCAAGAAGAACCAATTGAAGAAAATATTTCATAGCGTTTTAACTCCCCTGACAGAGTTTTGTTTATGGAATCCCTGAATTTTACCGGGCCTTAGCAGGAAGGGGAAGGGAAATCCCCTCAACCAGCACGAGAAGTGAGGACGATCACAGGTTTGGCATGCGAATTGCTCTACTAATGGAAAAAGGTGACTGCGTCAAAATTCAGACAGGAGGAGTTATGAGAGACTTGACTGTAGATGAACTTTTAGCACAGATGTTTAGAGACACCGCCAACCGTATTGGCTGGAATGTCTATCGCAAAGGGAAACGTTGTTTCGTCCCTCTTAAACGAAACAAGTCAGCAAGCAACCTGAAAAAACTTCACTAAAACGGGGGATTACCATGAACGAGACCGCGATTTTGACACAAGCTGATGAAGCGTCACTATCACCTGAGGATCGGGCAATCTGGAAGGCAGATATTGCCGAAGCCATCGACCGGCTTGATGAACAGGAACGACTGGTGATGGCCCTGCACTACCATGAAGAACTGACCCTGCCAGAAATTGCCCATGTGCTCGATATTTCTATATCGAAGGTAAAAAAAATCCGCGACAAAACCCTAAAAAAATTCCTCAACCACTAAACGCCAACGTGCCCCTTAGCAGGGGAAGCAGTTAGCAATGGCTCGTTAAGCCAAAATCACGTTTGCCCGCAAGTTAGAGCCATTTTCAGTTGCCAGAGGAGGCACTCCGCACTTGAATTAATGGTCTTGTTCGGTTAATCTCTGTTCTCCTTAATAAAACAGAAAATTGGGATTATGATCAAGACGACTCTGGTCGGGCATGCCTGCCTGCTCATACAATCGAAAGAAACCACTATTCTGACCGACCCGGTCTGGTTCGATTATCTTTGGGAAGAGATCAACACGCTGTGTCCCAGCATCGTTCTGGAAAAGGATAAAGTGCCGCCGCTCGATGTCCTTAATATTTCTCACCGGCATCAGGACCATTTCGACGTGCGCACGCTGGCTTATCTGGTCAAGAATGAGAGGATTCTCACACCGGACACTCTGGTTCTGGCGCCGCAGGACAATCTGCTGCTCGACATTCTTAATGAACTGGAATTTAAAAATATAAAAGTGGTTACTGATTTTGAGTCCATCCAGGTTAAGGATGTAACGATCACCCCGACCCCTTCGCGCAATCAGTTGAGCACGGCGGAAGATTCTTTTCCTGAACATGGGTTACTGGTGAATGACGGTGAAGTGACGATCTGGAATCAGGTGGATTCTCTGGTGAATCCCGATATCATCCAGCAAATTGGTGAACTATATGGTCAGATCGATTTTTTCCATTCCCGCTTTGTTCCATTGATAGAGGGAAACTTTTCCTACAATAAACCGATCACCCTACCCACCGACGAGTATTGTACTTTCCTCAATGTGGTGAAGGCATTGGGGCCCCGGTTTGTCGTGCCCGGTTCTGCTGCTTTCAGATACCGCGACGAATTGACTTTTTTGAACCAGTATTCGTTCCCGACGACGCAGGATCAGTTCCTCAGTGATCTAGCCCTGTTTTGTCCAGAAGTTCCCTGCGCTCCGTTTTTTTCCGGAGATGTCGCGCATATTTCCAGCGATAAAATCCATATAGAAAAGCAGGCCTCCGATTTTGTGCGGGTCAAAGAAGACGATAGTCATCTTGTCACCTTCAAGCCCAACTCTGAGGTTCCTCCCATAAAAACTCAGACCACCGACCCGGAAGAGTATAAAAGGGAAATGAAAGTGGTGGATGACTTCATTGAAAACTGTTTGCTTGAGCGGGTTTTAAGCAGCGAGTTGCTGGAAGGTTGGCAACATTGGCAAATCGTTTATCAACTGGAAGTGTTCGGGCAGGATGGCCCCCAGGCATGGACCATAGACTTTGGCCAACCGGGAAAACCCAGGTTGCATAAAGGCGAGATTGGCAAGATCAACCTCTACGAAGGTATTTCTTCGGCGGAGTTATGCGCTCTGGTAGAAGGGAACACTTCATGGGATTATGTAACCCTATGCGGCAATTACCGGACGTTCAATAATATCTACCGCATCACCGATGGCCGGTTCGAGCTCCCCCCCGAAGATAAATCGAACTATGCTCTGGAACCGCTGATGGACATTTTCCCCTGGGACAGCGACATGGACCGACGAAAATTCATGCGCGACGTCAAACGCTGGAAGGACAAACCCGTCCGCTAGCAATGAACACAGACATCTGGATTAGAATCATCATGGCTGCGATGATGGCGGCACTCACCCTCTATGCCATGTGGGAATAGAGAGAAATCCTGTCCCATCAAGGTAGCATTTCCGGCTTTAGAGGCCGGAACACAAAGTAAATCTTAACAGGAAAACTCTACTTTTAAACCGCCCCGTTTATGGGAAATAGGCTTTGAGGACGTATTGTTGCATCATCCGTTGTGTGTTGAAGAACGAACCGTTCAGCGCAATGGCATGGCGCATTATTTCGATGAAACGTTTACGCTCGCCATAGAACATGGGAAGGATTATTTGCTCTAGTTTTGTGTAGAGGGCATCGGCATCTTTGGCACGGTCGCCTGCTTCTTGCGGAGCCTCCCCGTCAGCTCGGATAGACCATCCCGTTACTCCTTCAATACAACCTTCAATCCACCAACCATCTAAAATACTCAACGATGGAACCCCATTGAGTGCTGCCTTCATACCACTAGTTCCCGAGGCTTCTAAAGGAGGTTGTGGTGTATTAAGCCAGATATCAACACCGGCGGTCATTATACGGGCCAGGTCCAAATTGTAGTGAGGCAAATAAGCGATGGGGACATCATCCCCAAGCATTTTCCCAAGTTCAATAATACGTTGAATAAGTAATTTACCATCTTGATCCTGCGGGTGTGCCTTTCCCGCAAACACGATTTGAAACTTGCCCACATCACGTGCAATTTTCCTCAAGCGTTCGAGGTCTTCGAATATCAGATCGGCTCGTTTGTAGGTTGCGAATCGCCGGGCAAAACCAATAGTTAATATGTCCGTGTCAAACCCAGCGTTCACCTCGCTATTCGTGCGCTCAATGAGCACGTCTTTAGAATGTTGGTGGGCTTCCCATATCGCTTCATCCGGGATGCTTAAGGCGTATCGTAAACTGAAGTTATCCTGCCTCCAACCGGGTATGTGCTGGTCGAACAATTGCGCAAACGCCTCCGAAACCCAGTTTTCGGCATGCACCCCGTTAGTAATGGAATCGATGCTATAGGAAGAAAACATATGCCGCGATACTTCACCGTGTTTCTTGGCGACTCCATTGATGTAATGACTGAACGTCAGAGCCAGGAAGGTCATGTTCAGTCGGTCTTCATGGCAAATCGGGTCGTGGATACCGCAGGCATCGCGATTTCCAAGAACACGGTCGACGAGATCGAGAGGAAACTGGTCATGCCCTGCGGGTACGGGGGTATGTGTGGTAAACACGCATTGTCGGCGAACCACTTCTATATCTTCCGGCCCCATATCCACATAGGACCGATTGTCCTTTTGCAATTGCTCTCGCAATAATTCAAGAGTCAACAGGCTGGCATGTCCCTCGTTCATATGGAAGCGTTGCAGATTGTGATAACCGAGAGCCCGCAAAATGCGGATGCCGCCTGTTCCCAGGACAACTTCCTGACAGAGGCGATAATGCACATCACCCCCGTAAAGATAATGGGTCAGCGTTCTATCCCATGCGGAGTTTTCCTGAAGATCCGTATCCAGAAAATAAACAGGGACCGCATAACCATCGTTGCCGGACACCTCATATTTCCATGCTCGAATTTGGACCTCTCGCCCCTCCAAAGTTACCGTTGCACGGATCCCAGTGTCGGTCATGAAGTCGTCAATGATCCAATTCGCAGGCTCTTCTTTCTGCCATCCACTCGCATCAAATTGCTGAAAGAAATATCCCTTTCGGTGCGCCAGTGTTACACCTACTATAGGAACCCGCATGTCTGCGGCCGAACGAATGAAATCTCCCGCAAGAATCCCAAGTCCCCCAGCATAAGTGGGAATTCTGGAATCGAATCCAATTTCCATGGAAAAATATGCGATCTTTGGGTCCGGCGTTAGCATAGATTTAGCATTGATATAATTCACTACCCCAATCAGAAAATAAAATCACTGGAAATAAATTTTGATTTACGCTCTTTAACAATCCGACTTATTGCGCCTTGATTACAACTTTATCAGATTATTGTAACAAAATCCCCTCAGGGAAGACGGCGCACCATTACCTTCATGTCCTGCAGGGGAAGCAGATAGCAATAGCTCGTTAGGCCGAGAGAGCGTTTGCCTGCAAATTAAAGACATTGCAAGCTGGCTCCACGCCGAGTGGTATTGTGATTTTCCACTTTAGACCCCATATTAACGTAACGCATCTCTTCGGGAGGTAGACCCATGAAATCTTTCGCGTTTCGTATTGCCCTGTTCTTTCTGTTTATTCCCTCCCCGGCTCAAAGTATGGAGCAGGGAATCCCCGCCGGACTCGCTGCCGATTTCATCCACGCTGTGGTGGAGGCCGGACGCACCACTTATTCCAAACATGTGGTTGAACATTTGGCCCGGCAAGACTCTCTCACTGCTTCGGAAAACTGGGAGCAGGATAAAACATTACCCTTACCAGCTCAGTTTCTTTCGATGTCTTCCAAAACCTCCAACTCGCGCGGCATCGGCATGAAGTACCGGCTGATGAGCCTCTGGCCCCTCAATAACAATAACGCACCCAAATCGCAAAACGAAAAACTTGGACTTGAAGAAGTCGTGAAGAGTCCCGACCGGCCTTTCACATGGATCGTTCCGCGTGACGGGCGCTGGTATTTTGAGGCAATTTATCCGGACATCGCTGTTTCGGAAACCTGTGTCACCTGCCACAACAATCACCCCAACAGTCCCAAAACTGATTTTAAAATTGGTGATGTCATGGGAGGAATCATCATCGACCTGCCTTTGGGCAGGCGAACAGAAAAAAATGTTGATGAAAAGTTTCAACTGGCTCCGGAAGTGGTGGCAGACTACGTGCACACGGTGCTGGAATCAGACCGCACGGTCTATGCCCAGCATGTTGTCAATCGGTTGGAGGAACAGGGCATTCTGCATTCCAAGGAAAAATGGAAAAATGAAAAGGCCCTCATGCTTCCAGCGCAGTTTTTATTGAACAGCGCCGAGTTGATGAAATCCAAACTGCTGGGACTGGACTTCCGGTTGATCAGCCTTTACCCCATCAATCCGCAAAACCGGCCTGCCAACGAGTTTGAGCAGAACGGGCTGGAAAGTGTGGAGGTGCACCCCATTCGCCCTTATATCAAGCTCTCCAAGGTGGGGGGTCGGAAAAAATATTTTCAGGCTATTTATCCGGATATCGCAGTGACGCGCGGCTGTGTTAACTGCCACAATGGTCACCCCGGCAGTCCAAAAAAAGATTTCGCACTCGATGATGTGATGGGTGGAATTCTGGTGAGCTTTCAGTTGCGGTAGTAGCCAGTTTTCAGGAAGCCCATACTTCCTGAAACTGTTCGAGAAAAACAGGTTCCATTTTGGTGGTACCGAAAATATTGACCTTCTGGTGCGAGTTGAATCCGTGAAAGTCGCGGCTACCAGTGACGATCAATTCAAAACTATTTGCCAGGTCAATAAAGTAGTCCACAGTCCCCATTCTTTCGTGATAGGGGTAATGACATTCGAGACCCAAGAGCCCCATTTCCTTCAGCTCTTCCAGCAAAACAGGAGCGTTTTCGGGTTGTCGCCCCTTTTCGGGACAGATGAGGGAGTAAGATCGCTCTCCTGGATGAGCCAGTACCGGCACACCGCCACTTTCCCGCACCATGCTGATGGCGGTTGGCGCGTCGAGGTTTTCCCGCTCGACATTATATTTCACCAGATAACGCTCAAAAGCCTGACCGGTGCTCGACACAATGCCAAGCCTCGCCATTTCGCGCGCGAGATGGGGCCGAGCCAGAACCCCTTCGGCCGCTCTTTTGACATTCTCAAACTCTATCGTCCCCCGAAACCTTTCGGGGATGACCTCGTTGACCCGCTCGATCAGCTCGCGCATACGCTTTTCTCGGGTTCCTGTCATTTTTTTCACCCGTTCACGGAGTTCGGGTTTGATGGATTCATAGTCTTTGAAATAAGCCAGCATATGAACATTGAAGTCATGAAACTTGACCGTGATTTCAATGCCAGGAAAAGCAGTGATCCCCGTTTCCTCCGCAGATTGAAGAAATTCAGGAATACCATCGAAAGTATCGTGATCGGTGAGGGATAAAATGGACACCTCATTTTTTTCCGCAATATTCATCAGTTCTGAAGGCGAAAATTCGCCATCGGAAAAAATGGAGTGCATGTGAATTTCGGATTTACGCATTGGCATAGATTAACCGTCCTATTTTCCGTGTATATTAGCGGGTTTTCCCGGGATTTCATAACGAAATGCCATTTTTCTCGGTAGCTTGATACCCTCATGTCCGCTAAAACACTGGTTTTCCGGTCCCTGAAGCACAAGTGTTCCGGTTCTCATGATTGATTTGACGGAGGATTTCCGATACCTTAATGACCATGAAACAAACGATATTGATTTTTCTGATATTTGTAGCGGGATGTCTTTCCTTTAGTCAGAGTGCGACCTTAACGGCACACCCCCGAGAAGTCTTAATTATCTATACTGGCAACCTGCTGGCGGAACTGAAACCCTGCGGCTGCGCCAAGGAGGAAGACCAAGGCGGTATCGAGCGGCGGATGCAATACCTCAAAGACACACGCAGCCAACACCCTAACCTTTTACTTGTGGATACCGGCGACCATTTTAAAGAACCCACACGCCAGGGAAAACTGAAAGCCGAAACGCTTCTCATCGCGACGGAAAAAATGCAATACGACGCGGTGGCGCTAGGGGACCGGGACCTGGTTTATGGCTCCAAATTTTTAAAAGATCGAGCGCAAATTCCCTGGATAGCGGGAAACCTGATGATCGACCAATTTGTACCCACCCGATCAAAGGTAAAATCATTGCCAAATGGATTGAAAGTGGGCATCCTGGCAGTGGCCGATCCTGGCTTGTTTTATAACCATATCGGCCTCAACATTAAGGACCCAAAACAGACAGCTTTAAACCTGATCACCCGTATGCGTGAGACAGAAAATCCCGACCTCATCATTCTTCTCACTCATGCCGAGCGGCAAGCGGCGCTGGATTATCTGGATATGAAGGGAGTCGATATTGTGATCAATGGGCATATTGCCACCGAATCGGATGTCATTGATATGAAACCGGTGAGAAAAAATGGAAAACTTTTCGTTCAGTCCTCGCCCCGGGGACAGAAAATAGGTGAATTGAGCGTGCAGATTGATCCTGAAGGCCATAAATCTTCGAGTCATAACCTGGTAAAACTGGATTCAAGTGTAAAATCTGACCCCGAAATGGTAGAGTTATATGAACAGTATAATGAAAAAGTCGAAGCCATGTTCTTCGAGGCTCTGACTGGCAAGCGGAACAAAATAAACAAGTCCGTTTACGCTGGCGACACCGTGTGTAAGACCTGTCATCCGGCAGAACACAAGATGTGGTCGGGTTCGCGCCATGGTCGGGCTTATAACACTTTAAGGAAAATCAACAAGGCGTTTGATCCTGAATGTCTGGTTTGCCACGTGGTCGGCTTCAACCTTCCGGGAGGCTTTATCAGCGAACTGGATACACCCGGCCTGAAAAATGTCCAATGCGAGGTGTGTCACGGTCCCGGACTGGATCATGCATCGGCCCCGCAGGCGGGCTTTGGGAACCGGGCCACAGAGGCCTGCAAACAATGCCACGTAAAAAACCACAGCCCGCATTTTAATTACGCGGAATATTGGCCGAAAATCAAACATTAATAAAATTGTGTTTTAAAAATACAAGGAGTGGTTCATGAAAAAAGTTTCCACCGTTTTACTGGCTGTTTTTTTGTTTTTACCCGGGTGGGTCCAGGCTGAAGAAAAAATTCGCGGCAAGTATGAAGTGATCGGTGACATCAGCAAACTCAAAAATGCTAAAACAATCGAGATGGTCGAGCTTTTCAATTATTCCTGCGGACATTGCTATAAGTTTCTGGAAACCTCCAAACGTCTGCGCTCCAAGTTCAAGGATAAACTTCATCATAAAAAGTTTCCCATTTACTGGGGCAACCAGACCCCTTATCCGGCAATGGCATTTTATATTGCTGACGAACTGGGGGTTGAAGAAGAATTCACTCAGGAATTGTTTGACACAACTTTCAAGTTAGGCGTCGATATTTTTCAAATCAAAGTCATTAAGTTTCTGGCCCGTGACTTCAAGATAGACAAGGAGATGACCGAGGGTATGCAATCTGCTGTCATCAAGGCTAAAACCGACCACTCCCTGGAACTGGCCAAACAGTTCAAGGCCAACGAGACTCCAACAATTATCATTAACGATGTTCTGAAAGTAGCACCGAGCATGACAAACGGAAACACCGATGAGATGACCGACAACCTGGAAATAATTTTTACAGACATTTTGAAAAATAATGGTTAATTTTCAGGCCGTCTGCGCCCACAACTTTAACCCTGTCCTGAAAATCTAAACTATGAACTCCAATAAAAACTTTCGAAAATATTCGTTAGGTCTGGTAGCAGGACTTTTTGCCCTCCTATACCTGCCGCAGCTCAATATTCTGGGCTCCGCTGGCTTTAAGGGAACCGCTGACGCGGGCTTTTTCAATAGCGACCTGGAAACATTTGAAGAAGTCATGGATTTGGTTTCAGAAAAATATGTCTACCCTCCCGATCATAAAAAACTATTTTCCGCAGCGATTGAGGGAATGATAAAAAATGCGGACTCAGAACTGGTGACACTCAGTAAAAATCCCGGCATCAATACCGTCAGGTATAAGGACAAGGACACCCGATATGAGCTGACTTATGACAAAGACCACGACTGGGACGAACTCCAGAAAGTTTATTATTTTCTCCATGATCAGTCCAACAAGACCTTTACCAAGAAAAATCTGGAAAGCTCGGCAATTGAAGGACTCATGAGTTCGCTTGACACCTATTCCCAATTTATGCACAAGGATTCCTTTGAAAAGTCCATGCGCGACACAGAAGGAAAGTATGGCGGTTTGGGGATGGTGATCACCATGAAAGACAAGCGGCTGTTTGTGGTTAAAACCATGAAGAATTCACCGGCTGAAAGGGCAGGGATTCTTGCCAACGACTCATTCGTGAGCGTGAACGGTAAGGAAATCAGCGGGATGCATATTGAGGCACTCGCCGACCTGCTTCGAGGATACCCTGAAACCAGGGTCACCCTCACCCTTCTGCGGCCCAAAGAAGAAAAAAACCGCACCTACACTCTCACCCGGGAAATCATTTTAATCAACACGGTTGAATATAAAACACTCGACAGCCAGATCGGTTATTTAAAGATCAGCAGTTTTTCCAAACAAACCGAGAACCAGTTAAAAGAAGGTTTGAAGCAAGCTGAAGAAAATGGCGTGAAAGGATTCGTTCTCGACTTGCGTGAAAATCCGGGCGGACTACTCACCCAATCGGTAAAAGTAGCCAGTCATTTCCTTTTCAAGGGACGAATGGTCGTTTATACCCAAGGCAGGGCAGAAGACGATTACCATGAATACCGCGGCTTATACAAAGACAGCCTGTATCAGGTCCCGGTCGCCATTCTCATTAATCAGTACAGTGCCAGCGCATCGGAAATTGTCGCCGGGGCATTGCGGGATTCTGGAAAGGCCCTGATCATTGGCGAAAATTCCTACGGCAAAGGTTCTGTGCAAACCATCTTCAGGTTAAGCGATGGGTCGGGGCTACGCCTCACCACTTCAAAATATTACACGCCTTCAGGAATCGACATCACCGAACATGGTATTGTTCCGGAAATTCATATCGCCAATGATGTCGCGGGAGAAGAAATTCAGAAAGAAGATCAGGAACCGTACAAGACTGGCTCCATACAACCTTCACTGACCTTAAAAACATCCAGTCTCAATAAGTTTTTTGAAAAGCAGGGTATTACTTTGAGCACGGAACACGATTCAACCGTGGAACTGGCTCTTCGTATTCTGAAAAACTCTACCGTTGCCAGCAAAAAACGGTCTATGGAAAAGGCCCATGAAATAGCGGCCAACATTAACTAACAGGCAAACATTTAGATTTAAGGAATCGCAGAGATGAATATCATTAACATCGATTACGAAAAAGGAACCGTTCGAAGTGATTTCTTCGACTGGAAAATTGTTTCAAACAACAACAATAAATTCCTCCTTTTGCAACGCGAAGAAAACGGGAGGTTTCATGCTGCCGAAGCGGATGTCAAACAGAAACAAATCTGGGAAGTTAAAGAAATAACCTACCGCGGACCAGACGGTGACACCTTCTTTTATGACGAGGACAGCGGCATCCTCCAAGTCTAACCACTCGGCGTGGGGCCAGTATTGCATTGCCCGTGACGCAAGCAACGCCATCAAGCGCAATACTTTTATGTTCCCTCCCTCCTTCATAGGGGGGAAGCAAATTACAACGGCTCGTCAAGCCGAGCTAACCCGTTGTTTGGCCTATATGTTATTACCAGTGACTCCACGCCCAGTGGGGTTATTCTGATTGGAAGATGCGTAGGGATTTCAGGTGGGCCAGGGAGGTTCTTAAAGTTTCTTTTGTTTTTCCAGCCAGGAAGTTTCCCCTTACATCAAGTTCCTTCAGTTTGGGGAAATTTTTCGTACTTGCCAGAGCCAAAGCGCCCGCATCCCGGACTTCATTCCACCCCAACTGCAATTTCTCCAGATTAGGAAAACTGGAAGAATTGGCGAAAGCCAATGTGCCTTCATCTGAAAAAAAATTATGCTTCAAAATCAAAGTTTTGAGTTTTGGTAAAGGAGGGGTTTGAGCCAGAACTTCGGCTCCTTTGGAGCTGATGTCGTTGTATCGCAGGTCGAGCTTTTTAAGTTTTTTTATAAAGTCCTGTTTGATGAGAATTTTCAGGCCTTCATCACCTATATTTTTTCCCGAGAGGTTTAAAACCTTCCCACCCATCGACAGGTTTTCAGCAAAAAGCTTCTCGTAATCCACCGGCCCGGACGAATCAATTTGAGCCTCAACCCAGTTCGCAGGAAGGAGAAAGAATATCAACAGGAAAAGAAACTTCGGCATTGGAAAGATTAATCCTCTGAATCCCCGTCCTTGGCAGCCCGGGCCTTGAGTTCTTCCCAGCTATTGATCAAGTCTTCGTCATCGTCATCCGAGACCTCTTCGTAATAAAAATCCTTCAGGTCATCCACATGAAGATGGCAAAGTCGGGTACGGCATTTTGCTTTTTGCAGCGATTCAATTCCTTCACGCCGGATTCGATTTGAGGTGATAAATAAATGTTTCAGTTTTGAAAGCGTCTGGGATTCGGCAATGGCAATAGCCCCTTCATCTTCGACCAGATTGCCATAAAGGCTGAGCTTTTTCAGATTGCTCATATAGGGAGACTCGGCTATCGCCTTGACTCCGTCATCGCTGATGACATTGCCATAAATATCCAGGTCGGTCAGGTACTTGAAGCCTTCTGTGTTGGCAATCGCAATAATTCCTTCGTCGCTGATATTGTTGTTAGGTAAAACCAGTTTTTTCAGCTTGCGAAGATTCTTGGATGTTGACAACGCGATGGCCCCCTTGTCCCCGATATTCTGGTTGCTCAAATCGAGAGATTTTTTATCTGGAGTCAGAAACTGCTTAATAAGGTATTCAACACTTGCCACGAGCCACCACCTCTTCACATGTTTAAAGGGAAATTTTGAGTATCATTATAGCACATTTGGTTCCAGCTTTAATCGCCAAGCATGACATATCGCATCATGAACAGGACAGCGATCAGAATCATTACGGGATGGACTTCCCCAGCCTTACCCGAAAGGATTTTCGTGAAAGGATAAGTGATAAAGCCCAGAGCCATGCCATCGGCGATGCTATAGGTCAAAGGCATGCCCGCAAATGTCAGGAACGCGGGAAGTGCTTCATCCCATTTATTCCAGTCAATCCGGGCCAGATTGGAAGCCATGAGACAACCCACAATGATCAACACCGGAGCAGTAATGGGATAGAGCGTCCTGCCCGTCTCCGGAGTGTAGCCCCCGCCGATCATTTGAGCCACAGGGGACAGGAAAAGTGCCAGCAAAAAAAGAACCGCAACCACGACGGCAGTAAGACCTGTGCGCCCCCCTTCCGCCACGCCCGTTGAGCTTTCGATGTAGCACACCACCGTTGAGGTTCCCATGGCGGCCCCTGCGGTGGTGGCCACCGCATCCGGCAGAAAGGCGCGGGTCGCGCGTGGCAGTTTTCCGTCCCTCAGGAGACCTGCTTGCTGGCTGACTCCAATAAGGGTGCCCGCCGTATCAAACAGGTCCACAAATACAAAAACCAGGATCACGGTGATCAACCCCAGTTCAAGCGCACCCAAAATATCCATTTCCATAAACGTCGGCCCCATAGCAGGCGGCAGAGAAACCAGCCCATGGTAACTCACCAGTCCGAAAGGAAGGCCCAGTATGGTCAGCAGGAACATGCCTATTAATATCGCTCCTTTAATTTTCTTCTGCAGAAGAACCGCAATCAGGATTAATCCAGAAAGGGTGAATAGCACAGGAAGGCTTTTGAGGTTTCCCAACTTTACCAGAGTTGCCGGATTCTCAACAACCAGCCCGCCCTGGACAAACCCGATGAATGCGATGAACAGCCCGATGCCTGCGGCGATTCCACTTTTCAGAAAATCAGGAATCAGGTTCAGGATATATTCACGCACCCGCATAACGGTGAGGACAATTAAAATAATGCCGGAACAGAAAACAGCCCCCAGAGCTTTTTCCCAGGGAATCCCTTGACCAATGACGACGGTATAGGTGAAGTAGAAATTGATCCCCATTCCGGGAGCCAGAGCGATGGGGTAATTGGCCCACAGCCCCATTATCAGACACCCCAAAGCGGCAGAAAGGCAGGTGGCCGTCATCACGGCCCCGAAATCCATTCCCGTCTCGGACAAGACAGCAGGCTGGACAAAAATGATATAGGACGCGGTCAGGAAAGTGGCCAGCCCCGCCCTGATTTCAGTGGGAATATCCGTCCCATTCCGGGTCAGTAGAAAAAATTGGTCAATTCGATGTTTAAGAGATTGCAATAAAATCTCCTCACGTCCAAGTCGTTTTCGGCTTCAGGATTTCAGAAACTGCTCCTCCACCAGGGCGACTTCTTCCTCTCTGGAGTTCACCCTGCCCATCACCCGTGCTTCCCGAAGCGCATTGAGCACAGACTGGAAAACCGGGCCGGGTTCCAGTCCCATTCCCACCAGATCGTCCCCCGTCAATGTGGGCACGGCCTTCCCCTGATACTGGGTAAAATAAATATTCGCATACTGGTTGAGGCGATCCGTGGAAGACAATGCAACCAAAAAAATAACCGCTTCCACAGAAAGGTTGGCAAAGGTATGGTAAATCTCCTTCGGCCCCCATTCCTTTTGGGATGTCAGCCGTTTCAAACTTTCCCGACAGCCAGTTCTATCATCTTGCAATGAGTTCTTCATTCGAGCTGGCAGGTGCAGACGATCTGCCGCTTTTAAAAACGCTTCTTCCTCCAGGGAATAAAACAGTCCCAGAAAATAGACGTACCAGTTTTCCGGTTTTTCGGGAACAATGACCCTATCCGCCCAGGGGAATACGGACTCCAGCCTTTCAAGGACCTCAAGGTCTTTGGAGGCTTTCAACATTTCCGGAGAAATAAACTGAAACAGGTCGAACCCCTGCATCCTACGTATGCAATCCATGGGGCGCTTCTCTTTGAGCAATAGCTTGATCTCGTTAAACAGACGCGTTCCGCTTAAAGAATCGACCAGGCGCTTTTTGATGGTGCTTCGCATAAACGCCTCGGCCTGCTTACCCATTGCAAAACCAAATCTCTGCTCAAACCGTATGGCCCTGAACAACCGGCAGGGGTCCTCAATAAAACTCAAACTATGCAGGACATGGATTTCCCTGCTTCTTAAGTCTCTTTCCCCGTTAAAAAAATCGATCAGGCAAAAAGCATTGGCACCGGTCAGCTTAACAGCCATGCTGTTTATGGTGAAGTCGCGCCGGAAAAGGTCAGACTTGACCGAACTTTTTTCCACCGTCGGTAAGGCACCGGGATGCTGGTAATACTCCATGCGTGCTGTGGCCACATCAATGCGATAGCCGTCGGGGAAAATAACAACAGATGTTCCGAACTTTTCGTGAGACTTAACCCTGCCGCCAAACTCTTCCGCAAGACAAGCCGCGAAAGGAATCCCCTCCCCTTCAATGACAATATCAATATCCTGATTCGGGATATTCGAAAGCAGATCCCGGACAAATCCCCCAACCGCATAAACGGATACGCCCAGACGATCGCCAATTTGAGCAATGCTCTCAAGATGCTTGAAAACATCCTTATCCAGCCGTTCCTTGATCAGGCTCTTCAGACTTTTATGGACTGCCTTCCCTTGGAATTGGACTCTTGAGGGCTCCGCCGCCATGTCATTGTGCAGAACCCGAAGCAGATCGCCCCGACTCACCACGCCGATCAACCTGTTCTCAGAATCGACAACGGGAATGAGTTTCTGCTTTTCCTCAATCACAAGAGGAATCACCGACTTGAAATAGGCATCGGGAGATGTAACTGCAAAGCGGCTTATCATCAATTCTTCGGCGCGATCCTTTGCCATGGCATGGTGAATGGCTTTTTCCACAATCTGCCGGGTGATCAGTCCTACCGGTTGTTCATCTGCCAGAACCGGGAGCGTGTTCAAATTATAATGGGTCAGCTTTTTCTCAATGGCTTCAATGGTATCGTCCACGTCCACCGAAATGGCAGGGGCATGCATGATATCCCTGATACGGCTCAAAGGTTGAACAGAGCGTTCCAGGTCAGCGAGCAGTTTTTCCTTAACCTGTGCCAGCGTGAGTTCTTTAATGGCAGCAGACGCCGCGCTTTCATGGCCGCCTCCCCCGAAACCCTGAGCCAGTTCAGCGACATTGACTTCCGGGATACTGCTACGCGCGATCAAATAGATTCTCTTGTCCAGCCGCACCAGCGCGAACACCGCACGAAGGTTTTCCATATCTACAACATTCTGGACCACATAAGCCAGATCCCGGACAAAATGATCGGAAGATGCCGTAGTGAGCGTGACCTCAACTCCGTTGATCAGGTGAGTTTCCAGGCTGGATACCAGTTTATTGAAAATATCAAGTTGTTCCGAATTCAACCTTTGCCGCATATAACTGGAAACCCGGCTCAAGTCCGCTCCTCTTTTAATCAGGTCTCCGGCGGCAATCAGATCTTCTGGAGTGGTCGAGACGGTAACTAGTGAGTGCGTATCCTGATAAATCCCCAGAACCATCAAGGTGCATTCCTCCGGTGTTAGAGACATATTCTTTTCTAACAAAATTTCATGAAGGATCGTGGTGGAGGCGCCTCTTTTTTTTATTATTCCCTGACCAGCTCTAATTTCCGGCTGTGGGCCCGAGTGGTGATCATAGATATGGACCTCCACTTGCGGGTCATCCATCAAGGGAGCAAAAACCCCGATTCTTTCCGGTGCATGGGTGTCGACAACCACCAATAGCCGGATCTGGTCTAAAGCAATATCCTTAATTCGGGTGAATTCAAGAAGAGGACTCTCCTCTTTCAAAAAATCTTCCACCAGACGTTCGGTAGACCCCGGGAGGACAAGATGAGCCTCGGGATATAGCTTTTTCGCCGCCATCATAGAGGCCAGACAATCAAAGTCCGCATTCAAATGTGTTGTGATGACTTGCATGGATTCCGCAATACGAATCTGTTTTTAAATTCAGT
>CALAGQ010000103.1 GCA_937891765.1 uncultured Nitrospina sp.
ACCTTTGGACGCCATATATGGATTAACAAAGGAACTTGATTCATTACTGCAAGGTTATCCATTACCTAAATAATTAAAACATAAAGTTATTGCCAGAACATTTCATCGTCACTGATTAGCATGTCAACTCCCATTACGGCATCATTTACCTGGTTTACCTTGCGATCGGTCTCAAATCGCCTTTATGTTTTATTGCTTTATGGAATTGGCACAATTAAACCAGTGTACTTAACATCGTCCTAAATGGTCGAAGAGTTTCCGATTGGAAACAAAAGTAAATTAACTATTGCAAAAGATGATGGTGGAATTTAAAATACTTCTATGAATTCGATGTTCTTTTCATCTGATTTGCAGGAGTTGATATCTCCGACAGTAAAATACTAAGGGTTTGCGATTAATTTCTCAAGCCCTTTTTTATTACTAACACAGCTTTATTGTGAGGGCATTTGTCACAATATTTAATTTCACCATCTTCTATTAATGATAGCGCAAAAATAAATTCATCTCCTTTAAGCCTCCAACCCTTTACTCCTGCTGATTTAACGCTATCCAATAATTCCATTTTATTTTCTTTTGGCTTTGGATATGGCGTGTCTCTCCAGACATGGTTACATTTTGACATTTCATCACCCCTTTATTTTTAATCTTTTCAATAGCCGCAAACACTTGGTCTATTCTTGATCCAGACAGCGTTATCTTATTATCCCTGTGCAATCCTATTTCTAATAACGTAATTTCGTCAAATGTTCTTGATACGACTAACTGTCCTGGCTGGTTCTTTTTAATCACTTTCTTAACCCGTTCTTTATCCCGATGAAACTCCTTTATCTGTATAGCGCAGCCAAAACAACTATATGAACGTTTACTACCCATGTAGTTACATCCGCAACTTGAGCATTTACATGTATAGTTACCGTCCGTATACCCGCAATCCCTGTATATTTGCTCAGGATCTTTTTCTTTTTCTATCGTTGTCATGACCGCACCCGCTCAACTTTAATTGTGTAAACAAAACCACTTGTTACTTTTGTGATATCGACAGCATTAGTATTATGCGCGTCCATGCCGATAGAGTTCATTGCTATAAATGTGTTTATCATTTCCTGCATGAAAGATTCTGGGTTCAGCTTGTTTATCTGCGCCCATTCTGTTATTTCCATTTTTAAGCTCATCTTGGTTTAACCATTACGGATGTCTGTATCAGTTTTCTCATTAACAATTGGCAAGGGAGATAAACCAAGCTCATCAAGAAATTTATTATGTTTGTTGGTGGCTCCGACAATATTTTTTTCCAAGACAACCATCTCATCATTCACCGCTTGCAAGTCGATGACTTTATCAGCCACAGCCGTACTTACATAACGGGAAATATTTAAGTTGTAATCGTTCTTTTCGATTTCTTCCATTGATACTCGTTTTGCGTAGCGATCTTCTTCCTTGCGGAACTGGTAGGTATCAATGATCTTGTCAATATTCTCTGGTAGTAATTTATTTTGCCGTTTACCTTTTTCGAAGTGTTCACTGGCGTTGATGAACAGAACGTCATCGGGTTTCTTACATCGTTTCAGAACCAGAATACAGACCGGGATACCAGTGGAAAAAAAAAGGTTGGCTGGCAGTCCGATCACGGTATCGATATGGCCGTCTTTGAGTAGTTTGGTGCGGATGCGGGCTTCTGCACCACCGCGGAAAAGTACGCCGTGGGGTAGAATAATCGCCATCACGCCGCTGTCACTTAGGAAGTGGAAGCCATGCAATAGAAAGGCGAAATCTGCGGCGGACTTTGGGGCAAGGCCGTAGCTTTTAAAACGAAAATCTTCGCCCAGTGCATCGTTCGGTTCCCAGCGGTAGCTGAAAGGTGGATTGGCCACCACCGCATCGAATTGCAGTTTTTTGGCGGGGTTCATTTCGTTCAATATATCCCAATCGTTCAATAGTGAGTCGCCATGGTGAATCTCGAACTCGGTATCTTTAACTCCGTGCAGCAGCATGTTCATACGTGCAAGGTTGTAGGTGGTGATATTTTTTTCCTGCCCGAAAATCTTTCCTATTGTTCCGCCTTCTTTACGTAGCTGTTTACGCACATTGAGCAATAACGAGCCGGAGCCACAGGCGAAATCGAACACCTGATTGAGCTTTTTCTTTTTGCCGGTGGCTGGCTCCTGGCTGTCCAACGTGACGATGGCAGAAAGAATGCTGGAGATCTGTTGTGGGGTATAGAACTCCCCCGCCTTTTTACCGGAACCAGCGGCGAACTGGCCGATCAGGTACTCATAGGCATCGCCCAGAATATCTGTATCGGTGCTGAACTGAGAGATGCCCTCAGCAATTTTCTGAATAATGGTACAGAGTTTTGCGTTGCGGTCTGATGGCTTCTTGCCTAGCTTTTCCGAGTGCAGATTGATCTCGGAGAACAAGCCTTGAAAAGCACTTTCGAATGATTTTTCTTCAATATACTTAAAACCATTCCACAGGGTTTCCAATAAATCGGAATGCTGCATTCGCGCCATCTCGGCGATGCTGCTCCATAGATGACTCGGCTCGATTACATAATGTACCTTGAGGCGCATCTGTTTTTCAAAATCGACTACATCACCGGTATTCTCATCGTACCAGATCTCCAGCGGTGTACGGCGATCTCCCTCTTTAAGTGTTGGATAATCTCGGCCCAGCTCCTTCATCGCCGCCGCTTCGTAATTATCCGAGAGATAACGCAGAAACAGAAACGACAGCATATAGTCGCGGAAATCGTCAGCATTCATCGCGCCGCGTAAATGATCTGCAATTCCCCAGAGGGTTTTACCGAGTTGGTTGAGTTCTTCTTTCGTCATACTATAGTCCACTTAATAAATTTTTAAACCCTTGAGTTATGGCAAGTCGAAGCTATAGCTCTCAAGAAATCCACTTAGAATGTTTTGAAACAGCTGCTTATTATCATCATTCATCTCACTTGGATCGAATACGGAATGCTTTCCGTGACTTAGCAGGTTTAACGCGCGAGAAAAAAGAACTTCATCATCAAGCCCATGTATACAATCAGAAAAATCCTTAAAACCAAAAAATGTTGCCGTTTTTTCTAAAATACTACGTAGCATATTGAAATGATGTGTGTAGAGCTTTCCAGTTTCAGTCGCTTTCTGTAGTTCGGCAAGCATAGCAACATGATGAAAAAATGGCGTCTCATCGGTAGTACGGAGAGTATAAAAACCATCACTATTACTTTGATGTAAAAAATATGCTTTATTCGATGTTTTTTTCAACTCGTTACACATAACGTTAAAAAACAAACTGTGATGCGAAGATATAACCGTCTTAATCTGGCTACCTTCGCCTTTCTTTAGTAGCTTGGATAAATCACTGGCAATCGCTATGGTATTGTTGTCATCTAATGATGAAACCGGGTCATCAATGTAGAAGAACTTCACCCAGTCATATGCCTCAGATCCATCCAACACTAATTCACAGATTGCGAGGTATATGCACCAAATAAAGATATTTTCTTCACCGCGGGATATTTTTATATTGTTTTCAATAACTGTCTCAGGTTCTTGAGAGTCTGGCCTGTATTTTGGATTGCTAACTTCCTGACTAAAAACAACCTTCCAGTTGCTGTAATCTATTTTGAAATTGAATGTGGCATAGCGTTCAAGGTAAGAAAAAATACGGCCCTCTAATGCCAGTTGTTTAAAACCGTCAAAAAACTTTGAATCTGCGTTTATTATTAGTGCGCGATCTTGATCATTTTCTAAATCGTTATCCCAGGAGAACAAATCCTCAGTGTATGCATTAAAATAAAGTGTATCTCGTTCAATACCTCTTTTACGCTTTCCAGCATCTTTAAACTCCATAGACAGGCGCGTTTTACCTGTGCCGTTATAAGCAAAAAGCAAAACAAAATCGAAACCGCCATTATCTTTTATACGTAGATCGTCCCTTAATCGCGTGACAACATTGCGGAGGATTTTATAGCGATAAATTTTTGGTTTATTGCTCATACAATCACCTCATCCCTTGCTGGGAAAAGCTTTTGCATCAAACCTTTTTTATGGGCCTTCAGAGCCTCAATTTTTTGGGCCTGGACTGTGATTAGCGCGTCGATGGAAGTGAGGCAATCGGCGATTATTTGTTGTTCGTTTTTCGATGGATAATATAAAGGGTATTTCTTCATTGAAGATATATCGCCTCTTGGCATTTTCACTCCTTTAGCATCTTTCATAACGTAATTAATAAAGTCATCGTTCTTCAATATATATATCAAGAAATCATCTATGATTTTATTTTTTGCCCGGATAACTATTACATCATTTGAAGCACTACCATCCATTCGTGCTTGCCAGACCTTTTTTAAATAAGGTCGAATATTTGAAATTAAAACGTCATTTTTCCTGAATTGTGTAAATGATCCAGAAGGTGGCAACTTGGTTGCAGTCTTAACACCAGCGTAATCAGGCAGCAAGTTTACTGTGCTGATATAGCTCTCTATATCAATTTGATTTAATGGAATTCTATCTTTAATGAAATCAGAAATTTCTTTATCGCCAAGTCTAGCTTCTTCCCACTCCCTCTTATCCCTAAACTCAGGAAAACGCAGTTCGGGCATGGTTTCGCCTTCGGCGGGGAATAGCTGCTGCATCATGCCTTTTTTGAGGGCTTTGAGGTGATCGAGTTTTTGGGTTTGGGCGGTGACCAACTCGTCGATGGAAGTGAGGCAATCGACGATTTTTTGTTGTTCTTTTTCATCAACAGGATAACCCATATCAATAGATGAAAGTCGTCCTACAGAAATCCCTAATACTTTAGCTCCTTGCGATTCCCTTTTAATTTGCTCACGAATCAGGTTTGACTTAAAAAGATAACCGCCAAATCCGATTATTAGCTTCTTTTCTATTTGCCGTGCTAACAGCGTATGCAATCCTGAAAGAAGTTTTTCATTATTGAGGTGAACAATTTCTATACTCTTACCTATATCATCCATATCTTCAGATGCATCAGCGAAGATCATGTCGCCTTCAACACAGTAAGACTCTGGTTTTATCTTTTCTAAAGATTCAGTTGGATTTATGTAAGGCACCGCCTCTTTCTCAATATCAAATAGAGTAGAAAATTTGGTGTGAATATCACCGTAATGTATGTTCTTAACTGTGCCTTCTTCGTAGTTGAGCTTATCTCTTGAAAGCGAGTTAGTCGTCTTAAACGAATAGATTTTGTCAAAAGATTCGCTCTCCCATTCATCCTCTTCCCGAAACTCAGGAAACCGCAATGCCGGCACTAACCCTTTTTTGTCTTGCTTACTCATAAGCATTCAATCCCGAAATCTCGCGCCCTTCGGCCAGTTTTTGCAAATAGGGCAACAGGTCTTCCATTAGCGCCAGTTCGGCCACTCGCCGCCCTTTCCAACCCAGTTCCAGTGGCGCCAGTAGGTCGGTGAGTTGTTCACCGTCGAAGATCATGCGGTTAACTATGGCATCGACAAATCCTTGCAGTGCTTCGGTTTGCAGGTCGTGTTTGTTGGCGATATGGTATAGCTCCTCGGCGGCCTTTTGGGCTTTGAAGACCTGATAACCTTCGCGGATCTCTTTTTCGTTGAGGGCTTCGCCGGCTTTCAGGCTGTTGATATAGGCGATGATGTCTTCACGCTCTTCCATCAGGTTGGCATGGGAACTGATCAGTTCGATCAGTTGTGCGCGGGTCATCTTCTGTTTGCCGGTTTTCTGGGTGGATTTAGCGATCAGCGCCATGATGTAGTCGTAGTCGATAATTGCTGAAGAAAACAGCACCAGATCGAATTCCAGTTGTTGAACTGGGTCTTCTGCATCGTTGCTCTTGCCCTGTTTTCGCTTTAGTTCTTGTGCTGTATCCAGATACATCGCCTTGAAACCGCGCAGGCTATCGGTGGGCAGTTTTTTCTCGATAGTTTGCTTATTGTCGT
>CALAGQ010000104.1 GCA_937891765.1 uncultured Nitrospina sp.
GTTCCTCCACCGGATACGATTTGCTGGGCATCTTCCTTTTTCTTATCCTGTATTCCC
The DNA here is from genome assembly GCA_937891765.1 of uncultured Nitrospina sp. Classification (GTDB taxonomy): domain Bacteria; phylum Nitrospinota; class Nitrospinia; order Nitrospinales; family VA-1; genus LS-NOB. The sequence continues at coordinate 58 of CALAGQ010000104.1, forward strand.
AGACTTGTAACCGCCGCCTTGATGGAAGCCGCGACACCATATTCTTCCTGAATGGCCCTTTCGATATCCGATTCCGCCGCCAGCACCGTGATCACATCCATTCCCGATTGAATCGTCACCTCATCAATGGCAAAAATATTCAGCGGGTCCGCCATTGCCAGCTTCAGCATACCGTTTTCAATGTCTATAGGAATGATTCGGTGTTTCCGGGCAATCGATTCCGGAACCTTGCGAATCGCATTCTGCGAAATTTTTACATCCTGCATATCCAGATAAGGGATTTTTAATTGCTCCGCCAGACTATTGAGGAATTTTTCTTCAGTGATAAACCCCAACAGCACCAGTGCTTTTCCCAGTGGGACGTCTTTTTGCTTCTGCTCGGCAAGGGCTTGGATTAACTGTTCTTCCGTTATTGCCCCGGCTTTCACCAGAACATCACCCAATTTAAGTTTTTGACGAATGGCCATGAATACGTTTTCCCTTGAAACTTTAATGTTTAAACGAGTTGTTAAATCTCATGTTACACCCAAATTGAGCATTTTAAAAGCGCATCTAGCCGCCCATTGTAAATCTTGACAAAGTTGTTACCTGAGCGAGACGAAGCCTATTAAAAGTACGGGTCGCAATGCCGGGAACTGCAACAGGCGGATCGGGATTTTTTTTCTCCCAAGGGCAGTTTTTGCCTGATTGGGAGGAGTGAAATCCGCCCACCCTGAAACGTGTAAACCACTATAACTAAACCTGTTTGAAGCCCCCTTCAGCTTTTGGCACCGGTTTTGCTGAAGAGATGGGTGCAGGAACTTATTTATATAACTTGAACGGAAATTTAAAATGCCCGCTAACGCCACATTAGCCATATTCGCCGCCAAAGCCCCGATAGAGCCTACTGCTCCTACTCGGGACCGGGCGAATGACAATGGCTTTAAAGATTTCATGGACACCGCCGCGCAGAAGGTGGAGTCAACCCAAAAACCATCCCAAGAAAATTCGCCGCAAAACCAAAACGATACTCAGGCCGGAAAAACCCAATCCCCTAAAACCAAGACAGAAACGCGCACTAAAGATGATTCGGGTTATCAGGAGGTGTCCACTCCAACCGATAGCAAGCCGCAATCGGCACCCGAAACCGTGAGCAAGGATTCAGTCATCGAGGGCACGGAAGTTCTTGCCGCCCAATTGCAACAGCTGGATATCAGTCAAGCCCAGTTTGAGGCTTTGCTGAATTCGCTCGGTTTGAATGGTGACACCGATATGGAGGGCTTGCTGCAGTCGCTGGCTCAGGCTTTAAATCTAAATCAGACGGGTACCGGTGAAGAAATCACTCCGGCAAACCTTATCGCCAGACTTCAGCAAAATAAAGGAGAGGCTGTTGACCTTCTAAAGCAGTCTGGTTTGACGGATGCCCAAGCGAAAGCCCTTCTCGATCAATTACAGTCACTGCAAAACGCTTCGGCGCAAAAAGAACTCGCTAAGAACGCCAATCTCCAAGCCAAAATAGATTCCCAGGTACGTCGGTCTGATGAAGTGGTCATAAAAAATCCCGCTACTGACACTGGTCAGGACGACAACGACGAGGGATCGGAAATATTAGCTCAGTTTAAAGACACCACAAAGGAAGCTGAAAAAAATAATCTTCCTTCTAAGGAAACCGAAAAAACCGATCCTCTCCCTAAAGGAACCGAAAAAACCGATC
>CALAGQ010000105.1 GCA_937891765.1 uncultured Nitrospina sp.
ATAGATTTCGCGGAGAACCAGCTATTTCCGAGTTTGATTGGCCTTTCACCCCTAGCCACAGGTCATCCCCCCATTTTTCAACATAGGTGGGTTCGGTCCTCCAGTGCATGTTACTGCACCTTCAACCTGCCCATGGCTAGATCACTCGGTTTCGGGTCTAATCCTACGAACTCATGCGCCCTATTAAGACTCGCTTTCGCTGCGCCTACACCTAACGGCTTAAGCTTGCTCGTAAAATTAAGTCGCTGACCCATTATACAAAAGGTACGCGGTCACACCTCAAGGGTGCTCCCACTGCTTGTAAGCATTCGGTTTCAGGTCTGTTTCACTCCCCTTATCGGGGTGCTTTTCACCTTTCCCTCACGGTACTTGTTCACTATCGGTCACTAAGGAGTACTTAGGCTTAGAGGGTGGTCCCCCTACGTTCAGACAGGATTTCACGTGTCCCGCCCTACTCGAGGACCTATCTGCTTTCTACCCGTACGGGGCTATCACCCGCTATGGCCCGACTTTCCAGACGGTTCCGGTTCTTACAAATAGGCCACTGGCCTGGTCCGCGTTCGCTCGCCACTACTAACGGAGTCTCGGTTGATGTCCTTTCCTCTGGTTACTGAGATGTTTCAGTTCACCAGGTTTGCTTCCCTAACCTATGTATTCAGTTAGGGATGACGCTAAATGCGCCGGGTTGCCCCATTCGGATATCCCCGGATCAAAGGTTGCTCCCACCTCCCCGGGGCTTTTCGCAGAGTGCCACGTCCTTCATCGCCTCTCGATGCCAAGGCATCCACCAAACGCCCTTCTCATACTTGAATCTAGTTCGTCATGCGCAGGGATGAAGTCAGATGACATCACACCCACTCACAACGCTCAGCTATACCCAAGCGGAAAAACACTGCCAGCGAATCTTTGTTTTGCCCCTCAGTTGCCGGGCGCGGCCCTAAGGCCGCTTGGCTACGGCGAACGATCGCCGGCGCGCGGTCGCGCTTGCCTCGACCCAAGCATGGGTCTCGGTAAACTCTTCCGCACGAACTTCAGATACAAAATCAAAAATTCATTGGGAACTTCCTATCAACCGCCCGAAGGCCAATCGATGGAAGCCAGAATCCTATTCACAATCTCATAAAACAAGCCCGCACAAGTCGCGGGGTATTCGTATATCCTTCTTACTTAGAGATCAAGTTCGTTCATCATCCGGGCTCTGGTGGAGCCGGACGGAATCGAACCGACGACCTCCTGCTTGCAAAGCAGGCGCTCTCCCAATTGAGCTACGGCCCCTCGCAGAGGACAGTCTCCTCAACCCAGGCACAAAAAAATTGGTGGGCCTGGGTAGACTCGAACTACCGACCTCACGCTTATCAAGCGCGCGCTCTAACCAACTGAGCTACAGGCCCGATACTGAGGACGAGAGAACGGAAACAACCGCTCCCTGGTCTCGGGTCTCTAAAATCAAGCGACAAAAGATTTCAATCCTCTGTCACTCAAATAAGAAGGGATGCGAGGACGGCGCCGACTGCAAATAAAAGCGCTTAGTGTCTTCTAAAGGAATAAGCATAAGTTCTAGAGCAAGCTCCAAAACCAACGCTTCCTTGAAAGGAGGTGATCCAGCCGCAGGTTCCCCTACGGCTACCTTGTTACG